>NZ_JAKSYO010000173.1 GCF_022829635.1 Methylobacterium sp. E-066
GCCGCCCAGCTCGGCGCAACGCCGCCCGAGCCGCACGGGATCGATCTCGGCGGGGCGAGGCGGACGGTCGGGATCGTCGAGGATATTTTGATTGGTTGCAGCGCTCAGGTCTTCCCGGCGGATCGGACGCTGCCGGATGCGCCGCTGGTCCCCTCCCCCGTGCGGCAGAGGGACAGGGTGAGCGGTGCGACCTTTCCGGAAGCCCCCGATCCCTCACCCCACCCCTCTCCCGCCTGGGCGAGGGGGCGCGTCGCAACCGGCACGGTCCGGTCCGTGGGCCTGGCCGCCGTTGCGGATGAAAGCACCCGTCGCCCACACGCGCCCCTCCCTCCCCCTTCTGCGTGGTACGTTGGCCACCGCAGAGGGCCGGGCGCGGGGCATCGCGACGGGGGCGG
>NZ_JAKSYO010000174.1 GCF_022829635.1 Methylobacterium sp. E-066
GATGTTTCAGTTCCCCGGGTTCGCTTCAAACCCCTATGGATTCAGGATTTGATACCTTCATGTGACCAACCGTATTGGAGAACCAGGCTCGCGCCTGGTCCCGCAATACGGAAGGTCGCTGGTGGGTTTCTCCATTCGGAACTCCCTGGATCAAAGCTCGTTCGCAGCTGCACAAGGCTTATCGCAGCGTACCACGTCATTCATCGCCTCTCAGCGCCAAGGCATCCACCGAATGCTCTTAAGACACTTGATCGCTCTCGTGATCGATGTCCGTTTTCTTGCCACTGGGTCCAGAGGATCCAGAGCAAAAATCTGACACGGTCACAAAAAGACCAGCGATCCGATCGTTTCCGATCAAATCGCCGTATGCTTGCCGAACATGACCGCCAGGGCTGACGCTTTCGCGCCCCCAACGGCCACATTCCCTCTTCACGCTGTCACTGATGTCTTCGGCTAACAGCCGATCCTGCGGAACCTGACGGTCCTCACAGCATCCAGGCTGCGGCAAACTCAATCTCCAGGCCGGCTCGACGCCCATCCCTGTGCAGGGATGACGGAGCCCGATGGCCCGGAACGAGAAAGAGAAACGAGGACGGCGCCTGTCCCGCCAAATGGGACCCTGACAGGTCCCTGTATCCTAAATGATCCTCGATGGGTCTGCCGAAGCAGGACGGCCCCGATCGCTCGGCGCCAAACCCAAAAAGAAATCCTTAGAAAGGAGGTGATCCAGCCGCAGGTTCCCCTACGGCTACCTTGTTACGACTTCACCCCAGTCGCTGACCCTACCGTGGTCGCCTGCCTCCTTGCGGTTGGCGCAGCGCCGTCGGGTAAGACCAA
>NZ_JAKSYO010000176.1 GCF_022829635.1 Methylobacterium sp. E-066
TTGGTCTTACCCGACGGCGCTGCGCCAACCGCAAGGAGGCAGGCGACCACGGTAGGGTCAGCGACTGGGGTGAAGTCGTAACAAGGTAGCCGTAGGGGAACCTGCGGCTGGATCACCTCCTTTCTAAGGATTTCTTTTTGGACATGGGGTCCGGTTCTGCCGGATCGCAGCGAACGTCAGTTCATCCATCGAGGATCATTTAGGATACAGGGACCTGTCAGGGTCCCATTTGGCGGGACAGGCGCCGTCCTCGTTTCTCTTCCTCACCAGATAGCGCGATCGGCGCACCGCTCCGGCGTATGCCGGGCGGCGTGCTTTGATCGCTCTGGGCCTGTAGCTCAGGTGGTTAGAGCGCACCCCTGATAAGGGTGAGGTCGGACGTTCGAGTCGTCCCAGGCCCACCACGACACGGGACGTTCGATCGGCTGAGGCTGACCCCTTGGGGCCATAGCTCAGTTGGGAGAGCGCGTGCTTTGCAAGCATGAGGTCGTCGGTTCGATCCCGTCTGGCTCCACCATT
>NZ_JAKSYO010000181.1 GCF_022829635.1 Methylobacterium sp. E-066
GCGCCTCGTCCTGAACCGCCCCCTCACCGCCGCTCCGGCTTCGCCTGCGCTTCCCGCACGGACGACGAGGTCCGTGCGGGCCTCTCCCCGCAAGCGGGGCGAGGGGACCCGCGCTTCGTCCGCAGATGTGTGAACATCGTAGCCCGCACGGGAGAGGGGGCGCGTGGCGGCTTCACACATCGTTCCGGCAGCAAGCGTTTGAAGCACCGCGCTTTTCCCCTCTCCCTTGCGGGGAGGGGCCAGGGGTGGGGGTGGTGCCGGATGAGGCGCAGCGGTGCCTTCTGAACCACCCCCACCTCCAACTCCTCCCCGCAAGGGGGAGGAGAGCCCGTCCCGCCTTCCGCGAGCCGATGTGTGAATATCCTAGCCCGCACGGGAGGAGGGGACCTGCGCCTGCTTTCGGGGGCTTGGGCCCGTCCGTGACGGCAGCAGCCCTCGGTTCAGCGCCGGTCGCGCGCCCCGCCTCACGCGCCGAGCGCGCGCCGGTAGATCGCGATCAGGGATCGCGCGGCATGCTCGATATGGCTGCGCAGCATGTCGGCCGCCGCGTCGATCTCGCCGGCCTCGCACAGGGCGAGGATCTCCCGGTGCTCCCGGTCGGCCCGGGCGACGTCCCCGGAGGCCGAGAGCTGGAGCCGGGTCGGGCGGTCGCAATCCTGCAGCAGGCCGGCGACGATGCTGAGCGAGCGCGGGCGCTCGGCGTGCCGCAGCAGGTCGAGATGGAAGCGGCGGTTCAGCTCGCCCCAGCGCAGGATCTCGCCGGCCCCCAGGGCGGCGCTGTATTCCTCGGTGAGGCTGCGCAGCTCCAGGATGTTCGCCTCGGAAAAACGCCGCGCCGAGAGGGCCAGCAGCTCCGGCTCCAGCTGGACCCGGAGGGCGAAGATGTCCTCCACCTCCTCCACCGACAGGCCCGAGACCACGGCGCCGCGATGCGGCATGATCTTGATCAGGCCGGTGGCTTCGAGCTGCAGCAGGGCCTCGCGGATCGGGATCCGGCTGATCCCGAATGCCTCCGCGAGCGCGTCCTGGCGCAGCTGCGTGCCGGCCGGGAACTCGCCGGTGAGGATCCGTTGGCGCAAGGATTCGGCGACGGCGGCGGCCACGGTCTTATGGACCAGCCGATCGGGCGCGGATCGGACGGGAACCGCAGTCAACATCAAGGCCTCGAACGGACGGGTCTAAGGGGCTTATGCCAAGGGCGGCGCGCACGGCTCTCGAGCGGGTGCTGCGCTCGGTGGCGCGTGCAGGGCAGGGGGCTGCCGGTCCGTCTCACCGGGGGGATACGGCCGCACGACCGAGGGCCTGCCCGCGCGACGGTTCCAAGGTCGGTCAACACCTCATCCATCCCCATGGAGCGTCCAGGGCCAGCCTCACGGACGCCAGGATCGGACATGTAACGACCGATGCCGGACACCCTCCTTCAAGAGAGGTAAGGTATCCAAGCTTTACGGACCTGGCCAGATACAATCGAGCAAGTCAAGAATATTTGTATAAAATCATTCATAAGGTAAAGACCGTACGCTTCCGATAGGAACGCGATCTTTGACCGCAAGCGCCGTGCCGTCAGTCTCCGAACTGGACGTCGAACCCCTAGAGATCTGTAACTCCTGGTTGTGACCCGACGAATCCCGGTCCTGCCCTATCGCGGCGCCGGCCCGGCCCAGGGGGCCTGGGCGAGGGTCTGCCCGAGATAGCCGATCAGGGCGGTGATCCGGGCCGGCCGCGGGTCGCCGGGGGGCGTCACGAGGTGCAGCGCGATCGGCGGCGGCGACCAGCCGGGCAGGACCCGTTCCAGGCGCCCGGATTCGAGGTCGTCCCAGATCATGAAGTCCGGCTGCAGGGCGAGGCCGAGCCCGGCCCGGAGCGCCGGCGCCAGCGCCTCGGCGTTGTTCGCCCGCAGCGGGCCGCCGGGAACGATCACGGCCTCCGCGCCGGCCGCGTCGATGAACCGCCAGCGGTCGGGGGTCGGCAGGTAGGCGTAGCCCAGGCAGGCGTGGCGGGCGAGCTCGTCCGGATGCGTAGGCCGTCCGTGCCGGTCGAGATAGGCGGGTGTGCCCACCAGCGAGCGCCGGATCGCGCAGAGCCGCCGGGCGCGCAGGGAGGAATCCGGCAGGGCCGCGATCCGCAGCCCGATATCGAAGCCGCCGCCCACGAGATCGACCACCGCGTCCGAGAGGTGCAGGTCCACCGAGACGGCGGGGTGCTGGCGCAGGAAATCCGGCAGCAGCGGCGCGACATGCATCACCCCGAAGGTCATCGGCGCCGCGAGGCGGACGAGGCCGCGCGGCTCTGCGGCCCCCGCCACGGCCTGCGCCTCCGCGGCCTCGCCCTCCGCCAGGATCCGCGCGGCGCCGGCCTTGGCGGCGTGCCCGGCCTCCGTCAGCGCCAGCTTGCGCGAGGTGCGGTTGAACAGCCGCGCGCCGATCCGGGCCTCCAGCCGGCCCACGGCCTTCGAGACAGTGCCCTTCGACAGGCCCAGCTCCTCCGCAGCCCGGCCGAACGAGCCCGCCTCCACCACCTTGGCGAAGACCGCCCAGGCCTCGAAATCGGGGAGCCGCATGAGTCGCATTCCGGAAACGATGGGTTTCCAGCGTTTCTATTTTCGTGGGGCATGGCAAGGGCCAGATTGCCGTCATCGACACACGCCCGCCGCGCTTCCCGCGGCGGCTTCTCGGGAGACAGCGTCATGGTGCAGTCCGGCCTCCACCACGTCACGGCCTTTTCCGGCCCGGCAATGCGCAACCTCGACTTCCACACCCGCGTGCTCGGACAGCGGCTGGTGAAGAAGACCGTCAACTTCGACGATCCGGGCACCTACCACCTCTACTACGGCGACGCGGCCGGGCAGCCCGGCACGATCCTGACCTTCTTCCCGATCGAGCACGCGGCCCCCGGCCGGGTCGGGGTCGGCGAGACCCAGGAGACCGCGTTCCGGGTGCCCCGCGGCTCGATCGGCTGGTGGACCCACCGGCTGATCGAGAAGGGCGTCGCCCACGAGCCCCTGGTCCAGGTGTTCGGCGCGCCGACCCTGCGGTTCCGCGATCCCGACGGGATGATGCTGGCGCTGGTCGGCGTCGACGGCGCCGAGGCGGAAGCCGGTTGGGCCTCGGTCGAGGTCCCGGCCGAGCACGCGATCCGCGGCCTGCACGGGGTGACGCTGCTCCTGGAGACAGCCGAGGCCACGGCCGCAATCCTCACGGAGGTGCTGGGCCTGCGCGAGGAGGCCCGCGAGGGCAACCTGACCCGGTTCGCCGGCAGCGCGGCGCTCGGCGGCTTCGTGACGATCCGGGCGGTGGGCGGCTTCCTGCGCGGTCGGCAGGGGGCGGGCTCGGTCCACCACATCGCGTTCCGGGCGGCGGACGATGCCGCGCAGGCCGCGATGGCCGAAAAACTTGCCGGGCTCGGCCTCCAGGTCACCGAGCAGCGGGACCGGCAGTATTTCCGGTCGGTCTACTTCCGCGAGCCCGGCGGCGTGCTGTTCGAGATCGCCACCGACGCCCCCGGCTTCGCCGTCGACGAGCCGGTGGAGTCCCTCGGCAGCGCCCTGAAGCTGCCCGCCGGACTGGAGCCGCACCGGGCCCAGATCGAGGCGGTGCTGCCGAAGGTCGCCTGACCCACGCCTCCGCCCCGGACGAACGGGACGGAGGTGCAAAGATTGCCACCAGCGAGGTCGCCATGAACCAAGACGTTCTGACCCCCGATGCCCTCGGCCTGATCCATCGTTTCGAGCCCGGTGCGGCCTCCGCCCGACCGCTGCTGCTCCTGCACGGGACCGGCGGCAACGAGCACGATCTCCTGCCGCTGGGCCGGATCGTGGCCCCGGGCGCACCCCTGCTGTCGCCCCGCGGGGCGGTGCTGGAGAACGGCATGCCCCGGTTCTTCCGGCGGCTGGCCGAGGGCGTGTTCGACGAGGCTGACCTGCGCCGCCGCACCGCGGATCTCGCGGCCTTCGTGGCGGCGGCGCGGGCGCGCTACGACCTGGCCGCGCCGCTGGCGCTCGGCTTCTCGAACGGCGCCAACATCGCCGCCGCGCTGCTGATGCTGTACCCGGAGGTGCTGGCGGGCGCGGTGCTGATCCGCCCGATGGTGCCGCTGGCCGAGCCGCCCGCGGCGGACCTCGCGGGCAAGCCGGTGCTGATGCTGTCCGGAGCCATGGACCCGATCGTCCCGGCCGAGAACGCCAGCCGGCTGGCCCAACAGCTCACGGCCGCCGGCGCTGCGGTCACGCACCGGATTCTTCCTGTCGGCCATGGCCTGTCGCAGGCCGATGTCAGCCTCGCGGCGGACTGGGTCCGCGGCCTCGCGCTTCCCGACGCGGCCTGATTGTCGAACCTCTGCACGCTGAAACGGAGTCTTCCCATGGCATCCCCGATCGCCCCCGCGCTGACGCTGCTGCCGGTCACCGGCCGGGTCCTGATGAGCGCGCTGTTCCTGGTGAGCGGGGTTGGCAAGCTCGCCGCCCCGGCCGCGACGCTCGCCACCATCCGGGCCGCCGGCCTGCCGCTGCCGGAGGTTTCTTTCGCGGCCGCCGCCCTGGTGGAGATCCTGGGCGGCCTGCTGCTCATCGCCGGCTACCGGACCCGGCTCGTCGCCCTGGCCCTCGCCGGATTCGCGGTGGCCACCGCGCTCACCTTCCACACGGCCCTGGCCGACCCGAACCAGATGTTCCACTTCCTGAAGAACCTCGCCGTGGCGGGCGGCTTGCTTCAGGTCGCGGCCTTCGGGGCCGGCCCGTTCAGCCTCGACGCCCGGCAGGGCCGGGCCTGACCGGGCGCCGTCACCAGCACAGGGACCTGGAATGACCACGACCGACGCGCCGCTCGCCCTCGGGATCATCGGCGCCGGCATCATGGGCGAGCGCCTGATCGCCGCCCTCCACGGGGCGCCGGATTCACCCGTGCGGGTCGCCGCCCTTTGGGATCCGTCGCCGGAGGCAATGGCCCGGGTCGGCGCGGCCTTCCCGACGGTGCCGCAGGTCGCCGATTCCGCCGCGGTCGTGGCGGCGAGCGCCTGCGTGTACGTCGCCTCGCCGCCGGCCTCGCATCTCGGCTACGCCCGGGCCGCGCTGGCCGCCGGCCGCACCGTGTTCTGCGAGAAGCCCTTGGCCATCGACCTCGCCGAGGCCCGCGCCTTCGTGGCGTCTGCGGGGGCGGCCGGGGCGGTGAACTTCCCGTTCGCCTCCTCGCCCGGCGTGGCGGCGCTGCAGCGCTGGATCGCTGACGGCGCGGTCGGGACGCCCCGGCAGCTCACCATCGCGGTGGCCTTCGCCCGCTGGCCGCGCCCCTGGCAGGCCGACGCGGCGCGCTGGCTCGACGCCCGGGCCGAGGGCGGCTTCACCCGCGAGGTGGTCTCGCATTTCCTGTTCCTCAGCCACCGCCTGTGCGGGCCGCTCCACGGGCTCGCCGGCACGATCGCGTTCCCGGAGCCCGGCCGCTCGGAGCGGGCGATCGACGTGACGCTCACCGCGGGCGACGTCCCGGTCACGCTCACCGGCCGGGTCGGCGGGGTCGCGGAGGACGACCGCAACACCTGGACGCTCGAGGGCGATGCCGGCGCGATCCGCCTGCGCGACTGGGCCATCGCCGAGCGTCGCGCCCCGGACGGGACCTTCGTCCCGGCTCCCGACGCGCTGCCCAACGCGGAGGCCCGCCCGATCGCGCTGCGCCGCCAGCTCGACGGCGTCGCCCGCATGACCCGCGGCGAACCCCACCCCCTCGCCACCCTCGCCGAAGCGCTCGCCGTGCAGGAGATGGTGGAGGGGATTCTGGCGCTGTGAGGCTTCGGGTGCCGCCGCCCCGATAGGCCCGGAGAGGCGCCATGTTCGCCAATCCGCACCCCGTCGGCGGATGAGGGCGGAAGCCCGACAGGCGCGCCTCTCCCTTTCCCCCCCTCGCGGGCTACGAGGTTCACAGATCTCCGTTGAGCACCGCCGCCGGCGAAGCGGCGCGACTTGCCCCCTCTCCCGCACTGGAGAGGGTTGGGGCGAGGGACGAGACGGTTCAGGATCAAACGTAACCCCGGCCGCACCGCGAGGGCGCGCCACTTCCGGGACGTCCTGGTCCCTCACCCTGTCCCTCTCCCGCACGGGAGAGGGGACACGCGCCCCGTCCCGGCGCCGGGTCTCTGCAGAGCTGTGAAGCCAGTAGCCCGCAGGGGTGAGGAGGCGCGCGCCCTGTACGCACCGGACATCCTGTGCCGTCACCGATTTGCGGCGTGCAAGGACGGCGATAACCCTCCGCTTCAAGCCCGCCTCAGTTTCCCAACAGCTCGACCAGAAACGGGATCAGCGGCGCGTCGGCGGGGGGCATGGCGAGGTCGCGCAGGGCTTTGGGGCGGACCCATTTCAGCGCCTGGCCCTCCATCGAGCGGGGCGTGCCCGACCAGCGGCGGCAGACGTAGAGCGGCATCAGCAGGTGGAAGTCCGGATAGGCGTGGCTGGCGAAGGTCAGGGGCGCCAGGCACGGCTCCTCGACCCGGATGCCGAGCTCTTCGGACAGCTCCCGGATCAGGGTCTCCTCCGGGCGCTCGCCCGCCTCGACCTTGCCGCCGGGAAACTCCCACAGGCCGGCGAGCTGCTTGCCGGCCGGGCGCTCGCTCACCAAGACCCGGCCGTCGACGTCGACCAGCGCCACGGCGACCACCAGCAACAGGCGCAGGGCGGGCGTCTCGGGCCCGCTCACGGCGCCACCGCGAAGGTAACCGAGACCTCGGAGGAGAGCTGGATCGTACCGGCCTCGATCGGCACGCGCCGGCCCTTGGCCGCCATCGGGGCCGCGAGGGCACGGCCGAAGACCGGCGGCGGCGGGACCGCGGCGCCCGGGTTGCCCAGCGTGCAGAGGGGCCCGAGCTTGGCGCCCAAAGCCTCAGCCAGGGCCTCGGCCCGGGTCCGGGCATCGCGGGCTGCCGCGACCTGGAGCGCGGCCTCGGCCTTGTCCGGATCGCGCAGGCCGAAACTCACCCCGTCGATCCGGTTCGCGCCCGAATCGAGGGCTTGGCGCAGCAGGTCGCCGAGACGGTCCATGTCGGCGAGGCGGACGGTCACGAGGTTGCCGGCCCGGTAGCCGTCGGGCTCCTCGGTGACCAAGCCCCCCGGCCGGGTCACGCTGCGCGAGCCGGCCTGGAGGGTCACCGCGGCGGTGCCGATATCGGCGGGCGGCACGCCCAAGGCGCGCGCCTGCGCCGAGACCCCGGCCACCGCCTTCGAGGCGGCGTCGAGGGCCGCGGCCGGGGTCGTGCCCCGGGCCTCGATCCCGACAGTGATTTCGGCGAAGTCCGGCGCCCGCATCTCCGCGGCCCGCCCGACCACGCTGATGCGCCGCTTGCACTCCGCATCGTCGGCCCGTGCCCCGATGGGCAGCAGCGCCAGCAGGAGAATCCCCGCGAGACCCGCCCTCACGAGCGGTAATCCCCGTTGATCTCGATGTAGGCCTTGGTCAGGTCGCAGGTCCAGACGCGGGCTTTCCCCTCGCCCAACCCAAGATCGACCCGGATCTCGATCTCTGGCTCGCGCATCACCGCGCTGGCGGCGTCCTCGCTGTAATCCGGGTCGCGGGCGCCCTGGACGGCCACGCGCACGTCGCCGAACCAGATCGCCAGACGGTCCCGGTCGGCGGGCTCGCCGGCCTTGCCGACCGCCATCACCACCCGGCCCCAATTGGCGTCCTCGCCGGCCACCGCGGTCTTCACCAGCGGCGAGTTGGCGATCGACATGGCGATCTTGTGGGCGGAGGCGTCGCTCTCGGCGCCGGTGACCCGCACGGTGACGAACTTGCGCGCGCCCTCGCCATCCTTGGCGACGAGCTGGGCCAATTCGATCAGCAAGCTGTCGAGCGCCGCCTTGAAGCCGGCGAGAAGCGGGTCGGCGGCGTCGGCGATCTCGGCGTTGCCGGCCTTGGCGGTGGCAAACAGCAGCAAGGTGTCGGAGGTCGAGGTGTCGCCGTCCACCGTCACGCAGTTGAAGCTGGTCTTGGTGCCGGCCGAGAGCAGCGCCTGGAGGGCGGCCTGGGGCAGGGCGGCGTCGGTGAACACGAAGGCCAGCATCGTCGCCATATCGGGGGCGATCATGCCGGCGCCCTTGGCGATGCCGTTGATGGTGACGCGCACGCCGTCGATCTCGGCGGTGCGGGTCGCGAGCTTGGGGAAGGTGTCGGTGGTCATGATCGCCCGGGCGGCCTCGGCCCAGGCGGCCGGGCCGTCCGTGGCCCGGGCGGCGCAATCGGCCAGCACGCCCTCGAATCGCTCGGCCGGGAGCGGCTCGCCGATCACCCCCGTGGAGGCGACGTAGACCTCCCGGTCGTCGCAGCCGGCCGCCTGCGCGGCGATCTGCACGGTCTTGGCGACGGCCTCCCGGCCGAGCCGGCCCGTGAAGGCGTTGGCGTTGCCCGAATTGACCACCACGGCCCGGGCCGTGCCATGCGCCAGGGCCTCGCGGCACCAATCCACCGGCGCCGAGGGGCATTTCGAGCGGGTGAACACCCCGGCCGCGCGGGTGCCGGCGGCGAGGTCGACATAGAGCACGTCGGTCCGGCCGCTGTAGCGGATGCCGGCCTGGGCGGTGGCGATTCGCACCCCCGGCAGCGGCGGCAGCTCCGGCACCGCGCGCGGCGCCAGCGGGGAGACGGGCGGGGATTTCGCGGACGACATCGGCTGAAAGCTCCGGCAGCGCGCGGGGCCTCCCGCGGCGGCCCGGTGTTGCCCGCGCGACCCCGGCGCCGTCAACCATACGCCTCCGCCCTGCCCAAGCAGGAGGCTGCATGCGTTTTGAGCAGAAACGGCGCCGAATGCGGCGCCTTCGCGGCCTCAGGCTTGCGCGAGCCTTGGTTCCCGGCATAGCATGGTGCATCGCAATGCCAGAGCGAGGTCGAGTGCGGACGATGCCCACAACCGACGTCGAGACGGCCTCGAGCAGGCTGCCCCAGGGCGTCTGCTACCGAATTCAGGTGCTCGTCGTCGGCCGCCACAAGCGCTGGCGCGACGAGATCTCCGCCGAGATCCGGATGCTGGGCTACCAGGTCACCGCCTGCGACCGGGGCGTCGATGCCATGACGGTTCTGGCGCTCGGGCTCCCCGTGGACGTGATGGTGGTGGATGCCGCTTTGCAGGGCGGCGGCCTGTGCTGCGCGCAACTCGCGGTCGAGGCGCGGGCCCTGCGCCCGGGGCTGCGCATCGTCCTCTCCAGCGATCCGTTCGACCCGCCGGAGCAGGAGGCCTCGGTGCTGGTCCCGGACGCGCTGTTCATCCAGCGCGAGCAGTTCCAGAACGGCATGGTCGCGACCCTGATGCGCGAGGCGCTGGCGAACCGCGTGGCCTGATAGGCCTGTATCCCGCCGGCAGACCTTCGATTCCCGCCCGCGGGGCTTTTTCCTGGCTCAACGCGGCGTGGGCTTCGTGATGCCCCGCCGCCTGTCGAATCGTTCGCTGGTTCTCGCGTCGGGGTGTCGTCTGGGGCGGGTGCCGTACCCCGCATCCCGGGGGTACGACAGCGATGCACCGGTCGGCACCACGAAAAGTTGATCCGGAGCCATCATGGTTCGTCAGCTTATCGCCGAGACATAGCATGTAAGTTTTCTGGCTATGCACCTGGGAAACTGGATAATTCAACGCGACGCGCCCGATGTATCGATAAATTTCATCTCATTCCGGAAAAAATTGGAACCATAAAGATAAATATTTTCTTTTATAAGATCACAAACTTGGCGAACATGCATTCGGAGAATGCGACGCACATTTCGATAATTAGTTATTTCTATAATATCGGAATTGGATCATTTATTCTGTAAATTTTCTTAAAATCGGCACTTCAACTTTGACATGTGAATGTCATTCGATCGATTTTTATGTGCGCCGTGCCCGTCGATGGTACGCATTAATGAAAGTTGTACGCCTGTGACCTTGGGAATCCGCCACCGGCTCTATGCCGGCTTTGCGATGCTTGTGCTGATCGCTGCCGGCATAGGTGCCTTCTCGCTTTATCAGCAGAGCACGATCGACGGGTATTACGACGCGCGCTCTCGTCTGGACCAAGGTTCGCGGTCGATCCTCGCGATCAGCAACCTCGCCCTGCGCCTGACGAGCGCCGCAGAGAAATACCGCTTCGAGCCGGATCCCGCGCAGATCGCCGCGATCGAGCAGACGCGCCAAGCCATTGAGACGGCGAGCATCGAGCACCTCGTGGCGACACCGAGTGAAGAGCGGCGCAAGATCTACGGTGAGATCCGCGACGAGTCTCGGGCCCTGAAGCCGGAGCTGGAACGACTCGCGGCGGCCGGCTCAAAGTTGACCGAAATCAGAACGGCCATGTTTGCGGGCGGGGATCAACTCATGCGTTTCACCGACGCACTGATCGCCGAGGCGCGCGGTCGTGCCGACGACGCATTGATCTATCGGGTTCAGGCGGTTGAGAACGCCGTGCTGCGGACCCGGCTCGCTGCCGCACGCGTCATGATCAGACTGCGTCCGGAGGATCGAGGCGTCTTCGCGGAGGCTGTCGAGCAGACCGGCGCCGCCTTGCGGGCGTTCGAGGCGGGCGGGGGCGGCGTGACGCTTATGCCGATGGTTACAGCCATCGCCAAAGCGCTGGACACCTATGCCGGCACCGTTGCTGCCTATGACGACGCGGCGAGCAACGTCAAAGCGACCTTCGAGGTCGGCATCAAGTCGCAAACCGACAAGATCGAACAGCACGCCGAGACGGCGCGCGCGAGGGTGATGTCCCAGGTCGCCGAGATTTCGGCCACGACGTCGGCCGCGGTGGCGAGCGCTCAGCGGGGGCAGATCGGCCTGATCGGCCTGACCGTGGGGATCGGTGGCCTTCTGGCCTTCCTGATCGCCCGCAGCGTCATCCGGCCGGTCACCGGCATGACCGACGCGATGAAGCGCCTCGCCGAGGGCGACACCACTATCGAGGTACCGGCGCCGAGGGCCAGGGACGAGATGGCCGAGATGGCCGAGGCAGTGAACGTGTTCCGCCAGAACGCCATCGCCCGGGCGGATCTGGAGGCCGCCCAGGCCGCGGCGCAGGCGGCCCGCTTGAGCCGGGCCGAGCGGGTCGACCAGCTGGTCAGAACCTTCGAGCAGAACGTCGCCGCCTCCCTCGACGTCGTCACCGGAGCCGCCACCGAACTCGATGCGACGGCGCGCTCGATGACCCATGTCGCCGACGACACCAACAATCAGGCCGTCGCCTCCAGCGCGGCCGCGGAACAGGCCTCCACCAACGTCCAGACCGTGGCGGCGGCGGCCGAGGAGATGGTCGCCTCGTTGCAGGAGATCGAACGGCAGGTGATCCGCTCGAACGAGGTCGCCGGCCACGCCGCCCACGAGGCCGAGGCGAGCAACGCCGCCATGGCCAGCCTGCGGCTCGCGGCCGAGCAGATCGGCGCGGCGGTGACGACGATCTCGGGCATTGCCGGGCAAACCAATCTCCTGGCGCTCAACGCGACCATCGAGGCGGCCCGGGCCGGCGAGGCCGGGCGCGGCTTCGCCGTCGTCGCGTCCGAAGTGAAGGAGCTGGCTGGCCAGACTGCCCAGGCGACGGAAGAGATCGGCGGCCAGATCGCGGCGATCCAGGCGGCCACCGGCCAGGCTGCGGACGCGATCGAGCAGATCGCCCGCACGATCGCGGCGGTGAACGAGATCAGCGGCTCGATCGCCTCGACGGTGGTGCAGCAGACAGCGGCCACCAGCGAGATCTCGCGCAACGCCGGCGAGGCGGCCCGGGGCACCCGCGACGTGTCCGCCAACGTCGCCCAGGTTCTCGCCTCGTCAAGCGAGACCGGCAGCGCCGCCACGCAGGTGCTGAACGCGGCTTCCCAGCTGGCGACGCAATCCCAGAAAGTCCGCCAGGAGGTGGACGGCTTCCTGCGGGATATTCAGGCGGCCTGACGCGCCAGCGTCGAAGATGGGGGACGGCGCGCCCATCCTGCTGGGTCTATCCCTCCCTCCACCTCATCCTGAGGTGCGTCCGCGCAGCGGACGCCTCGAAGGAGCTCTCCAGGAAACGCGCGATCTCTGGAGGGCTCCTTCGAGGCCCGCTAACGCGTGCACCTCAGGATGAGGGGAGAGATGGGATAGGCGTGGGGGCCGCGGAGACGCGTCGTGTCCTAAGCGTTAAATCGCCGCGGCGGGATCCGTCTCGTCGCCGTCGGGCTCGCGGCGTCTGCGGGGGCGGCGGTCGAGGAGCGAGCGGCCAAGGGCGCGCAGCGGCGCGGTCAGCCGCCGGGCATCCTCGGCGCGCTCCATGAGGCGCTCGCCCTTGCGGATCTCCTTGTCGAGCTTGGCCATCGTCCGGGCGAGCGCCGGATCGTCGTCGTCCAGCCAGACCTGGGTGACGCGGGCGAAGGCGATCACCACGCCCTGGAGCTTGAGCTGGCCCAGCGGCCCCTCAGTGTCGATCCCGGCCGCCGCCAGCATGTAGCGGTGGGAATTCAGCATCACGCCGTTCAAGGCCAGCATCGACAGCGGCTCGCCGCGCAGCGCGTAGGCGATCCGGCGGAGGGCAGGTTTGTAGGGCGTCATCGCGTCGAGCCGGCGCATCAGCACGTCGAACAGACGCTCGCGGGTCGGCTCCTCTTCGAGGCCGGCGCTATCGCCCTCCAGCACCTTCCGGTCGATGATCCGGGTGAGGCCGCCGAGCACCGCGCCCTTGGAGGGGAACAGGTCGCGCAACTCGGCGAGCGTCAGGCCGGCCTCGCGGGCGATGTCACCGATCTCGATGTCGTTCCAGGGCTGCTCGGCAGCGAGCCGCATCAGCGCTTCGACCGCGGCCTCCCGGGGCGGCAGCTTCGGCGGGCTCTCGGCCTGGGCCGGTGACTCCGGGGTCGGCGACTCCTGGGCCGGCCCGGCCTGGGTCGCGTCGTCCTGCACGGCACCCGCAGCCTTGCGGGTGCGCTTCGACGGGGCTCTGCTGTCGGTCATGGGTCTGTCGCCCGCTCCTGTCGGTCGTCCGGGCCTCATGTAGGGATGTGGGCGGCGATGGGCAGACCCGTCGCGCGGCGATGCCGCACGGATGTCAGCCGGCGAGCTCGGCCGCCCGGCGTTTGGCCGCCGTCACGGCCTCACGCATCAGAGGCGTCAATCCGTCCGGGCGCATCAGCACGTCGAGGGCCGCCGCCGTGGTCCCGCCCGGGGAGGTGACGTTGCGGCGCAGGTCGGCGGCTTCTTCCGGGCTGGCGTCGAGGAGTGCTCCGGCGCCCGCGACCGTGGCCCGTGCCAGAGTCCGCGCCACCGCCGGCTCGAGCCCAGCGGCGATCCCGGCCTCGGACAGGGCCTCGACCAGAAGGAAGACGTAAGCCGGCCCGGAGCCCGAGACCGCGGTCACGGCGTCGATCTGCCCCTCGTCGGCGAGCCAGGCCACCGTGCCGTTGGCGGAGAACAGGGCATCGGCCGCGTCGCGCTGGGCCGGCGTCACCTCGGGGCTCGCGCAGGCGCCGGTGGCACCCCGGCCGATGCTCGCCGGCAGGTTCGGCATGGCCCGGACCACAGCGCGGGCCCGGGGCAGCCGGGTGCGCAGGTCGGCGATGGTCTTGCCCGCCAGGATCGACACCAGCAGCGTGTCGGGGCCGACGAGCCGATCGAGTCCTGGGGCTGCCGTTTCCAGACCCTGCGGCTTGATCGCCAGGACCAACACCGCCCCGGGGTCGGGATCCGTCGGATTGAGCCGGATGCCGCGCTGGGCGCAGAGATCCACGATCGCGCGGGCGGGCACCGGGTCGACGATCGTAGTGGAAAGGGGGTCGAGGCCGGCATCGAGCCAGCCCGCCAGCATCGCGCCGCCCATCTTGCCGGCCCCGGCGAGAACCAGGGAGGCCGGCATCCGTGCCGCGTTCGGGGCCGCCGTCACGCCTCGCCTTCGGTCTCGAACAGCACGGCGTCCAGCGCCTCCCGGGCGCTCTTGCCGGCCCAGAGCACGAACTGGAACGCCTGGAAGTAGCGCTCGCAGGCATCCACGGCGGTCTTCATCATGGTGGCGCATTGCGGGTGGGTCGGCACCGCGCCGCCGGCCAGCAGCAGCGCGTGCCGGAACATCACCACGCTGTCGCTCGACCACAGGTCGAAATGGCCGATCCAGAGCTGCTCGTTGATCATCGCGATCAGACGCAGCACCTCGGTCCGCTGCCGCTCCGGCACCTTGAGGTCGAAGGCGCAGGCCACGTGCAGGGCCTCCACGTCCTCAATCCAGGTGAAGGCGACATGGTAGTCGGTCCAGCGGCCGGGGCTGGTGATCGACATCTCGTCGGTCTCGGCCCGGTCGAAGATCCAGTCGCGCAGGGACGCCAGACGCTCGACGACGTCGAGCGGATGCTCGTTCCGGTCAGGGTCGTGGAAGTCGACGTGGAGAAGCGGCATGACGATCCAAAAGGACGGTCCGGAATCGATCCAGCCCGACGTGACGGGGACGCGTGAGAGAGTGTGAGAACACTCCGAGAACTTGATACGACCGTCAGAGACGGGCCGGGGGTGACGCGATCGACTGTCGAAGCTCCGCGGACATCGCCCCGCAGCGGTCGAATCACCCTATGCCCGACTATAGACCGGCCGTGACTCGCGACACAAAGTGCAGGTCACGCTCGGTGAACAGGAAACGAAATCATCCGTCGTGCTTCCTGTGCAAAAGCCTCACGCGTTGCCGTACGGACTCAGATCGCTTCGCTGAGGCCCGCGGCGCCGGCCCCGGCGGTGCCGGATTTCGCCTCGAGGGCAGCTACCCGGGCTGTGAGCGCCTCGTTCTGGGTCCGGAGATTGGTGACCAGATCGCGCAGCACGTCGAGCTCCTCGCGGGAGGCGATGTCGAGATCGCGAACGAGGCGCTCGACCTGCGCCTTGACCACGGTCTCGGCCTCGCGGCGCACGCCCTGGGCGGCGCCGGCCGCATCGGTCATCAGGCGGGCGAGATCGTCGAACAGTCGGTTCGAGGGGGGCATGGTGGTCTCCCGGATCGGCCGGCTGCCGCTTCGGCCGCCTGACTGCGCGATTCAGGGTGACGAGATAGGAATCTGCGGGGTGCGGAGCAACGCCCAAAGCGATCCGCACAAGGAAACGGGGCCCGAAGGCCCCGCATCTTGAACATCACATCCGGTGCATACCGCGGTGATGCATGCGCCGATGCATCATCCGGCGGTGCATGCGCCGATGCATCATGCGCCGCTCCATCGGGTGCATGCGGACCTGCGTGACGGAGTCGGGCGCGGAGATCCCCGAGGGCAGGCCGGGGGCGGCGCTGGCGGGCTGGACGAGGGCGGCGCCGCCGATCGAGGCCAGCACGGCAAAGGCGAAGGTCAGTTTCCTCACGAGGAGACTCCAATTCTCTGGTAGCCGGGCGTGAAGCCCGGTTCATCCTCCCAAACGGGAGGTTCGGAGAGTCGTCTCGTGCCGGTGAAGGCACGGCGGACCCGTGAGGGTCCGCCGCCAACAACTTCTGGATTAGAGATTCGTTTCCTCGAACGCCTTCACCCATTCGGCGCAGATGCCGGAGCGGACGATGTCGTCGCGGGTGAACTCGACCACCGGGATCGGCATCATCCGGCTCTTGATCAGGTGCATCACCGTGCGCAGGCCCGAGGTCTCGCGCAGGTCGGTCTGGGAGACGTCGCCGTTGATGATGACCTGGCAATCGTCGCCGATCCGGGTCAGGAACATCTTGATCTCGGCCGTGGTGGTGTTCTGCGCCTCGTCGAGGATCACCAGGCAGTTCTTGAAGGTGCGCCCGCGCATCACCTCGAACGGCACGATCTCGATGTCGCCGGTCTTGAGCGCGATCTCGAAGGCGGCCTGGCCCATCCGCTCCTTCATGGCCTCGGTGAGCGGGGCGACCCAGGGGGCGATCTTCTCCTCCAGGGTGCCGGGGAAGAAGCCCAGCGAGCGGCCCGAGGGCACGTTCGGGCGGGTGATCACGACCTTGGAGATGCGGCGCTGGCGGAGCTGGTCGGCGGCGCGGGTCCCGGCGATGTAGGTCTTGCCGGTGCCGGCGGGCCCCAGGACGATCACCTGGGCGGAGCTGGCCAGGGCGTCGAGATATTCGGCCTGGCGGTCGGTGAGGGGTTGGATCGGGCTGAGGTTGCGCTCTTCGTCGAAGCGGGTGCGGTGAATACGGGGCGTGTGGTCTTCAACCAGTTCAAGTCGTGTGCGGCGTCGCTTCATGGATCAACACTCCAACGGGACTTGCCAACCTGGATCTGTCGATGAACTGCCGTTTACCTAACTGCTCCCGGATCTATTCTATTGCGAAACTAATTCCGGCGCCATGCCGAAGGTTCCGCCCCGTGCTATTCGCCTGTGGAGAGCGTCACGCCGCTTCGCCCGGGGTCGAATACGCAGTGCAAGCGGCGCACCAACGTGATTCGCACCCGACGATTGCGCGGCAGGTGTGACCAGGGGGTGACGATTGGTGCTGCGGTGCGGAAAAAGCCGCGACCCTGGCAAGATGGCATCAGACCGATGACCGGGGACGCGGGCGGGCGCAGTATCCGGCACGGCCCCGATCCTCCCCGCCCGCACGGGCGAAGCCGGCCGACCCTGCCGCCCTGGAACATCCGGGCTTGATTGGCGGGACTAGCTTGATCCAGCCTGGATGAAGCTGTCGAGAACCATCTTCCGGCCGGCTTTATCGAAGTCGACGGTGAGCTTGTTGCCGTCGACGCCGGCGACGGTTCCGGGGCCGAACTTCATGTGGAAGACCCGCTGGCCGTCCTGGAACGCGGAGGGCGCGCCGGTCGATTTGGCGATCAGCTCGCCCTCGATCTGGCGCGGGCCGCCGGCCCGGCCGCCGGGCCCGTTGCCGAAGCCGGACCGGTTGCCGGCGCCCGCGGCGGTGTTGGCCTGGGCGCGCTGCCAGCCGGGCGTGCCGTAGCTCGATCCGAACGGCGTCGGGTTGCGGTCGAACCGGGAGGCGCCGGCCGAGAAATGCGCGGGCGCCTCGACCACGTCGACGGCGGTCTCCGGCAGTTCGTCGATGAACCGGGACGGGATGGTCGAGGACCACAGGCCGTGGATCCTCCGGTTGACCGCGAAGGACAGCTTGGCGCGCTTGCGCGCCCGGGTCAGGCCGACATGGGCGAGGCGGCGCTCTTCTTCGAGGCCGGCCCGGCCGCTCTCGTCCAGCGCCCGCTGGTTGGGGAACAGGCCGTCCTCCCAGCCGGGCAGGAACACGGTGTCGAATTCCAGGCCCTTGGCGGCGTGGAGGGTCATCAGCGAGACCCGCTCGGCGCCCTCGGCCTCGGAGGCCTCCATCACCAGGGAGACGTGTTCCAGGAAGGCCGCCATGTCGGGGAACTCCTCCATCGAGCGGACGAATTCCTTCAGGTTCTCCAGGCGTCCGGCGGCGTCGGCGGAGCGGTCCTTCTGCCACATCTCGGTGTAGCCGGATTCCTCCAGGATGGTCTGGGCGACCTCGCTGTGCGGCTGGGTCTCCACCAGCCGCGCCCATCTTGAAAAACTCTCGGTGAGCGCCCGCAGGGTCGCGCGGACCCGGGGCTTCAGCTCGTCGGTCTCGCACAGGCGCTGGGCGGCGATCAGCAGCGGCAGGCGGTTGGCCCGGCCGTAGGTGTGGAGCTGCTGCAGGGTGGCGTCGCCCAGGCCGCGCTTGGGCGTGTTCACGATCCGCTCGAAGGCGAGGTCGTCGCTGACATTCATAGTGACGCGCAGATAGGCCAGCGCGTCGCGGATCTCGGCCCGCTCGTAGAAGCGCGGGCCGCCGATCACCCGGTAGGGCAGGCCGAGCTGGACGAAACGATCCTCGATCTCGCGCATCTGCGCCGAGATCCGCACCAGCACGGCGATCTCCGACAGGGGATGCTGCTTGGCCTGGAGCGACTCGATCGCCTCGGCGAGCTGGCGCGCCTCCTCCTCGGAATCCCAGGCGCCGGTCACGGTGACGCGCTCGCCCGGCTCGTCCTCGGTGCGCAGGGTCTTGCCGAGCCGGCTCTCGTTCTTGGCGATCAGGCCCGAGGCGGCGGCCAGGATATGGCCGGTGGAGCGGTAGTTGCGCTCCAGGCGCACCACCACGGCGCCCGGGAAATCGTGCTCGAAGCGCAGGATGTTGTCGACCTCGGCGCCGCGCCAGCCGTAGATCGACTGGTCGTCGTCGCCCACGCACGCGATGTTTTTGCGTGATTGCGCGAGCAGCCGCAGCCACAGGTACTGGGCGACGTTCGTATCCTGGTACTCGTCCACCAGGATGTAGCGGAACCGGTCCTGGTAATTGGCCAGGATGTCCGGGTTCTCGCGCCAGAGCTTGAGGCACAGGAGCAAAAGATCGCCGAAATCGACGGCGTTCAGCGTCGCGAGCCGGGCCTGGTAGGCGGTGTAGAGCGCGCCGCCCTTGCCGAACGCGAAGGAGGAGGCCTCGCCCGGCGGCACTTGCTCGGGCGAGAGGCCGCGGTTCTTCCAGCCGTCGATGGTGTGGGCGAGCGCCCGGGCCGGCCAGCGCTTCTCATCGATGTTCTGGTCGGCGATGACCTGCTTCATCAGGCGCAGCTGGTCGTCGGTGCCGAGGATCGTGAAGTCGGATTTCAGCCCGACCAGCTCGGCATGGCGGCGCAGGATCTTGGTGCCGATGGCGTGGAAGGTTCCGAGCCAGGGCATGCCCTCGCCGGCCGGGCCGATCAGCGCGCCGATCCGCAGCTTCATCTCGCGGGCGGCCTTGTTGGTGAAGGTCACCGACAGGATGTCGTAGGGGCGGGCGCGGCCGGTGGCGATCAGGTGGGCGATCCGGGTGGTCAGCACCCGGGTCTTGCCGGTGCCGGCGCCGGCCAAGACCAGCACCGGGCCTTCCGTCGCCTCGACGGCGCGGCGCTGCTCGGGGTTGAGCCCTTCGAGATAGGCGGCGGCGTCCCGCCGGAGGGCGCCCATGGCGCGGGCGGCGATGGAGGTCGGAGCGCCGTCCCCGGCGGGCTGCGCGTGCGGGCCATTCTGCATTCCGCTTCCCTGGACCAAATCGCGAACGGCGTCGAGGCCATTCGGTCCGGAGCCGCTACGCGGCGCGCTTCGTGCTGGGTCCCGGGTCGCATTCCGCTGGCGCTGCATGCGCCCGGGAAAGGGCGTCGCGATTCACCATCACCCCCCCCTTTCCCGGACAGGTGGAGCGCAGCGGAGCCTGATCCGGGACCCGGCACACAGCGCGCCGCACAGCGGCCCCGAAGATGGATCGCCCATGCGGGGCGCGGCCGGCGCCGCCTCTGGCGCCGGCCGGGACTTATCGTGCTATGGCCGGTTACAGGTTGCCCAGGGGGGCACGCGACGGCTGGGCCTCAGGGTGCCGGCCCGCGCGGATAAGAGTGCGGAACGGGTAGCGTGCGTGATCTTCTGACCGCGCTGGCGGGCGCCGTCATCCTGGTTCTCGTCGCGGCTCTGGCCGTCCCGCCCATCATCGATTGGCAGGCCCAGCGCGCGCTGGTCGACCGGGGGCTGACGCGATCCCTGGGCGTGCCGGCTCGAACCGACGGCCGGATCGAGGTCCGGCTCCTGCCCTCGCCGCGGCTGCGGATCGACCGGCTGCATCTCGGCACCGACCCGAACCGGCCGAGCCTGGACGCCCGCTTCGTCAAGGCCGAGATCGCCCTGGCGCCGCTCCTGAAGGGCGAGTTCCGCTTCACCGAGACGCGGATCGGCCGCGCCGAGATCAAGCTCCCGGTGGCCGGGGGCGACGCCCTGCGGATCCCCCCCGATCTCGGCGAGGCCCTGCGCGCCCGCGACCTCGCCATCGAGGACCTGCACGTCCAGCAATTCCTCGTGACCACGCAGGTGCCGGCCACCGGCCGGACCGACCAGCTTTACGTCCAGGACCTGCGCCTCCAGGCGCCCGCCCTGGTCGGGCCCTGGCGGGTGGAGGGCACGAGCGGCGGCGTCCCGTTCCGGGCGGTGAGCGGCACGCCAGGGACGGATGGCCGGCTCGCGGTGAAGATCGCGGGCGGCGGCGACGCGCATCCCCGCTTCGAGGCGGATGCCCGCCTCGGGCTGGTGCCGAACGAGGCCGACGGGGCGGCGCTGATCGAATCCGAGGGCTCGGCCCGCCTGGTGGTCGGGCCGCCGACCCAGGCGGCGGGCGCCTACCTGCCGTATTCCCTCGGCGGCACGTTCAAGGCCCGGGGCACGCAGGTCCGGTTCGAGGGTGTCGAGCTGGCGATCGATCCGGGCGGGCGCGCGCTCCGCTTCGGCGGCACCGGCCGGCTCGACCTGCGCCAATGGCGCGCCGGCCTGAACCTGGATGGCCGCCGGCTCGACCTCGACGCCTTCCTGGCCTCGCCCGAGGGCCAGAACCTGATCGCCCGCGGCGTCCCGGATCTCGGGCGCGGCCTGCCGGCGATGCTCGACCTCGACCTCGCAGTAGGCACCCTGGTGCTCGGCGGCGAGGAATGGTCGAACCTCGCGCTCGCCGGAACCGTCGAGCGCGCGGGCGGCCTGCTGCTGCGCCGCCTGTCGGCGGTCGGGCCGGGCGACGCGGCCCTGAATGTCAGCGGGCAGATCGAGGCGGCGCCGTTCCGCCTCACCGGCCCGGTGGCGCTGACCGCCGCCGATTCGGACCCCCTCGGGCGCTACCTGCGCCGCCTCGGGCTGGATGGGCCGCTGACCGCGCTCCTCGATGGGCGCCGGATCGAGGCGGCGGCCGACCTGTCCGCGGCGGCCTCCAGCCTGTCCCTGCGCAACCTGCGCCTCGGCCTGGGGCCTGCGCGCATCACCGGCAACGCCCGCTACACCGCCGCGGAGGCGGGAGCGCGCGGGCGCTTCGACGCCCAGATCCGCGCCAGCGGCATCGACATCGCCGCCCTGCCGCCGGTGGGGACGACGCTGGGCAGCCTGCGCGACCACGACCTCGCCCTGACCCTCGAGGCCAAGGACGTGCGCTACGGGCCGGCCGGCTCGGGCAACGGCACGATCGCGGCGAGCATCCAGTCGGACGGGTCGAGCCTCGTGGTCGACAGCCTCGACGTGACGGATCTCGCGGGGGCGAGCGCGAAACTGTCCGGCCGGATCGGTGCGGACGGGACCGGCCGCGTCTCCGGGCGGCTGAAGGCCCCGGTGGCGGCGCCGCTGCTCGGCCTGCTCGAACGGGTCTGGGTCGGCGAGATCCGGCTGCTGCCCGCCTTCCTGCGCGAGGCGCCCCTCGACCTCGCCGTCACCCTGGATCGGGAGGGTGGCGCGGCCGACGCCCTGCGCAGCCAGGCCCGGGGCAATGCCGGCGGCGGCACCCTCGACCTGACGCTGGCGAGCCGCGGCACCCGGATCGAGGGCGGGACCGCGACGCTCACCGCCCCCCGGGCCGGCGTCTGGTTCGGACGCACCGACATCGCCGGTCTGCAACAGCCCGCCGAGCTGCACCTGGGCGCCGAGCGGCCGGATGCCGACACCCTCGCGCTGACCATCAACGGCACCATCGCCGGCCTGAAGCTCGCCACCGGCCGGCCGATCCTGGTCGGCGCCGACGCCCTGCCGCGTGCCGGCGAGATCCGGGCCGACACCGCCGATCTCAGTCCCTTCCTGACCCTGGCCGGGGCCGCGCGCCTCGCCCCGGGCGCCTGGCCGGCCGACCTGACCCTGTCGCTCGCCAAGGACGGCGGCGACATCGCCGCCGACACCACGGGCAGGATCGCGGGCGCAGCCTTGACCGGCCGGCTGCTGCGGGCGCCGGGCGGGGCGCTACGCGGTCGTCTCAGCCTCGACCGCCTGTCGGTGCCGCAGCTGGCAGCCGCCCTTGTGCTGCCGCCGGACGCGGCCAAGGGCGACCGCTTCGGACCCGCACCGCAGACGCTCGCACCGGTCGCGCTCGATGCCCGGATCGCAAGCCTCGATCTCGGCCGCGGGCTCACGGCCACGGAGGCCAGCGTCGCCCTGGGGCTCGCCGACGGTGCCCTGACCCTGCGCAACCTGACGGGCAAGCTCGCGGGCGGGCGGATCGCCGGCTCGGCCACGATCAGCCGCCGGGGACCCGAGGCGTCGGTCTCCGGGGAGGGCGGGCTCGACGATGTCGCGATCGCCACCCTGGCCGGGGGCGGCCCGATCGGCGGGCGCCTGACCGCCTCCCTGCGCTTCGCCACCACGGCCGAGACCGCCCCGGGCCTCGCCGACAACCTCTCCGGCAGCGGCAGCCTCACCCTTAAGGACCTGAGCGTCCCGGAGGCCGACCCGTCGGCCCTCGGCCGTGCGCTGGCCCGGGCGGTGGAGATCGACGATCCCCTGCGGGAGGGACGGCTCCAGGCGCTGGTCGCCGAGGAACTCGCCAAGGGGGGCGCGCAGGCCAAGGCCCCGGCGAGCAGCCCGGCCACCATCGTCGGCGGCCAGATGCGGGCCGGCCCCCTCGGCCTGGATTTCGGCGCCGCGCGCTGGTCGGGGACCCTCGGCTACGACCTGCGCAGCCAGCGCCTCGACGCCCGCGGGCTCCTGTCCGGCGGCCCGGTTCCGCGGGGCTGGAGCGCCGGCGCTCCGTCCGTCCAGCTCGGTTTCACCGGCTCGCTCGGGGCGCCCGAGCGGGTGCTCGATGTCGGCGCCCTGTCGAACGGGCTCGCCGCCTTCGTGCTTCAGCGCGAGCTGGAGACCATCGAGCTGACCGAGGCCGACCAGGTCGAGCGCCAGCGCCGCCGGGCCCGGATCGAGATGGACCGCGCCCGCGCCGCCGCCCTCAAAGCCGCCGCCGACAAGGCCGCCGCGGAGGAAGCTGCCCGGCAGGCAAGGGGGCGGGCCCAGAGCGAGGGTGAGGTGACGCCTGGCGGAACAGAGGGGACGCAGCCGTCTCCGGCCAGGCCCTGAAAGGCCATTCGACCGCGTAACGGACGCGCACAATCCCGAAGGGCAACGACCAACGTTACGGACATCCCAATTTCTCCCCTCATCCTGAGGTGCTGCGCAGCAGCCTCGAAGGAGGCCTCCAGGGATCACAGTGACTTCTGGAGGGCTCCTTCGAGGCGTCCGCTGCGCGGACGCACCTCAGGATGAGGGGGTGGGTTGGACCGGCGCCGATCAAGATTAAGCCAGCCCCGTCGTGTGCTGTGGTCCGAGGCGGACAGTTCAAGCCAACTCCTTGAGACCGCCCGGCGTCTCGATCTGCGCACGATACCGAAGCACCGCCCCCTGGGTGACAACCGGCGCCCGATCGATGGCCAAGTCCTGCAACAGGGCTGCAATGAGAGCGGCCTCAGGGTGTTCGAGCGTAAACCCCTTTAGACGCGCGCCGCGATCGGCGATTGCATCCATCGCGCGGGGCCTGCCCCGCCGGTCGATGATGGAGGGAGCGCCGCCATCCATGGGAAGGGAGCCATCGTCCGGGATCGCGAAGTCGAACGTGGGGGCATCGATCGGCAGCCCGACCTTTCGGCCGAAGATGGCCTCGCGACCTTCGAGCACGCGGTCGATGTCATCGGTTCTCGCGACCCAGCCACGGAGGCGGCGGCCAGCATCCCAATCCCGTCTGACCCGCAGGCGGTCGTCGAGGCCGAACCAACGGGCGCGGTCGGGACGCTCGGCATCGGGATCGATCGCAACGATCTCGAGGTAGATCAGGTCACCGAGCTGTAACAGATGGTTGTGGGTGCCCATGGAGGCGTGCCGCTGCCCGAATGGCACGTCGAGGTCGAGGCAGGCACGAACATGCTCGACGCCCTCCGACAAGGTTGGAGCGATGACGGTGAGGTGATCGAGCTTAAGCATCGTTGTCTACCGTGGGCGGCGGTATCCGCTTCCGACCTGTCGCGGTTCCTGCGTGAGTAAGATCTTCCCCAAGAACAAATCTTCTAACGTCCACGGTCCGCGGGCCACACGACGTTTTCGAGATCCACCAACCCGTCGACCCTCGCCTCCCACCCGTCGATATCGATGTGCCGCAAATCGCTCGCGCGATGCAGCAGCATCAGCGTCAGCAGGCGCCGCCGCATGGCGGCATCCAGGGCATTCGGTCGGAGGCCATACCCGCGCATCAGGCTGGCCACGCGACCGGGCAGGCCGGCGCACATGAAGGCACTGGGGCCGAGGAGGTCATACTCGCGCCAGCCCGTCATCACGTCGCCAAAGTCGATCAGCGCCGCGAGATGCCATCGGCCGTCTGTTTCCGCGAGGAGGAAGTTCTCGGGTATCCACTCCCCCGTGAGGATCACCGGCGGGGCATCGAGGGGGACAATAGAGGGGACATGCCGGAGGAGTTCATCGAGATCGGCCAGGAGGTTCGGCGCGAGGCCCTGCCGACGATGCCGCTCGATACAACCCGCCATCTGCCTCGCGACGAAGTCCGGCCATGTCGGTTCGATGGCCGCAAGGTCACCGGGCGGGACCGCCTGCACCTCCGCGATCGTGCGGCCGATCTCGGCGAGGACGCGCACCTTCTCGGACTCGGACAGGGTCGGCCAAGCCTCCGACCCAAGAATCCCGTGCAGGCGGGTCATGACGAGGTAGGACCAGCCGCTCCGTT
>NZ_JAKSYO010000184.1 GCF_022829635.1 Methylobacterium sp. E-066
ATGAGGGGGGCGCGGCCATCACGGTCGCGGCGGCCCGCGGCACCCGGGCCTCGGGGGGCTTCGGCGGGGCCGGGGCCTCGTCGATGGCCAAGGCGGTGCCGAGAAGATGGCCCTGCACCAGCAGGGCGGCCGCAATCAGCAGAGCCGCCAGAAGCGGTCGGAGAGATGTGGCGCTCTCGCCGCTCAAAGCGGGTGACGAAGGCACATATCGAGTTGCGACGGCCGCAACGGGCTCCCTCTCCCGCACGGGAGAGGGTTGGGGTGAGGGACGAGGGTCGTCCGGAGAGGTCGCATCCCTCACCCTGTCCCTCTCCCGCACGGGAGAGGGGACCCGCGCCGCAATCGGCATCGTGTGAGTCTGGTCATCCACCGAGCGAGGCGGACGCG
>NZ_JAKSYO010000189.1 GCF_022829635.1 Methylobacterium sp. E-066
GGATCTCCACGGAGACATCAGCCTCAACCCTGTCATCCCGGGGCGCCGCAGGCGAGCCCGGGATCCAGAGCCGCCGACGCGCAAGTCTTTGGCCCCACGTTGTTTCTGGATCCCGGGCTCCGCTTCGCGGCCCCGGGATGACGGGGTTGTTTCCAGACCGGGCTCTGCAGGAACCAAGCGTCGTGGGGCAAGCGGTATCGTCCGCTGCCGCAAACACCTTGAAAGGGCTGCCTGAGAGACACCTTCGCTCCGCCCGGCGATGCTGTGGGGCTCCCTTTGGATTGCTTGTTTGAGCGTCGCCGTCCCGGAGCTGGTGG
>NZ_JAKSYO010000037.1 GCF_022829635.1 Methylobacterium sp. E-066
AGCAAGAGACGAGTTCCACCTCGCAGCCGCCGCCCAGAACCTGAGGAAGCTCGCAAAGCTCCTCCCGATCCCGCAGCCGAGCCCGGCCTGACCGGCTGGCGACACCCAGCTCGAGGGCGAGGGCTCATCCCGCCCCTCTCCGATCTCGGCCGCCAACGAGTTTTTCAACGAAATCGGTCGCAAGCAGCCTGTTGCTGCTCCATGGCGCCTCGTTCCGTAAGCGCGCGTTATGCGAACGATTCCTCTGAGGATCGCAACCCGACCGCGGCGCTGCATCCGGACGCGGACATTCCATCTCCGACCCAACCCGGCTGTTCTGAAGCATGCGTAAGCAGCCCGAAAGCGGTCATTCGATCCGATCAGCCCTTCTCGGTGGGGACAGCCATTGCAGGACGGTCGCGATTGCCGAGACGACCAGGACAGCGCCGAGATAAGTCTGGGTCGTACCCAAGAAGCCGGCCAGCGGAACGGCGAAGCCTGCAGCGATGGGGGGGACGCTTAAGGACAGGTAGGTGACCAGAAAGATCGCCGCGAAGAGTTCGGCACGCTCGTGCACCGGGGTAAGCAGCACGAGCGATTGGATAAGGCCGCTGAACGATGCGCCTAGCCCCGCGCCGGCGACCGCGCTGCCGACGAAGAACAGCGCCAACGCTCCGGTGCCGATCGACACGAGCAGGAGGCCAACCCCGGCCGTCACCGCCGCCATGCCCACGACAGCCATGCGCCTAGGCGGCAGGCCACGCATCATCAGCGGCGACACGGCGCCGGCGCCACACAGCACGGCGACGGTGGCGCCGTTCAGCAATCCGCTGCTGACGCCGAAGACAGTGCGCAACAGCGACGGCCCGAGCGCGCTAACGAAGCCGCCCAGCGCCCAGATCGATAGGAGCAACGGCAGCCCGCGCGTGAAGCCGTCGCGCGCCGAACAGGCGACATGCACGCTCGGCACCATGGAACGAAGCAGGCCGGGCACCGGGCTTGCCGTCTTGGGAATAAGCAGAACAATCGACGCACCCAGGCAGAACAGCCCCCCGAGCAAGCCGAACGCCCAGATCTCCGCCCTGTCCGTCACGCCGAGCAGCACGCCGGTGACGAAGGCGCCCGTCGCCAGCCCCGCGAGCGGCGAGATGCTTGTAAACAGGCTGCCAAGCGCCTTGCGGGCCGGTGGCGCCGCCTCGATCACCGCGGCTGACAGGGCGCCGTTGACCACGCCCATGGATATGCCCTGGGCGATCCGGGCGGCCAGCAATCCGCCGATGCCGTCTGCCGTTAGGAAAAGCGCTATGGACACGACCTGGATGACCAGCGCCGCTACGATCACCGGCTTGCGTCCCAGGTGGTCGGAGAGCGACCCGGCCACGAGCAGCGTCACTAACAGCACCAGGGAGTAGATGCTGAACGCGACCGTCAGCATGCCCGGGGAGAAACCCCAACGCTCCTGGAACACGACGAACAAGGGCGAGGGCACGCTGCTCGACACGAAGAACAGGAACAGGATGGCCGCGAGCAGCGGGAACGCGATCGAGGAGGAGCGATGCGGTTGGAGGGCGGGGGCTTCCGGCAAGCTGCTATCCGCGAAGTCGATGGAGGCTCCCGGAACTGAAGCCTGCTCGGCATATCGCGCGGCGCGTCGCAGTGTTGAAATCGAACCTTCTGCCTGTTGTTATCGAGCAAATGGATACCCGGAACCTCGATCTCGGCCTACTCGTCACGCTCGAAGCCCTGCTGGCGGAAAGGAACGTCACGCGTGCCGCCCAGCGCCTGAACCTGAGCCAACCCGCCTTGTCCGCCCGGCTGGCGCGGCTTCGCGAGGCTTTCGGCGATCCCCTCCTCATTCCGGCACAGCGCGGGATGGTCCTGACCCAGCGCGCCGTCGAGCTTCGACAACCGTTGCATGAAGCGTTGGAGGGTGTCCGCAGGGTAGTGGCAGATGGAGCACCGTTCGACCCGGCGACCATGCAGGCCACCCTGGTGATCGCCGCGACCGACTACCAGCAGTATGCGCTGCTCACCCGCTTCTCGGTCGCGCTCAGGACCGAGGCGCCCAAGGTCCGCATTGCCTGGCGTGCCCTGGACGTGCTGGCGCTCGCCACGCAGTTGGAGCGTGGCGAGGTCGACCTAGCCTTGGCATCTTCAGACCATGCACCGGCGGCCATGCGCCAGCGTCAGCTCTATTGTGAGGATTACACGGTGATCGCCCGGCAGGGACACCCGACCGTACAGGGATATGTCAGCCTGGACGTGTTCTGTACTTTGGAGCACGTTGTGGTGTCTCCCCAAGGCGGCGGGTTCTCGGGACCTACCGATGCGGCACTAGAGGCCGTCGGCCGCCGCCGCACCGTAGCCCTGTCCACGTCGGGGTTCCTGATCGTGCCGGAGGTCGTGTCACGATCCGACATGATTGCTTTGGTCCCACGGCGGATCGCCGATGGCTGGTCGGATCGGGTGCAGGTGCTAGACCCGCCGCTCACCATCCCTGTCTTTACCATCGCGAGTGTCTGGCATGACCGGACGACCAACCATCCGGCACAACGCTGGCTGCGTGATCGGCTGACGATGTTGGCCGCCGAGGGATAAGCACCGACCGCACTGCTGTAGGCGGCCATTCACCGGCTTTCTCGAAACACCATCATTTTCGGGAAAGCGCCCCGGATCACTAACGGCAGCTTTCGATATATCCCACGCTCAAAGCAGTCGGGCCGTTTCCCATCCAACCCGGCCATCCAGAGGCACTAACCAACGCGACTGGAACTGGCCGAAAGCCGCCTGTCCGGTTCGGAGAAAGTCGGCCGGAAAAGCGGACAGGCTCCTACCGACCCAACCTAGCCGCCCGGACCCCTCCCGTCGCTTCTCCGAAGCGGCCGTTCGTCGGCGGTCTAGCGTCTTCGTTCGATGCACCCTTTTGCGGTGTGCGCCTTCTCACTGCGTCTATTATAGCAGGTGCCTTAGGGAGCCCAGATGAGCATCAGCATCTACGACGTCAGCGTCCCCGTCTTCGTCAACGCGCTTCGCAACATGAGCACTTGGCTCGACAAGGCGGCATCAGAGAAGCCAGAAGCCGAGTTGCTCGTCCAGCGGCTGGCTCCCGACATGAAGCCTCTGCCTGCTCAGTATCAAATGGCATCCGACAGTGCGAAGAACGCGGTGGCACGGCTGGCTGGGATCGAAGCGCCCTCGATGCCCGACGTCGAGACGACCTTCGCCGAACTCAAGGAGCGCTGTGCCAGGACGATCGCCTTCGTTGAAGGCATCGATCCGGCGGCGCTGGCCTCAGGCGCGGAGCGGGAGGTGGAGCTGAAGTTCCCGAATGGCATGGGATACCGCTTCAGTGGGCAAACCTATCTGACCGGCTTCGCGCTTCCGAACTTCTTCTTCCACGTGACAACAGCCTACGGGATCCTCCGGGGCGCTGGCGTGAGCCTCGGCAAGCCGGATTTTCTCCAGCATCTCGGGCCGCCGAACATTCACGCGGCGCAGTAGTCGCTCCGGTTCCCCGCGGTCGGAGGAGCATTCGACCGTGTCCGACCTAAACAGGTCGTGCTTCAACCCAACGCACGGCATCGATCAGGGCGCGGAGCGCCGGGGTAGCCTGCTGGCTCGGATGGTAGAGGTGGTAACCGGGGAAGGGCGTGCACCAGTCCGCCAGAACCTGCACGAGGTGGCCCGCCTGGATGTCGGCGGCCACATCCTCCTCCAGCATGTAGCCGAGCCCGGCACCGGCCCGCACGGCCGCCCCCCGAGGGCCGCATCATTGACGGTGAGTTGCCCGCTTGCACGCACGCGCACGTCTTGGCCGTCGCGCGCGAACTCCCACGGCAGCAATCCACCCCCGCCGACCAGCCGGTAGTTGACGCAGTTGTGCGCCTCCAGGTCGGCAGGCGTCCCGGGCCACGGATGGCGCGCGAAGTAGGCGGGTGTGCCGACCACCACCGTGCGCAGGTCCGGCCCCAGCCGCACCGCTACCATGTCGCGCTCCACCGTCTCGCCGAAGCGGATGCCGGCATCGAAACGGGCAGTAACGATGTCGGTCAGGCGGTCGTCGATGACGACCTCGACTGATACGGCCGGATGATCGAGGAGGAAGCGTGGCAGGGCTGGGTCAAGCACTCGGCGCGCGGCCGAAGAAAAGGTCGTCAGCCGCAGCGAACCGGACGGCGCGCCGCGCCAGTCGGCGAGCGCTGCAAGCCCGCGCTCGACCTCCGCCAGCGCCGGGGCCAGCGAACGCACGAGCCGCTCGCCCGCCGGCGTCGGCGCGACGCTACGCGTGGTGCGCGCGAGCAGCCGGACCCCGAGCCGTTCCTCCAGCCCCCGCACGGCGTGGCTGAGCGCCGAGGGGGACAAGCCGAGCTCGGCCGCCGCCCGCGTGAAGCTGCGGGTGCGCGCGACCGCCGCGAAGGCCGCGAGATCATCGAGCGTGCCCCGTCGCATTCCTGAACTCCGCTCACAAGCCCTTGCCGATGTTTGGGGCTAATCGCCTACGAACGGCGGCTCTATCCTGTGGGGTATCAGCAGGGATATGCAACAATGGACCTCACGCATTACCGTACGCTCGGCCGCTCCGGCCTTGCGGTCAGTCCGCTCGCGCTCGGCACCATGACCTTCGGCACCGCGCGCTGGGGGCTGGACGAGGCCGGCAGCCGCGCCGTGTTCGATGCCTACCTGGAGCGGGGCGGCAATTTCATCGACACAGCCGATGTGTACGCGGGCGGTGAGGGCGAGGCGATGCTCGGCCGCTTCATCGGCGAGCGCGGCTTGCGCGACCGGATCGTCCTCGCGACGAAATCTGGCTTTGCCACGGGCAAGGGGCCGCACGCAGGCGGCAACGGCGCCAAGCATGTTCACGCGGCGCTGGAAGGCTCACTACGTCGCCTGCAGACCGATTACGTCGATCTCTACTGGGTGCACGTTTGGGACGGGATCACGCCGGCGGAGGAGCTGCTGGAGACCATGGCTGGTCTCGTGCGCGCCGGGAAGGTCCGGTACTGGGGTCTCTCGAACACGCCCGCGTGGTACGTCGCCAAGCTCGCGACGGTGGCCGCAATACGCGGCCTGCCGGGGCCGATCGCGTTGCAATACTTCTACGCGCTCGTGAACCGGGAGGTGGAGGACGAGCATGTCCCGCTCGCTGCCGAGTTCGGCATGGGCGTGGTGCCATGGTCGCCGCTCGCCTACGGGCTGTTGAGCGGCAAGTACGATCGCGTGACGGTTGAGGCTGCGGGTCCGCGGGCAGGCGGCCTGCCGAAGGATGCTGCTCAGTCGGGCGAGGCGCGCCCCGCCGACGACAAGCGTCTCGACGGGTCCAACCCGTTCGGAGACAGCCTGTTCACGCCGCGCAACTGGGACATCGTCGAAGGTGTGCGCCGGGTGTCGGTGGCCATCGGGCAATCGCCGGCGCGCGTTGCGCTCGCTTGGGTGGTCGGACGATCGGGTGTCGCCTCGACGCTGATGGGGGTGAGCCGGCCGGAGCAGGTGGCCGACAACATCGCCGCGCTCGATCTCATGCTTTCCCCAGAGCATCGCGCCGCCCTGGATGCGGTCAGCGCACCGGTGGAGCCGCGTCTGATCTACGGCCTGTCACGACCGTCGTTGCGGCAGGCCGTCGTGTTCGGCGGCGCGCAGGTTCAAGCCCCAAACGAGATGCTCTGAGGAAACCCCTTCCTCGCTCACTCGCTCTCGGGTGGAGCAAGTCACCGAAGGACAGTATTCCGCGTCGTGAGCTTTGGCCGCAAGGTTCGCTTTCAGCGACACGACGCCGAGAGCGGACCGGCAGCTTACCACCCGTCACAGCCGTTCATGGGGGCGATCTACAACGACGAGATCTGGCCGAAAGCCGAATGACTGCTTCTGATTGATGCCGCGCTGAAGCGGACACGGTCGCTCCGGCATCGGTTTGAGGCACCAGTCCGTTATCGCGCCCCGCTCGCTGTGTTCGACCGGTCAGCTACTCAGCGGGATGCCCGCTCCGGCCATGCCGGACAGGACGTGGCGCAGCAGGTCCGATCTCACCCGCCCCTGGCTGCCAGGCACCGTCCGGACCAGCACTGCCATCCTTACGGATGCCTCGGACAGGGCCGTCGCACCCAGGAACGCGGGCGGCGTAGTAAGCAAGGGAGCGAGCGCCTCGTCGGCCTCCACCGCCGCGATAGCCGCAGTGATCACGCCAGCTGCGGCTTCGTAGGGCACGCCGTGCGGCACGTAGATCGGCACCTCCAGCCCTGCCCAGTCGCGCGAAAAGTTCGTCACCGCCTTCAACTCGCCGAAGGCCACCGTGTGCATGTGCCCGCTGTCGTCGCGCAGCCGGACCGAGCGCAGCGAGAACGCCTCGACCCGGCCCTGCAGGCCGCCGCTTTCGATCGTCTCGCCAACTCGGAACGCGTCGTCGAGCAGCAGGAAGAAGCCCGCGATCACGTCGCGCACCAGCGCCTGCGCCCCGAATCCGATCGTTAGGCCGACCACGCCGGCACCGGCCAGCAGCGGCCCGATCTGCAGGCCGAAGGTCGAGGCGATGCCCAGGATCGCCGTGACCGCGAGCGCGACGAGCACTACCGTGCGCAGGGCGGGCAGGACCGTGGCGAGGCGATCCGCGCGCGAGTCGCTGTCCGCCCGGGCGAGACCACGGTCGATCAAGCTGCGGACGATCTGCCAGGCAAGGTCGGCGCCCAGTAGGATCAGCAGGGCGGACACGATCTCGGTCGTAGCCACTGCGCCTAAGCCTTCGTCAGACCCGGGCGCGCCCCGGACCACCAGCAGCAGCCCCGCGATCAACGCGACGTTGCGGGCGGCGTGGGCGACGATGCGCTCCTCGCGTGTCAGCGCTCCCGAGCGGTTCGGACCGAACGCGATCGTGCGCGCCGCGTCGCCGAGCGCCAACGCCAGCGCCGGCGCGAGGCCCATCACCAGCGCGGCCCACGCCACGGCGGAGAGGCAGGCCTGGGCCAGCAGCCACGCGGTGATGGGGACGAGGGCCAGCGCTACAATCGCCGGGCGCGGCGGATGTCTGTCCGCCCCGTGCCGCGCCAGGACGACGGCGCAGACTACCGCCGGTGTCAGGATGGCAGCGAGCAGCAGACCCAGGCTCGTGGATGCGTCGGCGACGGCCGCTCCGGCGCCAGCCAGCCGCAGAAGCGCCGACCACAAGAGCCCCGCCGCCAGGGTAAGAGCCACGACCGTGACACCGTGCTGCGCGCGCCAGGCCGCATTCGTCGGCAGGGCGACGAGGCGCAGCCGCGGTCCGCCGGGGGCGAGCAGGAAGCGGCCGAGCACGCGCGCGCTGCGCACGGCGACGATGGCAAGCAGCACGTCCAGCGCCATGATGCCAGCTGCGGCCGGGGGGGCCGCAGCGAGGTAGGCGAGGCAGGCACCCGCTGCGAAGCTCAGGACCAAGCATTGGGCGAACAGCAGGCGCTGGGCCTGGGCGACAGCCCGCTGGCGCACAGTGGCAAGCGGGCTGTCGGCGATCCGGCGCATCCATGTCGCGGACCAGCGGAAGAACAGGCGCTCGGCGAGCCACCCTCCGAACCAAAGCATGAGGAGTCGCACAGCCAAGCCAATCGGGCTCGTCCGCTCGTCTGCCACGAGCGTTGAGGCGGCTTGGCTAGTCGCTGCGGGGACCCCGGCGGCAGCCGCGACCAGATCGCCCGTTCTGTCGCGGATCGCGCGGAGGTACTGGTCAAGATCGTGACCGAACGCAGAAATACCGAATCCGATTGATGGACCCTGGGCGTGTGCTGTGATGGGGACCATTGTAAGTGCGGCAACGACCAACAGCCGCCCAAGCCGGATCTTCAGCACGTTGGACCTGCATGCATAAATTGCGTCCCGATACTCGAAGGCCGGCGCGACCTCGCCACTCGGGTCGTCCGCCCGCTCCTACACGCCCCCAGCGGCGCGTGTCACCGAGAGCCCTGGACTTTTTGTCTCGGGATCTGATCGCGCATCAGCGGGCGGCATCGGTCGAGCGTACGGGGCAGGCCGACACACCGACTATGACATCGAACATCTCAAGTGATCGACCTCGACCGCGCCGTGATCGTCGACTTCGAGGCCAGCCGTGCGATCCGGCAGGCGGAGGTCGGGGCGGCCCGTACCATGGTCGCGCGCACGCAGGATCGCTTTGGGCTATGGTCGGCGCGGCTTGCGGCTGACCGGTCGTCTATTTTGTCACTCGTGGGGACGGGACGGAGCTGAGTCTTGCGGTTCAACCATATCGCTAACCGGGTGAATCCGGGTCATTTTCAGACCGTCGTGGATATGTTCGTCAAGCAGCTGGGATTTGTGGAACTGCGGCGCACTAATCGGGCCGTATGGTTGCGGCAACCCGGGGCCAATGTGGACCTGCAGCTCAGCGGCAGCGACACCGGGCACCGCGATCAAGACCGAGAGCGCTCGCAGATCTCATTCCTTAGCGGCACCCCAGAAGCTGACCTTAACCGGCTGGCTGCATGGCTCGCTGCGAGGGGGCTACGCGCTCATGTCGGCGCCTATTCCGGTCGCGAATTCTACCTGGACGCGCCGGAGGCGTTCGTCGATTTCGTGGTCGAAGCGATGTTGCCCGAACTGGCGGCCTACGACGTCGTGGCATGACCCATTTCTGCCATCCAGAAGGTCTGATTGGTTGCGACTCGGTTAGCCTCAAATGCCCGGGTCTGGCCGATAGCGGAAGAGCCGCTTCCAAGCGAGCTGTCCACCAAAACGGACGTAAGCTCGGCCAGTTTCCGTACCCGCGCTCTATGTCCGACGCTGCACCAACGCGTAGAGCCCGAGTAGCGCTAACCGGACCGGCTGGCTTTAGACCGGCCTGATGCGAGGCCGACCAACCAGCGCGGGCGGACAAGGTCGGCGCGGGGCGTGCTCAACATGGCCGCTCTGACCGCGATCCGACGCGGCTCCCCCTTCCGCCCCTTCTATGAGCGGCTGGCCCAGCGAGGCCTGCCGAAGAAGGTCCCCTCGTAGCCGTAATGCGAAAGCGCCTGATGACGCTCGACGCCATCGTTCGCGAACTTACGCCATGGCGGTCATTCTCCGCTCGACCTTCAACACGGCCTTAGTCGTCGCGGTGCCGCCATGGAGAACCTGCCGCATAGCGCATCCCTTCATGCTGCATCAGTCGCGCCACCACACAGCAGGAGAGCACATCTGGCTCGCCTGTCTGCACTTCAGTTGCCGAACCCTTCGAGAACCAGCTTGCCCTTCGCCCGTCCGCTCTCGATCAGCGCATGAGCGCGAGTGAGGTTCGCGGCTGCGATCGGGCCGAACGACTCGGCAAATGTCGTGCGGAGCCGCCCCGCGTCGATCAACTGAGACACCTCGGTAAGAATCGCGTGCTGGCGTTCCATATCGGCAGTCTGGAACAGAGAGCGAGTGAACATCAGTTCCCAGTGCAATGACAGGCTCTTGGGCTTGAGCGGCATCACGTCCAAAGTCGCGGGGTCGTCGATCGGTCCGAGGCGTCCCTGCGGAGCGAGGAGTTCGATGATCTCCGGGAGATGAGCACCCGTGCCCGTCGTCGAGAACACGAAGCTCGGTGCGCCGAGTCCCAGCGCGGCCACCTCGTCGGCCAGCGGCTTTCCATGATCGACGACATGGTGAGCCCCGAGATCCCGGCACCATTGCGCAGTCTCGGGGCGCGACGCGGTGGCGATCACGGTGAGATCGGTGAGTTGCCGCGCGAGTTGGATGGCGATCGAGCCGACGCCACCTGCGCCGCCGACGATCAGGATCCCGGGCGCGGCGCCGGGCACGGGCCTCGCCACGTCGAGCCGGTCGAACAGCATCTCCCAGGCAGTCACCGCTGTTAGCGGGAGTGCCGCGGCGGCGGCGAAATTCAGGCTCTCGGGCTTGGGACCGACGAGGCGCTCGTCGATGCATTGCAGCTCCGCGTTGCTGCCCGGCCTGTCGAGGGCGCCGGCATAAAACACCGTATCGCCCGGCTTGAAGAGGCGCACTTCGGGGCCGACGGAGATCACGGTCCCGGCGGCATCCCAGCCGAGGATCTTGGGCTCGCATCCCTGCTTGTAGGCGCCCTGCCGAACCTTGGTGTCGATCGGGTTTACCGAGACGGCCTGCACCCGCACCAGCAAGTCGCGGTCAGTGGGGGCAGGATCGGGGAAGGTCGTGTCCACGAGCGCACCCGGCGCGTCGATCGATGAGCCTTCAGTATAGGTGACAGCACGCATGGTGTTCTCGCGTATTCGGCTCCGCCATCTACCACCTACAACGCAAGCTTCGGCCTGGAGCACACGGACTGGATGGCGTGCGCGAGATGCTGGTCATCGAACGGACCATCATGCCGATGTCCGTTGATGAAGAAGGCGGAACAGCCCTTCCGCATATGACTACGAGACGGGTCATCGCGGCCCTGACACGCATCAGTTCCGGTGCCGTATGTCGCTTCCGAATCAGCAACCGGCGCGCTCATTCGGGGCCTGTATCAGACAAGGTCGCGAAATCCGGGCCTCCATGGAGCAGCGAGAAATTCTCGGTGTCCGGCGCACAGCTAAATAAGACGTCAAACTGACCGGCGTCAGGGCTGCGACGAGCTTTATCCGGTAATCCGTCGCCATCCCGCGGCTCGCATGCAGCGGGGCCGGGCCGAATCCTGCGGAGCCCTGCGGAGCCCTGCGGAGCATCCACGCATGTCCCGAGGACGTATCGGCAGCAAGGGCCAAAATAGCAGCGTGGTGTTCGTCCGAGGGACGCTCGAACGATTCGGGATATCTCGCCGCATGTGTCCAGCAAGCCATCGACCCACTGTTGGAGATCCAAGGTGATTTCGTTCTTGGTCAACAACGTCGACGTCCAAGTTGACGCGCCCGGCGACACGCCCCTTCTCTGGATCCTGCGGGACTGGCTGAACCTGACGGGCACCAAGTTCGGATGCGGCGTGGCGCAGTGCGGGGCCTGCACCGTGCACGTCGATGGCCAGGCGCGACGTTCCTGCGTCACCCCGGTGGCGAGCGTCGCCGGCTCAGCCGTCACGACAGTCGAGGGCCTGGCCGCGACGGCAGGCGACGGTCGCGAGCTCCACCCCCTCCAGGCCGCCTGGATCGAGGTCCAGGCCCCGCAATGCGGCTATTGCCAGTCGGGCCAGCTTATGCAGGCCGCGGCCCTCCTCGGCGAGACTCCCGATCCGTCCGACGACGACATCAGGAACGGCATGGCCGCGAACCTTTGCCGCTGCATGGCGTACGTGCGGATTCAGAAGGCGATCAAGCTGGCCGCCCTGGCCCAGAACGGGGGGCGGAAATGAGCGCGGTCGACGTCACCCGGCGGTGGTTCCTCGCGTCCTTGGGAAGCGCGGCCGTCGCTACGGGTTTCCTCCCTGGGGGCGCGCAAGCTGGTCCCTTGTTCGGCGATGTCTCGTCCAGGGGCTACAGCCCGACACTCTGGTACGAGATCAGCGGGGACGGGCGCATCCTGGTTCACGTCACCCGGGCGGAGATGGGCCAGCACATCGGCACCGCGCTGGCACGCATCGTCGCCGAGGAGCTTGAGGCGAACTGGGACCACGTCGAGGTCGTGCACGTCGACACGGACCCGCGCTGGGGCGTAATGATCACGGGCGGCTCCTGGTCCGTGCACAAAAGCTTCGAAGAGCTGAGCCGCGCCGGGGCCGCCGGCCGCATCGCGCTGCTTGAGGCCGGCGCGAGAATGCTCGGGGCGCCCCTGAAGGATTGCGTCGCTCGCGCCAGCGAGGTGCGGCACGGTGCGCGTGCCATCAGCTACGCCGACATCGTCTCCTCCGGCAGCGTCACCCGCCAGTTCACGGAAGAGGACCTCAAGGCGATCGCCCTGAAGCCGGCGTCGGAACGCCGGTTCCTCAACCGGGACGCCGCCGCGCGCGACGTGCCGTCGAAGGTGAACGGCACCGCCGTTTACGGCATCGACCGCAAGGTCGACGGCATGGTGTTCGCGCGGCCGGTCCTGCCACCGACCCGCTACGGGAACAGCATCGTGAGTTGGGACGACGGGGCCGCCCGCAAGCTCCCCGGCTACCTGAGCACCGTCGTGATCGACGATCCGACAGGAACATGCCAGGGCTGGCTCGTCGCGGTCGCAGAGAGCTGGCCCGTCGCGGCCAAGGCGGCCGATCTCATCGCGGTCAGCTACCGGTCCGATGGTGGCGCGGCGAGCGAAGACCAGATGCTCGCTGAAGGCGCGCGCCTCGTCGAGAATCCGAGTACGGGAGGCATCTTCTTCCAGGAGGGCGACCCCCTGATGCGGATCGCCGAAGCCGCCGCGCTGCACGAGGGCGTCTACCGCACGCACACCGTGCTGCACATGCATCTTGAAGCGCTCAACGCCCTGGCCTGGCAGGATGGGAGCACATGGCACGTGCACGCTGGCAACCAGTGGCAGTCGGTCACGCTGCCGCTCGTCGCCGAGGCGCTCGGGATCGATCAGGCCGATCTTGTGTTCGAGACTTCCTACCTCGGCGGCGGCTTCGGCCGGCGCCTGTACTGCGAATACATTGTCCCGGCAGCGCTCGCGGCGAAGAAGATGGGTCGACCGGTCAAGCTCATCTTCGCGCGGTCGGATGACACGAAGTTCGACCAGCCGCGCTCGCCTACCGTGCAGAGACTCCGCTCGGTGACCGACGGGCGGGGAGCGCTTCTGGCCTACGACCACAGGTGCGCATCGGGATGGCCGACCCGCTCGATCTTTCCGGAGTTCCTGGCGCCGAGCGCGGACGGGCACGGGACGGTCGATGTGTTCGCCATCAACGGCGCGGACCATTGGTACGACACGGCGAGCCAGCGGATTCAGGCGATCTGCAGCGACGTCGTCCATGCGACGATGCTCCCTGGATACCTGCGGTCGGTGGCGCCCGGCTACACCACGTGGGCGGTCGAGACGCATATCGATGAACTCGCGCACAAGCTCGGTCGCGATCCCGCCGAGTACCGGCGCGCGCTGCTCGGCGCGAAGGGCCGCAACGGCGGCGCGGCTCCGCACGCCGTCGGTGGAGCCAATCGCCTCCGAGCCGTCATGGAGCGCGTCCTGGAGAAGGCCGGGTGGTCCGCCCGGGAAGCGCTGCCGCCCAGCAAGGGTATGGGCTTGGCGCTCGGCACCGGGCAGGAACGCGACATGCCGACCTGGATCGCCACGGTGGCGCAGGTCGCCGTCGACACACACAGCGGTGCCGTCACAGTCGAGAGGCTGACGTCCGTCGTGGATGCCGGCACGCTGGCGCATCCGGACGGTGCGCTGGCCCAGGTCGAGGGGAGCATGCTCTGGGGCCTATCGCTCGCCCTGTTCGAGAGCACGGAATACGAGAAGGGCCTGCCCCGGGACCTCAATCTAGACACCTACACGCCATTGCGCATGACCGACGTGCCGGAGCTGGACATCGAGTTTCTGCGCAACGATCACATGCCGGTCGGCCTGGGCGAGCCCGGCGTCATCTCGATTGCGCCGGCTATCGGGAACGCGATCTTCGCTGCCATCGGGGCCCGCGTGCGCGACCTTCCCATCCGCCCAGCGGCGGTCCGCGCCGCGATGGGAGCCTGACCGTGCGCGTCGCGATCCTGACGGCGGCCGCGGCGCTGTCCACCACCGTGGCCCTCGCGGCGGAGGCCGATCTGCGCCGTTCAGAGTCCTTCGACGCGATACAGAACAGGATCGAACGGTCCGTCGCCCTGTTCGGGGAGATGGCGAAGGTCATCACGCATCCGCGCTGCATGAACTGCCATCCCGCCGATAACATCCCGAGGCAGGGAGACGATCAACGACTTCACCGTCCCCCAATGATTCGCGGCGGCGAGGCCAGCTTCGGCCCGTCCGGCCTGCACTGCAATTCCTGCCACGGTTCCGAGAACTTGGCGGTCGTAGGCCACGACAGGGACATACCGGGACACGACCCATGGCAGTTGGCGCCAGCCAATATGGGCTGGATCGGGCTGTCGGTCCACGAGATCTGCGTGCAGCTCAAGGACCCGGCCCGAAACGGCAACCGCTCGCTGGCGGACATCAGTAAGCATCTCGCAACCGACGGTTTGGTCGGCTGGGGCTGGCATCTTGGCAAGGGTCGGGAGGCTGCTCCCGGGACCCAAGAGATCCTCGGCGAACTGACGCAAGCCTGGATCAAGACTGGGGCAGCCTGCCCGAAGTAAGGGACCTCGAACGGGACAGCTCCACGACAACGTGAGGGTCTTACAAAATCGGAAAACCAGCACTTAGGCCGGACCAAAGCGACGGGAGGACGTCAAGCTTCGCCCTCCTGCCTCTGATCGGGACGTCGCTCCTCCTCGGCTCTTTCTGAGGATCCGGCTGGCTCGGCGTACTGGTACCGTTGCTGTTCGCCCGAACCCTCGTCGAGGAGGTGGCGCTGCGGAAAGACCTCGCGGGATACCAGGACTACACGTGCAGTGTCCGTTAACAGCTGGTGCCCGTCTATGAACATCGCGCCGAAACGATCAGAGAGGGAAATCCTCGCGTGAGCACCAAAAATGTTGTTCTCGTCGCCGGCGTGCACGGCGTGTCCGGCAACGCGGCAGCCATAGCCTGGGCCAACACCTCAGATGCGACCGTGTACGGTCTATCCCGCCGTGACGCGTACCTTCCCGAAGGTGTGAAAGGCATCACGGTCGATATGCTCGACCGCCACGATGTCGAGCGCAAGCTAAACGGTCGCGGCGACATCACGCATATCGTCTTCGCTGCCTACATCGAGAAGGCGAGTGCTGCCGAGCGCTCAAAGACAAACGTGGCGATTTTGAAGAACCTCGTCGAGGTGGTCGAGACAGTGTCTCCGACGCTGAGGCATGTAACGTTCTACCAAGGCGGCAAGGCGTATGGCTCCGACCTTGGACCTTTCAAGACGCCGGCCCGCGAGGACGATCCGCGTCTCATGTCGCCGAATTTCTACTACGACCAGGAAGACTTCCTACGACATCAGCAAGTCGGAAAGGCGTGGCATTGGACGGCCCTGCGCCCGGAAGCCATCATCGGTTATGCAACCGGCAACCCGATGAACCTGGGCATGGCAATTGCCGTCTACGCGGTCATCTCCAAGGCGCTCAACATTCCCCTGCGCTTCCCCGGTTCGCCGGCAGCCTATGGCGCCCTCTATCAGGTGAGTTCAGCGGACGTCCTGGCAAAGGCGACGGTGTGGGCAGGGGCCACGGAAGCTGCCCGCGACAACATCTTCAATATCACGAACGGGGATCAGTTTCGCTGGCAGCACATGTGGCCGCGCATTGCCAAAATGTTTGATATGGAGGTCGCCGATCCGGTTCCGATGCCACTCACTTCTTATATGACCGACAAGACAGAGCTCTGGAGCGAGATTGTCGCCCGGTACAATTTGCTTAGAACGCCCTATGAGAAATTGGTTTCGTGGGATTTTGCGGATTTTATATTCAACAGTGGCTTCGATAATGTGTCGAGCACAATCAAGGCGCGCAAGGCAGGCTTTGTCGAGTGTATCGACACCGAAGAGATGTTCCGCATTTTCTTCGCGTCCCTGCGCAATAGGAAGGTCATTCCTTAGCGTTGAAGTCGCATATTCTCTCTGAGACTCTGTCGTCGGTCGGACGTCGCCGCATGTCTGACCGCGTATGCCTCGGAGAACGCCAGTGCCCGGGGTTTGCCCGAGCCAACCCTCGGCCGAAGCAACCACCAACACCAATCGTTCGTGGGTCTGACGCGGATCAATGTGCACCGTCCATTTCGGGAGCAGACCTTCGGACGAAGTGGCTGTCCGCGGCAACAGTCGCTGTTTCGATCGAACGCCGTGTTTCAGCGTCTTTGCTGAGGAGTGCTCTCATGCCCCGTTATCGCCGCGTCCGACCTGAGACAGCTTGGCAGGGAACCCCGGCCAACGACGCCGGGTCCCGTGCTTCTCGGCGTCCCCGTTCGGGTCGAGCCGATCAGGCACGCCTTCCAATCATCGTGTTGCTGGTGGTGGGGGCCGTGTTTGCGGGATGTGTCGCGAGCGTCGGGGGCGCCGTACCGGCTTTTTCCCAGGTCGTCCGCCTCCTGACCGTAGACGTAAGAGAAGTCGCAAAGGGCTGGCGCACGACGAAACTGCACGGTAGCGCCGTCGTCAATGACAAGGATGAGAAGATCGGCAGCATCGACGACATGATCATTGGGAAGGATAAAGTCTTATTCGTTGTCATACAGGTGGGCGGATTCCTTGGGCTAGGCGGTCACCTGATTGCAACGCCCTTCGATCAGCTGAAACTCGATGATGAGAAAGGAAAGATCGTGCTGCCTGGCGCCAGCAAGGACGAACTGAGGAAACTGCCGGAGTTTCGCTACGTGACGTGACGGGTCATGGCGCGACGCTCGACTCGTCATCGACTGGCAACGCCGGCACTCCCGAAGACGAAGAGAGCAGACGGGGACAAGCTGAATCGCGATTCGATCGCACAGCGGCTATTCCAAAACGATGCTCTGAGGGCACGGTACGCCGATCGTCCGACGCGTACCGTGCCGAGCGATGCCTGAACCGGGTGCGATCCCGCTCTCCGCTGGCGCTGTCGTATCTCGGCTCGAACTTTGGTGAGGAGCATGCCGTGACGGATGCCGTAGAGGCGATCGCTCGGGCCATCCCGCGGCCCGAGGAGGAGCCGTCGCCGGCTCGCATAGAGGCGTTCAGCGATGGTGTCTTCGCGATCATCATCACCTTGCTGGTGCTTGATCTGCGTGTCCCGCGGGAGGATGCACTGGGTGGTCAGTCCCTCGATGCTGCGCTGATGCGGCAATGGCCGCTCTACGCAGCCTACGTCCTCAGCTTCCTGCAGGTGGGCGTGGTCTGGGCCAACCACCACACGATGTTCCACTATATTCGCCGCAGTGACCACGTGCTGTTGGTTCTCAATCTGCTGCTTCTGCTCTGCATCGCCGTCCTTCCCTTCACCACCGCGATGCTCGCGGAATATGCCCGCGCCGGGCATGCGGAGCGACAGCGCGCCGCCATGGTCTACAGCGCGGCGCTCTGCGCCGCAGGGCTCTGCTTCAGCGCAATGTGGCAGCATGCACTGCGCGCCGGCCTTGTCTCCCCGCGCGCCGACCAGCACCGGATGCAGGCACTGCGCTTCCATTGGATGCTCGTGCCGCTGCTGTATGGGTTCGCCTTCGTGATTGCCTGGGTCGATGCCCGCCTCAGCATCGCGATCTACATTGTCCTACTGCTCTATTATGCGCTGCCCGGACCTTCGGTCGTGCGTTGGCAGACACGCCGAGGGGCGCGGCTCGCCGCCCTGAGGTAAGCTTCGGTTGCACCCAGGGGTGATCAACAACCCGTCCCCGACCACGTACGGTGCCCAATGGCCGGCCTCGGAGAACACGCCGCCGTTCCGCTAAAGTGTATCCTGGACGAGGAAGGGGACGACCGCGGTCAGGTCCACGGCCTCCTCCTCGATGTTCGTAAGCCAGCCAGTCAGATCACTTTAACCGTCGCACCATTACTGCCTGCCCAAGAGCAAAAGCGATCAGTTGATTCGTGAAGCGCTTGCAAAGGCATGGCATTCACCCTCTTTCGGGGTTCAGGACGCTTGAGAAACTCGCGCTCAGTGCGAAACAGTTTGCTGGGTCGCGGCCAAGCCACGTCCGCTTCGGAGATAGTGTCACAAACCAGCAGACGACCGGCTTGGGCGCCTAGCCGAATGTCTGATCTTGCGCGCGACAGCGAGCCGGCATGACGTAGTCTGGCCGAAAGCCGCCGGTCCGCTACGGAGCGGTCCCACCGAAAAGCAGACGCTCCTCCCGCGATCCAATCAGGTCTCATCGCTACTTTCGGCACCGAGCCGCGGGAGACATCTGATCCGGTCATTTCAATCTGCGGTCAGACGACGTTAAGGATTTAGGATGGCCGTCCTGCCACGGACAGGAACTAGTAAGGTCTATTCGTTCCTGGGGTATGGATGTCTTCGATCCGTCGGTCGCCCCCGGTGACTGCACGGCCAGCTGGGGCGGCCTGACGGCGCGGAAGGGGATCGAGCTGATCCGCAGCCTGAGCGGCCTGAACATCGTGGCGATGAATTTCAACACCGTGAGCCTGCCGCAGGACGTGAGCGACATGGCCGCGCATCTTTGCGCGCATATGATCATGGAGGGGATGCTCCTGCTGGCTCGCCGGCATTACTTGATCCCGGAGCCGGCCTGAGTCTCGTCGGCCGGACCACCCAGGCGCAAGAGATCGCCCTCGACTCTCAACACTCGAAGAAAGACGACATCTGCGGCGGCAGGAGAGGCTGCCCCCTCCCACAACGGGCAAGCCCCTCCGTCCTCTCGAACCGGCGGTTCGTCACCGGGGACCGCGAACAAGGTGCGGTCCCGCCCGTGCCGCATGCAGCTTACCGATGCGCCGCTTGCGTCCAAGCCGATCCCCGGCCTTCCGGGGGATGACCGGTGCCGAAGTGCGACCCTCCGCCATCAGGTCGAAGATGCAGGCCCCCATGCGTTCGGATACGCCCTACGATGTCATCGTTGTCGGGATCGGCGGCATGGGCAGTGCCGCGGCCTGGCAGTTGGCCAAGCGCGGTCAGCGCGTGCTTGGGCTTGAGCGCTACGACATCCCCCACGCCATGGGCTCGTCCCATGGGATCAGCCGGATTATCCGTCTGCCCTACTACGAGGATCCGGCCTATGTGCCGCTCCTGCACCGGGCCTACGCGCTGTGGCGGGACCTCGAGGCGGCGACGGGCGACGAGATCCTGGTAATCACTGGCTCCATCGACGGCGGCGCGGAGGAGAGCGACGTCTTCCAGGGCGCCCTGGCCTCGGCCCGGCTGCACGACCTGCCCCACGAGGTCCTCACCGCCACCGCAGTCAACGAGCGGTTCCCGGCTTACCGGCTCCCGGTGGGCATGCGCGCCGTCTACCAGCCCCAGGGCGGGCTCGTGGCCAGCGAGCGGGCGATCGTCGCCCACGTCCGGGCCGCACAGGCCCACGGGGCGGAGATCCATGCCCGCGAGCAGGTTCTCGACTGGCAGGCGACCCCGGGAGGTGGGGTCGTCGTGCGGACCGATCACGGGACCTACGAAGCCGGGCGGCTGGTCCTGACGGCGGGGGCCTGGGCGGCGGATCTCGCCGCGCCCCTGACCGGTCTTGCCGTCCCGGAGCGCCAAGTGCTGGCATGGCTCCAGCCTCAGGAGCCCGCTTGGTTCGAGCCGTCGCGCTTTCCGGTCTTCAACTTGCAGGTGCCGGAGGGACGATACTACGGACTGCCCGTCTATGAGGTTCCGGGATTCAAGTTCGGGCGCTACCATCACCTCGGGGAGATCGGCGCCCCGGACGCCGTGCGGCGGGAGCCGGATGCCGCCGACGAGCGCCTCCTGCGCGACTTCGCGGAACGCTACTTCCCCGCCGGCAGCGGGCCAACCATGGCCTTGCGCGAATGCATGTTCACCAACACCCCCGACGAGCACTTCATCCTGGATCACCACCCGGACTACCCGCAGGTCGTGCTGGCCTCGCCGTGCTCGGGGCACGGCTACAAGTTTTGCTCGGTGATCGGCGAGATCCTTGCCGATCTTGCCAGCGGCGACGGGCGGACCCGCCACGAGATCGGCTTCCTGGGCCTCAAGCGGCCGGGCCTGAGCCCCGCCAATCCGTAGCGCCGGAGGCGTCACGGACTGGGAGCCGGCCGGGATCGGAAAGAGCCGAGGCCTATCTCCGCGGCGTGACCTCAAACAAGCAATGGTCGTGCGTGCCCTCCGCAGCACAATAGGCTTCCCGGGCCTGGAGATGCAGCGTCCGGCCCGAGGCCGCCGCCGCATATTCGAGCGAGCCTTCGAGCCACGCGGCGAACATCGTGCAGACCTTGCGGCCGAGGCGTCGGCGCTCCTCGTCCACAAAGGCCGAGTTCCGAAGTCGGACCGAGGCCGTGCCGGCCCCGAGATCGACGTCCAGCACCTCGAACTGCCCCCAGCCGCGCTGGGTGATGCGCCGCATATAGTGGTGGAAGGCCCCGAGGCCGTCCAACCCATGATGAGCGGCCTCCTTCTCGCACCAATGATAGGCCGAGCGATGGCCAGCGGGCCGCAGCACCTCCGCCAGCCGTTCGGGACCCAGTTCCGCTTCAAGGGCGAAGTGGTTGTTCAGGAAGAAATGCTGCGGCACCAGGATCATCGGCAGCGCGTCGACGGACCAGCGCCCGGTGGTGTCGTCGACCGCGATCTCTACCTGCGGCTTGCCCATAACCCTCACGCTCCCCACACGTCGCGCAGGAGCGCGAACCAGTTGCCGCCGATCACCCGCTCGATCCGCGCGGACGGCCAGCCGCGCCGCTCCATCGCCGCAGTCAGGTTCGGCCACTCGCCGATGGTGCGCAGGCCCTCGGGGTTGATCACCTCGCCGAAGTCGGTGAGCCGGCGGCCATAGCCTTTGTCGTGGGTGATCCAGTCGAAGAACGGCCGGCCGTAGCCCTGGGTAAAATCGGTGCCGATGCCGACCTTGTCCTCGCCGCACAGGTTCAGGACGTACTCGATCGCCTCGACGTAATCATCGACCGTCGAATCCGGTCCGCGCTTGAGGAAGGGCGGGAACATGGTCACGCCGACGAACCCGTCCCGCTCGGCGATGAAGCGAAGCTGCTCGTCGGACTTGTTGCGCGGGTGCGCCTTCAGCCCGGCAGGGAGGCAGTGCGAGTAGGCGACCCGCTGGCGGGAGCCGAGGATCACGTCCTCGCTCGTCTTCGGACCCACATGCGACAGGTCGGCCAGGATGCCGAGCCGGTTCATCTCACCCAGCACGTCATGGCCGAAGTCCGACAGGCCCCCGTCCCGGCGCTCGTAGCAGCCGGTGCCGACGAGGTTCTGGGTGTTGTACGCCATCTGGATGATGCCGACGCCGAGTTCCTTGAACAGGCCGAGATAGCCAACCTGGTCCTCGATCCCGGTGATGTTCTGCCAGCCGAGGATGATACCGGTCTTCCCGGCTTCCTTGGCGGCCTGAATGTCGGCGGTGGTGTAGATCTGCGTGATCAGGTCCGCATGTTCGCGGAAATACGCCTTCCAGCGCATCACGTTTCGCATCGTCTCCGTGAAATTCTCCCAGACGCAGCAGGTGCAGTTCGCGGCAGTCAGGCCGCCCTTGCGCATGTCTTCGAAGACCGGCCGGCCGAAGTCGGAGATGATCAGGCCGTCGATGACGATCGATCGGTCGTGCAGGTCGGACGGCATGCGCAGTCTCCGTGGGAGCTTCCCTGGTTCGGGGTGCCCTTGATCCTCCCTTCCGCCGGATGGCAGCTAGGACATTTCCGTCATCGGCTCGGTACGCACGCGCCGCGCCCCGCGGTTGCACCAATGGCGCATCCGTTCAGGAGCCAGCGCGCTTGCGTGCTAGTCTGCCCACGGCCCCGCTGCCTAGTCTGTTTCTGGACTGAAGACGGAGAGGCGGAATGGGTCGGATCACGCGGCGGTGCCTCGCAGGGGTGGTGGCGGGGGCGCTGCTCATCCCAGGATGGGCCGAGGCCAAGGACACGGTGAAGATCGCGTTCGTCGGCCCCCTCACCGGGCCGAACTCCCCCCACGGGATCGGCGCCCGCAACTCCGCCGAACTCGCCGTGAAGCTGTTCAACGCCGATCCGGCCCATCGTTATCAGTACGAGCTCGTCGTTCTAGACGACGAATGCAAACCGAATGTCGGCGTGCAGGTCGTGACCAAGCTCGGGTCTGACCGCAGCATCGCGGCGGCGGTGCCGCATTACTGCTCGGCCACCGCCATCGCCACGGTCGACGTGTTCCACCGCTTCAAGCTGCCGATGGTGGTCTGGGCGGCGGTGCTTCCCGAGATCACCTATGCCAACAAATACGCGGAAATCCACCGGGTGAGCGGCATCCTCATCGGCCAAAACCGGGTCGGTGCCCAATTCATGAAGGAGCAGGGTTACAAGACCTTTGTCTCCTTCGCCGACTCGACCGATTACGGGAAGTCGATGAACAAATATTTTACCGAGTTCACCAACGAGAACGGCGGAAAAATACTAGGAAATTTCGCGGTCGCGCCCGATCAGCAGGATCTCAGTGCCGAGCTGACGAAGATCAAAGAATTGAATCCGGAGGTGATCTATTTCGGCGGTCTCACGCCGCTGGGGACGCGGCTGCGGACGCAAATGGACAAGCTCGGGATCAAGGCGCAGCTCGAAGGCAACTCCGGGATCATGGGCGATGCGTTCATCAACGCCGTGGGACCGGATCTCGCCGAAGGTACCGTGACCTTCTTCGATTCGCCACCACTCTCAAAGATGCCCGGCGGCGCGGCCTTCACCGAAAACTACAAGGCGGCGGGCTTCCGGGAGCCGCCGGAGGCCTACGGCCCTTTCGCCTACATCGCCACCCACCTGCTGATGCAGAAAATCGAGGCGGTGGGTCCAGAGCGGGCGAAGATCACCGCGGCGCTCGGTGACGTGAAGGACGTGCCCTCGATCGTTGGGCCGATCACCTTCGACGACCACGGCCAGAATATCACGCCGCTCACCACGAAATACGTCGTTCAGGACGGCAAATGGCTCCTCTGGGAGGACAGTGAGTACGCAAGCGGCAAGCGCAAGTTGCTGCACCGCTGAGACCGAGCGATCGGAGATATGCGATGAGCGCGATCGGCCAGTACGTCCTCAACGGGCTCATGCAGGGGACGATCTACGGCCTCGTGGCGATGGGGTTCACGATCTTCTTCGGGGTGATGAACGTCATCAAGTTCTCCCACGGGGACGTGATGACGTTCGGAGCCTTCGGCGCCTTGGTCGCGGCGACTGCCGCCGCCGCCGCGGGGCTGCCGACCGGTGTGCAGATCCTGGCCGCCGTCTCGACGGCCGTGGGCCTTGCCGCGCTCCTCGGCGCCGGGATCTCCCGCCTCCTGATACTGCCCCTGCGCTCCGCCCCGCCCCTCAACCTGCTGCTGATGACGATGATGGTCGGCACCGTGATCCGCGAGGCGATCCGGCTGTTCTTCCCCAACGGCACCAATTCGCAGCGCTTCCCCGCCCTGCTGCCACCCGGGGGGGCGACCGTCGGTGGCGTCTTCGTCCGCTATGACGGGCTGATCCTGATCGTGGCCGGGCTCCTGATTATCGCCGTCGTCCACCACATCATCAACCGCACCCGCTTCGGGCTCGCGATGCGGGCGGTGGCGGAGGACCAGGAGACCGCTCGGACGATGGGGGTCAACTTCTTCCGTGTCGTCCCCCTGACCTTCGCCCTCGGTTCGGCGACGGCGGGCTTCGCGGGGGTGATCTCCGGCCTGTACTACAGCGAGATCAACTACGGCATGGGCCTGCTGATCGCGGTGATCGGCTTCAGCGCGGCTATCGTCGGCGGGCTCGGCAACCTCTGGGGGGCGATCCTCGGGGGCTACCTCTTTGCCGGGCTTCAAACCGTCGTCGTCGCCACCCTGCCGACCTTCAGCGAATACAAGAACGTCGTCGCCTTCGTCGCCGTCATCGCCCTGATCACGTGGCGCCCCACCGGGCTGCTGGCCGAGCGCGCCAGCGAGCGCGTCTGACCTCTCCTCCCGCCCGGATGACGTACCGATGCTGACGCGCCACCGCTCCACCCAAGACGAGGTCCCCCGGGACGCGCTGCCGATGGTGGCTGGGGTGAGTGCCCGGCGGGCTTCGGATTTCGCGATCTTCGCGGTTGTCGTGGCCGCCTGCGCCGGGGCGGTCGCTTTCCTGGTCCATGCGGAGGACCAAAGGGTCGTCCTCTCGGCGCTGGTGGCCTGCGGGATGGCGTGGTTCGCCGCCGCCCGGTTCCGGGTGATCGCCGCCGTGGAACGCGGCGCGGCCGGTCATCCCTGGCTGGCGCGGCTTGTGCTGGTGGCCGCCTGCCTTGCCGTCATCGTCGTCCTGCGCGAGGACAATTTCGGCCTCTTGATGCTGGCGACGGTGCTGATCTACGCCACGGTCTGCCTCGGCCTGACAATCCAGCTCGGCTATGCCGGCCTCTCGAATTTTTGCGCCGCGGCCTTTCTCGGCTGCGGCGGCTATACCGCAGCCGCCCTCGGCCGGGCGGAGGGAATCGCCATCCCGGACCTGGTGGTCATTCTCCTCGGGGGCGGTGTCGCCGTCGCGATCGGCTCGCTCCTCGTACTGCCGCTGTTGCGGACGCGGGGCCACTACGCCGCCCTAACGACACTGGCCTTCGGGGTGATGTTCAACGTCTTCCTGGACGCCAATGAGTTGCTCGGTGGCCCCCAGGGCCTGAAGCTCGCGCCGATCACGGTGTTCGGCTGGGACTTCTCGAACGACCTCGACTTGTTCGGCATGACGTTTTCCTTCTACGCCAACTACGTCATGCTGTGCCTCGCCCTCACCGCGGTGGCCCTGGCGCTCGTCGGTCTCCTCGATCGATCGTGGATCGGCATCCGTCTGGACGCAGTGCGGCTCGACGAGGTCGCCGCCCAGGTCTTCGGCCTCCGGATCGCCCGCTGGAAGATCCTCGCCTTCACCCTGGGCAACGTGCTCGCCGGGATGGCCGGGGCGATCTACGCCAAGATGACCGGCTTCATCGCCCCCAACAACTTCACCCTCGGCGACTCGCTGATGATGGTGTCGATCGTCATCTTGGGCGGGATCGGCAACCGCTGGGGGGTACTGCCGGCGGCGCTGATCGTCGTGCTGCTGCCGGAGAAACTGCAGTTCATTCAGGAATACCGGCTTTTGCTGTTCGCGGTGCTGGTGATCCTTGTCCTCGTCCTCAGTCCCGGCGGCCTGTTGCCCCGCCGGACGCGGACCCTCGTCGCGGGGCGCCAAGCATGAGCGCCGTGGCGGCAGCCCCTGCGATCCTGGAGGCGAAGGGCCTGTCCGTCCGCTTCGGCGGCCTCTTCGCCCTCAATGAACTCGACCTGACGGTCCGACGCGGCGAGGTGTTGGGTCTGATCGGCCCGAACGGCTCCGGCAAGACCACCTTTTTCAACGTCACGAGCGGCATCTACCCGGCTGCGGCCGGCTCCATCGTACTCGACGGCCGCGACATCACCCGCGAGCCCGCCCACGCGCTCGCTGGGCTCGGTCTCGCCCGGACCTTCCAGCGTTCGCGCTTGTGCCTGCCGCTCTCCGTCTTCGACAACATCGCGCTCGGCGCGCAGGAGCGCCTGCCGCAGGGTGTGATCGACAACCTCCTGCGCCGCCGCACCCTGGCGCGGGCCGTCGCGGCCCTCGCCGAGGAGGCTAGGGACCTCGCCCGGTTGTTCAACACGAACCTCGCCCGGCGTCTCGACGAGCCGGCCGTCGCCCTCGGCATGATCGACCGCCGCCGGGTCGAGATCTGCCGCGCCCTTATCGGACGGCCGAAGATCCTGCTGCTCGACGAGCCCTCCGCCGGCATGACCCACGATGAGACCAACCAGCTCATCGACGAGATCCTGGATGTGCAGCGCAGCCGCGGCGACCTGACTGTTATCATCGTAGAACACGAGATGGGGTTAATCGAGCGCATCACCGACCGCTGCGTCGTCCTCAACTACGGCCGCAAGATCTGCGAGGGCTGTTTCCGCGAAGTGGCCGCCGACCCGACCGTCCGCGAAGCCTATCTGGGGCATTCATGACCGCGCGCCTGACCATCGACGGCGTCTTCACCACGTACGACCGTGTCGATGTCCTCGACGACATCACTCTCGAGGTGGCCCCCGGACGGATCACATGTATCCTCGGCTCGAACGGCGCCGGCAAGACCACGCTGATCCGTTCGATCCTGCGCCTCACGCCGCCGCGCCGCGGCTCCATCTCCTTCGACGGGCGCAAGCTCGACGGGATGCAGACCCACGACGTGGTCAGTCTCGGGATCGGCTGCATTCCCGAGGGCCGCCGGATCTTTTCCAAGATGACCGTCGAGGAGAACCTTCGGCTCGGCGCCTACCGCGTGTCGTCCGAGCGGGAGATCCGGCGCAGGCTCGACGGCGTGCATGCCGTCTTCCCGCGCCTCGCGGAGCGGGCTCGCCAGCTCGCCGGCACGATGTCCGGTGGCGAGCAGGCGATGGTGTCGATCGGCCGGGGGCTGATGACCGATCCGAAGCTCCTCGTGATCGACGAGCCCTCGCTGGGGCTCTCGCCGCTCTTCGTGCAAGAGAACTTCAATGTGATCGCCCGGATCAATGCGACCGGCGTCACGGTCCTGCTCGTCGAGCAGAACGTGAACCAGACGCTGGCGATCGCCCATCACGGTTATGTCCTATCCGGCGGGCGCATCGTGGCGCAGGGCACCTCCGCGACGCTGCGGGACGACCCCGAATTGCAACGGGCTTATTTCGGCGCTGTGCACTGACTCCAGCGTCCCGCTGTTCGCTCGCCCCTGGTCCGCCTCTTGCAGTAGGAGACCGACCGGATCACAGTCCGGGCAAACGCACCGGATGGCATGACGACACCCCGGACACCGTCGACCATACCGCTGCAGGGGCCGAGCCGTCGCAAGCTGTCGCTCGGTTTCGTGTTGCTGCCCCACTTCACCCTTGTGGCCTTTTCGACCCTGATCGACATCCTACGTTTGTCCGCGGACGAGGGGGATCGCAGCCGACCCGAGCGCTGCTCATGGAGCTTGCTCGCTCCGGATCTGGAGCCGGTGACGTCGAGTTGCGGAATCCAGGTGATGCCCTGGGAGACGTTCTCGGATCCGACCCGGTTCGATTACATTGTCGTCGTGGGCGGGCTGCTCGACCGGCAGCCCTATAACTCCCGATCCCTCGCATTCATGCGAGAGGCTCATTCTGCCGGGGTGCGCCTCATCGGCATCTGCACCGGCGGCATCGCTTTGGCCGAGGCGGGGTTGATGCGCGGCCGCCGCTGCTGCGTAAGCTGGTACCACTTCACCGATCTCGTCGCGCGGCATGACGATGTGATCCCAGTCGCGGACCAACTCTTCGTGGAGGATGGCCCGTTCATCACCTGCGCGGGCGGTCTCGCCAGCCTGGATCTCGGGGCCTGGCTCATCGATCGGCACCTTGGTCCGGGACATGCGCAGAAGAGCTTGCATATTATGGTCACCGACCGGGCCCGTCCCGCGGCCGGGGCTCAGCCCCAGCCGCCAAGCGCCGGGATCGTCGAGGACAACCGGGTTCGCCGGGCGATGCTGCTGATTGAGCAGAATCTCAGCACGCCTCAGCGCGTTGAGAAAATTGCGCAGACCGTAGGACTTTCGAAGCGACAGCTCGAACGGGTCTTCCGCAAGCTCGTTGGCAAGAGCGTCCAGGAATACTCGCGGGACCTTCGCGTCCTCTATGGACGCTGGCTCCTTGCGAACTCGCCGCAGACCATCACGGAGGTCGCCACGGAATGCGGGTTCTCGGACGTATCCCACTTCAACCGTCTGTTCCGTCGCAGCTTCGGATGTTCGCCATCGACCATGCGCCGGGGTGACAGCCAAGGTTCGGTACAGGCGTCGGAGGAGTGGGATAGCCTGCGGGCGATCGCCGGATCTCCCGACAGCCAAGGCGATTTCCATCGCTTCCTGAACAATAATCCGGCCGGGGTCCTCGGAGTCGAACGGTTCCTGAGCTGTGAGCGGCGTCCCTACGCCCAGTAGCCCCCACGTAGCTCGGCTGACGATGTGTCGGACGGAATCGCCGCCGGCGCATCCAACATCGGCACACAATCGAGGTCCCGACATACAGACGTTGCTGCGGTGGCAATATTCAATCCTGCCCTGTACCCCCTAAGGAGACTGAGCAGTTCCGCTACGGCGCAGGGCATGCTGTGGATCGGTATAACCGCCTTCTACATTCCGCTAAGCACGGGACAGGCCGAAGTACTGCGATGAGAAGTCAGCTCATCGTGAGGTTAGGTCCGCTTTGAAGACACCGCGAGAAGTGAACGAATGCCCGCTATGGGCGCAAAGCCGAATATCGGCTTTCTGACGGCAACGCGCGGCGCGGAGCGGCCTGCCTACGCCTTGGGCAGTGAAGGGCACGGGTTCATAGGCCCATCGCCCCTCCAATCATGACACCGCTTCGTCCGGCGCTCCAACTTGCCTCGCCGCTGATCCAAGGGCACTCTGCGAAGCCACCAGCGTGAAGGGTGCATGATCTTGATGGTGCCAAGCACGAGCGATCGCGCATGAGGCGCCGCGAGGTTCTCGCCGCGCTGGCTGCCGCCTCTGTCGTGCGGCCCGCGGTGGCGCAGCCCGCGAAGGTCCTGCGCTTCATTCCGGAAAGCGACGTCGCGGTCATCGACCCGATCTGGACAACCGCGACTGTCACGCGCAACCACGGCTACCTCGTCTTCGACACCCTCTACGGCCAGACCGCGCGCTACGATTTCCAGCCGCAGATGGTGGAAGGGCATGCGATCGAGGCGGATGGCCGCCATTGGCGGCTCACCCTGCGCGAGGGCCTGCGCTTCCACGACGGCGAGCCGGTGCTGGCCCGCGACGCAGTGGCAAGCATCCGTCGGTTCGCCGCCCGCGACGCCTTCGCCCGAGCGCTGATGGAGGCCACCGACGAGCTCACCGCCGCCTCCGACCGTAACGTGGTGTTCCGCCTGAAGCGACCCTTTCCGCTGCTGCCCGCTGCGCTCGGCAAGACCGGCACCTCGATGCCCTGCATCATGCCGGAGCGCCTGGCGAAGACCGATCCCAATACGCAGGTCACCGAGATGGTCGGCTCCGGGCCGTTCCGCTTCAAGGCAGACGAGCGGGTCCCGGGGGCGCTCACCGTCTACGAGCGCTTCGACGGCTACGTGCCCCGCCCGGACGGCGTGGCGAGCTTCACCGCCGGGCCGAAGCGCGCGCATTACGACCGGGTCGAGTGGCGGATCGTGCCGGACGCCTCCACGGCTGCCAGTGCCTTGGCGGCCGGCGAGGTCGATTGGTGGCAGAACCCAACGCCGGACCTGCAGGGGCTGCTCCGGGCCAAGCCGCAGATCCGGCTGGAGGTGCTCGATCCGGTCGGCGGCGTCGGCTGCCTGCGCTTCAACCACCTGCACCCGCCCTTCGACAATCCCGCGATCCGCCGAGCGCTGCTTGGCGCTATCGACCAGACCGAGTTCATGAGCGCGGTCGCCGGCGACGAGCGCGCCCTGTGGAAGGACCATGTCGGCGTGTTCAGCCCGGACGCTCCGATGGCGACGCGCGACGGCACCGAGGTGTTGGTCGGCCCCCGCGACTTCGGCGCCGTAAAGCGCGCCCTCACTGCGGCCGGCTACAAGGGCGAGCGCGTCGTCATGCTCGACCCTACCGACTATCCCGCCACCCACCCGCTGGCGCTAGTTGCCGCCGAGGCGTTCCAGAAGAGCGGGCTGAATGTCGACGTCGTCGCGATGGACTGGGGCACCCTGGTGCAGCGCCGAGCGAGTCGCCAGTCCCCCGACAAGGGCGGCTGGAGCACCTTCGTTACCTACCTGAACGGCACCAATAACTTCGATCCCGCCGGCCAGCTCGGCATCCGCGGCAACGGCGATCAGGCCTGGTTCGGCTGGCCCCGTGCCCCGCGGCTCGAGGAGTTGCGCGCGCAATGGTTCGCCGCGCCCGATCCCGCGGCCCAGAAGGCGATCTGCGCCGAGATCCAGCGGCAGTTCTTCATCGACGTGCCGTACCTGCCGCTCGGCGCCTATTACGAGGCGACGGCCTCGCGCGGGCTGACCGGCCTGCGCACCGGCTTCCCGCAATTCTACGACGTCCGGCCGGCTTAGCGGCCTGCCCCCCCTCCCCCATGCCGAACCGGCCTCCGCATCGACGGAGCGCACCCGAGGAGACCGCAGCCGATGCGCATCGCCGTGGTCCAGTTCACCCACGAGACCGTGACGTTCCTGCCGAACGACACGACCCGCGACGACTTCATCTATCCGGGCTCCCCGGCGGGGGGCGAGGCGCTGCTCGCCACCGACCCCAAGGGCTACATGGGCGGCTTCGGCCAGGTCGCCCGGGAATACGAGGGGGTCGACCTCGTCGGCCTCACCTCGCCGCTCTGGCCGCGCACCGGCATCGGCTCAGGCTGGGTGACGCAGGACGCGTTTGCGCACTTCCTCGACGCGATGCTGGCGGAGCTAGAGGCGGGGGCGCCGTTCGACGGAGTCTACCTCGCGCTGCACGGCGCGATGGCGGTGCGCGGCGTGCCGCGCCCCGAGGCCGAAATCGCCCGACGGGTGCGGGCGGTGGTGGGGGCGGGCGTGCCCATCGCGGCGACCTTCGACCCGCACGGCAACGAGGATGCGGAGTTCCTGCACCACGCCGACATGGCGTTCGCGGTGAAGTACTTCCCGCACTACGACATGCATCTCCAGGGGCAGCGCGCGGCGCGGATGCTGGTGCGGACGATCCGCGGCAGCTTCCGGCCGGCGCACCTGACGATCCCGATCCCGATCCTCGCGCCGACCGTGGTGATGTGGACCGGCGCCTCGCCGTGGTCCGACCTGATCCAGCGCGCCTTGGTCTGGGAGGCGCGGGAGCCCGATGTCTTCGTCAACGTGTATTTCGGCTTCCCCTGGTCGGACGGGCCGGATGCCGGCATGGCGGTTCAGGTCCTGACGAACGGCGATCATGCCCTCGCCGACCGGATCGCCCGCGACATGGCGGCCTGGACGTGGCGGCACCGCGCGGCGCTGGTGTCGAGCGTCGCGATCCACCCGATGCGGGAAGGCATCGCCAAGGCATCCGAGGCTGCGCGGGCGGGCGGCGCGCCGGTCGTGCTCGCCGATTACAGCGACCGCTCGGGCCGGGCGACATGGCTGCTCGCCGAGGTGCTGGCCCAGGGGCTGGAGCGCACGCTGATCGCAACGGTCGCCGCGCCCATGCTTCTGGGCCGGCTGCTGGCCGGGGGCGTGAAGGCCGGCGATCCGTTCGACGCGGAGGTCGGCGGCCCCGTGGCCGGCGAGGCGGAACCCTCCGCGGGCGTCTCGGTCCGCGTCACCGGCACGGTGTGTGCGGTCGTCGAGGTCACGACCGGCCGGGGCGCCGGGACGTGGCTCTGCGTCGCCTTCGGCCGGGGCAACGTGCTGGTCCTCAGCCCCTACCTCGTTCAGATCATGGAGCCGTCGGAACTCTGGGATCTCGGCCTGACACCCGAGGATTTCGACGTGGTGGCGATCAAGTCCCGGGTTCATTTTCGCCGGGGTTTCGACGACGGCGGCTATGCACGGACGATTCTGCTGGTCGAGCCGCCCGAGCCGTTCGTCGGGACGGTCCACCTGGACGCCCTCCCCTACCAGCATCTCAACGTCGCCGACTTCTATCCCTACGGCGATCCCGCCTTCGACGTCGGATAGCCAGATGGTCCGTCTCGGCGATGCCGTCGCGGCGGCCCCGCGCTACATCGGCGCCATGCGGAACGCGCCGGTCCTCTCCCTCCCCCGCCTCGATCGCCTCGGCGACCGCTTGGCTGACGATGTCGCCACGGGCGCGATCGCGGGGGCCGACCTGCTCGTCGGCGGGACGGGCGGGGACATCTGGCGGCGTACCGTTGGCTTCCGCGACAGCGTCGCGGGCGACGACCTGAAGCCCGACGCGCTCTGGCGCATCTACTCGATGACCAAGGTCGTCGTCTCGGTCGCCGCCCTGGTCCTGGCCGAGCACGGCGCCCTGCGCCTCGATCAGCCGGTCGCGGATTTCATCCCCGCCTTCGGACGCCTCGCCGTGCAGGGCCCGGAGGGCGGCCTGAGGCCGGCCGGGAGCGTGCCGACCGTTCAGGATCTGCTGCGCCACACTGCCGGGATCGCGTACGGCTATCTCGGCGATGGACCGACGCGGCGGGCCTACGAGGCCGACGGCCTGCTCGCCGAGGATCTCGACAACGCGGCCTTTGCCGAGCGGATCGCCCGCCTGCCGTTGGAGCACGAGCCCGGCACGGTCTGGCACTACTCGCACGCCACCGACATCCTCGGCCACGTCCAGGAGGTGGCCGGCGGCACGGATCTGCAGGGCGTCCTCGACGCGACCCTCCTCGGGCCGCTCGGGCTCGCCGACACCCGGTTCCGGATCCCGACGGCGCTGGCCGGGCGCGTCGCCCAGCCGCTGCCGCAGGCGTTCGGGCAGCGGCCGGTCTTCCACGATCCCACCGAGCCCCGGCGCAGCCAGCGGGGCAATGGCGGCCTCGTGTCGAGCACGGCGGATTACGCCCGCTTCCTGCGCATGCTGCTGGCCGGCGGCGCCCTCGGCGGCGTGCGGATCCTGGCCCCGGCGAGCGTGCGGCTCATGACCTCGGATCATCTCGGGACGGCGATCGGGAAGGGCTCCTACTATCCGCCGGGGTCGGGCTACGGCTTCGGTCTGGGGGTGGCGGTCCGGCTCGCGGCCGGCGAGGCGCCGGTTCCGGGCAGCGTCGGCGACTGGTTCTGGAGCGGCGTCGGGGGCACCTACTTCTGGGTCGATCCGGCGGCGGGCTTCTTCGCTCTCCTAATGATGCAGACGTCATCGGCCACGCAGCGCCAGCATTACCGCACGCTGACCCGCGCCATGGTCTACGCCGCGCTCCACGCCGCCTGAGGTGAAAGATGCCGCCCCGGCGTCTCAGCTCTGATCTTTGGTGAGACTGCGACATCGTTATGATCCAGGCGTCCACGCCGTCCAGGATCGCGCGATGTCGTCCCCTCTCTCAGAAGTCGTCGCCTTAGCCTCGCGGTTGATCCCGCTCGACACCCGCAGCAGCCGCAGCAATCGCGGACTCGCCGACATGATCGTCAGCGAGCTACCGGAATTTGCGGTCGAGCGGCTGGACTTCACCGACTCGGAGGGCGTCGAGAAAACCGCGCTCGTCGCCCTGCGCGGCGAGGCCGGTGGCTGCCTCGCCTTTCCGGCGCACATGGACACGGTGCCGCCGGTCAGCTGGGCGCGCGATCCGTTCCAACCCGCGGTCCAGGACAATCGGCTCTACGGTCTGGGAAGTTGCGACATGAAAGGGCCGATGGCCGCGGCCATCGTCGCCGCCCGCAGCCTGCCCACCGCCCACGCCGTGATGCTGCTGCTGACGTGTGACGAGGAGACGACCAAGGCCGGCGCTCGGCGCATCGCCGCCGAGAGCCAGATGCTCAAGACTCACCCACCCGCCGGCATACTCGTCGCCGAACCGACAAACCTGCGCCCCCTGCGCGGGCATCGCTCCGACGTGCAGTTCACCGTAACGGCCCGCGGCATCCAGGCCCATTCCTCGACAGCGGATGGACTGAATGCCGACATCGCCCTGATTCCGTTCCTTTCCGAGATGCGAGACATCTACCTCGCCCTGCGCGCAGATCCCCGGCTTCAAGATCAAAACTACGTGCCGCCCTGGTGCGATCTCAACATCATCGTCGACAATCATGGCACAGCGATCAACATCACAGCCCCGCTGGCGACTTGCCGGATGAAGTTCCGGTACTCGAAGGCGATCGATCCGATGTGGGTCATCGAGCGCGTTGAGACGGCCGCGCGCCGTCATGGCTTGGACCTCGTCGTACGTCAGGAGGGGACACCGCCCGAATTGGCAATTGAGCATCCCATGGTGCAGTTGGCCGCGGCCGTCACCGCAGCGTCGCCCGATGTCGGTGCGTTCGGCAGCGATGGCTCGCAGTTCGCCACAGTGGCACCGACCTTGATCCTCGGTCCAGGCTCGATGGAGCAGGCGCACAAGTCGGAGGAGTTCATCGACCTCGAGCAGCTCGAACGATCGATCACGATCTTTCAACAATTGGCCATCGCGCTGCCCATGGCCGCCCGATAGCTGTCAAATCTGGTGGCGTGCTGGCGAAACAAGTGACCTAGCCTCGCGTCCATTATGGGGCGTTGAGGTGCTGCCGCCGGCCGGAGTTGGCCGATACCCGCCGGTCCGCTTCGGGGGTCCAACTGCACGGGAGCGGCCACGCGAAGCGGTTCAGGCGAAGGCCTCAGGGTACGCCCCATCAACCGGATCGCGGCTTCGAAAGTCATCTTAAGGCGCGACGCGGCAGCGGCTCTCGCGCCGCCCGATCTTCGGTCCTGATCGCGCTGCCTTTGGACCCGGCCGGTACTGGCTGGCTCGATGCGCCGCATCGCGGCAGGCCACCGCCTCGACGGAAAGCGTTCTACGCGCGTCGTCCGATCACGAGCGTGACCGGCTGTCCCGCACAGGTCTCGATGGCGGCAAACTCACGCGAGCGAAGTTCAGCCTCAATAGCAGCACACGACCATAGGTGGCCGCCGCTTCGGGCCAGCCGCAGGGCTGCAAGCGCGGCGCCGACCGGATCCGGAGGCGGGGCGTAGAGCCCGACAACGAGGTATCCCTTCGGCTCTAGGGCAACCGTCAGCCGGTCGAGCGCCGTCCGAGCCGCGTCCTCAGAGAGGAAGGGTGCCGGAAGCCACGTCAGCGAGTAGCCGGCTGGATCCTCGATCTGGGTCACATCCTGCAGGCGGAGATCGATACGGCTGCGGAATGGGCTTGCCGCCACGTTTGCACGGGCCAGTGCGAGGGCCGGCTCCCAGATGTCCAGGCCCACGACATGCAGCGCGGGCCACTGCGCTGCGGCCTCGAGAGCGATGCCGCCCACACCCGTGCCGACATCCAGGAAGCGCCCGGTGAGTGCGGCTGCGAGCGCCGGGCGCTCGGCTGCCAGGGCCGCCAAGCGCCGTACGACGACGCGCGAGGCTTGGCCCTGAGCCTGCAACATCGCAGGATCGCGGACCTGCCAGACGGGCGGGCGCTCCGGACACTCGAACAGTTCCCTGGTCTCCTGCAGCGCGTGCGTGACGGAGGCCAGGGACGCGGAGACCTGCGCCTGATCAAGGTCACCGAGGTCCCCCGGCACTACGGCGGCAACCACATCGTGCAACCGGCGCGCGACCTCGGGATGAACCTCCAGCGCCTCCTGCCGCAGGCGTAAGGCTGCACCGATCGCGGCAAGGCCTCTTGCCGCATCGCCCATCTGCCGCAGCGTGCGTTCAACGTCTTGGAAAGTCATCGGCGACCGCCAGAGTGATGATCACCACGACGCGGCGTGGCGCCGGAAGGAGAAGAGCCCGGCCCGGCAGGCTCAGAACCGTGCCGGGCCACCCGCAGGGTGATCACAGGCCGTGAGCCCGGGCGATCATCTGTGCCGCCTGCTCTCCGATGATGGCGCACGCGGCCTGAATGTTTCCCGCCGTCACACGCGGCATGATCGAAGCATCCGCGATGCGCAGAGCGTCGATCCCGTAGACGTTCAGCGATGCATCGACCACCGAGAGGGCATCGCGGCCCATCTTGGCCGTGCAGCTCTGGTGCCAGTAGGTCACGGCGGCATCACGGATGAAGTCTTCGAGCGCGTCTCCCTTGATGTCGCCCGGCACGGCCTCTCCGCGGACATGCGACCGAAACGCCTGAGCGTTGCCCAGCGCGCGGCACAGTTCCACGCAGGCGACGGCCGTCGACATATCGGCGGGATCGGACATCATGTTGGCCTCGATCGCCAACGGCACCAAGGGGTCGGCACTCGTCAGCCGAAGCCGGCCTCGGCTCGCCGGGCGCGCCAGACCGGCGAACATGGTCCAGCCCTGCGCGGGCACGCCGCGCGCCGCGGTCCGATCGCTCGGCACGGGAAATTCGACCTGGCAGAAGAGCACATCCGGCGCATCGAGCCCGGGGCGGCTCGTCCAGTACAGGGTCGCCTCGCTGCCGCTGTTACGGGGGGCGATGGGTTCGGCATACTCCCAGATGCATCCGAACGAGACGTGGTCCTGAAAATTCTGTCCGACGCCCGGCAGGTGCTGCACCACCGGGATGCCGAAGCGCGTCAGCTCCGCCTGGTCCCCGATGCCGGAATGCATCAGAACCTTGGGCGTCTGGATGGCGCCCAGCGACAGCACCACCTCGGCCCGGGCTCTGATCTCCAGGACCTGCCCGGCGCGAACCACTTCGACGCCGACCGCGCGCTGCTGCTCGAACAGGACGCGCCGCACGGTCGTGTCAGTGAGGACCGTCAGGTTGGGGCGGTCGAGCCAAGGGTGGACATAGGCCCGGTAGAGCGATTGGCGCCGGCCGTCGCGAACCAGCATGTCTGAGATCGCGGCGCCGCCCGGCCCCTCCATCATCACGCCGTTCGGATGCGCGAACGTCGGGATGCCGACCTCGCGGGCCGCATCGAGCATCGCGTGTGCGATGGGGCTGGGATCCGAAGCGGGCTGGACCCAGACCGGTCCGGCATCGCCGCGATACCGAGGATCGGGTGAACCCTGCCAGTTCTCGATACGACGATAGATCTGGAGGACGTTGTCGTAACTCCACCCCGCATCGCCAGCCTCTGCAGCGAAGCAGTCCCAATCACTGCGGTGTCCGCGCGCCCAGACCATCACGTTGATGCTGGAGCCGCCCCCGAGACCTTTGCCCATCGACATCGACAGGGCGCGATTGTTCAGGTGCGGGTTCGGCTGCGCCTGAAATCCCCAATCCCGCTCGCTGCCCAAGTTGGCCGGCCATTGTGCAGGGTCGAGCACCGTCTCGGCATCGTCGCTGCCTCCGGCTTCGATCAGCAGCACGCGGAGGTCGGGATTTTCCGCGAGGCGCCGCGCCACGACCGAGCCCGAGGATCCGGCGCCGCAAATGATGACATCGTATTGCGACCGCAGCTCGGCGACCAGGCGCTGCTGATTCTCCTGCGCGCGTCGGGATGTATCGCGGTCCTCGCGACGAGACTGGCTCATGATAGGCAACATCCTTCTCCTGCTCCGCTGCCGTTGCTGAGAAACGGTACGGTTTATCCCGCCAACACTGCGGGTCCCGCGAAAATGATCCTGATCCGCAGGAATTCGGGTGGATGTTCCATGCCTTCGACCTCCGCGACTGTGATCGTCGTCACACCGGAAGAGCGGGCTGAAGTTCACGAGGGCCTGTTCGCTTCGGCCCCCGAATGCGTTACAGAGATCTTCGCGGTTCTGCAGGCCGCGCGTCTCGTGATAGGCTCCGGTCACCCCCACGCCATTGTCGTCGATCTTGCGGACGGAGATGCGTCTTGGTCCGGCCTTCTGCAAAGCCTCGTGGCGAACCGATCCTCGGTCACAGCCGCATTCTGGCTGTGGGAACTTCCGACCGAGCAGGACCGTCCGGAGGTTCAGCGGGCGACCTGGATCGAGTCTCCCCGAGAGGCGGTGGCGGCCATACGCCGATCGCTGGCCGATAGCCGGGCTTCGTGGGACGGCTTGGCCAGCCGGGCTGTGAGATTTGTCACGGACCCGCCGGCCGGTCAGAGGCGACACGGTGCGGCGTCATGCTGACACGAGGCTGCGCCGCGGAGAACTTCGCGGAGCGCACACGAGCCTGGGTCGGCGCAGTCGAGAGAGGATGTCGTGAGCGCGCCGAACAGGCTTGTAGGGCTCCTGGCCGCCAACGCGTTCTTCGCCGAGCTGGGCCAAGACGCTCTGCAGGCCATCGCCGGCCTTTGCCGGATGCGGAGCGTTGCGCGTCACGAGATCCTCTTCCAGAAGGGGGATCCAGGCGATGCCATCTACGCGATCCGTCGCGGGCAGATCCGCATCGCCACCGGCACCGAGGACGGCCGGTCCGTGACGCTCAACCTCCTCGGCCCGGGTGATGTCTTCGGCGAGATCGCCCTGCTCGATGGCCATGCCCGCACCGCAGAGGCCATCGCGCTCGAGGCGACGGATCTCTCCGTCATCGACCGGCGGGATTTCCTCGAACTCCTGGCGCACGACGCGACCCTGGCGGCGCGGATCATCGGCTTCCTGTGTCGACGGTTGCGCTGGATGAGCGAGCGCATGGAAGAGGCCACGCTCCTTCCCCTCGATGCTCGGCTGGCGCGGCGTCTGGTTATGCTGTCCGAGGATTACGGCGCAGAAATCCAGGTGACACAGCAAGAGCTCGCCGCGTACGTTGGTGCGGCGCGGGAAAGCGTCAATCGCGTCCTTCAGGATTGGCGTCGATCTGGCATCATCGATCTTGGGCGCTCACGCGTGCGTGTGAAGGTCGCGCCGCGTCTGGCGGCCCTCGGCGAGCCCTCACGGATCTGAGGCGACAGAAGGGATCCACCACATGAGGCCTCTCGCGCGAGTCGCGGCCGCATTCGCGGCCGTCGTCGTCCCCGTCACCGCCGACGCCCAGACCCGCTGTACGGAATCGACCCGCTTCGACCCGCCTCTGCGGATCCTGCGATGCACCGACGGTCTCACCCTCGAAGCCGAGCGAGCGGCCCCGTTACGGCCCGTGGATCGGGATGGCGACGGGCAGCTTGAGGGGGCGGAGATCGGCGGCAGCGCCGTGCTCGTGACCCTGCCACCGCGCTCGAACACGCGCAGGGGCGGCTTCCAGATCCTCACCCCCCACGCCATCGCCTCCGTGCGCGGCACGATCTACGCCGTCGATGTGACCACCGCCAAGACGTCGGTTTTCGTGGCCCGGGGCCGCGTCGCCGTCGCGCGCCGGAACACCCCGGCCGTGGCCGTCACACTGGGCCCGGGTGAGGGCGTCGATGTCAGTGAGGATCAGGGGCCCCTGGACGTGCGACGGTGGCCGCAGGAGCGCGTCAAAAGCCTGCTCGAGCGCTTCGGGCGGTGAGAGCCGCGGGTCTGAAGCCGGGGCCTGAGTCGATCCCGACCTCCCGGCGGACCAAGCGAGGCTTCGCCCTCCTCGTGTTCGTGGCCGCGCTGGGGTGGAGCGGCTGGCTCACGCACCTGCACATCGCTGGACAGGCGACGCCGCTCGATTACCTGGAGGCGGCGGCGACGGACCTACGCATGCGGCTGGCCGGCCCACGCACGCCGCCCAATGATGTCGCGATCGTCGCCATCGACGACGCGATCGTCCGCCGGGAAGGAGGCTTTCCCGTCTCACGCGCGACGATGGCGCGGCTGATCGAAGCGATCGCCACGGCCCACCCCCGCGCGCTCGCCGTCGATGTCCTGTTCCTGGAAGACGGGCGCCAGCCGGAGGCGGATCGTGCCCTCGCCGCCGCCCTCCGCAAGCTGCCTGCCGTCCTGGCGGCGGCAGCCGTGTTCGACGAGGCCGCGAACGAGGGGGGCATCCCGGTCGCCACCGGCGTGCATCGCCCGATCCCGGCGATCGGCGCGGCCGCGCTGACGGGCCTCGTCAACCTGTCTGAGGACGCCGCCGGCGTTCCGCGGCACCTTCCTCTCGTTGCCAGGGCGGACGATGGCGTTGCGGCCCATTTTGTCCTGCGCACAGCGGCCCTGGCCGCCCGGATCGATCCGGTCCTGACCGAGGGACAGGTACGGATCGGGCCTGCCGTCATCCGGCTCGACCTCGGCTATCATCTTCCGCTCCGTCCCTACGGGCCGCGGCGCACGATCCAGACCGTGAGCGCCGCCGCACTTCTCGATGGCACGGCTCCGGTCGCCGCTCTGGCGGACCGTATCGTCGTGATCGGCGCGACCGCACTCGGAGGCAGCGACACCTTCGCGACGGCGTTCGATCCCGTGATGCCCGGCGTCGAACTGCTCGCGACCGGCATCGCCCATCTGACCACGGGCGACGGGCTCGTGCGCGATGCGCGCGTTCGGCGGCTCGACGGGGTGGCGGCCGTGGTTCTCGCAGGCGCTGCCGTGCTCCTGATCGCGCTGGCCCCACCGCTCCCAGCAGCCATCCTCGTGATCCTCCTCCTGGCCGCCTGGCTTGCTCTGGGCACCGTCGCCTTCAGCCAGGGCATTTGGCTGAGCGCCGCCCTGCCGCTCGCAGCTGCTGGCATGCCGACGCTCCTGTGCGCGGTGGCCCGCCAGACGCTGGATCGCCGCCAGGGCCTGAGGCTCGCGCGATCGGAGCAGGCTCTGCGCCGGCTTCAACCCGCCGCGCTCGCGGAACGGCTCGCCTGGGACCCGGCCTTTCTGGCTGCACCGCTCACGCGCGAGATCCCGGTGCTCTTCATCGATCTGACCGGCTTCACCGGCCAGAGTGAGCGCCTCGGCCCGGGCCGCACCCGCACCCTCCTGAAGACGTTCCACGATCTCGTGGACGAGGCCGCATCGTCGCACAACGGTCTCGTCGTCAACTTCATGGGCGATGGCGCGATGGTCGTGTTCGGCGCGCTGGACCGCGATCCCGCGCAGGCGGAAAACGCCGTGCAGGCAGCCTGCGATCTCATCGCGCGCACCCGCGATTGGATCGAGCGCGATCCTGAACTGGCGGGCGCCGGACGTGCGCTCGACGTGCGGATCGGCGCGCATTCCGGACCGGCGATCCTCTCGCGTCTCGGCAGCGACACCAATCAGCAGGTCACGGCGACGGGCGATACCGTCAACGTCGCGAGCCGCTTGCTGGCCGTAGCGTCGGAGGCCAAGGCTCACCTCGCCGTCAGCGCCGATCTCCTAACGGCTGCCGGCATCGTTGATCCGGGCGGCCTCTTCGACGAGCGGCAGATAGCGCCCATCCGTGGACGGTCCCAACCCATCGAGGTTTGGTTGAAGCGCGAACCTGCGCCGCTGCCGTAGATCCCGCTCCGCGCGCCTGGGTCTCTGTGACCGGGGTCACAGCGGCCGGCCATCGTCGGCCGCAAAGTGCTGTCACCCCAACAGGGAGAAGCACGATGAAGACGATTTCGACGAAGACGATGATGGTGGCGGGTCTCGCGCTCGCGACACTGGCCGGCGGTGCAGCCAGCGCCGACGCCCGCGGGTTCGGTCACGGCGGCTTCGGCCATCACGACGGGTTCGGCTATCATGGCGGCTTCGGCCATCGCGGACTCGGGTACGGCCGCTTCGGGTACGGCGGGTTCGGCCACCGTCAATACTTCCACCACCGTGGCTTCCGTCGGCGCTTCGGTGGGTTCGACTGGGGTTATCCCACGGGCAGCTACTTCCTCAGCTCGGATTTCGGGGATTGCCGCTTTGTCTACAACCCTTTGTTCTTCGGACACGAGCGCGTCTGTAGCTGACCGGGCATCCGTCCCGTTTCATTGAGCCATCGGCCAGAGACCGGCCGCCGCTGCACACGCAGCGGCGGCCGGTCGGCCCATCTCGTGACACCACCGCTTTCTGCGACGAGGGACTAGTGACGGCACCCCCGCCCCATTCGTCCCGAAGACGCCGCGCGCATATCGCAACGCGAACCGCAAGCGCGTTAGAGGTGTGGCTCGCTCCTGCGCGGAGCGATCGCGAGTGTGTCGCCGCCCTAGCGCGTTCGCCTGAAGGCGTGCACGTGACCGTGGTGATGGTGGTTCCACCGAGGATGATGTCGGTGCCGGGATCCGGGCGCGTCACGCGGCCGGAGGCTGCGCCGGGGAGCAAGGCGATGGCGGCGAAGCGGAAATCGGCGGGTGCAGCTCGGCAGGGCGAGCCCGCCATGCGCCGCACGGCCCCTGATTTCTACGAGAGCCTGCCCCGGTTCACCGCCTTCTCCAGCCTCATGGATCCAGGCCTGTATCGCCCGCTGCCCACGACCTGGTGGCTCGGTGTGGCCGATGTCGTCGGCTCCCAGCAGCAGATCGGGCTCGGCCGCTACAAGGCGGTCAATGCGGCCGGCGCCGCCACCATCGCGGCCGTTTCGAATGCCCTCGGCCGGCGCGCGTTTCCCTTCGTCTTCGGCGGTGACGGGGCAAGCTTCGCCATTGCTCCGGAAGACGTCGACACCGCCAGAGACGCGCTGGCGGCAACGGCCGTCTGGGTCCGTGAGGCGCTGCAACTCGAGCTGCGCACCGCTCTCCTGCCGGTCGCAGCCGTGCGCGATCGCGGGCTAGACGTGCGCGTCGCGCGCTACGCGCCCAGTCCCCACGTGTCCTACGCCATGTTCAGCGGAGGCGGCCTTCCCTGGGCAGAGGCCGCCATGAAGGCCGGCGACTATGCCGTCGCGCCGGCCGAGCCCGGCAGCCAGCCTGACCTAACCGGCCTCTCCTGCCGCTGGCAGGAGATCCGTCCCCGCCACGCGTTGATGCTCTCGCTCGTGCTCGCGCCGCAGCACAGCGGCGACGCGCCGGCCTTCCGGCAACTCGTGCAGGAGATCCTGCACAGCCTGGAGATCAGTGCCGAGGTCGCACGTCCGATGCAGGATGAGGGACCGCAGATGCACGGACCGTGGGCGGGGCTGGATCTTGAACTGCGCGCCGTGCCGGGCTCTCGTAAGAGCCGGTTCTGGCGCAAGCTTCGCCTCGTGGCACGATCGATTCCGGAATACCTGATCTATCGCACAGGCTTGCGGGTAGGAGCGTTCGATCCCGCGGTGCTTCGGCACGAGATCGTCGGGAACACGGACTTCCGCAAATACGACGATGCGCTGCGGATGACACTGGACTGCACCGAGGTCTTCGCGGACCAGCTGGAGGCGCAGCTCGCCGCTGCAGAGGCGCAGGGGATCTGCCATTTCGGCCTGGAACGGCAATTGGCTGCGCAGTTGACCTGCATCAGCCCGCCGGTGCCCGGCAGCGGGCACATGCACTTCATCGATGGCGCTGGCGGAGGCTACGCCGCGGCCGCCGCCAGGCTGAAGGGTCGGGCGGCAAGCGTCGGGGCCGTGGTGCCGAGCAACCCGTGAGGGGGCTGTGAAGCGTGGCTGCTGCCGGATGAAGCGCGGGCGCTCGGGACGACCTGCCTCGAGCGGTGTTCAAGATCACTGTGCAGCACCGCATCAGCGAGCGTTTGGCCGATGGCGGGACCTTCGCGGTCGGCGCCAGCCTGATCCGTGCCGATGCCTGCGAGCGGCGACCGGCCGAAGGCGCGAAAATCTTCACCGTGTAGGAGCTTTTCCGGCCCGGGATCTTTGCTGATGGGATGTCCGCTTCGGGGCTTTCTCGAAACGGGCTGAATGACCGGGATGGGCGCGGCGCCGAACGTCCGCTTCCTGGCCAAGTACCATGTCACTTGCAGTGCTAACCTACCTTGTGCACCGAGCCTTCCATGTTGCCTTGGAGCAGTTCTCGACCAGCGTAGATGCCGCCCACGACTTCCAGATCGAGCCGCTCCGTGTCGCGACGGCGAACCTGCTCCATGATCGCGCTCGCCACTTCAGGCTCGGACCCGACCGTCAGGAGCGCCTGCTTGCCCAGTGCCAGGGCTGACTCGGCCGTCTCGCGGATCTGGTAGGCTACTCCGGCCTCAATGAGCGCGACCGCATGTTCCCGGTCGCGGGCGCGGGCGAGAACCGGCACCAGGGGGAACTCGGCCTTCGCGAGTTCGGCGATATGCTTGGCCATCGCGGGGTCGTCGACGCAGATCAGGATCGCCCGCGCAGTCTCGGCGCCCGCCGCGCGCAGGATGTCGAGCCGGGTGCCGTCGCCGTAATAGACCTTGAAGCCGAAGCCTTCGGCAAGGCGTATGTTCTGGGCGTTCCTGTCGATGATCGATACGGAGCAGCCCTGCGAGATCAACGGCTGGCTGGCGATCTGCCCGAAGCGGCCGAACCCGACGATCAGGGCGCTCCCGACGAGGTCCTCCGGCGCCTCGACGCCGTCGGTCGAGGTCGCCGCCTTCGGCACGAGCCGGTCGAAGGCGATCACCATCAAGGGCGTGATCGCCATCGACAGGATGACGGTCGCGGTCAGGACGGCGTTGGTCGTGCCGTCGATGATGCCCGCGCTTGCGGCCGCTGCGTACAGGACGAAGGCGAATTCGCCGCCCTGGGCCATCAGGGCCGCGCGCTCCAGCGATTCGGCGTGCGAGGCGCGCAAGAGCCGGGCGACACTGTAGATAAGCAGGGCTTTGACGGCCATGTAGGCAGCCACGCCCATGAGGATCAGGCCCGTATTCGCCGCGATCATGGTCAGGTCGAGCGACATGCCAACGCCCAGGAAGAATAAGCCGAGCAGGATACCGCGAAACGGCTCGACATCTGCCTCTAGTTGGTGGCGGAAGCTCGACTCTGAGAGGAGTACGCCGGCCAGGAAGGCGCCCATCGCCATGGAGAGGCCGCCGAGTTGCATCGCGAGCGCCGAGCCGAGCACCACCAGAAGAGCCGCAGCCGTCATTACCTCCCGCGCCTTAGCGGCAGCGAGGATACGGAACAGCGGGTTGAGCAGCCAGCGACCCGCGGCCACAAGCGCCGCGACCGAGCTCAGGGCGATGGCGACTGCGACGGCGCGCTCCGTGCCGCTCGACTCGACGCCGCCGGGCGCCAGCAGCGCGACGATGGCGAGCAGGGGAACGATGGCGAGGTCTTCGAGTAGCAGGATCGCCACGATCCGCTGGCCCTTCGGCGTGGAGAGCGCGCGGCGCTCCTCCAGCAGTTGCATGACGATGGCGGTCGAGGTCAGCACGAAGCCGGTGCCGGCCACGAAGGCCACGGTGACTGAGAACCCCAGGCCGATCCCGACCAGGGTGAGGGCGGCGATGCAGGCACCGACCTGAACAAGGCCGAGCCCGAAGATCGCCCGGCGCATGCCCCAGAGCCGGGAGGGCTCCATCTCCAGCCCGATGATGAAGAGGAACATCACAACGCCGAGTTCGGCGACGTGTAGGATGGCGTGGGCGTCGTTGAACAGGCCGAGGCCGAAGGGGCCAATGGCCAGCCCCGCCAGAAGATAGCCGAGGACCGAGCCGAGGCCGAGCCGCTTGAACAGCGGCACGGCGACGACCCCCGCCGCCAGCAGGGCGACGACTTGCACGAGATCGCTTCCCGCGCCGGACGCTTCGACAGCCATGGCGTTGTCCAACCTCGTGCGTACGGGAGCGCCCGCGATGGGCCGCGGAACCTTGTATGAGCCGCGATCACGCCGCCGTGAACGGGGGCGGCGCTGGCGTCAACTCACGGATAGCGGACCGGAGGCGGATCCTCGGGCAGTGGGATGAACTCGGCATCGTTCGGCACAGTATCGAACCGGCCCTGGCGCCAATCCTCCTTGGCCTGTGCGATCCGCTCGGGCCGCGAGGATACGAAATTCCACCATAGGTGACGCGGCCCGTCCATCGGCTCGCCGCCGAGTACCATGAACCGGGCAGTTTCCGTGGCGCGGATGCTGATGCGGTCACCGGGGCGGAATACCAACAGTTGCCCGGGCCCAAAGCCGTCGCCGGCGATCTCGATAGCGCCCGAGACCGTGTAGATTGCCCGCTCGTCGTAGGTCGGATCAAGGGGGAGCACAGCGCCCGCCTCCAGCGCCACGTCGGCGTAGACCATCGGACTTGAGGTCCGCACCGGCGAGCGCGCCCCAAAGGCCTCGCCCGCGATCAGCCGGACAGTCTTGCCCTCGCCGGTCAGGACCGGTAGCGACGGCGCGTCGTAGTGCTCAAAGGCTGGCGCCGTCTCCTCGTCCTTTGAACTCAGGGCAACCCAGCTCTGGATCCCGAACAGTTTCGAGCCGGTCTGCCGAAGGGTCGGCGCGGTGCGCTCGGAGTGGGTGATACCGCGTCCGGCGGTCATCCAGTTCAACTCGCCCGGCCGGATCGGCAGTGCGGTACCGAGGCTGTCGCGATGCATGATCTCGCCGTCGAACAGGTAGGTGACGGTCGAGAGACCGATATGCGGGTGGGGCCGCACGTCCATCCCGGTGCCGAGCAGGAACTCGGAAGGGCCCATCTGGTCGAAGAAGATAAACGGCCCGACCATCCGACACTCGGTCGAGGGCAGTGCGCGGCGCACTGCGAAGGAGCCGAGGTCCCGCGAGCGCGGGACGATCAGGGTCTGGATCGCGTCGCAGCTGAAATGGTCGCCCGGAACCGGATCATCCGCACTGTGCCAGCTCATCACTCTCTCTCCTGTTTTGGCCAAGCCCGACCGGGTGAGACGGGATGCGCCCTGACGACGCGTCGCCGGAAGCACATTGCGTGATCCTGTCAGCGTCGAATATGGAAACCGGCGAAACGCAACGTTTCCATTTCTGAGCGCAGACCCTTGGCCTTGGGTGGTCGTCAAGCCGTTATCGGCTGAGTCATTCGCCGGCTGCTCGTGCGGCGTCACGGATCAGGCACTGTGGTATGATCTCGCGTGTGAGGATCTCACGCCAGTAGCGATCCTCAACTGCCTGCAAGACCTAGACTGCAGGTGCGAGCCTCCACGAGGTCTGCTTGCGGGCTACCGTCGAGCAGTGCTGTACGGCAGCTAATGGGCGCATTGCGGATCTTCCGCTTGCGGTAGGCGGTCATCTTCCGCACCTGACCCAGCGCAGGCCCTCGCAACATCCGCTTGAGGGCGGTCTGATCAGCGGCGTGAGCTACTGACGGTGGCCGGTAGCGGGCGCATACCACACTGATCCGGGACGCTCGGAGCAAACTCTACGGTTGCCCTCAACTAATGCGCCGGGCGCTTCGCGGGCCGTTCTTCCGCAGCAATCGGGAGGCACTGTATCAGCGATTGCAAAGACATGGCGCGCGCCCTCTCGCGTTGGTCCGGCGGTTGCTATGCTGGTGCGTCTCGTTGGGGGCCAAAATGAAGCGACGCACATTCCTCGCCGCAGGTGCCTCGACACTGGCAGCGCCAATCGTCGGCCGAGCGCAAGACGCCCGGGTGCTGCGCATGGTGCCCCAGGCGAACGTGACGTCCATTGACCCGATCTGGACGACCGCGATCGTGACGCGCAATCACGCCTATATCGTCTATGACACCCTGTTCGGCCTCGATGCCGACCTGCAGCCCCAGCCCCAGATGGCGGCCGGCTACCGGGTCGAGCAGGATGGGCGGAAAGTGACGATCGCCCTCCGCGAGGGGCTGCGCTTTCATGACGGGACCCCCGTCCTCGCGCGCGATTGCGTCGCCAGCATCAGGCGCTGGGCCGCGCGGAACGGGTTTGGCCAGACGTTGATGGCCGCGACCGACGAGATCGTGCACGACGGTGATGTGAACATCGTCTTCCGTTTGAACGCGCCTTTCCCGCTGCTGCCGAACGCACTGGCGAGCGTCAGCCAACCCGCCTTCATTATGCCGGAGCGGATCGCGCAGACTGATCCGTTCAAGCAGATCACGGATGCCACCGGCTCCGGGCCGTTCCGCTGGAAGGCGGACGAGTTCAACTCGGGCAGCTTGATGGTTTACGAGCGGCACGCGGGATATGCGCCCGCTCCCGGTGCCCCGAGCCTGACCGCCGGCGGCAAAGTCGCCCATTTTGACAGGGTCGAGTGGCAGATCATCGCCGACGGCGCCACTGCGGCGGCTGCGCTGCAGAACGGCGAGATCGACTGGTACGAGCAGCCACCGCCGGAACTCCAGCAGCTCCTCGCCCGCAATCGTAATATCGTCGTGGAAGGGCTCGACCGCTTCACTAATCCAGCCATCCTGCGCATGAATCACCTGCAGCCACCGTTCGACGATGTCGAGGTGCGCCGGGCGGTGCTGCCGGCCATCATTCAGAGCGACTTCATGGCAGCCGTGGCCGGTGATGATCCCGCCAACTATGACGACCGGTGCGGGATCTTCACGCCGGGAACTCCTATGGCGACGGATGCCGGCATGGAGGTGCTCACGGCCCCGCGAAGCATCGAGAAGGCGCGGGCGGCGCTGAAAGCCGCGGGCTATAACGGCGCAAAGGTTCGGCTGATCGGTCCGACCGATATCCTGGCGCCCTCGGCGATCACCCAGGTCGCGGCCGATCTGCTGCCCCGTATCGGCTTCAATGTAGATCTGGCCCTGAGCGACTGGGGTACGGTCATCCAACGCCGCGTCTCACGCGAGCCCGTTCATAAGGGCGGCTGGTCCGTGCTGTTGACCACGTTCTCGTCGTTCGACAATGCTGATCCGGCGGCGCTTCAACCGCTCAGAGCCAACGGCGCGGGTGCCTGGTTCGGCTGGCCGTCGATTCCGAAGCTGGAGGAACTCCGCGCCGCCTGGTTCACCGCTCCGGATGTGCTTGTGCGCAAGGCGCTCTGCGCGGAGATGCAGCGGGTCGCGCTCGACCAAGTGGCCTACGTACCAGTCGGCTCCTATCGATCCATGACCTCTTTCCGGCGCAATCTGACGGGCCGGGTCCTCGGATTTCCCATCCTCTGGAACATCAGAAAGACCTGAGCGAAACGTCCGGTCACCGAAGGCCGCCGGAGGTTTTTGGTGGGATCAGCCGGGCCGGTTCTCGCCGGGTCTGCGTATCTTTCCGCCGGCCATGGTGTCTCTCTCACGAGCGCACCGCCTCCCCGTTCCACGTCCGGATCCAGCACCATCCCCTCATCCATCAGAAAACCACGAGACAGAGTGCCCGGCTTCCATACAATCCTCCGGTCGGGCACGAAGACCGGACCGGAGGAGACGAGTGATGAATCGACGTGATGTCCTCGCGGGTGCCGCCGCCTTGACGGCGACCACGGTCGCGGCCCAGGCCGACCGGCTGCCCCTCGGCGACCTGCTGGGTACTCGCTATCCCGATCCGCGGGTCGAGGCTCTCGACAAGCGCTTCCGCTACAAGGTCGGCAACGCCGCAATCGAGCGCATCGCCACTGGCTTCCGCTGGGCGGAAGGCCCAGTCTATTTTAGGGACGGCAGATACTTGTTGTTGAGCGACATCCCCAACAACCGGATCATGCGCTGGCTCGAGAACGGCCACGTCAGCGTCTATCGGGCGAACTCGAACTACTCGAACGGCAACACCCGCGACCGCCAGGGCCGACTGATCACCTGCGAGCACGATACCCGCCGGGTGACCCGCACCGAGCCGGACGGGAAGATCACGGTCTTGATCGACACGTTCGACGGCAAACCGCTCAACGCTCCCAACGACGTGGTGGTGGCCTCCAACAACGCGATCTGGTTCACCGATCCGGGCTATGGCATCGACGGGTTCTACGAGGGTCACAAGGACAAGGCGGAACTGCCGACCCGGGTCTACCGGCTCGATCCCTCGACCGGGCAGGCCAAGGTCACGGCTGAGGGCATCGATCGGCCCAACGGCCTCGCCTTTTCGCCCGACGAGAAGATCCTCTACGTCGTTGATTCAGGCATCACCCATGGTGGGCGGGCCAATATCCGCGCTTTCACGGTCGAGGGCGACCGGCTCATCGGCGACCGCGTCTTCGCCGAAGGCTTCGCGCCGGGCTTCACAGACGGAGTCCGCACCGATGTCGACGGCAATGTCTGGTGCTCGATGGGCTGGGCCGACCCGAAGGAGGACGGAGTGCGCTGCTACATGCCGTCGGGCGACCTGATTGGCAAGATCAACCTGCCCGAGACCTGCGCCAATCTCTGCTTCGGGGGTCCGAAGAAGAACCGGCTGTTCATGGCGGCGAGCACCTCGATCTACGCGGTCTATGTCGACACGCAGGGAGCAATGGTGCCGTAGGGTACCTCGGCCGCCCCACAACGACTGCCACGCGTGAGCCCTCAACCCTTGCGCGGAGAGGCTCGGTCGCCTGTGGGCATGACGACAGCGTCTAATTCGACGAGTTTTCGCTCGGAAGTGGACAGGCGGGTTCCACCCATCTGAGACATTCATGCGAGCGATGCGACGCGGGTGATGCTGGCCGAAAGCGGCGCGTCCGCTTCGAAGAAGGGCCCGCTGAAACGCGGACGGGCTAAGACCGGCCCAACCCGGCTGTTCCGCAATGTTTACGTCGGCCCCGAAAGCGGTCATCAGCAGCCGCGCGCTCGCATTCGGGTTTGCCCGGCGTCGTCTAGACGCCGTGATAGATCCCGGCGACGCTCTCGATATCCGTCGAGATCAGGACGCGCATCGCTTAGGCCCCGAGGATATCGGCCCAGCCGGGCAGGAGATCGGTCAGGGCGTCCCGCCGGTGGCCGTCGCGGCCCGTGACCGCCTCGGCTCGCCAGAGGGCGTGGATGATCGCCTGCTCGATCCCGTCCGCGGCGGCCTCGAACAGCGGGTCGAGCGCCGCGTCGTGCAGTAGGGCGGGCGTCGGCATCGGGCGCGCGGGATCGTGCGGCACGGTGTAGGCGGTCGAGAAAGCGAGCGCGATGTCGCCGCTGCCGTGGCCGAACACCGAGCCGGTCCGGGCGAGACCCGCCCCGGCCCGCAGGGCGAGGCGGCGGAGCTGGCGCGCGTCGAGGGGCGCATCGGTGGCGACGATCATGATGATCGACCCCTTCTCCGGGGCCTCCGCGGCCGGTTCCGGTTCGCCCGCGACTGCCCGGAGGTGGGCGGCGAGCGGCGTGCCGCAGACCCGGATCTGGGATGGCTTGCCGAAATTCGAGAGGACGAGGGTTCCCAGTGTGAAGCGGCCGCGCGTGCGCGTGCGGACCCGCCGGGAGGCGGTACCGATGCCGCCTTTGAGGCCGAAGCTCGACATCCCGCGCCCGGCCCCTACCGATCCTTCTGCGACGTCGGCGCCGGCCGCGCCGAGGGCGTCGCGATAGTGGGACGCCTCCACCGCCATGCGCTGGATGTCGTTGAGGTAGCCGTCGTTGCACTCGAACACGAGCGGGTTGAGCGTCGGCAGCGCGCGCCCGATCTCCGGATTGTCGGCGATCGCCGCGCGGATCTGGGCCGCGGCCACCGCCGGCACGGAGAAGGTGTTGGTCAAGGCAATTGGCGTCTCGAGCACGCCGAGTTCCTCGACCTGCATGAGGCCGACGGATTTGCCGAACCCGTTCAGCACGACCCCGGCCGCAGGAACACGGTCCCGGTAGGGATCGCCGCCGTGCGGCCGCACGACCGTCACCCCGGTCTGCACGTCACCTTCGGCCAGCGTGCAATGGCCGACCGTCACGCCCGGGACGTCGGTGATGGCGTCGCCCGCGCCCCGCGGCAGGCGGCCGACGCGGGGCGCGGGGCGCGGAGGGGCGATGTCCGTCACAGGCGATCGATCTTCGGGTCGAGGGCGTCCCGGAGGCCGTCCCCGAGGAGGTTGAAGGCCAGCACCGTGAAGAAGATCGCGAGGCTCGGGAACAGCGCGACGTGCGGCGCCGAGACCATGTCGGCGCGGGCCTCGTTCAGCATGGCGCCCCATTCGGGCGTCGGTGGCTGCGCGCCCATGCCGAGGAAGGACAAGCTCGCGGCCGTGATGATCGAGGTACCCAGCCGCATGGTGAAGTAGACCACGATGCCTGAGATCGTGCCCGGCAGGATGTGGCGCAGGATGATCGTCCGGTCGGGAGCGCCGATGCTCCGTGCGGCCTCGATGTAGGTGCTGTTCTTCAGGACCAGGGTCGTGCCGCGCACGAGGCGCGCGAAGGCCGGGACGCTAAAGACCGACACCGCCACGACGACGTTGACGAGCCCGGAGCCCAGGATGGCGACGACGCCGAGCGCCAGCAGGATGCCCGGAAAGGCGAACAGCACGTCGGACATGCGCATGACGATCCGGTCCCACCAGCCGCCGTAATAGCCCGCCAGGAGACCGAGTACGGTCCCGACGAGGCCGCCGACGGCGACCGAGAGGAAGCCGGTCGCAAGGGAGATCCGCGCGCCCTCGACGATGCGGCTCAGGATGTCGCGTCCGAGGGGATCGACACCGAGCCAGTGCGCGAGCGAGGGACCCTCGTTGATCCGGTCGTAGTCGAAGTCGTTGACCGGGTCGTAGGGCACGATCCACGGGGCCAGCACGGCCATCACGACCAGCAGGCCGATGAAGCACAGGGCGACGACGGCGACACGCTGGCGCCGGAACTTGCGCCAGAATTCCGACCACGGCGTCCGGATGCCGGTGGGGACGGGCGCGACGGTGGGGGCGGCGGGGACGAGGATGTCGGTCACGGCCGGCTCACCTGTAGCGGATGGTCGGGTTGATGAGGCCGTAGAGCACGTCCACGACCAAGTTGATCAGGATGAACTCCAGCGAGAACAGCAGGACCAGGGCCTGGATCACAGGGTAGTCGCGCTGGTTCACGGCATCGACGAGCAGGCGGCCCATGCCGGGCCAATTGAACACCGCCTCCACGACGATCGAGCCGCCGAGCAGGAAGCCGAACTGCAGGCCCATCATGGTCACGACCGGGATCAGGGCGTTGCGCAGGCAGTGCTTGGCGATGACGACGCGCTCCTTAAGGCCCTTGGCACGCGCAGTGCGCACGAAATCCTCGCCGATGACCTCGACGAAGGCGGCACGCGTGAAGCGGGCCATCACGGCGGCCACGGCCGCGCCCAGCGTCAGCGACGGCAGCACGTAGTGCCGCCACGTGTCGGCACCGACGGTGGGCAGCCAGCCGAGTTCCACCGAGAAGATTTGCATCATGAGGATGCCGAGCGCGAAGGCGGGGAACGAGATGCCGGACACGGCGAGCGTCATCCCGACCCGGTCGGGCCATTCGTTGCGGTAGACCGCCGAGACGATGCCGATGATCAGCCCGAAGGCGACCGCCCAGGCCATGCTGGTGAGGGTGAGTAGGAGGGTTGGCAGGAAGCGCTCGCCGATCTCGATCGAGACCGGGCGGCGGGTGCGGATCGAGACGCCGAGATCGCCGCGGGCGAGATTGGCGAAGTAGCGCACGAACTGTTCCGGCAGGGGCCGGTCGAGGCCGAGCTCTGTGCGCACCAGGGCCACCGTCTGGGCGTCCGCATCCTGCCCGGCCGCCAGCCGGGCCGGATCACCGGGCAGCAGGTGGACGAACAGGAAGACCAGCACCGAGACGATCAGCAGCGTCGGCAGCAGCCCGAGGAGTCGCTTGAGCAGGAAAATCAGCATAGGTTCGCGCCCGGGATCCGGGGTTTCCGTGAAGCGATCGCGCGGGCCCGCCGCGCCGGGCCGGCTAACGATCGGGCCAGCCGGCGCAGGGTCCGCGATTGGCGGCTACTGAGCGACAGCGATTTCGCCGGAATCGATGTTGCCGTCGGGCATGACGTAGACGCCGGAGAGCCGCGCGGAGGTCGCGTAGAGATTCTGCTCGGTGACCAGCGGCGCCCAGGGCGCGTCCTTCATCACGATCTCTTGCGCTTTGGCGTAGAGCTCCGCCCGCTCCGCGTCGTTCGTCGAGACCAGCGCCTTGGCGAGGAGGGCGTCGAACTCGGCGTTGCTGTAGTAGGCGGTGTTGTTAAGCTTGGGCGGCCACGCCTCCGTCGCCAGCAGTGGCCGCAGGCCCCAATCGGCCTCGCCGGTGGAGGACGACCAGCCGGCATAGTAGAGGCGGACGCGGGCGGTCTTCGGATCCGGCGCGGTCTGCACCCACTCGGTGCGCTGGCCGGGCTCCAGGGCCAGGGTCTGCACCTTGATGCCGACCTGGCCGAGCTGCTGCTGGAGGAACTGGATCGCCTTCTGGGCGGTGGTGGTGGTGTAGGCGCTCCAGAGGGTCGCCTCGAAGCCGTTGGCGTAGCCGGCCTCCTTTAGGAGCTGGCGCGCCTTGGCCGGGTCGTAGGGCCACGGGTCCATCTTGTGGGCGTAGCGCACGCCCTGCGGGACGATGCCCTGCGCGGGGAAGGCGTAGCCCGAGAAGGCGACCTTGGCCAACGCCTCCTTGTTGATCGCGTAGTTGATCGCCTGGCGGACGCGCAGGTCGTCGAACGGCTTCTGCAGCACGTTCATGCTGAGATACCGCTCGATGATCGAGGCGTGCACCTCGATCTTCAGCTTCTTGCTGGCTTCGAGCATCTTGGCCTGCTCGTAGGGCAGCGGGAAGGCGAAGTCGGCCTCGCCGGTCTGCAGCATGGCGGCGCGGGTGCCGTTCTCGGGCACCGGCTTCCACGTGATGGTGTCGACCTTCGGGAAGCCGGCCAGCCAGTAATCGGCGAACTTCGCGCCCTTGACGTAATCGGTCTGCTTCCAGTCGACGAAGGTGAACGGCCCGGTGCCGACCGGGTGAAAGGCGATATCCTTTCCGTACTTCTTCAGGGCTGTGGGCGAGATGATCGCCGCCGAAGCGTGGGCCAGCGAGTTGATGAACGGCCCGAAGGGCTCCTTCAGGGTGATGCGCAGGCTAGCGGGTGAGAGCACCTCGATCGTCTTGATGCGGTTGAACTGGTTGTACCGCGCCAGGTGGTTCTCCGGGTCGAGGACGCGGTCGAGGTTGGTCTTGACCGCAGCGGCATCGAACGTCGTGCCGTCGTGGAATTTGACGCCCTCGCGCAGCTTGAACGTGTAGACCAGACCGTCGGGCGAGCTCTCGTAGCTCTCGGCCAAGACGTTGCGGACCTTCAGGTCCTTGTCGAAGCCGAAGAGGCCCTCGTAGAACGACTTGGTGACGGCGGTCGTGAGTGTCGTGTTGGTGTTGTACGGGTCGAGGGTCTCGGGCTGGCCACTGATCGCCAGGATCGGGTCGCCCGCCGCGGCGGCGGGCGCGGCCGCCACGGCGAGCAGGCCGGCGGCGAGGAGGAAGCGCTCGAACATGGTCAGACCTCGGGGCATGGGACGATCCTGCTGGCGGGGATAGGGGGTGTCAGGCGGCGAGGCCGCCGACCGTGTGGCGGGCGACGAGATGACCGGGGCCGATCTCGACGAGAGGCGCGACCTGCGGCTCGTCGCCGAGCGCCCGGACGGGGCTCGGGATCTCGTCGGTCAAGAGCCGGCGGGCGCGCAGGTGCCGGCGGGCCGGGTCGGCGACTGGAACCGCCGCCATCAGCTTGCGGGTGTAGGGGTGCTGCGGGTTCTCGAAGATCGCCCGGCGCGGCCCGATCTCGACGGTCTGGCCGAGATACATCACCGCCACCCGGTGGCTGATCCGCTCAACCACCGCCATGTCGTGGCTGATGAAGAGGTAGGCGAGGCCGAACTCCCGCTGGAGGTCGAGCATCAGGTTCACGATCTGCGCTTGGATCGACACGTCGAGGGCCGAGACCGCCTCGTCGGCGACGATGACCTTCGGGTTCAGGGCAAGGGCCCGGGCGATAGCGATGCGCTGCCGCTGCCCCCCCGAGAACTCGTGCGGGTAACGCTGGGCCTGGTCGGGGGTCAGCCCAACGCGCTCGAGCAGCCACGCCACCCGCGCCTCGGCCTCGCGGCGCGTCGCGATCCCGTGGACCAGCAGCGGCTCCATGATCGAGAAGCCGACGGTCAGGCGGGGATCGAGGGACGCGTAGGGGTCCTGGAAGATGAACTGGATGTTGCGCCGCAGACTGCGGAGCCGGCCGGGGGGCAGGTCGCGGACGTTGCCGCCGTCGAACTCGATCAGGCCGCTCTCGCTCTCCACGAGGCGCAGGAGCGAGCGGCCCGTCGTGGACTTGCCGCAGCCGGATTCGCCCACGAGGGCCAGGGTCTCGCCGGGATGGAGATCGAAGCTGACCCGCTCCACCGCGTGGACGCGGCGGCGCACGCGGTTCAGCAGGCCACCGCGGATGTCGAACCGGGTGACGAGGTCGCGCACCCGCAGGATCGGCCCAGCGCCGGCGCGAACGGTGTCATGGGGCGCGTCGACTGCGGCTGGGGCCGCCTGCCCTGCCGGCTGTTCCCGGGCCTCGGCCCGCAGCAGGTCGAACTTCCGCGGCAGGTCGCTGCCCGCCATGGCGCCGAGCTTGGGCACGGCGGCGAGCAGCGCCCGGGTGTAGGCGTGGCGCGGCGCGGCGAAGAGCGCGGGCGCCGCCCCCTCCTCCACCTTGTCGCCGCGGTACATGACCAGCACGCGGTCGGCGATCTCGGCCACGACGCCCATGTCGTGGGTGATGAAGACGACGCCCATCCTCATCTCGGCCTGGAGGCTGCGGATCAGCTCAAGGATCTGCGCCTGGATCGTGACGTCGAGGGCCGTGGTTGGCTCGTCGGCGATGAGCAACTGCGGCTTGCAGGACAGGGCCATGGCGATCATCACGCGCTGGCGCATGCCGCCGGAGAGCTGGTGCGGGTAGCGCGTGAGGACGTTGCGCGCCTCGGGGATGCGCACGAGGTCGAGCATCCGCATGGCCTCGGCCCGGGAGGCGGAGGCGCTCTTCCCCTGATGGACGCGGATCGATTCGGCGATCTGGTCCCCGGCGGTGAAGACCGGGTTCAGGGAGGTCATCGGCTCCTGGAAGATCATCGCGATCTCGGCGCCGCGGATCGCCCGCATCCGGGCGTTCGGGGCGGCGGCGAGATCGAGGACCTCGCCCGAGCCGCGCCGGAACAGCATCTCCCCGGCCGCGATCCGGCCGCCGCCGTGCTCGACGAGGCGCATCAGGCTCAGCGAGGTCACGGACTTGCCGGACCCGGACTCGCCGACGATCGCCAGGGTCTCGCCGGCATCGACGTGGAACGACAGGTCGCGGACCGCCTCCACGACCCGCTCGGAGGTCGCGAAGCGGACGGCGAGACCAGTGACGGAGACGACGCGCCCGTCGGGCATCGCGGTGGTAGAGCCGGTTCCGGCTGCGATGGTCGGCATGGCGGATCTCAGCGCGCGGGAGCTGGGACGCGGCGGGACTCGCCGAAGATCGCGGTGGCCGGCGCCTCGCCGGGGCGGACGAGGCCGCGATACATGCCCTCGGTGTTGAACGGCATCGCGACACGGCCGCGCGCGTCGACAGCGATCAGTCCGCCGCGGCCCCCGACCGCCGGGAGCGCGTCCTCGACCACCGCCCGGGCCGCCGCCGCGAGGTCCTGGCCGCCGTAGGCCATGCGCGCGCAGACATCGTGCGCCGCGGCGACGCGGATGAAGGCTTCCCCCGTGCCGGTGCAGGAGACGGCGGCGGTCCGGTCGTCCGCGTAGGTGCCCGCGCCGATCAGCGGCGAGTCGCCGATACGGCCGGGACGCTTGTTGGTCATGCCGCCGGTCGAGGTCAGGGCGGCGAGATGGCCGTCCCGGTCGAGGGCGACGGCGCCCACCGTGCCGAACTTGCGGGTCTCGTCGAGGGGCCCCGACGCCGTGTCGTGGTCGAGGGCCACCTGCCCGGCGGCCAGTGCCCGGCGGAGCTGGTCGCGGCGGGCCTCCGTCGAGAAGAAATCCGGTTCGACCATCTCCAGACCGTGCTGCCGCGCGAAGGCCTCGGCGCCGGCCCCGGCCATCAGGACGTGCTCGCCCGCCTCCATCACTGCGCGGGCGGCGCGGCCGGGCCGGCGGACCCGTGCGACCCCCGCGACGGCACCGGCCCGCAGGGTGGCGCCGTCCATGATCGCGGCGTCGAGTTCGTGGGTCTCGGCGCTGGTGAAGACAGCGCCGTGGCCGGCATTGAAGAGCGGGCACTCCTCCAGGAGGTCGACGGCGCGGCTCACGACGTCGAGGGCGCTGCCGCCGGCGGCGAGGCAGGCCGCTCCGGCCGCCAGGATCTCGGCGAGGGCCGCGTGATAGCGCGCCTCGCCGCGATCGGCCTGGCCCGACGCGATCGTCCCAGCGCCGCCGTGGATCACGAGTACGGGGCGGTGGTCGCTCATGGAACGGTTCCCGGGGGCGGGGTGTCGGGCAGGTCGTCGGCTCCGCCCTGCGGTGGCCAGGCGGCGTAGTCGCGGTCGAGCCAGGGCAGGACGGCTTCCGTCACCCGCGTCGCGGCCGGGACGAGATCCACGGTGGCGTGGGCGAAGGCGCTCGCCAGGGCCTCGACGAGGGCCGTCAGGCTGGCATCTGAGGCGGCAAAGTAGTGGCAGTCAGTCTGCGCGTAGAGCGCGATCGTAGCGGTGGCGACGAGGGGCGAGTGCGGTCCGTCGGTCAGCGCCAGGACCGCGGCGCCGTGCTTCCGGGCGATCTCGGCCAGCCGCACCGTGTCGGCGAAGTACCGCGGGGTTGCGAGCGCGATGACGAGGTCGTCGGTCGTCAGCCGGCGCAGAGTCCGGGCGGCGAAGCCGGGCCCCTCCAGGGTTGCCAGCAGGTGGACGTCCTCTCGGTTGACGTCGAGGTTGCGCGCCAGGATACCGGCCGGCCAGCTGCTGCTGCCCAGCCCGACAATGTAGACCCGTCGGGCCCGGCGGATCGCCTCGACGGCCTGCGCACAGGTCTGGCCGTCGAGCCCGCGGCGTGTCGCTTCAATGTTGCGGACGATGTCGGCCAAGGCTCCGTCGAGGATGCCGGACGCGGTAGCGGTTTGATCTCGGCCGCCGCGCAGCTTCTCGACCGGTGCGAGCGCCTTCTCATAGCCGAGGACGAGAGCCGCGCGGAACTTTGCGTAGCCCTCATAGCCCACAGCGCGAGCAAACCGATTAGCGGTGGCGACCGAGACGCCAACCAAGTCTGCAAGCTCATTCACGGGCAGGGTCGCAGCGCGCAACGGATGATCAAGGACGAAGCGGGCGACCTCTCGGTGAGCGGAGCTAAGCGCCGGAAATGCTTGCGCAATCCGCTGCGCGACAGACAGCTCCTCATGGTCTGATGCCACGACGCTCCAGCCGATCAAAAATTCTCACTAGTGGTCAGTCTGAGAGTTTTTTCGATCACCGGCAAGCGCTTCGATGCTTATTTTCGCGGCACGAGTTGCACAAATCGCTGAACTCCCCAGACGAATCGGGTCATCCTACTCCTGATCAGGTGCGGATCCCCGTTCACGGCACCTGCGTTGGCCGACGGCTGCAGTTCCATTCCAACTGTCTGGGGCTGATCCTGCGTGCGGAAGTGGCGGAGGCTCGCTGCAGGCACAATGGCGACCGGTGAGCCGATCTACGCCGATGTCTGCTTCGGAGATGCCGGCTGACGCCACTGAATGGCCAAGATGGGCGCAGAACCGAACGACCGCTTTCGCGCGGTTCGGCGATCCGGCATGGCGTAGTCTGGACGACTGCGGCCCGTCTGCTTCCTGCTGGGCGACCGATTAAGCGGCCGTGTCCGCTTTATCGTCCTTAGTAGGTCTTACGAACACCACGATCCTCTGGCGCAGCCTTCACGGCCGTAGGACCGCAAAAGCATCCGTGAGCGTTTGACGCCACCAGCTGTGCCCAGGATCGTGTTGGAAACGGGGGTGCCACCATAGATAGGCATCGCTCGACGGCAGGATGATCGGCGGCTCTTTGATCTCGACTTCGTGCCGCGACGCGCGATCGGTGATCGCCTTCGGCAAGGTCGCGATGAGGTCTGTAGCCGCGACCATCCAGATCGCGGCCGGGAAACTCGGCACCGTCATGGCGACGCGTCGGCGCCGCCCGACTGCCGCCAGAGCCGCATCGACGATGCCCGTGTTGCCACCCGTGGTGCTGACGAGCACATGCGGCAGGGCTGCATAGGTATCGAGGTCGAGATCGACCGCTAACGCAGGATGACCGCGCCGCACCACGCAGCGAAACGGCTCGGAGATGACGCGCGCGCGCATCAACGCGCGATCCAGCGCCAGTTGGTGCTCCACCTCCGCGCCGGCCAGGACGAGATCCAGCCGGCCGCTGGCGAGGTCCTCCGCGAGCCCTGGGCCGATCGACCTCACCTGAAAATCCAGGCCGGGCGCTTCGCGTCTGATCCGTCCGAAGAGATCGGGCAACACCGTGAACTGCGGGTGATCCGGCGTCGCAAGCGTGAAGCACCGCGTCGATTGCGCGGGATCGAAGGCGGCCTGCCGGCCGAGCACGCGTTCCAGCTCTGCCAGTCCAAGCGACAGGCCGGGGCGCAGCGCCAATGCCCGGGGTGTTGGGCTGAGCGCGTTACCGGTCCGGACCAGCAGCGGATCGCCGAACCGGGCCCGTAGGGCGCGCAGCGAGTGGCTGACCGCAGACTGCGTGAGACCGAGGGCGCTTGCTGCCCGCGTCACACTGAGATGATCTAGGAGTGCATCGAGCACCAGAAACAGGCGGAGATCGCGCTCGGACACATGACGTGAACTCATGCAGACATGAGAGCAGCGAAGCTCGCTTCATGTCCAGGGCCGGCCTACACCCCGCGTCCTACCATTGGGGATCGCGCCGATGCGCCAGAATGAAACCATCGCCTTTGCAGGGACGCTCGTCGACATCCTGGTGGCCGGCGAGGAAACCGGCCGCCAGTTCTCGCTGCTGCGCATCACCAACCCACCGGGCGTTTGGACGCCTCCGCACCGGCACCTGCACGAGGAGGAGACCATCTATGTCCTGTCCGGGCAGGTTCAGGTCTGGACCGAGGGCGAGACCCGCTCGTTATCGGCCGGAGAGGTCGTGATCCTTCCTCGCGGCCAAGCTCATCGGCTAGGGAACGCCGGCCCTGAGACAGCCCGGGCCCTGGTATTCTGCACTCCGTCCGGCTTCGAGCAGTTCGTCCGCGAGGCTGGCCAAGCTACGGGTGCCTTGGCGTCTGCTCAGGCGCCCGATGCGGAAGCACTGGCGCTACTCGCCAGCCTGTCCTCACGCTTCGGCATCGAGCTTCTGCCGTCAGGCTGAGCAGGCACCAGGAACGAAGTGGCCGGTGCCTCGTCAGCCCTATCGAAACGCCGACGGGGCGCCATCCTTCAAGAGCTCCAGCCCATACTTCTCGTTTCCGCTGATTGAGGGCTGTCTGGCAACGAACAGCACGCTGATCAGCCCAGGCTGATGTCGGCCCACGCGGCGCTGTTGCAAATCACAGAGAGGATCTCGGAATGGATCTTTATCTCAGAGGCAAGCGTGCACTCGTCACGGGCGGTTCGAAGGGCATCGGTCTGGCCACCGCCGCCCTTCTTGCCGAGGAAGGCTGCGACCTCGTCCTGGTCGCTCGTGACCCTGCTGGCCTCACGCGCGCTGCGCAGGCCCAAGCCCGTCATGGCGTGGAGGTTCAGACCATCGCCGCGGACCTGTCGCGCACCGCCGAGCATGCGCGCGTCGTCCACGAGGTTGGGGGCATCGACATCCTCGTCAACAATGCCGGCGCCATCCCGCCCGGCGACCTCCTGTCCCTGGATGCGGCGACATGGCGATCCGCCTGGGACCTGAAGGTCTTCGGCTACATCGATCTCACCCGGGCTTTCTACCCGACGCTCAAGGAGCGCGGAGGCGTCGTCGTCAACGTCATCGGCTCGGCAGGTGAGCGTGCCGAGCCCAACTGCATCGCGGGTAGTAGCGGAAACGCGGCCCTGATGGCGTTCACGCGAGCCCTCGGAGCGCGATCCCCGCGCGACGGCGTGCGTGTCGTGGGCATAAATCCAGGTCCGGTTGCGACCGATCGCATCGAGATGCTTCTTCGCGCCAAGGCCGAACGGACGACAGGCAATGCGGAACGCTGGCAGGATGCGTTCAAGGACTCCGCATTCGGGCGTGCGGCCAAGCCCGAAGAGATCGCCGCCGCGGTGGCCTTCCTAGCCTCTCGGCGGTCCGGCTACACGTCCGGCGTCATCTTGACGATGGACGATCCCGGACGTCCCCCATTCTGAACAACTTGGGTTTCTGGGCGCGTGGATCAACCACGCCCAGGGGCGCGTCCGACGGCCGTCGGGACCTCCTCAACGTTTGGATCTGCGCCAAAGGAGCCGGGATCGTGGTCCGACAGCCGCCCTTGATCGAGCCGCCGGTTCAGCTCGTCGGGCGTTGACTACAGCACCGCCAAGCGCATTGACCGAAGTAAGGCTTCGGGCTTCGGCATCGCACGTCGTGCCTGCTGGCGCGAATTCCGCCGCCCCGCATCAGGAGCTGCGGGCCAGCCAATACAGTCCGGGGTATTGCCGAAGCACCGGTCCGCGCGAACCGTACACGAAGTCCGGTCGCGATTGTAAGCCCGAACCGATCAAGATCCAGGCGACTGCTCCCAGCGAGCCAAAGCCCGCCCGGAGCCGCGATCGATCGGGAGACGAAGGTTCAGAACTGGGACAAACCGCCGTCGACCACGATTTCCGCCCCCGTCATGTAGGAGCTGTCGTCACTCGCCAGGAACAGGGCGGCCCGCGAGACCTCGTCGGCCTCGCCGAAGCGTTGCAGGGGGACCTGTCCCTCGACGCCTTCGGCAAATGCCTTCAGCTCCTGTTCGCTCAAGCCAAGCTTACTGGCGAACGGCGTGCTGATTGGCCCGGGGCTCACGGCGTTGATCCGGATGCCGCGCGGCGCGAGCTCAGCGCCGAGCGTCCGAGTCAGCGAGCGCACGGCCGCCTTGCTGGCCGATAGGATCGACAGACCCGGCGTGCCCTTCGTGTTCAGGAAGGAGGTGGTGAACACGACGCTGCCGCCCTTGCTCATTAGCGGCACCGCTTTCTGGATGGTGAAGAACACTCCCTTGAAGTTGACCTCGAACTGCTCGTCCAAGTCGACCTCGGTCACAGCTTCCAGCGGTGCGGCTCTCCCAAGGCCCGCATTAGCGAACAAGACGTCGATACGGCCATAGCGCTCCCGCACACCCGCGATGACACGGTCGATGTCGGCGGAACAGCGCAGGTTCGCCGCGATGGCGAGGCAGCCTGTACCGAGTTGTGCTTCCGCCGCTTTCAGCCGCTTGGGATCGGTGCCGACCACAATGACCTTGGCGCCCTCGCGCCGAAACAGGTCAGCGGCAGCAAGGCCGATGCCGGACGTGCCGCCAGTGACGAGCACGACCTTATCGTTGAGCTTCATGACTATCCTCCGGACTTTCGAGACACTCGTGAAAGTCGGAGCGCGCGTTCCGTGGTGAGGAATATGACCCCGGTCGCAGGGCGCCTCAAACGGGATGTTCTCGGCCGCCGGAGTAGATAATATTTAGCGCATGAGAGCTCCAGATCACCTCAACGCACTGCGCGCCGTCGAAGCGGCGGCGCGTCACCACAGCTTCGCGCTGGCAGCGCAGGAACTGAACGTGACGCCTGCCGCCGTCGGGCAACTGGTAAGGCGGCTCTAAGAGAGCCTCGGCGTCGAGCTGTTTCATCGCGCTTAGTCAGGACCAGCCCGGCTTGTCGTGACTGAGAATGCGAAGGCCGCTATCCCAGACCTTCAAGCGGGGTTTGCCAGCCTGTCGACCGCCATGGCCCGGCTGCGTTCGGCTCGGAAGCGTCGGACCCTGTCGGTGACCGTACCCGGTGCATTCGCCGACAAGTGGCTTCTGCACCGCCTTGATGAGTTCAATCGGCGACACTCCGACTGTGAGCTGTTGATCGATACCAGCACCGCCCTGGCGGATTTCGCCAGCCAGCCCGTGGATGTCGGCATCCGCTACGGGGCCGGGCTGTGGTCGGGGCTGGTGGCGTTTCCCTTCGCTCGCGACGCATTCTTCCCAGTGTGCAGCCCGTGGCTGCTTGAGGGTCCCCACGCGCTGCGAACGCCTGCCGATCTGCGGCACCACCCTCTCATCCACGACACGTCCATGGCCAACACGGCCGCTTTCCGCACTTGGCGGGACTGGCACCGCGCGGCCGGGCTGGACACGTCCGAGGGCGAGCGTGGTCTTCGCATCAACGACTCCGCCGCGGCCTACCGCATGGCGATGGCGGGTCACGGTGTAGCGCTGGGCCGAACAACTCTGGTTGAGCAGGATCTCAAGGATCGCCGTCTGGTCCGCCCGTTCGGGCCCGTCCTCGATTGTGTGTTGGCCTACTACGTTGTCTGCCGCCCCCAGGATGTGCAGGACCGGACCATCAACGCGTTTCGTGACTGGCTGATCGGAGAGGCCATGTCGGAAGCGAAGGTCTGATCCGAATCCATCCTGGACCGCTTCGCAGTGTCTGCTTCTGGGATGCTACAAAATTCCGCTGAATGGCCAGCATGGGCGCGAAGCGGCCGGTCAAAGCCGAATCCCGTTTGCGAAGACTCACCGTAGTCGCGTCGCATCGATAACTAGGAAGTACTGGCACACGTCCGTCCCGAGATTGGTGAAAGCGTGACCGGCGTCGGCCTCAAAATACAGGCTGTCGCCCTCTTCGACCACGACGGCGCGGTCGCCGATCGTGGCGCGGAGGCGTCCCTTCAGCACGAAGATGTATTCCGACACGCCGCGGCGATGGGCGACGAACTCCCCCGTGGTTGCACCCGGCGGGAGCGTGTTGAGCACCCAGTCGATCCCCCGCCCAGGCAGCACCGGAGAGAGGCAGCGGCGCAGGAAGCCCGATGCCTCGTCTCGCAGTACCGGCTGGCGGGAGGCAGGGATCAGCAACACCTCCACCTCGGTGGCAGGCGCCATCAGCCGCGAGAAGGTTACGCCCAGCGCCTCGGCCAGGCGAGAGAGGATTGCCGTCGACGGCACGGCCTCGCCGCGCTCGATCTTCGAGATCATCGAGCGACTGACGCCCGACACGGCCGCCAAGGCTTCGAGGGAGAGGTCGCGCTCCCGCCGTCTACGTCGGATCTCCTCGGCGAGCACTTGGATCTGAGAGCGGGCCTCGGCCTCGATTCGAACCCGTCGTACCTCTGTCGTGACCGTCATGCGCGCTTCGTCCCGGTCCTCCGTCCGACGCGTCATCCTTGCGCGCCTCGGGGTCGTTGCGGGGTGATTAGCACACCGCGCCCGGCGGCGCCCGCACGACCAGCGTCCTGGTTGGCACGCTGCTTGTATCGCGCAGAGTGGAAATTCATCTCGAAAAGTGGATGCCCGCGCATGCTTGACGTCGCACCGCCGCTGGATACGACACGGATCGCGGAGCCGGATGCGGTTACGCTCGCGGACAGACGCCAGATCGTCTGGTCGAGCGTCATCGGGACTACCGTCGAGTGGTACGATTTTCTGATCTACGGAACGGCCAGCGCCCTCGTCTTCAACAAGCTGTTCTTTCCCAGCATCGACCCCGTGGTCGGCACCATCGCGGCGTTCGGCTCCTACGCCGTCGGGTTCCTGGCCCGTCCCCTGGGTGGGGCGGTCTTCGGCCATTTCGGCGATCGGATCGGGCGCAAGTCGATGCTGTCGCTGACGCTGATGATCATGGGGCTCGGCACCTTCCTGATCGGCTGCCTGCCGACCTACGGGCAGATCGGCATTCTTGCACCGATCCTCCTCGTGGCGCTGCGCCTCGTCCAGGGGATCGGGATCGGCGGCGAGTGGGGCGGGGCCGTGCTGATGGTGGTGGAGAGCGTGCCGCCGGAACGGCGCGGGTTCTTCGGGAGCATCGTCCAGCTCGGCTACCCCATCGGCGTGATCCTCTCGATCGGCGCGTTCGCGCTGACCGGCCTGATGCCCGAGTCGGCGTTCCTATCGTGGGGCTGGCGCATCCCGTTCCTGGCGAGCGCACCCCTCGTCGGAGTCGGCCTTTTCATTCGGTTACGGCTTCACGAGACCCCCGCGTTCCGACGGATCAAAGAGCAGGCGGTGACGGCGCGGCTTCCGATCGTGGAGATCCTCACCGAGCATCCTGGCATGTTCCTGAAAGCTGTCGGCCTGAAGGTATCCGAGATTGCCTACGTGAGCGTCGTCACCGTGTTCTCTATCTCCTACGTCACCGGCCAGCTCGGCTTGTCGCGGAGCGTGATCCTGAACGGCATTTTGGTCGCCGCCGTCATCGAGCTCTTCACGATACCCGTCTTTGGCTACCTGTCCGATCGCTACGGGCGCAAGACGTTGTTCATTGCCGCCTGCCTGTTCTCGATCGCCTTCGCGTTCCCGATGTTCACGCTCCTCGACACGCGCGACCCGACGGTCATCACCCTGACGGTCGCAGTAGCGCTGAGCTTCGGGCAAGGCATCATGTTCGGAACTGGAGCCGCCTGGATGTCCGAGCTGTTCGACGCCCGCTTGCGCTACAGCGGTGCCTCCCTCGGTTTTCAGGTTGGTGCTGCGCTGAGCGGTGGGTTTACACCGCTGATCGCCGCGGCGCTGCTCGCCTGGAGCGGTGGCGCGACGTGGCCGATCTCCGCCTACCTGATCGCGCTCGCATGCGTGACGCTCGTGGCGACCTTCGCGGCTCCGGAGACAGCACGCCGGCGGATCGACTGAACGGCCCTGCACCGTCGGAAAATGCGATCTGACCAGTGGACGTGCATCCACTACAATGGAATAATGTTGACGTCTTGCGCGAGAGGACAACGGATTTGGACAGGATCATCATCGCCACAGAGGCGGCGGCTCCGGCCGTCGGCCCCTACGTCCAGGCGACCCGCGTCGGCGACCTCGTATTCGCCTCGGGTCAGTTGCCGATCGATCCAGAGACCGGCGCATTTCCGGACGGCATCGAGGCGCAGACGCGCCGCTCGCTGGCGAACCTCGCCGCCGTTCTGGAGGCTGGCGGCGCCAGCCTGGCGAGCGTGGCCAAGACCACCGTGTTCCTGAAGGACATGAACGATTTCGCCGCCATGAACGCCGTTTACGCCGAGCACTTCCCCGGCGCGGCACCGGCGCGCTCGACGGTCGAAGTCGCGCGCCTGCCGCGCGACGCGCTGGTCGAGGTCGAGGCGATCGCGCTGGCGACGGGGCCGGCCCGATGAGCGCGACATCCGCACCCCGCCACGTCGAAGCCTTCGCGCACGCAGCCGGCTCGGTGGCGGCCGGCGTGCCCGGAGGGGCGACTGGCTGGCACGGCACGCTACTCAACATCCACATCGCGCCGGCGGCGAGCTACGAGATGGAGCAACTGGCCGAGGCCCACTGCGTCGCTGGCCGCGGCATCGAGGGTGATCGCTACTTTCTCGGGACGGGGACCTACTCGCCCAAGCCGGACACTCGCGAGGTGACACTCATCGAGCAGGAGGCGCTCGATGCCCTTGCGCGCAACGATCCTCCGCTTCAGGGCGGTCCGATCCAACTCGCACCCATCGATCACCGCCGGAACCTCACCGTGCGCGGCGTGCCACTCAATCATCTCGTCGGCCGCAGATTCCAGGTCGGTGAAGTGATCCTGCGCGGCGGGCGCCTGAACTTTCCGTGCAAGTATCTGGAAGAACTGCTCGGGCAGCCGGTCTATCTGCCGCTCTACAACCGCTCCGGGCTAAATTGCGGGATCGAGCGCGGCGGGATCATCCGCCCAGGCGACCCGATCACGCTGTTGGATTGAGGCCATGTCCGCCCGCATCGTCATGAGGCTGACGGTCGTAGAGGCCGTCGCCACTACGCCGGAGGTGGTGCGGCTGACCTTCGCCCACCCGCAGCGTCCCGAATTGCCCGCCTGGGAGCCCGGAGCCCATGTCGATCTGCGCCTACCCGATGGCCGCACGCGCCAATACTCCCTGTGCGGCGATCCGGCCGACCGGAGCCGGTATGTCCTGGCGATCAAGCGTGAGGATGCGGGCCGGGGCGGCTCGCTGTGGACGCATGACAACCTCACCCCGGGCGCCGTCGCGCACGTGTCCCATCCGCGCAACAACTTCGGCCTGACCGTCGAGGCACGGCGCCATGTCCTGATCGGCGGTGGCATCGGCGTGACGCCGCTCGCCGCCATGGCCCGGCACCTTGCCGCGCGCGGTGCCGACTTCACCCTTCATCTGTGCGCGCGCTCCGCCGAGCACGCGCCACTGCTGCCCGAGCTGCAGGCGCTTTGCGGCGACCGACTCCGCTGCTGGTTCTCCTCGGGGGGCTCGCGCTTCGACCCGTCGACGCTCGGTGCGCCGGCGGACGGTGTCCACGTCTATGCCTGCGGGCCCCAGAGGCTCACCGACGTCATTCAGGACACGCTGAAGAGAACCGGCTGGCCGGCGGCGCAGGTCCATGTCGAGCACTTCGCGCCGATGGCCGACGAGAACTACAAACCGGAACCTTTCGACGCGCTGATCGCCTCGACGGGAGCGTTCATTCACGTCCCGGCGGATGTCTCGCTCCTCGACGCCCTGCGACGGCACGGTTTCGCGATGCCCTCGTCCTGCGAGATCGGCGTATGTGGCTCCTGCGAGTGCGGCTACCGGGACGGCACCGTGATCCACCGCGACGTCGTGCTGCCGGTCGCCAAACGCCAGGACCGGATGATGCCGTGCGTCTCCCGCGCCCGGGTGAACGTCACGCTCGAACTCTGATGGTCCGCTGCCGATGCGGTCGAGGTCCATCCACTGGCCGGACCTCTATCGCAGACGCTGCTGAACCACTCTTTGCGCCGCGGATGGCTCTGCGGGGCCGAGATCATCGTTGATGGCCGCTTTCGAGTTGCAGCCGCGCCCTGGCCAACGTCTGGCATGGGCGCAAAGCCGAAGGTCCGCTTCTGGACGTAAGGCCAACTTCCGTTTCCCACCCCGAGCCGAAGTTGCCGGACGGCCGACGAATGACCGCTTCTGGGATACGCTCCGGCCTCTCGCCGCTCAGATATCGTTGACCTGCCCGGCATTGTCCCATTCGAGGTGCGGAACACCGGTCTCAGCGATGATCACTATCGCCCCAAGCGCGGTCGCGACGAGGCAGGCACAGCACCCAACGACCACAACCATTTGCCCATATCCCTCAACCTTCGGTTGCGATATCTCGGAACATGGTTAGCGATTGGTTAAGCTTGATTGGCAACGTGACGGCATCCTGGCCGCCGCGGCACCTTCATGCACGGTGTGCAAGTCTAGTTTCGTATGCCTTTCGGAGCGACCGGTGCCGGTTCGCTATGGGTGCACCCATAACGAACCGATAGGGCCAGTTTCCAATCGCATACCCAAAATGCACCGAATGAGCCGGCCGCAATGGGTGGTTTTCTGCCAGTCCGCTTCCGGACGGCCGGTGCATCGAAGCGGACAGAGCTACGGGACCGTTCACGACCCTTCACGAACGGAAAATTAGTTCCAGCTGACGGTCTGCATTCTAGTGGGAGAAGACGCTGTGATCGGCGTCTGCGATGTTGGTGTGGCGCCAATGGCACTGTGCCGATTGCTCAGGGCCTCAACGGGAACTCAATCCAGATTGGCTGTTTGCCCCTTATTACGTGGTCTGGGGCCAGGGAAGCAGTTCGGTGGGGAAACGTGCCTCTGATGCTAGAATTGATCCTGTTCGCGACGAGAACGGACAAGCTCTACCGGAGGGGTCGGTCGTATGGATGCAGCCGGGCTCACCCCATGCGATCCAGCACCACCTCGGACGCAAGTTGCAGGGCATGTACGCCCAGATCCCTGCAACGCCCCTGCCGGACCGCCTGAACCAACTCCTTGCACAGCTGGATACGGCCGGCGGGTCGGATTGATCGCCCGGCATGCTCCCGTCGCGATATCCGAGGGCTAGCTCGCCATGAGACCGCGCCGCGGCGCGACGATGGTGCAGACCACACCAGAGGGCGGGTAGCTCAAGTCAGCCTTGCCGTCGAAGCTTCCAGCAAGCCCGCGTCCGATCAGCCGGGTGCCGAACCCCGCGCGCTTCGGCGCCACCACCGCCGGACCGCCTGCCTCGATCCAACGCAAGGTGACCGGAGCGTCGTCGCCGTCACCGTCGATATCCCAACTGATGGTGACCCGACCGTCCACGTTCGAAAGCGCGCCGTACTTGGCGGCGTTGGTCGCCAGCTCGTGCAGCATCAACGACAGCGACAGTGCCGCCCTGGAACCGACCATAACAGCCGAGCCATCGAGCACGAACCGATCCGGACGGTCACGGTGGATGTCGAGCGCGCTCTCGATCACGCTCGCCAGCGGGGCTTTCGACAGGGAGCCGCCGAGCAGGAGGTCGTGCGACTTGCCAAGGGCGATCAGTCGGTTAGCCAGCACATCCCGGGCGGTGTCGAGATCGGCCGCTCCACGCATCGTCTGCGTGGCGATGGACTGCACCATCGCCAGCATGTTCTTCATGCGGTGGCTCAGCTCGTGGTTGAGCAGTTGCTGCTGCGCCTCCGCTTCGATGCGGGCGATGGCCGACCGGATGCGGTCGGCCACGTTGCGCACGAAGGCGATGTCCTCCTGAGCCCACTCCCCCGGTTCCGCCCTCACGGCGTAGAACAAGGCCACGAAGCGGCCGTGCTCCATCACCGGCAAGTTGAGAAGCGAGCGCGTGCTGATGGCCGCCAATGCCTTGGCATCGGCGGCGGTCCGGGGATCACTGCCGGTGTCGTCGATGACGACGTTGCGTCCGGCTATGAGGTCTTCGATGTACGAACCGTATGCGCGGAAATGGTGCAGCCCGGCGATGTCGGTGAGGCCCGGCGCAGTCCACCCCTGTTCCACCAGGATCGTCTCGGCGTCGGGATCGACCTGCCCGTAGCCCGCATGGCTCAGTCCGAGCGTGCGCCCCATGACCTCGGCGGCGATCCGGCTGATCTCGCTCTTGTCGCCCACGTCGCGCAACCGGTCGCCCAGCTCCGTCATGGCAGCGCGGCGAACCTCGGTCCGTTTGCGGCCCGAGATCTCCAGGAACAACGCAGCGAACTGCTGGCCAGACTGCTTGTGTGCCCGGACCTCGAACGTACGGTTCAGCTCGGGGACGTGGATCTCGAACTTCTCGGGCTGGCCGGTCTCGACGGTGCGGGCGTAGGTGTCGATCAACCACTGCGGGATGGCCGGCACAAGCTCGCGCATGGTTCGCCCGGCGCTGCTGGCCGGTAGCCCGGTCAGCCCGGCGAACGCTGGATTGACCTCCAGGAACCGAAAGTCCACCGCCTTGCCAGCCTCATCGCGGATCAACTCAGCGCTGAGGAACCCCTCTTGCATCCCGCTGAACAGCCCGCGCCAGCGTTCCTCGCTGACCGCGAGTTGGCGCTCGACGGTCTTCTGGTCGGTGATGTCCCGCGAGACCGACAGGATCCTCTCAGGCTGCCCATTCGAGCCGAGGATCGGCGTCACCTGCACGTCCCACCACTTCGGGGTGCCGAGATAGGTATTGGCCGATCCCTGGAAGTGGCCGACGCCGCCGGCCTTGGCGGCCATGAGGGCCACGAGGGCATCCTCATGACCCTGGCCCTGCCAGAAGTCCGGCCACGGGCAGCCACGGACGAGGTTGAAGTCGCTGACCTCCATCACCCGCATGCCGCCCTCGCTCATGAAGGTCAGGCCGCCGTCGAGATCGAGCACCTTGATGCAGTCGGCCGAGGAGGCGAGCACGCTGCGCATGAACTCGGCATCGGCCTGCTGCCGGGCGGCGGCGTTGCGCTGCTCGGTGCGGTCGCGCAGGATCTTGATGAAGCCCTCAGGCCGACCCTCCTCATCCTTGAGCGGCATCATCTCGCCGTTCGCCCAGAACCGCGTGCCGTCCTTGCGCAGGTGCCAACGCTCGTCGGTGCCGCGCCCGTGCAGCAGGGCCGCCCCCATCTCCTTCTCGGCGATCTGGTCGCGCTCATCCTCTCGGGTGAAGAAGACGTTGGCGTGCCGTCCGAGCATCTCAGCCTCAGTCCACCCAAGGATCTGCTCGGCTCCCGTGTTCCAGCTCGTCACGCGGCCGTTCAGATCCATCGCGATGATGCCGTAGTCGATCGCGCTCTGCAGGATCGCCTTGTTGCGCCGGTCGCTCTCGCGGCGCTCCTTGAGCGTGCGTCTCAGCTCCAAGTTGGTGATGACCTGCTGGGCAAGCGTGCGCAGGGTGAACGCCTGTGACGGGGTCAGCCGGTTGGGCTTGGTGTCGAGGACGCACAGGGCGCCGAGGGCGACACCATCCGCGGTCTTCAAGGGCACGCCGGCGTAGAACCGCACCTCTGGCCCGCCGGTCACGAGGGGGTTGTCGGCGGTCCGCGGATCGAGGGTGAGATCGGGGATCTCGAACACGTCGTTCTGCTGCGCGGCGTAGGCGCAAATGGATTGCGAGATCGGGGTCTCGCTGTGGCTAAAGCCGGTCTCGGCCTTGAACCACTGGCGCTCGCCGTCGAGCAGGGAGATTAGCGACACCGGCATGCCACAGGTCTCGGACGCCACTCTCACGATGCCGTCGAACTCGGCCTCGGTCGGCGTGTCGAGAATATTGTAGGCGGCGAGCGCAGCTTGGCGTCGCGCTGTGCTGTCGATCTGTTCCACGGCCACCCGTTCACCCGGCGTCGATCCCAGGCCGTCATTTGGGTCCGGCAGGCCTGTGGATCTGATGTGAATGACTGAGACGCTCTATGCCATAGGTGGCCGATACAGACACGGGAAGGTGACCGGGCAGATCGCCGCTTGCTCGGAAGCGGCCGCCGACGTTCAACCGCCGGGAACAGGGGTGCAACAACGTTTCCGCGACCGGCTCATGGGGTCTTCGACCGCCCGACGGTTCGGTCCCATGCCGGCCTGGAACGCCGGCGTTCCGGGAACACGGGGGTGCGCATCCCGTTCGTCCGGGGCTGTGCGTCACCACGGTCGGGCCGGGAACGTGGCGAAACGGCTCGCCCTGCAATCCCGGACCAGACTTCCCGGACGACCCGGCCTCCGTCATACGGCTCCGACATGCGTCGGCCGACGGCACGCAGCGGCAACCGACGGCTCCGTCGGGACACCGGCGGACGGACCCACCCAGTACCCGGTCGGGACAGGCAGGATGGAAACGGACTTCGAGGACCTGCGCCGGCAACTGGCGGACGCGAATGCGGAGATCGAGCGGCTTCGGCGGCGGAACGAGGGGCATGTCCATGCCCCGACCGGCGACGAGCGCACCTCGGCCGCCGGGACCGACCTGCTGTTCACGGCGGCGGAGAAGACCCGCATGCCGCAGATCCTCACCGATCCGAACCTGCCCGACAACCCGATCGTCTTCGCCAACCGCGCATTCCAGGAGCTCTGCGGCTACGGAGCCGACGAGCTGATCGGCCGCAACTGCCGATTCCTCCAAGGCCCGGGCACCGATCCCGCCGACGTCGCCAAAGTCCGCGACGCCGTCGCGGCGCGGCGCGACGTGGTCGTGGAGATCCTGAACTACCACCGCGACGGCACGCCGTTCCGGAACGAGCTCTACGTCAGCCCGGTGTTCGATCCGGACGGACATCTGCGCTACTTCTTCGCGAGCCAACTCGACGTCACTCGGTTTCGCACCGAGGAAGGCCGGCTCGCCGAGAGCGAGGCGCGCTACCGCACCCTGTTCGAGGCCGTGGATGCCGGCTTCTGCATCGTCGAGATGCGCTACGATGCGGCCGGGCGCGCCGTCGACTACAGCTTCGTCGAGGTCAACCCGGCGTTCGAACGCCATACCGGGCTCCGCGACGTGGCCGGACGCTGGGTCAGCGAGGTCGTCCCGGGCCTGGAGCGGTCCTGGCTGGACGCCTACGGCGGGGTGGCGCTGACGGGCGAGGCGGCCCGCTTCGAAAGCGGCGCGGTGGCACTCGGCCGGTGGTTCGACGTCCACGCCCTGCGCATCGGCGAGCCTGCCCGGCGCCGGGTCGCCATCCTGTTCAACGACATCACCGAGCGGCGCGAGGCTGAACGGGTCCTGGAGGAGACCGCCCGCGACAGGACGGACGAGCGCGACATGGTCTGGCGCACGAGCCGCGACCTGTTCCTCGTCTGCGGCTTCGACGGCCGCTACCGCTCGGTGAACCCGGCCTGGACCGAGACGCTCGGCTGGTCCGAGGACGACCTCGTCGGCGCGCACTTCAACGCATTCATCGACCCGGCCGACAGGTCCGCCGTGGAGGGGGTGTTCGGCGACCTCGTGAACGGCATCGTCCTCGACGGCCTGGACGTGCGGATGCGGACGCGCGACGGGGGCTTCCGTTGGCTGTCGTGGTACGCCATCCCCCGCGACGACCACTTCTATGCGGCGGGCCGGGACGTGACGGAGCGCAAGGCCCTGGAGGAGCAACTCCGGCAGAGCCAGAAGCTGGAGGCGGTGGGCCAGCTCACCGGCGGCGTCGCGCATGACTTCAACAACCTGCTGACGGTCATCAAGTCGTCCACCGACCTGCTGAAGCGGCCGAACCTGGCCGAGGAGCGCCGGATCCGCTACGTCGACGCGATCTCGGACACCGTCGACCGCGCGGCCAAGCTGACCGGCCAACTCCTCGCCTTCGCGCGGCGGCAGGCGCTCCAGCCGGAGGTGTTCGATGTCGGGCGCGGCGTCACCTCGGTCTCGGACATGGTCCGCACCCTCACGGGCTCGCGCATCCACGTCGAGACCCAGGTCGAGCCGTTCCGGGACGCCAGGGGGCAGGAGGGTCCCTGCCTCGTCGACGCCGACCCGAGCCAGTTCGACACCGCGCTGGTCAACATGGTGGTCAACGCCCGCGACGCGATGTCGGGCGAAGGGCGCATCACCATCCGGGTGCGGCCGGTCGGCGTCGTCCCCGCGGTCCGGGCCCATCCGGCCATGCGCGGCGACTTCGTCGCGGTCTCGGTCACCGACACGGGCAGCGGCATCGCCCCGGACGCGCTGGACCGGATCTTCGAGCCGTTCTTCACCACGAAGGGCGTCGGCCAGGGCACCGGGCTCGGGCTGTCCCAGGTCTTCGGCTTCGCCAAGCAGTCCGGCGGCGAGGTCATCGCCGAGAGCCGCCTCGGCGAGGGCGCAACCTTCACGCTGTACCTCCCGCGCGCCAAGGCCCCCGCCGCCACCGAGGCCGAGGCGCATGAGCCGGCGGACCTCGCCGAGGGCCACGGCACCTGCGTCCTGCTGGTGGAGGACAACCACGAGGTCGGGGCCTTCGCGGCACAGGCGCTGGAAGAGCTCGGCTACAGCACCGTGTGGGCCATGGACGCAGAAAAGGCCCTGAACGAGTTCGAGCGCATCCCCTACCGGTTCGAGGTGGTGTTCTCCGACGTGGTCATGCCGGGGATGAACGGGGTCGATCTCGCCCAGGAACTACGCCGCCGCCGGCCCGACCTGCCGGTGGTCCTGACGTCGGGCTACAGCGAGGTGCTTGCCGAGCAGGGGACGCACGGGTTCGAGCTCCTGCGCAAACCCTACTCCGTGGCCGACCTCTCGCGCATCCTCAGGCGCGCGGTGGGGGGCGTCGGGACCGGCGCGCACTAACCGCCGTCGCGGGGAGTCCCCGCGGCGACCATCCCTGGGCGGGGTGCGTCCATCGGGCCCGCCGCGCCTCGATCGATGGATAGCCCTGGTTAGCGGGCCGAGGCGCTGCCCATGGCTTTGCAGCCGAACCGACCTAGTTCGGTGGCCGGGTCCCGGGAGACGACGGGCTTCACCGAGCTCGGGAACTCGATGTCACTGACCAAGCGGATCGTGGGCCTCGTCGTCTTGGCGCTGATCCCGGCGTTGGCCGTCCAGGGCTACAACGAGTACGCGCTCCGCGCCGCCCGGGCCGGGGCCGTCCGGAAGGAGGCCATGCGAGGGGCGAAGGCCGTCGCGGCCGACCTCGGGCAGTTCGGACGTGGGGCGCGGCAGATCCTCTCCATCCTGGCCGGCGTGGCCGAGGTCCGCGGCAATGACGCGCGGGCCTGCACGGCGTACCTCGCGACGGTCGGCGGGAAGGTCCCCGGCTCGTTCTTCTTCGGGGTCGCCGACCCGGACGGGCGCATCCGGTGCAACACCCTGGGATCCTCGGTCGGGGCCTATTCGGTCGCCGACCGGTCCTACTTCCAGGAGGCGATGCGCACCGGCGGCTTCGCCATCGGGGAGGTCGTGTCCGGCCGGGTCACCGGCCGGCCCACGATCCAGTTCGCCCAGGCCATCGCCGACGAAGACGGCGACGGTCGCCCCGAAGGCATCGTGATAACGAGCATCGACCTGTCCTACCTCGCGGCCCGGCAGTCCGATGTCGGGCTGCCGCCCGACGCCGCCCTCACGGTCGCGGACCGGAACGGCACGATCCTGGTCCGGCTTCCCGACCACGAGGCTTGGGCCGGCAAGCCGCTGCCGACGGCCTTCTGGAAAGCCCTGGCCGACCACCGCGGCGGCGTCGCGGACTTGACCGGGTTGAGGGGCAACCCGCGGATCACGGCGGTGGCCGGGGGCTCACCGGGGGACCTCGACGGCATGACGGTGGCGGTGGGCCTGTCGCCGGCCACGGCCTTCGCGGACATCGATGCCGCGACCCGTCGCGGGGTCGTGCTGATCGGCGTCGGCGCGATCCTGGCCGTCGCCGCCGCGCTCCTGGCAGGCCGCGCCTTCATCCGTAGGCCGGTGCGGCGCCTGCTCGGGGCAGCCGGCGCGTGGCGCGCCGGCGAGTTGGGGACCCGGACCGGCTTGTCCGGGACCGACGAGTTCGGCCGGCTCGGCGAGGCGTTCGACGCCATGGCGGCATCGCTGCAGAGGCACGAGGGGGAGTTGCGCGAGGAGGTCGCCCGCAGCCGCGTCCTGCAGGAGCGGCAGACGATGATGCTGCACGAGCTGAACCATCGGGTCCGCAACACCCTGACCACCGTGCAGTCCCTGGCGCGGCAGGCCCGCCGCGACGAAGACCGCGGCGAGCGCCTTGAGGGACGCATCCTCTCCCTGTCCAAGACCCACGACCTGCTCTCGCGCGACGACTGGGAGGGCGCCTCGCTGCGCACGGTGCTGGAGAACGAACTCTCACCCTTTCGGGACGGCCAGGTGCACCGCTTCGGCCTGGAAGGGGCCGACATCGACCTGCCTCCACGCTACGTCCTGGCGCTCGGGATGACGGTGCACGAGTTGACGACCAACGCGGCCAAGTACGGTGCCCTCTCGACCGAGGCAGGCCGGATCGACGTCGCGTGGAGGGTCGTCGTCGGCGAGAGCGGCGCGAGACGGCTCGCCCTGGAATGGCGGGAGAGCGGGGGCCCGCCGGTTCGGGAGACGGGCAAACGCGGCTTCGGTACGCGCCTGATCACGGGCGGGGTCAGCCGTGAACTGGGGGGTGAGGTCCGTCTGGAGTTCGCCCCCGAGGGTCTGCGCTGCAGCCTCGACGTGCCCCTCGACGAGCCGGACCGGTTCACCTCGTTCGCGGCCGCCCCATACGTGCGACCGGTGGGCAGGGTCTGAGAGGCGGGCGGCAGATACAAAACGATACGTCCGGGTCACGGTCTGTCACGCGAGCGACGCCAAGTTGCTCGAACTTCCGCTCCAGAGGCTTGCGGACGAATGAGGCCGCCGCGTGAAGATAGAGATTTGCACCCGACGCTATCTCGTCGCTCGTCGAACCCTGCTCGTCGGCGCGATGCTGGGCCCTGCGTTCGCATTCGCCCCGGCGCGGGCGGCCCCTGTCGATGACCCGGCGATGGCGGGCCCGTTAGGCGACATCTGGGTCGGCTCGCCCAATGCCAAGGTGACCTTCATCGAGTACGCCGCCGTCACCTGCACCCATTGCGCGGCCTTCCACGACAAGGTCTGGCCAAGCATCAAGGCCCGCTGGATCGACACGGGGCAGATGCGCTTCGCATTGCGCGGGTACCCGCTGAACCCCCTCGACACCGCCGCCTTCATGCTGGCCAGGGCCGACGGCGGGCGGAACTACTATCCGGTCACGGACCTGCTGTTCGAGAGACAGAGGTCCTGGGCCTTCGTCGACAAGCCGCTCGACGCGATGGGCGACCTCCTCCGGCAGGCTGGCTTCGACAAGGCCAAGTTCGATGCCGTGCTCGCCGACCAAGCCCTCTACGACCAGGTCAACCGCGTGCAGGCGCAGGCCATGAAGGTCCTGGACGTCCATTCGACGCCGACCCTGTTCCTCAACGGCCAGCGACACGAAGGTGCGCTGCCGGCCGAGGCGTTCGACGAGATCGTCCGGAAGCTACTGGGCTAGGGTCGGACTCGCGCGATCAGCCCACCCATCATCGCCCCCCAGGACGAAGGACGCTGCGCCGTAGGCCCGTCCGGCCCGGGGCGCACCGCAAGGAGACTGAGATGGCGAAAACGGATAGGCTTCTCCCGAGCGCAGCTGCGGTGGTCTTGGGCATGGGCATAGTCCCGGCGATAGCCGGCGATCCAATCTCTGCCTTCACCGGCCATTGGCGCGTCGCAAGGGTCGCAGTCTCCGACATCGGCGTGCAGGCGCTCGGCAACGACGATCCGAGCCTGTTGGGCAAGCGCCTGACCTTAACGTCGACCCGACTGGCGAGGAACCGAACACCATCGACCGGCGACGTAAGTGAGGGCCCCGATTTCCAGCCGCTCGAACGACTGCCACCGGACGTGCAGCCAGAGCTCCGCAAGCTCGGTATGCGCCAGCCGGTCGCCTATGCGGTCCATTGCCAAACCGGCACCTGGGGTCCGGGGCGCGACACGGTCATCTACCGGGGTACAGCCGGGGCTCTCGATCTCCCGTGGTATGACGGCGCGGTGATGATGCTCGTCCGAGAGCCCACGTAACGCTCGCCCGTCGCTGTGGGAGTACCAGAATGGGAGATGCGGGTGTCCCCCCGCTCCGCACGCGGAGCGGGCGTGACGATTGACCGTCGAGCCCGGCCGTCCTCCGCGAGGAGCGTACCTCGGATCGACGACGGATCAGCGCGGCCGGGGATCGGTCATCCGTCGCGGCGCTCGCAGAATCGCAGCCTGCTCCCGAACGGGTCGGCCACCTCCAGCACGTCGCCCCAAGAAGCCTGATCAACGCCTGGCCGGGCATAGCCGTATCGCTTGGCGGTCAGTTCCCGGTGATAGGCATGGACGCCGCGCATCGGCACGAACACCGTTGAGCCGGGGCTGGCATCGCCGTGATGCTCGGACAGGTGCAGTCGCAGGCCGGCGCGGGCGACCTCCATGTAGAGGGGCAAACCCGGCTCGAAGCGGTGCTCGAACCCGGCCTCGGACCCGAGGAAGCCGCAGTAGAACTCGCGCGCCTTGGCCTCGTCGAAGATGCGCAGGATCGGGATTGCCTCCACGAAGCGGGGTCAGATCTCCGCCGGGCGGTCGAGGGCGGCGCAAGCGGTGTTCCAGTCGTCGTGGCCAAGGCCGGCGGCCACGAGTTCGAGGGCGGTCGCGGGCGGGACTGCGAAGTTGCGGGCGGCCAGCGCGGCGCGCAGCCGCTTGGCCATGGCCTTGGCCTGGTCGACGGTCGTCATGGTGCTCTCCCCAAGCCGGCGGCGGTCCGTCGGTGCCCGCGTTGCCGACCCGTCGCCGGTCAGGGATCCGGTGGGGGTGGTCGTCCGCGATGCTTTCACCATCCCGTTCCCGGGGCGAGCGGCAGGCAGCATCAGCCTGGGGCCAGGCTACCCCGAGGTCGGTACGGTCGCCAAGCCGAAGGTCCGCTCTCGGCCGCTCACAAATCCGGCATGCGCGACCAGAGACGTGTCTCGACCAGTAACCAGTGAGATCACGACCCTGACCATCGCCGCTCGCGCACGGCGAGCCACCAGTACACTCCGCCGCCCATCACTCCGGCGCTTACGGCTTGCAGCGGCCGGTCGACCATGCCGGCAAACAGATGCCCGAGGGCGAGACCAATGGCGCCGCCGCAAGCAACGTGGATGGTCGGATGGCGCCATCCCGTCCGGATCGAGACCGCCAGGCACAGCAAGAATGCCGGCATCGCGAAGACCGTCACGAACAGCGTGGCGATGACGAACGTGATGGCGACGGAGATCAAGTCGGAGGGGAGGGTAGGCTCGGCGGCGGGCGACGGGGGAGGCCCGAACAGAGCACCGGCCGCACTGGCCAGCATCAAGGTCGTCACCGCCGCCGCCACGGCGGCGAGGTAGCCGCCGAGCACCCGTACGACGGGATCTCCGGACCTGTCTGTCGTGATACGGTTCGGCGTGGTGGCCTCCTTGGGCTCGGTCGTGGGAGAGGCTAGCGCGCCGTGCTACCACCGGCAAAGGTGGGGCAGGACCGCAAGAGGCCTCTGCCCGACGGGGTCCATGCCATGAAGCACGCCCAAATGGTGGTCCTGATGCTCTGGTCGACGGCGGCCACGGCGGAGGTGCCGGCACTTTGCGCGGACGTCGCGAACCAAGCCGAGGGGACCCTATGCGCCAAGCGCAAGCTGGACGCCGCCGAGGCCAGTTTGGCGAAGGCGCGAGAGGCCCTGCAGGCCAAACTCGACCCGAGCGGGCGACACAACCTCGACCTCGCGCAGCAGGCTTGGCGGCGCTTCCGCGACCTCGAATGCAACCTTGAGACCGGCTACGACGCCGAACACCCCGATGATAACGGCACGATCATGCCCATGCTTATCGGCGAGTGCGCGACGGCCCTTACTGAGCGCCGCACCCGCGACCTGACCGATCAACTAGCCTGCCCGGGCGGGGACCTATCATGCGAGCGGTGAGCGACTTCCACCGTACCGCGGCCTGCATCGGGGCATCGGCGGCATTCGCTTTCACGGCGCCGGTTGCCCATGCGGCAAGCTTCGACTGCGCCAAGGCATCGACCGGAATGGAACGCTTCGTCTGCGGGGACGCCGCTCTCGGGGGCCGGGACGAGATCCTGGCGAGGCTCTACTCGGGCGCCTTGAAAGTGGGGAAGCGCGAGGCCGTCGAGGCTCGGCAGCGGGCGTGGCTAGGGAAGGCGCAGGCCTGTGCCACAGCAGCCTGCCTGGCCGAAGCCTACGACGAGCGGAACGCCGAACTCCAGCGGTCTGAGGGAGGGGTGAAGGTGGGCAGTGACTTCTTTTGCGAGGAGCCCAAGGGCAATCACAGCACCCTCAACGTCGTGGGACCGGTCCATGGCTTCGCCAGCGTGTCCCTGATGTCTAACTATGTCGGGCCCGGCGGGGTGGAGGCCGGCGACGTGGACACCGCGGCCACGGATGCATTCCTGGATCTCCGGAAAGGGACAGCCACCGTCTTGAACGGCCGCTGTCGACTAACCTTCGAGCGCCTCGGCGCGGACGGTTGGAAGGTCATCCAGGCCGGCACCTGCGAACTGCTGGGCGGCGCGGTATTCGCGGGCGTCTACCGCCGCCTGCCTTGACAAGACTGCGACCGGCCGCCGGTCGCCATTGCGCTGGCGATCCCTGACAATCATCGGCGGACAGGCGGTCGATAATGGAAGACGTACAAGCGCGGACGCTCATTCAAGGCGGGGTGGGTTCGCTGAGCGTCCGCTTATGAGATGAGCACCGAACTCGTTCTACGTCTGGCTCGGGTCGCCAGCGGAACGTCCGCATCTGCCTTCCATCTCCAGAGCCTCGGTTCGGGTGTCTCCTCGCCCTGTCGGCATGGGCCGGCAAGGAGACAGACGATGGGACACTCTGCACACGATCCGGCTACGAAAGGGCGACCGGCCTGGAACGCCGGCCGCAAGCTCGGCGCCAAGCGGGCCCTCAAACCTCAGCAGGTCTGGGCCATCCGCTTCTGGCTCGAACGCGAACGGCGCGTGCGCGACCGTGCGATGTTCGACCTCGCTATCGACAGCAAGCTGCGCGGCTGCGACATCGTCAAGCTCAAGATTGGCGACCTCGTCAGCGGGGGTCGCGTCCGTAGCCGGGCCATCGTCATTTAGCGCAAGACCGGCCGACCAGTGCAGTTCGAATTACTCGAACCCGCTCGTACCAGCATCCTGACATGGCTGGAGGCCCGGGGCGGAACGCTCGACGACTATGCCTTCCCAAGCAGGCTCGACGGCGTCATGCACATCAGCACTAGGCAGTATGCGCGGTTGGTCGATGAGTGGGTGACTGGCATCGGGCTGCGGAGCGAGGATTACGGGACCCACTCCCTCCGTCGCACAAAGGCGTCGTTGATCTACAAACGGACCGGCAACCTTCGTGCCGTCCAAATCCTGCTCGGCCATACCAAGATCGAGAGCACGGTCAGGTACCTCGGTGTCGACGTCGAAGATGCCTTGACCCTGGCCGAAGGCACGGAGATTTGAGCGTTCGGCCCCTCGGCTTCAGTGTCGAGGGGCTTTCAGAGGAGCCCGACAGAAAAGCGCCCAACTCAGCCATTTTCCAATCTTCCAAAGAATCTTCTGAGCAGACATAGCGCAGCCGAGACATCGAGCCTCGGCTGTGCTCTCACCGACTACCGATAAAGATTTATCTGACTACGATAGCTCAAATTTTATCCTCGGCAAAATAATTCAAAATGTACGATTTCTGCACTAATCGGGTATTGCTCTGAAATTTGCGCTATAGACCCAAGGTCGGACTAAAGAAATCCGATGGAGAACCAGGGGACGAGGATGATGACGAGGAGGCCGATCAGTAGGGCCACGATGTAGCCGACGATCGGGCGCATGCCCGCGTCCGGGTGGATCCGGCTGATCGCGCAGGCGGCGTAGTAGCCGACACCGAAGGGCGGGGCGAACAGCCCGATGCCCATCGCGAGGATCACCACCATGGCGTAGTGCACCTCGTGCACGCCAACCTGTTTCGCGATCGGGAACAGGAGCGGCCCGAACAGCACGATGGCCGGGATGCCCTCCAGCACCGAGCCGAGCACGATGAACGCCGCCGCCGAGACGAACAGGAAGCCGAGTGTTCCGCCTGGAATGCTCTTCATCGCAGTCGCTAGGCTATCCGAGAAGCCTGACTGGGTCAGCGCCCAGGCCATGCCCGACGCCGCCCCGATGATCAGCAGGATCGCGCCGGAGAGCGCTGCGGTCATCACCAGCATCGGGTAGAGCCGCCGCCAGTCGAACTGGCGGTAGATCAGCAGCCCCGCCAGCACCGCGTAGACGATGCCGATGGTCGAGACTTCCGTCGCGGTGGCGATGCCCTCGACCACAGCGAAGCGGATCACGAACGGCAGCGCCAGCGCGGGGATCGCCACCAGGAAGGCGCGGCCGATGATCCGGCCCGAGGGCCGGGCGACGTGGCTCAGGTCCTCGCGGCGGTATCGCCACCAGACCAGCGCGCACAGTATCAGCCCGAGGACGAGGCCCGGCATCAGCCCGCCGGTGAACAGGGCGGTGATCGACACGCCGGTGACCGAGCCGATGGTGATCAGCACGATGGACGGCGGGATCGTCTCGGTCTGCGCGCCGGTGGTGGCCAAGAGCGCCACGAGGTCGCCCTCCTTGGCACCCCGCGCCTTCATCTCGGGGAACAGCACCGGGGCGACCGCGGCCATGTCGGCTGCCTTCGAGCCGGAGATGCCCGAGACGAGGTACATCGCGCCGACCAGCACGTAGTGCAGGCCGCCGCGGACGTGCCCGAGCAAGCTCGCTAGGAAGCCGACCATCGCTTTCGCCATGCCGGTCATCTCGATGAGCAGGCCGAGGAACACGAACAGCGGCACGGCGAGCAGGATCAGGTGGCTCATGCCCTCGTCCATGCGGCCAATCACGACCATTGAGGGCGATCGCGTGGTGAGCGTGATGTAGGCGAAGGTCGCCAACCCGAACGCAAAGGCGATCGGCACGCCGGAGAAGACCAGGGCGCCAACGCCGAGGACGAAGAACAGCAGCAGGTTCAGGTTGCCGAGCGGCGCGAGGAAGGGCTGCAGAGCTGCCAGCCCGGCCGCGATGCCGAAGCCAATGACCAACGTCGCTGCCGTCATCCACCAATTCGCGGTCTCGATCAGGCGCAGAATCGCGATGAGCAGCATGAGGGCAAAGCCGACCGGCAAGGCCGCAGCGCGAAACGCATTGTTGAGTTCCAGCGCCGGCGTTTGGACGAAGGCTTCGTCGGCCGCGAAATCGTAGGCTGGATGAAGCACGAGACCGACGAAGATCAGTCCCGCAACGAGCGATACGGTTTCCAGAAACGCCCGCGTGCGCGGCTTGGCCATGGACACGAAGGCTGTCATCCGCATGTGTTCCGACCGGCGGAAGGCGACGACAGCCCCCAGCATCGCGAGCCAGAGGAACAGAATGCCGGCAAGTTCATCGGCCCAAATCAAGGGCGCATGAAAGACATACCGCGTGACCACACCGGAGAGCAGCACGCCGATCTCGGCCAAGACCAGCAAAGCAGCCGGAATCTCGACCAGATAGCCGATTGCGGCATCGACGCGCCGAAGCCGAGGACTGGCCGCCAGCGGCACCATTCCTTTCTGTAGCGCCGAAGCGGTTTTCGGATTGAGAGTATCGACGTGCATGGCGACAATCCTTCCCCCCGTTTGGCCCTCGAAGAGGCCGTTTGCGAACATTCTCCCCGTTATCTCCAGGGTCAATTCGCGTTTATCCGTCAGACCTGCATCAGCCGGATGTTGTTGGTGTTGCCGGCGGTGTGGAACGGGATTCCGGCGGCCACCACGATGATGTCGTGCGGCTTGGCGAAGCCCTCGTCCTGCGCGTGGCGGCAGGCCCTGGAGGTCATCTCCTCGTAGCTGTCGACATCCTCCGTCAGGACGCTGTGCGCCCCCCAGAGCAGGCTCAGCCGGCGCGAGGTCACGAGGCTCGGGGTCAGGGCCAGGATCGGGGAGGCCGGGCGCTTGCGCGCCACCCGGGCCGCCGTCGTACCGCTCGCCGTGTAGGCGACGATCGCGGCGGCGTGGATCGCCTCGGCGAGATCGGCCGTGGCGGTCGCCACTGCGTGGGGCGGTGTCTCCTCCTCGCCCGGCTCCGACGCGGCCACGATCGAGTGGTAGAGCTTGTGGCCTTCCACGCTCCGGATGATCCGGTCCATCATGGTCACGGCCTCGACCGGGTAACGCCCGGTGGCCGATTCTGCCGAGAGCATCACCGCGTCGGCGCCGTCGTAGATCGCGGTGGCGACATCCGACGCCTCGGCGCGAGTCGGTGCCGGAGCGTTGACCATGGAATCGAGCATCTGGGTCGCCACCACCACCGGCTTTACGGCAAGCCGGCAGGCGCGGATCAGCTCCTTCTGCCGCCCGGGCACGTCCTCGTGCGGGATCTCGACGCCGAGATCGCCCCGGGCGACCATCACGGCGTCCGAAAGCCGGATGATGTCGTCGATCCGCTCCAGCGCCTGCGGCTTCTCGATCTTCGACATGATCCCGGCGCGCTCGCCGATGATGCCCCGCGCCTCGATGACGTCGGATGGCTTCTGGACGAAGGACAGGGCCACCCAGTCGACGCCAAGGTCGAGCCCGAAGGCGAGGTCGGCCCGGTCCTTCGCGGTGAGCGGCGACAGATCCAGCAGGGTGCCCGGCAGGTTGACGCCCTTGCGGTTCGAGATCGGCCCGCCGGTGACGACCTCGGCGGTGATGGCGGACCGCTCCGGGCCGGTGACCCGCACGCGCACCCGGCCGTCGTCGATCAGGAGTTCCTGGCCGGGGACCACGGCGGCGAAGATCTCCGGATGGTGGAGGGGGATCGACTGCCTGTCGCCCTCGTCGCCCTCCAGGACGAAACGGATCGTCTCGCCGGCTTCCAGGTCCAAGCGGCCGCCCTGCAGCGTCCCGATCCGGATCTTCGGCCCCTGCAGATCCTGGAGGATGCCGATCGGCCGGCCGACCTCCTTCTCGAGGTCGCGGATCGCGGCGTGGACCTTGGCATGGTCGTCCTGGGTGCCGTGGCTGAAGTTCAACCGGAAGGTGTCGACCCCGGCGAGGAACAAGGCGTGCAGCCGGTCCGGGGCCGCGCTGGCGGGGCCCACGGTGGCGACGATCTTGGCGTGGCGGTGTCGGCGCATGGATCCTGCGGTCACGAACGGCTCCATTGTGCGAACGGGACGTCGAGAGCCGGGCACGGGCGCCCGGCTCATCGTTGCGTGAGGGCGCTTCAGTCGAGCGGGCCTGTGCTCTCTTCCAAGAGTGCCCAAGCCTCCGGCCCGAACTTCGCCTTCCAAGTCTTGTAGAAGCCCGCCTTGCCGAGCATCGCGCGGAACGGCGCCGGATCGACATTGTTGAAGACCAGACCCATCGAAGCGAGTTCAGCCTTCAAATCCTCGTTCTGCTTGGCGACATCAGCGCGTTCGGCGAGCGCGGCCGCGTTGACAACCCGTGCGAAGATCTCTTGGAGGTCAGGCGGCAGCTGAGCCCAAGCACGACGGTTCATCAGAAACCACCAGCCATCCCACATGTGGTTCGTGAGCGAACAGTATTTCTGGACTTCGTAGAACTTGGCCGCCTTAATGATGGCCGGCGGATTTTCTTCGGCATCGACGACCTTGGTTTGCAGGGCCGTGTAAACTTCCGCGAAATTGAGGCCGGTGGGAGAGGCGCCGAGGCCCTGGAACAGAGAGATCCACAGGGGACTCACCGGGACACGGATCTTCAGGCCCTGAAGATCTTCCGGTTTCGTGATGGGCCTGTTGCTCGTCGTGACTCGCCGGAAACCGTTGTCCCAGACCTTGTCCATCGCAACGAGGCCGACTTTGCCGATCTGCCCCCTTAGCCATGCGCCAAGCTTGCCGTCCATGGCGTTCCACACCATGGGATAGTCTTTGAAGGCAAATCCGACCCCGGAGATGCCGGATGCCGGGAGCATGGTCGAGAGGACATTGACGCCCGAGAGCGAGAAGCACTCCAAGGCGCCCGAGCGGAGCTGCGAGAGCATATCCGCATCCCCGCCGAGCTGGTTGTTCGGAAAAAGCCGCAGCTCGACCCGCCCGTTCGTCGCCTCCTTGAGGGCTTCGGCCGCCTTGCGTCCGTGGACGTTGAGCGGATGCGACTCAGGGACGTTGGTGCCCCACTTGAAACTGTATTCGGCGGCGCGCGCATAGCGCAGCGGCAAAGCCCCGCTGATCGCCGATGCGGCCCCCAAGGTCGCAATGCGCCGACGCGTGAACAACGCTCCCATGATCCCCTCCAGTGTGCGAATATTTGTTTGGATCAGCCAGCACGCTGCATGGCTGCATCGGGCTTGAACATCAGCCCGGCTTCGCGGAAACCGCCATCGACGTTCAGTGTGTGGCCGTGGACGTAGCGGGCCTCGTCCGAGCACAGGAAGACCGCAGCGTCGGCGATTTCCTCCGGCGTGCCGTAGCGCGTCATGGGGATCAGGCGCCCGTAGGCGGCGCGCGTCGCCTCGTCGTGCATGACTTTGGCGATGTCGGTCTCGATCGCGCCGGGGGCGAGGTTGTTGACGTTGATGCGGTACGGGGCGAGCTCGACGGCCATCACCTTGGTGAGGAGTTCGAGCCCTGCTTTGGCCGAGCCGTAGGCCGCTCGACCGTTGGCACCGCGCTGACCCGATAAGGACGCGATGTTGACGATCTTGCCTCCCTCTCCGACCCGAACCATCTCGCGGGCGCACCCCTGCGCCACCATGAATGCTCCGGTCAGGTTGACGCCGAGGATCCGGTTCCAATCCTCCAGACGCGTCTCCAGGAACGGCGTGTTGGCGCCGATCCCGGCATTGTTGAAGAGGATGTCGATCCTTCCGAACCGCGCGATGATCGCTTCGATCATCGCGGTCACCGAAGCCGGATCCGCGACATCGACGCCGAGACCCATGGCCTGCTCACCGAGGCTTGCGGCGGCATCCTGTGCGCCGGCGACGTTGAGGTCCGCGATCACCACGCGGGCCCACTCTCGAGCGAACGCTTGCGCGGTGGCGTATCCGATCCCACGCGCGCCGCCGGTCACGAGCGCGACCTTTCCGTCGAGTCTGCGTGTCATGCGTATTTCCTCCCTCACCGATTGCGACCGCCGAATTTCACCGCCTGGAAGAAGTCGGGACGACCGACCTGTCCGCCCTTGAGGGCGATCTCCAAGCCATCGAGCTGGCTATCCTCGCCGTGTGCGCGGCAGAGCGGACCGCCTGGATCGAGCGGACCGATGGCAGTCAGCGCATCGATCCCCAGCTGCGACGCGGCCCGCCCCGACGTGTCTCCGCCGGAAATCACCGCGCGCGAGAGACCGGCTTCGCGGATGACCCGGCGCAGGGCCTGCCCAAGTCCGAAGCCAAGCCGTTCGTTGACAATCTGGCCGGAGAGACCGGCGGTCCGCGTGGCCTCGAGGAAGGCCGCGACGGCGGGATCATCCGGACCGGCAGCCGTGTAAATCAGGGGGTCGAACCCTCTGCCGAGGCACGCCAGGGCTTCGTCGCTTGCACGAGCGATCGCCTTGTTCCACGCAGTCTCGTCGACGACTTGGCGGGCATCGAGCCGGATACCCTCGAAGCCATGATCGAGCGCATGGGCAATCTGAGCGGCCGTCACCGGTGACACCGAACCGGATACACCCGCGATCCGATCGACCCGACCGGGCCGGGCAAGATCCGGTTCGGACGGAACGAGACCGGTCGAGCGCCAGTACGCCATCAGAGCGGCACCGACCCCTTGGGAGCCGACGCAGAAGGCGGGTGTGCCAGCCCGCTCCCAGATCAATCGTCCGGCCTCGACGAGCGTCTCCGTGTCGAGCACGTCCAGGGAGACGATCTTGCAGCCTTCGGCCAGGGCCTGAGCGAGACGGGCGTCTCCCTCGCCACGCTTCATTGACATGAAATCGACGAGGCCGATCCGTTGCGCGGTCTGGCGCGCGAGATGAAGACCGAGATCTGCCTCGTCCATCGGAGTGGACGGGTGGCGCGACATCGTCGGATGCCGATCGAGCCGAAAGCCGGTCCCGTCCGCCATGGCGAACAGATGGCCGAAGCTCTGGTAGCGCCCCATCCCGGGATCGGCCACGACCATCGGTGTCCAGGCCGGCTCGAAGATGTTTGCTGCGATGTCGACGGCGCGCCCGATCGAGCCGATCCCAGGGGCCGAGTCGAAGGTCGAGCAGACCTTGTACTGGGCGACCGGCGCACCCAACGATGCGAGCAGGCGGAACACGCCGGGTAGGTTCGCGCCCATCCATGCGGGTGTCTGCGCCCGCGCCGTTCCGGCGATGCCGATCGCGCGCATCCCGGAGAATGCTGCGAGGCGTCGTGGCGTAGGGGCTTCCAGGAACAGCACGCTGGGCATGCCGCCGAACGCGAGGACCTCCATGGCCGCAGACGAGCCGGTGAAATCATCGCCGTAGAAAGCGACCAGCGGCCCTTCCGGCAGGGGGCGGGGCGTGTCGGGAGTGCTCATGCGGCCGCTCCCAGAGCTTGGCTCAATTCAGGGTGATCCTTGGCGTGAACCTCCAGCGGGATCCCGTCGACCGCCGCGTCCCAGGCTTGCCGCAAGGCCATGACCCCCGCGCCGGGGCCGCCCGGATGGGCGACGATACCGCCGCCGGCGGTGACGATTAGGTCCGTCGACCCGAGCGCCGCGTAGGTCCCCGGCGCCTGCCTGACACCTTGGCCGGACGAGAAGACCGGCATGGCCAAGCACGGCTTGCCTGAAAACATCGGCGTCAGGCAGGCGCGGGCCGAGGCTATGACGCTGTCGTCGGCTTCCGAGAACTTGTTGGCGAGCCCGTTGACGTGCATGTGGTCGGCGCCGGCCAGACGCCAGATCTTCTGCCACGCCACATAGGACCAGCCGAGCATCGGGTGACGTGTGAGGTAGCCCCACCCATTGCGGTGGGCATGAATCGGCACAGCACTCTGGCGACCCAGCTCAATCATGCCCACGAGCCCGACCGAGTTGAGGCTCGCCATCAGGCAGGTCGCTCCTTCGGCGACCAGGAGGTCATGCCGTCGACGCATCTGGTCGAGATCGCCGGTCAGGTTGAAGGCGTACATGACCTTCTTGCCGGTCCGGTCGGCATGGGCGTTGATGACACGCATGACCGCTCGGACCCGGTCGTCGAAGGGGCAGTGAGGCCCATCCGCCTGCAGTTCGTCGTCCTTGATGAAGTCGATGCCGCCCTCGCACAGCGTGGCGACCAGGTTGGCCGTCTCGTCGGGACCGAAACCGACGCTGGGCTTGATGATCGTCCCGATCAGCGGTCGCCCCTCGACCCCGGCGAGCTTGCGCGTGCCAGCGGTGCCGAAGCGTGGACCGGGGTAGGTGTCTGCGAAGATCTGCGGTAGGCGGATGTCGAGAAGCCGAAGCCCCGTGACGGTCTGCAACTCGAAGAGATTGCCAGCGACCGTCGCCAACAGGTTCGGTAGCGAAGCGCCAAGGTTTTCGATCGGCCAGGACAACGTCGCCACAGCGCGGCGAACATCGCCCGAGACATTCGCCGTCGTGGGAAGAGACGGCGCTGCGTAGACTCCGTCGAGAATGTCCAGCCGCTCCACGCGGGCAGCCGAGCGGGCCTTCAGTTCGGGCGTTTCGCCGGGCACGGGCACGAACGTGCCGCTCGACTGCTCGCCCGCCATGGTCTCGGCCGTGCGCCGCGGATCACCGATCGTCTCGATCAAGTAATCCGCTTCAATCCGTGCTGGCGGAGAGCCGGTCACGTCGATCACGCGACTGAGCATCTTGGACCTCCATCGAACGACGCGGTGGAGCCTGCGATGTCGGCGGCATCGACGAAACCTGCGCAATACGCGAACGGCGCATTCAAATGCCGTGCGTATCGTGCGGAATGCCCGCCCTTCACCGTCTCCACCCGACTTGATCGAATTATTGTTCCGATCCGTAGCCGAGCGCCGTCGCGTCGAAAATCCGAGATCGACGCAGCAAGCTGTGATAAAAACTGACAGGTGGGGTCTGGGAGGACGCCGTGGCGACCCATCTGCCGCTCAATGCATTGCGTGCCTTCGAAGCCGCGGCGCGGCTCGGCAGCATGAGTGCCGCTGCCGTCGAACTCGGGGTGACGCACGGAGCCGTCAGCCGGCAGATCAAGGCTCTAGAGGATCGTTTCGGATTGCCGCTTTTCGAGCGTCGGCCGCGATTCATCGTCCCCACAAGGGAAGGCGCCCAGCTTGCAGCGGATGTGGCCGAAGCATTCGAGCGTCTTCAGATCGCCGTTTCGCGCATGCAGCCCGGGCCTTTGATTATTTCCTGTTCGGCCACAATCATGATGCGGTGGCTGATTCCCCGCCTGCCAACATTCAAGAATTCTCATCCTGCATTCGAGTTTCAGCTCAATGTGAATTACGCAGATCAGGATTTCGTTCGCGATGAAGTCAGCATCGCGATCAGGACCACGATCTACCGTGCGCCACCGAGCGCAGTGGTCGAGACTGTCGCGACGGAGGAGATTGGTCCGGTCTGTCATCCAAGATATGCCGAGCGTCTCGCGGAGGGACGCCTGAGCAGTTTGGGAGACGCGCGGATCCTTCTCAGTTCCACCCGACCAAACGCCTGGACAGAATGGGCGACCGCCGCAGGACGTCCCGATTTGCAGCTTTCGCCGCACGAGACGTATGAGCACTTCTACTTGACTATCCAGGCCGCAACCTGTGGCCTAGGTCTCGCGATGGCGCCGCGTCTCCTTGTGGAGGACGATGTCCGTTCGGGTCACTTGGTGGCACCTTTCGGGTTCGTCCCGGGTCCGCACAAGCTTCAGCTGTGGGTTGCCCATCATCAACGCAATAGAGCGGACTTGCAGGCTACAGTCCGATGGCTGCGCAGTGAGATCCTAACCCTTGCCGCATCTATTCGATATTAATCAAATAAGTCATCATTATTAATTATTAATTTAAAACATACTCAAAATCTGTTCGCGACAGTCCGTGAAAATTGTTGGTTTGTATCGGTAAATCCCAACGCGCACTGGCAGATTTCTTGCCGCTCATTTAACGATCTGTAGGTTCCGTCTGCTTTCCTGGCGTTCCATTCTAGAAGCGGACCAGCTGCTTACGGCCAGACATCGCCATGCCGGATCGCCGATAAGCGCAAAAGCGGTCGTTCGGCTTTGCGCCCACACCGGACATTCCGCGGCCATCGGACATCGCTTGAAAGCGGAAGTCTCTCATGGCTTCCTGCTGCATCAAGCAGGTTTCGAAAGAACGGCCGCCCAGTCAGGGGCGGCCGGTCCTTCTGTACCTTCCGTCATTCAGGCCGTCGCGGGCCCTTAGCAATCTCCACGTCAGGCCTTGAGGAATTCCGTGATGGCCTCGGCGATTTCGTTGGCATGCGTTTCCAGGGCGAAATGCCCCGTATCGAGGAAGCGCACCTGCGCATCCGGGATATCGCGCCGGAACGCCTCTGCACCGGCCGGCCGGAAGAACGGGTCGTTCAGCCCCCAGATCGCCAGAAGCCGCGGGCGGTGCGTGCGGAAATAGGCCTGGAAGGCGGGGTAGAGCGCCACGTTGCTGGCATAGTTGCCGAACAGGTCGAGCTGGATCTCGTCGACCTCCGGCCGCTGGATGTACCACGCGTCGAGGGCGCTCCCGTCCGGCGACACCAGCGAGGTGTCCGGAACGCCGTGCTCGTATTGCCAGCGGATCGAGGCCGGGGTCAGCAATTCGCGCAGCGCCTGCCGGTTGGCGTCGCTCTGGTCCCGCCAGTAACGCTGAATCGGGTTCCAGCCCTCGCTCAGCCCTTCCTCATAGGCGTTGCCGTTCTGCGAGACGATGGCGGTCACTCGCTCGGGATGCGCCAGGGCGACCCGGAAGCCGGTGGGCGCGCCGTAGTCGAAGACGTAGAGCGCGTAGGTCTTCAATCCGACGACCTCCGTGAAGCGGCCGATGACCTTCGCCAGTGCGTCGAAGGTGTAGGTGAAGGCGGCGCGCGGCTTGATCTCGGACAGCCCGAATCCCGGCAGGTCGGGGGCGACGAGGTGGAAGCGGTCCGCGAGCGGCGGGATCAGGTCGCGGAACATGTGGCCGGACGAGGGGAAGCCGTGCAGCAGCAGGAGCGTCGGCTTCGCAGGGTTGCCGGCCTCCCGGTAGAAGACCTTGAGGCCGTCGACGTCGACGGTGCGGTAGGTGGTCTGGGTCATCGTTCGCCCTCCGGTGCCGGCGATGCAGCCCGTGCTGCACGCCGTCGGCCAGGCATGGGTACCAACTTGCACTCTGCGGGATAATCTGACCACTCCGAGAGTGACCGTTGCCGAAAACGAGAGGGTTCGATGGACCGGTTGGAGGCCATGAGCCTGCTGGTCGCTGCCGTGGAGGCCGGGAGCCTATCGGCCGCCGGACGCCGGCTCGGCATCCCCCTGCCGAGCGTCAGCCGCAAGATCGCGGACCTGGAAGCCCATCTCGGCGCGAGGCTCCTGGTCCGCACGACGCGCAAGCTCACCCCAACCGACGCGGGGGCCGCTTACATCGAGGCGTGCCGACGCTTGCTCGGCGAGGTCGAGGAGACCGAGCGGGCGGTCAAGGGCGAGTACACCGAGCCCCGCGGCGCATTGACGATGACGGCCCCGCTGGTTTTCGGGCGGCTGCACGTCCTGCCGGTGGTCTCGGCCTTCCTGTCCCGGTTCCCGGACATCACCGTGCGCCTGATCCTCACCGACCGGGCCCTGGACCTCGTGGAGGATCACGTGGACCTGGCAGTCCGCATCTCGCACCTGCCGGACAGCGACTTGGTAACGGCGCGGCTGGGCACGGTCACCCGCGTGGTCTGCGGCAGTCCGGACTTCCTCGCCGGCCACGGGACGCCCCACACGCTATCCGACCTCGCCGAGATCCCGTGCGTGACCTTCAGCGACCTGGCCGCCGGCCCGGCCTGGCATTTCGCCACGCCGGACAGGAAGGCCGTCCAGGTGGTCCGGGTGCGGTCGCGTCTGCAGGTCAACACGGCCGAGGCGGCGCTCGACGCCGCGGCGGCCGGCGTCGGCCTCACGCAAGTGCTGTCGTACCAGGCGGCACCCCTGGTCGCCGCCGGGAGCCAGGTTCTCGTCCTGCGGTCGTTCGAGCTCGACCCCGTCCCGGTCAGCATGGTCCATGTCGGCCACGGACGCCTTCCGCTCAAGCTGCGGGCGTTCCTCGATTTCGCGACGCCGCGCATTCGCGCGTCCCTGAGTGCCGTTATCCCACCCCCATGAAGGCCGATGGGCGCGCCGGCTTGGGACGACCGTCCGCCGGGTAAGAAAAGGCCGGGCCACCTCCCTCTCGAAATCCGTAAGGCTGAGTTTCGCAAACTCTGTGTTCTAGCGAGTGCCGAGAGAGTTCATCGTGATCACACAGTCCGGTCCCGAGCCTAAAAGCCGCGGCACGGTCGGAGGGCTCGCGGCGAAGGCCGGTGCATCCGCCCCGACGTGCGCGACATTCACGGTCGCGAGGCGAGCAATCCGGACGTTCCCCGGCCCGCACAGATGCGAGTGGAGCGATGAGACAGGACATGGCATTCCAAGACGGGCCTGCCAGGGCGACGCGGCGGAGTCTTCTCGCCGGCAGCGTCATGGCGGCAGGCTTAGGCCCGGTCGGCGCCGTCGCGGCGGAAACGCGGCCCGTCGAGGTCGCAGAGGTCCGCCACGGCACGGTCCGGGCCGACGGCGTGGACGTCTTCTATCGCGAGGCCGGCCGGCCCGACGCCCCGGTGTTCCTGCTGCTGCACGGCTTCGCGAATTCGTCCTTCTACTTCCGCCATCTCATGCCGAGGCTCGCGGACCGGTTTCGCCTGATCGCGCCGGATCTCCCGTCCTTCGGTTTCACGGTGGTCCCGGACGACCGCGGCTACGTCTACGACTTCGCGTCGCTGTCGCGAACGATCGAGGCCTTCGTCGACGTCCTCGGCCTCCGGCGCTACCGCCTCTACACGTTCGACTACGGGGCTCCGGTGGGTTGGGACTTGGCGCTCGCGCATCCCGACCGCATCGCCGGCATCGTGTCCCAGAACGGCAACGCCTATCTAGAGGGGCTCGGCGAGGCGGCCTGGGCGCCTCTCAGGACCTATTGGGAAAAGCCGAACGAGGCCGCCGTGGAGGCCATCCGCGCCCGCATGACCCTCGACGGCGTCAAGGCACCCTACTTCCACGGGGTGCCCGACCCGTCGGTCATTGAGCCCGAGTCGTACACGCTCGACGCCGCCATTCTGGCGCGACCGGGCAATGCGGACCGCCAAGTCAAGCTCAAGCTCGACTACAAGCGCAACCTGGAACGCTACCCGCTGGTCCAGGCCTTCTTCCGCGAGCGCCGCCCGAAGCTCCTCGCTGTCTGGGGGCGCAACGACCCCTTCTTCATCCCGCCCGGAGCCGAGGCGTTCAAGCGCGATATCCCGGACGCACGGGTCCGCTTCCTCGACACCGGCCACTTTGCGCTGGAGACGAACGGGGACGACATCGCCCGAGAGATCCGGGCCTACTTCTGAGCCTCCGGCGCGCCGGGCCATCGTCGCGGGCCCGACACGCCGTGGGATGGCTCGGATCGGGCGCTCACTCAGTTCTGGGCGGCCATGGTCCGTGCCACGTCGGCGGCGCTGATGCCCTCCAGGGCGAGGCCGTAGCCGGTGCCCTCCTCGACGAGCCGGCGCAGGCGCTGCGTGAGCGCGATCCGCGTGTAGCGGCCGGTGAGCGGCGGCAGGGCTGCGATCCCGTCCGCGATCTCGTGCGCCCGGGCCAGCAGCCGGTCTTGCGGCACGATCTCGTTGACGACGCCCCAATCCTTGGCCGTCTGGGCATCCAGCACCTGCCGCGTCAGCAGGAAGTACCGCCCGCGGATCGAACCGATCACCTCAGGCCACAGGATGTGCATGCCGTCGCCCGGCACGATCCCGAACTCGAAATGCGGCTTGTCCTGGAACACCGTCTCGGGCGTGGCCAGCACGATGTCGGTGAGCAGCGCGTATTCGCTGTGCAGCAGGACCGGCCCGTTGAGCGCGGTGAGCATCGGCACCTCGATGTCGAGGATGTTGCTGAGCACCTTGCGGCCCTCCCGCAGGATCTTGTCGTAGCCCTGCGGCGTGAAGAAATCGAAGCCCTCGGGGCTGATCGCGTCCATGAAGGCGTCCCCCGCCCCCGTCAGGATCACCGCCCGGTTGTCGCGGTCCTCGCCGATCGCGTGGAACAGGTCGACGAACTGCTCGTGGGTGTGACCGTTGAAGACGAGCTTGCCGCCCTCGGTGTGGAGCATGACCTCCAGCACGCCGTTCGGCTTCCGGGTCAGGCGGGCGTTGGGGAACGCGTCGCGGTAGGTCTCGAAACGGGCCATCGGTGCTGTCCTCGTGGTGGCCGGCCCCGTTGGTCGGCGTGAGGACGAGGTAGACGGCGCCGCCCGGCGACGGATGACGGCGCGCAGCGATAAGACTTATGCCGTCGCGGAATGGGGCTCCCGGGTCTCGGCCATCACCGCCTCGACGAAGCCGGCGAAGAGCCGCGCCTTGGCGCTGGCCATGCGGCCGGTGGGGAAGACCGCCCAGAGATCGATCATCGGCAACGCCCAGGGCTGCAGCAGCCGCCGGACCGCGCCGCTCGCCAGTTCGGGGGCGAACATCCAGTCCGACGCGATGGTGAGCCCGATATCGGCCAGCACGGCCGCACGCAGGCCTTCGGCCGCGCTGACCCGGACGCGGCCATGCACCGCAACCGAGATCTCGGCGCCGTCCCGGGTGAAGGACCAGGCATCGGGCTGCCGGCTGTAGACCACCGCCTCGTGCCCGGCGAGGTCCGCGGGACTGCGCGGTTCGCCCGCGCGGGCAAGATAGGCGGGCGTGGCGAGCACCGAACGGCCCCCGGTGGCGAGCTTGCGCGCGACGGCGGCCGAGTCCGGCAAAGTCCCCATGCGCAGGGACAGGTCGATCCCCTCGCCGACGAGGTCGATCACCCGGTCGTCGAGGACGATCTCGATGTCGAGGTCCGGGTGCTCGGCGAGGAAGCGCGGCAGCATCGGCACCACGTGGAGCCGGGCGAAGGTGGTCGCCGCCGAGACGCGCAGCCGTCCCGAGAGACCGGCCCCCGCACCGCGGGCGGCGCGCTCGGCCTCGTCCGCCTCCGCGATGGCCGCCCGCGCCCGCTCGTAGAAGCGCAGGCCCGCCTCCGTGGGGCTCAGGCCGTGCGTCGAGCGGACGAGCAGGCTGACCTACAGCCGGTTCTCCAACTGCGCGATCGTCTTGGAGACGGCGGGCTGGCCGACATTCAAGAGTCGGGCGGCCCCCGAGAAGGAGCCCGATTCCACGACCTGCACGAAGGTGGCCATCGCTTGATACCGGTCCACGCCATGCCTCCCTGGAATGAGCGTTATCGCCTCGGGCCTTCTGCCCTGTCCATCGGGGGAGGCGCATCAGTTCGGCCGTCTTCACCGCGCAACTGCGGTGGCCCCGCCGGAGCAACGCGGACATGTTCGAGGTCTATGCCTTCGCCACGCCCAACAGCATCAAGATCCTCATCGCGCTGGAGGAACTCGGCCTCCCGTACCGCCTCCACGGCGTGAACGTGCGTCAGGGCGAGCAGAAGGCGCCCGAATTCCTGGCGCTGAACGCGAACGCGAAGGTGCCGGTACTGATCGATCCGGCGGCGGCCGATGGCCGGCTGGTCCTGACCGAGTCCGCGGCAATCCTGGTCTACCTCGCCGAGACGAGCGGCCGCCTGATGCCGCCGGACGGCGAAGGCCGGGCGCGCGTGTTCGAGCAGCTGTTCTTCCACGCCTCCGGGCTCGGCCCGGCCTTCGGGCAGGCGGGCTTCTTCCAGCGCCAGGCCGCCGAGCCGCAGCCGCTCGCCATCGCCCGCTTCTCGGCGGAGGCGAACCGGACACTCGGTGTACTCGACGGGGTCCTGGCCGAACGCCGCTACGTCGCCGGCGACGCCTTCACGGTGGCCGACATCGCCCATTTCGGCTGGCTCTGGCGACGCGACTTCGCGGGCGTGAGCTTCGAGAACACGCCGCATGTCGCCCGCTGGTACGACGCGATGGCCGCGCGTCCCGCTGTCCAGCGCGCGATCGAGCGGGTGAACGCGCTCGTGCCGCAGGCCTGACCGGTCGCACGCCACCGGACACGCCCCGGGCCGGTCCATTCCCGCAAACCAGTAGCAGCGCAAGCCAGCTCGCCAGCTTGTCGCACGAGGCACAAACCCATGACCCTGCAATCCAAGCTCGACGCGTTCAAAGCCGATTTCGAGGCCGGCAAGCCCCCCTACACCGTCCCGCCCTCGGTGATCCGGACGATGCACCGGGCCACCGCGGAACTGATCGCCACCGGCGCCGCGACCCGTGCCCTCAGGGCCGGCGACCGGGCGCCGGCGTTCACGCTCAACGACCCGGAGGGGCAGCCCGTCTCCTCCGATGCCCTGCTGGCGCGCGGGCCGCTCGTGATCAGCTTCTACCGCGGCGTGTGGTGCCCCTACTGCAACATGGAGCTCCGGGCGCTTCAGGAGGCGCTGCCACAATTCGAGAAGCTCGGGGCGAGCCTCGTTGCCCTCTCGCCGCAGACGGCGGCCAACAGCCGGAAGTCGGTCCGCCAGAATGCCCTTGAATTCCCGATCCTGTCGGACCCGCACAACGCCGTCGCGGCCGCGTTCGGCCTGCGCTTCGCGCTGCCCGATTATCTGGTCGATCTCTACATGAGCCTGAAGAACGACCTGCCGGCGTTCAACGGCGACGCGAGCTGGACCCTGCCGATGCCCGGATGCTTCGTCGTCGGGCAGGACGGCGTGATCCTCTACGCCGAGGTGAACCCCGACTACACCCGCCGTCCCGAGCCCGAGGACATGCTGCCGGCGCTCCGCCGCGCCGCCTCCATTCCCGCCTGACAAGACACGGCCGCAAGGAGATCCAGGATGTCCCGAACCTTTCTCGTGACCGGTGCCAGCAAGGGCATCGGGCTGGCGCTGGCCCACCGTCTCGCCGGCGACGGCCACCACGTCGTCGGCCTTGCGCGCGGAGGCCTCGATAATTTCCCCGGCACCCTCGTGCCGGTGGACCTCGCCGACGGCAACGCCTCAGACGCGATCCTCGCGGACCTGACCGGACGCTTCGCCTTCGACGGCGTGGTCAACAATGTCGGATTGGTCCGGCCGCAGCGACTTGAGGCCGTTGAGATGTCCGCGCTGGATGAGGTCCTGCGCGTCAACCTCCACCCGGCGCTTCAGGCCGTGCAGGCGACCCTGCCCGGCATGCGCCGGCGCGGCTGGGGCCGGGTCGTCAACATCGCCAGCCTGACCGTCCTCGGCAGCGTCGAGCGCACGGCTTACGCGGCCGCGAAGGCGGCGCTGGTCAGCTTCACCCGCTCCTGGGCGCTCGAACTCGCAACGACCGGGATTACCGTCAACGCGGTGGCGCCGGGCCCGACCGAGACCGAGCTGTTCCGGGCAAACAACCCCCCGGGCAGCCCGGGCGAGACGCACTACCTCGCCGGGGTGCCGATGGGCCGCTTCGGACGGCCGGAGGAGATCGCGGCAGCCATCGCGTTCCTGATGTCGGACGGGGCGGCGTTCATGACGGGGCAGACGCTCTACGTCGACGGCGGTGCCTCGATCGGCCGGGCGGCGCTGTAGCCCCGGACGCGGCTCACCGTGTCGCGGCGGCATCGAGCTCGTTGTCGCCGCCGACCAGCTGCAGGCACCATTCGGTGAAGGCGCGGACCTTCGCGGCGCGATGCTGGCGCGACGGGTAGATCGCGTACAGGGGGAAGGTCTCGTCGGGCCAGTCCGGGAAGATCTCGACGAGCCTGCCGCTCGCGACGAAGTTCCGGCTGCCGAGCTGCATGACCTGCGCGATCCCCGCGCCTTCGCAACAGGCGCCGATCATCGTCTCGACGTCCGACACCATCAGGCGCGCCGGCTGCCGCACCGGCACGACCTCGTCGCCGCGGCGGAACTCCCACGCGAAGGGGCGCCCCGTCAGCGGATTCTGATAGTCGATGCAGGCGTGGTCGCGAAGGTCGCGCGGGTGCGCGGGGCGGCCGTGCGCAGCGAGGTATGCCGGCGCCGCGACTGTCAGGATCCGCGTTTCCAGGAGCTTGCGCGCGGTGAAGCCCGCCACCGGCGGATCCCCGAACCGCAGCGCCATATCGAACCCGTCGGCAACGAGGTCGCCGATCTGATCGCGCATGATCAGTTCGAGCCGCAGTTCGCGATGGAGCGCGAGGAAGCGCGTCAGCTCGCGCGACAGGACGAGGCGCGAAAAAAACGGATCGACATTCACCCGCAGGCGCCCGCGCACCGTCGACGCGCTGCCCGCAGCTTCCAGGGCCGCCTCCTCGATCCCGTCGAGATGCGGGCCGACCCGCTCCCAGAAGCGACGTCCCTCGTCGGTGAGCCGCAAGGTCCGGGTCGTGCGATCGAGCAACCGCACACCGACGCGGGTCTCCAAACGCTGGATGGCGCGTCCCACACCCGACTGGGTGAGCCCGAGGGCCTCGGCCGCTCGGGTCATGGTTCCGGCCTCGACCACAGCCATCAGAACCGTCACGCCGGCGAGCAGTCGGCCATCGTAAGGCATCGTTCCATGACTCCGAGTCCGGAATGATCTGACAGAACGACGCTAATTCCTGTCCCGACTCTACGCCACATAGAGCCGTGGCAATTCAGAGGAGGCTCTCATGACAGGGCAATCCACGGCGCTCGTCGTCGGCGCTTCGCGCGGACTGGGCTTCGCCCTCGCGGAGGAGTGGCTCGGGCGTGGGTGGCGCGTGATCGCAACGGCACGCGGCCGCTCCGACCAGCTTGAGGCGCTCGCGAACCGCTTCCCCGACAGCCTCGAGATCCAGGCGGTCGACATCAACGATGGAAGCTCGGTCCGCGCGCTGCGCGAGCGCTTGAGCGGTCGACGCGTCGACGTCCTGTTCATCAATGCCGGCATCGCCCGCGCGATCGAGGCGAGCCCGGTCAGCGCACACGAGACGGACTTTCTCGACATGATGCTGACCAACGCCTTCTCGCCCGTGCGCGCGGTCGAGCTCCTGCGGGATCTGGTGCCGGCCGGCGGCACCATCGGGATCATGAGCTCCGAGCTCGGCAGCATCGCGAACGCGACCGGCTTCTGGCAGCTCTACGCGTCCAGCAAAGCCGCGCTCAACATGCTCATGAAGGGCTATGCGGCGAAGCACTGCGATGACGGGCACGCCCTGCTCCTCGTCGCCCCCGGCTGGGTGCGGACCGAGATGGGCGGCGGCGATGCGGCTCTGTCCGTCGCGGAGAGCATCCCGCGCGTGGTCGACATGATCGAGGCGAACCGCGGCTTGGCCGGGCTGCGCTACGTCGACCGGTTCAACAATCCGCTTCCCTGGTGACCGGCTGACTGCGAGGCGAACCGGACATGCGCCACCCACGTACCACGGCAGGCAGCGTCCACCCGAGGAGGTCGGCGACGGTGACCGGAACGACTCCGGTTGCGGCGCAGAGCCGCCCGTCATCGCCTCGAGCGGTGCTGCCCGAGCAGGAATTCGCGACGCACGATCTACGGGCGGCTGCGTCGTTGCAGCGCTCTCAAACGCCGATTGTGGCCGAAGCATTGCTGAAAGACTGACGATGGCCCTTATCTTCATCACCGGATCGTCGGATGGCCTCGGGCTCATGGCGGGCCAGCGCTTGGCCCGCGAGGGCCATGATGTCGTGCTGCATGCGCGGAACACCGATCGCGGCGAGGTCGCGCGACGGGCGCTTCCGAACGCCGCCCAAATCGTCATCGGCGATGTCGTCACGATCGCCGGCATGCGATCCGTGGCCGAGCAGGCCAACACGATCGGGCGCTTCGACGCCGTCATCCATAATGTCGGCATCGGCTATCGCGAAGTGCGCCGGCTGGAGACCCGGGATGGTCTGAGCCATCTCTTCGCAATCAACGTCTTGGCGCCCTACGTGCTCACGGCCTTGATGGAGAGGCCAGACCGCCTCGTCTACCTGAGCTCGGGCATGCACCCAGGCGGTATCCCGGACATGGACGATCTGCAATGGACCAGACGGCGCTGGAGCGGATCGCAGGCTTACGCGGAAACGAAGTTCCTGAATGTCCTGCTGGCTTTCGGCGTGGCACGACGCTGGTCCGCGGTGCGATCGAACGCCCTCGAACCGGGCTGGGTACCCACCCGTATGGGCGGTCCCGGTGCGCCGGATGATATGGCCGCCGCGCCCGTGACCCAGGCATGGCTGGCGGTCGGGGACGACCCAGCGACCCATGTCACGGGCCGGTACTTCTATCACCAGCGCGAGAAATTGCCGGAGCCCAGCACCCGTCGCGTCGGGCTGCAGGAGGCTCTGCTGGACCGGTGCGCGACGCTGTCCGGTGTGACGCTGCCCTAGACAGCCACGCAGCACCTCGGTGGAGCGCCTGAGATCGGGGATCTTAGGAGCGCACGGCCGTCATATACCGGACAACGCTCGGCCCGGACGTCCCGTGAAGCGAAGGACGGCCTCCGCGAAGGCGCAGGCCTCCTCGATATGGGCGAAGTGGCCGCTCTGCTCGAAGATTCTCATTTGCGCCTGCGGTAGCAGATCGGCCAGCAACGCCGCGTGGCGCGGGCCGAGAATGAAGTCGTCGGTTCCGGTGACGACGAGCGCCGGAACCTGCAAGGTGGCGAGACGGTCACGAACGTCGAAGACTTGGCCATCGCCGACCAACGGGGTCGCCTGGAGCCGCCGCTGCAGGGTCGCGAGCATGTCAGGCCAGCGCCGGAAGTCCGACATATAGGCCGGAAGGAGGTCGCGCAGCGCCGCGGTATAGGCCGCGTCTGTGCGGATGGTGGGGATCGAGGCCCAGGCCCTCTCGACCGCTTTGGCTTCCGCCGTCCCCGCGTGGCGTGCCACGAAGGCGGCGATCTCAGCGCTCGCATCGGCCATGAAGGCGCCGCCTGTGTAGGCAGCGCCGGCATACATGATCAGACCCGCGAGTCCTCCTGGCCGCTTGAGCGCTGCCTCCAGTACCACGAAGGCTCCGTGCGAATGACCGAGAAGGTAAGGATCGGGGATACCGGCCGCGTCGATGAACGCGAGCAGCTGTTCGGAGAAGCGGTCTACGCTGTACCCCTGGGGATGGGTCGCGAGGCGTCCGGACGATCCTGTGCCGATCGGGTCCAGATACACCATGGTCAGGCTCTCTTCGAGCAGAGGCAATCGCAAGTAGCTGGCGTCTATGCCGGGGCCACCGGCATGCGCGATGCAATAGGGTCCGATGCCGGAGACGTGATAATGTTGAGCCACGCCGTTCACGGCGATGCTGTGCGTGCCAGGCGCTAGGACCAACGGCATGAACATCCTTTCGCATCTCAAATGGCGGGACATGGCACCCGCAGATCCGCGTCTCTGATCTTCAGATGGTGCCAGGAGTGACTGTGCGATTCCGTTCTCGACTCGTCAGCGGGCCTCGATCCGTACGCGGACGCGGTGGATATCCGAAGCGGGGTGATGTCTAAGGACAGCAAACCTCGGGTGGCCCGCTTTGATCGTCTGCCGAGGTGGCCGATATGCGTCATTCTTTGCTGGTCTTCGCCGAGCAGACCAGTCTTTCATCGGGGCTGGCCATCGACCCAACCAGGCCAAGCGTCTGTGCCTCGTTCACGAAAAGCATCATCGATCGGCGTGGCCGATCCTGATTTCGAGGTTTTTCGGCCTTGATAAGCGCCGCTTCTCGGGTCGCGCCGTGCATACTGAAGAGCAGGAATTTTAAGATTCCTCATGCTCGGAAGGCCGTCCTTCGTTTTACGAATGAGGCCCCCCTGAGGAAATCCAGGCCGTCTTTATCGACGCGCCGCTTATATGCGGGTTTAATTTCAGAAACCACCAAGTTCGAGCCACAGCACCTGTTTTGAACGATAACGCACGCCGCGAGGGTTCCACCATCGCAAGTTTTTGGCGAGACTATCCGGCGTTGATGATGGCAATACCCTCGGTGCTCGTGTCCAACTCGGAAGACATCCACCCGCATGCACGCTCAAGGCCTTTCGGACTTCCGCCGTGCGCCGTCGATCCCGAGGTCGGATTGTGGCTCCAGCGATCTGACCAGGCTCGTGGCTTGAGCGCGGTAGGCGCTCGGATCGCACCCGTAAGCGGTCTTGAAGGCGTGCGAGAAGTAACTGCGGCTTGCGTAACCGACGCTCTCAGAGATGACCTTCACGGGCATGGGCGAGGACGTCAGCAGCTTGGCTGCCAGCTGCAGACGCGCCCGCTGCAGATATTCGATCGGACCCTCGCCGAATGTGGCGGAGAAGCGCTCGGCGAAACCGGAGCGGCTCATTCCACAGAGCGCAGCCAAGCTATCGACCGTATGCTGCGCCCCAGGCGCGTCGAGGACAGCCGCGATCGCCGGGACCAGCCTCGGATCGCGCAGCGCTTCGAAGATCGGCGATTCAGCGCCTTTCTCCTTCAGATGGATCCGAAGCAAGATCGTCAGGCACTGCTTCATCAGCGCACTCGTCACCTCCTGCGTACCAAGACTTGGATTGACCAGTTCCTCGATCATGAAAGCGAAGGCGTGGCGCAGCCTGTCGCTGCCGGATAAATCTTCAATCAAGGCGTTGTGCAGACGGTCGAAAAGACCGAGCGCGCCGGCATATCGCGCCGCGATAGAGCCGCAGGCCAGTAAAATGTCCTGTCTTCCATCACCCGCCGTCAGCGCAATAAGGCCATCCGGAAGAACTCTGCGCGCGTCTTCGGCCGTAACCGTTCGGGTAGCTCCCGCGAAACCAATTGAGTGCCGCATGCCGCGCGGTGGGATCACCATACAATTCGGCCCGAAACGCAGCGGTTCTTGACCTTCGACCACGATCGTTCCTGAGCCCGCAAGAACGTAATGGACAAGAATCGCGTCCGTCATGCCGTTCTTCGCCAGCTGCCACCCGGTCTGGATCTCACAGAACGCGAACGCATGGACCTGCACGGACAAAGTCGAGAACAGACGCGGAAGAATATCGCAGGACATGGGCACTCCGTGCGCTCTTACTGGTGAATTAATGTCAGCGTCTTCAGTCGAAGATCTAGGTCATCACGATAAGCAACTTCGCGATTGGCTTTTCCCATATGGCTTGTCGATCCCATAATTCATCAATTTACGACCACGTATTGGATCAAAACACACGAAGGGCGCCCGCTATCATGAAGATGAACGCGATCAGATCCAGGCGTCGCTTGCACCCATGGCCGGTGCGGATCATGCACTGGACGAACGCCGTGGCGATGGTGGTGCTGATCGGCTCCGGCTGTGGCATCTACGACGATTCCGTCATTATTCACGGCGTGTACTTTCCCAAGGCGATCCGCCTCGGGTCCTGGGCCGCCGAGAGCCTGCTCTGGCACTTCGCCGCGATGTGGCTGCTGGTTGCCAATGGCGGCGCCTATCTCGTCTACGGCGTCGCGACCGGGCGCCTGCGCGAGCGCCTCCTGCCGATCCGCCCGAGCGACATCGTGCAGACGGTCCGCGACACGCTGCGGCTCAAGCTCGCGCACGAGGACCTGACGACCTACAACGCCGTCCAGAAGATCCTCTACATCGTCGCCATCCTGGCCGGCATCAGCCAGGTCGTCAGCGGGCTGGCCATCTGGAAGCCGGTCCAGTTCTCCGGCCTCGTCGCGCTGCTCGGCGGCTTCCAGGGCGCGCGCCTCGTCCACTTCGCCGGCATGGCGGTGCTGGCGGGCTTTCTCGCCATCCACGTCGTGCTCGCCCTGCTCGTGCCGCGCACGCTGTGGGCGATGCTGACCGGCGGCCCGGTCCGCCAGCCGGCCCTCCCGGCCGTGGCCCGGGAGGCGGCGCGATGAGGTCGCCGTTCCGCCCCCGCACGGTGCCGGATCCCGGCATCCTCGACGACCACCGCCCCCTGGTCCGGCAGATCGAGCGGCGCGGTCTGCTGCGCGGCGGCCTGACGCTGGGCGCGCTCACCATGCTCACCGGCTGCGACGTGACCGACACGACCGCGGTCGGCCGGGCGCTGCGCGCCGTCTCCAACTTCAACGACGGCGTCCAGGCCGCCCTGTTTGATCCCCGGAAGCTCGCGCCCGAGTATCCCGCCTCCCAGGTCCTGAAGCCGCCGCGCTTCAACGCCTACTACGACGTCGAGGACGTGAAGCCGATCGACGGCGCGGCGTGGCGGCTCGAACTCGCCGGGCTGATCTCCGACAAGCGGCCCTGGACGCGTCGGCAGATCGCGGAATTGCCCGAGCGCGAGATCATCATCCGCCACGTCTGCGTGGAGGGCTGGGACTATATCGGGCAGTGGTCGGGCGTGCCGCTCCGCGCCTTCTTGGAGTGCGTCGGCGCCGACCTCACCGCCAAGTACGTCGCCTTCAAGTCGGCCGACGACTACCCGAGCAGCATCGACATGGCCAGCGCACTGCACCCGCAGACGCTGCTCGCCACCCGCTATGCCGGCGCGGAGCTGCCGGACCCCTACGGGTACCCGCTACGCCTGCGCACCGCGGTCAAGCTCGGCTTCAAGAATCCCAAATGGATCACGGCCATCGAGGTGACCAACACCTATCCCGGCGGCTACTGGGAGAATCGCGGCTTCAACTGGTTCGCGGGCCTATGAGTGCCCGCGCGATCCGGTGCGCCCGGGGCGTCGTCCTGCTGACGCTGGCCCTAGCCGGGCCGGCGCAGGCGCAGACGGCCGGTCCCTCGCCGGCCCCCGACCACATGCCGAAGCCCGGCATGACCGCCCCCGAGATGGCGGGTCGCGCGGCCGGCCGGTTTCCCCAGCCTGTGCGCGTCGGCGATCTCCCCGGCCGCCTCCTGCTTCAGCCGGAGGAATCACAGCCCGTGCTCGGCCGCGTGACGGGGCTCGTCCGCCGCAACGACGGCGGCGCCGACGTGATCGTGCGCCTCGACGGCGTCCTCGGGCTGACCTGGCTCGGACTCCAGCCGGTCGCCTGGAGCGGGGTCGGATCCCGCCTCGTGGCCGTGCCGGTCGAAGCGGTGGCGCTGCTCGGCGAGCACGTCGCCCTCATGGGCCTGACGCCGGAGCGCCTGCGCGCGCTGCCGGCCTTCGCGCCGGGCTCGGCCACCGCGGTTCAACCGGACGAGACGCTCCGCCTCGGAATCGTCCGGCCCTTCCATTGATCACGGAGGAATCTTGGAGATGGCACCAGGACCGACGTCCGGATCGTCCGCCACCTGCGCGATCGGCGTGATGGCCAAGGCGCCGCGCAGCGGCCGCTCCAAGACGCGGCTGTGCCCGCCGCTGACGCCCGACCAGGCCGCACTCCTGAGCGGTGCCTTCCTGCGCGACACGACCGCCAACATCCTGGAGGCGGCCCGCTCCGCGCCGATCGCCGCCTACGCGGCCTACGCGCCGCGCGGCGCCGAGGCGCTGGTCAGCCCCCATCTGGTCATCGGAACACAGCTCGTCCCGGCGGACGGCGACATCCCGGCCCCGGCGGCAGTCGAGGGTTTCGGCCGCTGCCTGCTGCAGGCCGTCGGAGGCATGCTCGCGGAGGGCCATGCAGCGGCTTGCGTCCTCAGCGCCGACATCCCGACGCTGCCGACGCGCCTCCTCGTCCAGGCCGCCCGGATCCTGCTGGCGCCGGGGGACAGGGCCGTGCTCGGCGCCTGCAGAGACGGCGGCTACTACATCCTCGGCCTCAAGCAGGCCCATGCCCACCTCTTCGCCGACATCGCCTGGAGCACCGATACCGTCGCGGCCGCGACCCGCGCCCGGGCGCGCGAGATCGGCCTCGCCCTCGTCGAGCTGGACCCCTGGTACGACGTCGACGACGCGGCCTCGCTCGCGCAGCTCTGCGCCGATACGTCCGGCTACGCGGCCCCGGCGACGCGCGCGGTGCTGGCACGGCTCACGGAGACCTCGGAAGCCGTCCCGGCATGACCCGGCTTCTCGGCAGCCCCGCGCACCGGCTCGCGGCCCTCGGTCTCGGGCTGCTCGTCGTGAATGTCGGCGCGCTCGCGATCCACGTGCCGGGCGCCGACACGGTCGGCTCCGTGGCCCGCGCCAACGTCTTCGTCGGCGTGGTCGCGGTTGGTCTCGGAATCTACCTCCTCGCCGTGCGCTTGGTGCTGCGGGAGCGGCTGCCGCCCACGGCCCTGTGGACGATCCTCGGCTTCGCCGTGGCGATGCGGGCCGCGCTGCTGCCGGCGCCGCCGTTCCTGTCGAGCGACATCTACCGCTACGTCTGGGACGGGCAGGTCCAGGCTGCCGGGATTAACCCCTACCGCTACATCCCGGCCGATCCGGCTCTCGACCGGCTGCGCGATGCGGCGGTCTACCCGCTGATCAACCGCAAGGACTACGCGCGCACGATCTACCCGCCCGCGGCGCAGATGGTCTTCGCCGCCGTGGGCCAAGTCTCGCACGGCGTCACCGGGATGAAGCTGGCGATGCTGGGCTTCGAGGCCCTGGGCGTGCTCGCCATGCTCGCGATCCTGCGCGGCGCCGGCCTGCCGTCGGCCCGCATCCTGATCTACGCCTGGAACCCGCTGGCCTTGTGGTCCTTCGCCTGCGACGGACATGTCGATGCGGTGGCGATCGGCCTCCTCGGCCTCGCGCTGCTGGCTCGCACCCGCCTTCGGTACGGGCTCGCGGGCGCGCTGCTCGGCGCGGCGACGCTGGTGAAGCTGCTGCCCGTCGCGGTGGCGCCGGCCTTCGTGCGCGGTGGCCGGCTGTGGCGGCCCATGCTCATCGGGGCGGCGGTGATCGCCGTCCTCTACCTGCCCTATCTCGGCGCCGGCCGGGACGTGCTCGGCTTCGCCGGGGGCTACGGGGCCGAGGAAGGGTACGAGACCGGCGCGGGCTACTGGCTGCTCGCCGGGCTCGGCCATCTGGGATTCGGTCTTCCGGGCTTGCTGCGGACCTATCTGGTCTGCGCCGGCCTGACGCTCGCCGCGCTCGCGGTCCGGATCGCCTTCGGCCGGGACCGGGCACCCGCGCCCGACGCGGTCGCGCTGTGCGGCGATGCCGGGCTCCTCGCCGCCCTCACCACCTGCGCGGCGAGCCCGCACTACGCTTGGTACTATCCCTGGCTGGCGCTGCCAGCGGTGGTCGCCCCGGCCCCAGCCCTGATCTGGCTCGGCGCGGCGCCGATCCTGTGCCTGATCGATCCGTTCAACGACCGCTTCCTCTGGCCGTCGCTGGTCTTCGTCCCGGCCCTCGTCCTGGCCGTCCGCGCCCTGTGGCAAACCCGCACCGCGCCTCAGGCCTCCCTCCCGCAAGGAACTGCACGATGACGGCCTCACCCGCCCTGAAGGATCCACGCCGCTACTTCGAGGCGATCGGCGCAGACCGCGCCTCCGAGGCCGTAGCGCCGCCGGTCTGCCTCTATTTGGAGGTCACGAACCGCTGCAACCTGCTGTGCGAGACCTGCCCGCGCACCTTCGAGACCCTGGAACCCCCGGCCGACATGAGCTGGGATCTGTTCACGCGGATCGTCGACCAGGTGCCGAACGTCGCTCGGGTCGTGCTCCACGGGGTCGGCGAGCCGATGCTGGTGAAGGACCTGCCGCGGATGGTCCGCTACCTGAAGGACCGCGGCACCTACGTCCTGTTCAACACCAACGGCACCCTGATGCAGCCGAAGCGCTTCCGGGAGCTGATCGATACCGGGCTCGACGAGCTGCGCGTCTCCCTCGACGCTGCCGACCGGGCCTCGTACCGCAGGGTGCGCGGCAAGGATTTCTTCGACCGGATCGTGCGCGACGTCGGCAGGTTCGTCGCGTTCCAGAAGGCGTCCGGCGCCACGACGCCCCGGGTCTCGCTCTGGCTGACGGGCCTCAAGGAGACCGTGGACCAGCTCCCGGCCTTCGTCCGACTCGCGGCCGAGATGGGCGTGACCGAGGTGCACCTGCAGCGCCTCGTCTTCGACGAGGCCGGGTACGGCATGGCACGCGCCGACCTGTCGCTGTTCGAGAGCGCGCAGACCGAGGAAGCTGCGGCGATCGCGGAGGCCGAGGCTCTGGGCCGCGCGCTGGGTGTGACGCTCGACGCCTCGGGCGCGACCGAGCCCGGGATCAGCCTGAAGCAGCAGGAGGACCGTGCCTGGGCCACCTGCCGGCGACCCTGGTCCCTGATGTACGTCACCGCCCACGGACGGGCGCTGCCCTGCTGCATCGCGCCGTTCTCGATGCGCGGCTACGCCAACTACACGCTGGGCGACGCGACGCAGTCCACGCTCCGGGAGATCTGGAACGGCGCGGCCTATCGCGATTTCCGCTCCGAACTCCTCTCCGACGCGCCGCCGGCGCCGTGCCGCAACTGCGGCCTGCGCTGGAGTCTCTGAGCGATGCATCCGGTCAGCATCGTCATCCCGACCCTGAACGAGGCCGAGGCGATCGGCGTGGTGATCTCCGAGATCCCGCCGGCTTACGCGGGCGACATCATCGTCGCCGACAGCGGCTCGACCGACGGGACGCAGGCTATTGCCCGGGCCGCGGGCGCCCGGGTGATCGAGGCCGGGCGCGGCTACGGCCGGGCCTGCGCCCTTGGGGCGGCCGCCGCCGACCCGGCCTCGCGGGTGATCGTCTACCTCGACGGGGACGGTGCCGATCGCGGCGATCTGATCGACCGGATCGCCGGGCCGGTGCTCGCCGGCAGCCACGACCTCGTCCTCGCCTCGCGCACCCTGGGCAGCCGCGAGCCCGGATCAATGCTCTGGCACCAGGTGCTCGCCGGCCGCCTCGCCGGCCTCGGCATCGGCCTGCGTTACGGCGTCCGGTACACCGACATGTGCGCCTTCCGCGCCATCGACCGCGCCGCGCTGCGCGGTCTCGACCTGCGCGAGCTGACCTACGGCTGGAACATCGAGATGCAGATGCAGGCCGCGCGTGCGGGCTTGCGCATCCGCGAGGTGCCGATGCCCTACCAGCGCCGGCTGGGTGGATCCTCGAAGGTCGCGGGCTCGCTCGGTGGCACGCTGCGGGCCGCCACGCGGATCGGCGCGACCTACCTGCGCGTCGCCGCAGGGCCAGTGCGGGGAGCGTGAGTTGGCGATGGCGCTCGAAGATGACGCCGGACCGGGCCTGTGGGCCGGCACCCAGACGGAGGAGGTCGGCCTCGACACAGGGCAGGATAACGGGATCGCTACGTCGCGTACGTTCGCTTTGGCGGCGTATCTGGACCGCTGGTCGGGCTGTGCGCACCACGCCCTCGCCGCATCAGATTCGGAACCGCTGACGCTCACCGCGTTGCTGCACCTTGCCGGCCCGGAGGATCGTCTGCGCTGGCGGGAAGCCGATCTCGGCTACGCCGAACCGCGCGGCGCCTCCTGGCTGCGCGCCACCGTAGCCGCCCGCTACCACCGGCTCGAGGCGGACGACGTGCTCGTCAGTGCAGGCGCGCAGGAAGCGGTGACCTGCGTCCTGAGCGCGCTCCTCGGTCCGGCAGACCACGCGGTGGTGGTCGTGCCTATCTACCAGCCCTCGGAACTCGTCGTGACGCGGCTGTGCGCGGCCGATGGCATCGCTCTTCACCCGGACCGGAACTGGAAGCTCGACCTCAACCGACTCGCGGCGGCCATTCGACCGAACACCCGGCTGGTGCTGATGAATTTCCCCAACAGCCCGACCGCTGCGGTGCTGGATCTGACGACCTTGGACGGTCTGATCGAGCTCTGCCGCCGGCACGGGCTCTGGCTCGTCAACGACGAGGTCTACCGCCAGACGGATCTCGATCAAGAGCGCGCCGTCCCGCCCGTCGTCGACCTGTACGAGCGCGGGATCTCCATCAACGGGCTGTCGAAGGGATTCGGGCTTCCGGGCCTGCGCGTCGGCTGGGCCGCCTGTCGCGACCGTGGCGCGCTCGACCGCATCCTCGCGGCCAAGAATCTGCTGTCGAGCTGCCTCGCCGTGCCGAGCCAGATCCTGGCGCATGTAGCGTTGCGGGCCGAACCGCGCCTGACCGGCCGCGCCCGCGGGATTGGGCACAGCAACCATCGCCGCCTGCGGACGCTGCTCGACCGCTACCCGGACCTGTTCGATCCGGACGAGCCGACCAACCTGGCCTTCGCCTGTCCCCGATTCCGCGGGCGGGAGGGGGCGACCACCTTCGCCCGTACCCTCGCGTCCGAGGACGGCGTCCTCGTGCTGCCCTCCACCTTGTGGCACTCGGCATTGGCGTCGATCCCCACGGATCGCCTGCGCCTCGGCCTCGGCCGCGTCGGCAGCAGCGCGGCGCTCGGGATCCTCGCGGATCACCTGCTGAGGCGCGCCGGCCGATGAGCACCGAACGCCTCGACATCTGCGACCTGGTGCCTGTCCCGCCCGTCATCACCCCGGGGCGCCCGGAGATCCCGTTCCTGACCAGCCTCAATGAGGACGCGGCCGACACGATCCGGGCGCGGATGACTTCGGTCGCCGTCGCCGGGGGGCGGACGCTGTTCGAGGAGGGGGATGAGGCTGACGCGCTCTACACGCTGGTCAGCGGTGCAGTCGGCCTCTCGACCCGCGACCCGCGCGACGGCAGCGTTCGCCGCCTCACCCGCCTGTCACCGCCGGATACCGTGGGCGAACTTGCCCTGCTCACCGGAGAGCCCCGCTCGATCACGGCGACGGCCCTGCGCGACACCCACCTCCTGCGCCTCTCCCGCGCGGCGTTCGCGGATCTGATCGCCACCCACCCCGGGACGCTGCTCTACTTCGCCCGGATCCTGGCCGCGCGGCTGCGCACCGCCCATACGGGCGTGACCCTGAACCACGCGCCGCGAAGCTTCGCTGTCCTGGCGGCGACCGAGGGCTGTCAGGCGACGGCTTTCGGCGAGCGGCTTGCGCAGGCCCTCGATGCCGCGTTGCCGGGGCGGACCGGCTGCCTCTCCGAATGGCCGCCCGAGGCCGACGAGGCCTGGTTCCACCGCTACGAGCAGGCCCACGACCGCACGGTCTTCGTCGCCCACCAGATCGATTGCCCGTGGTGCCAGCTCTGCCTGCGCCACGCCGACCACGTCCTGCTGCTGGCCGAGCCCGGCGCGCCGCCAAGGCCCGGCGCCGCGGCCTACTTAGCCTCGATCCGCTCCCCCTGGATCCGCATGGACCTCGCGGTGGCGCAGCCCGCCGGGGCGCGCCTTCCGCGCCCTCTGCATCCGGATGTCGCCGCGCTCCCGTTCTCCCTGCGGCTCCAGGCGCGCGAGAACCATGATGGCGACTTCGCCCGGCTGGCCCGGATCGCGTCCGGTCATGCCCGCGCCCTCGTCCTCGGCGGCGGCGGGGCCCGCGGCCTCGCCCATCTCGGCGTCCTGCGGGCGCTCTTCGAGGCGGGGCTCGACATCGATCTCGTAGGCGGCACCAGCATGGGCTCGATCCTGGCCGCCAGCGTCGCCCTGGACTGGAGCCTCGACGCCATCGAGACCCACACGGTCGCGTCCTTCGGGCGCAACCCCCTCGACGACTACACCCTGCCGTTCCACGCCCTGACGCGCGGGGCCAAGGTCGATGCCGGGCTGGCCGCGCGGTTCGGGGATGCCCGCGTCGAGGATCTCTGGCGCCCGTTCTTCTGCGTATCCTCGAACCTCAGCACCGGCACGGCCATGGTCCACTGGGCCGGCCCTCTCGACCGGGCGATCCGCGCCAGCATCGCCATTCCCGGCTTGCTGCCCCCGGTGGCGAGCGCGGACGGCATTCTCGTGGATGGCGGCATGATGAACAACCTGCCCGCCGACGTGATGGCCGATCTCGACCGCGGGCCGGTCCTCGCGGTGGATGTCGGCAGCGACACCGCCTTCCAGGTCATGCCGCGGCAGGGCCGGGGCGCGCGGGCGTTCCGCCGCTTCCTCGGCATCTCGGACCAGCTCCCCGGCATCGCCCACTTGCTCCTGCGCTCCGCCATGGTGTCGAGCGACGCCCAGACCATGGCAGCCGTCACCCGCGCCGCCGTCCTGCTCAAGCCCGCCTTGGCCGGGGTCGACCTGCGGGCATGGTCGAGCTTCGAGACGACGGCCGAACTCGGCTATCGCTGCGCCCGGGAAGCGCTGGACTCGGGCCGTCTGCGAGACTGGACATGAGCCGCTCCGGTCCTCGCGCTGGTGTCGCGCCCGATCGACCGGTCATCCGCACGGTTTTTTGGAGGCCCTGAATGCGTGTCGTCGTCGATCTCAATCGTTGCCAGGGCTACGCCCAGTGCTGCTACGCCGCTCCGGACCATTTCGAGCTGCGCGGTCACGAGATCCTGTTCTACGATCCGGCGCCGTCGGAGGCGAAGCGGTCGCAGATCGAGCGGGCGCAGCAGGCCTGCCCCGTCCGAGCCATCGAGATCGAGCCCGCCGGTCTCGCCGAGGGTGACGAGCCGTGACCGAGGTTCAGCGACTGGGCATCGTCGTGGTGGGCGCCTCTCTCGCCGGGCTGCGGGGCGCGGAGGCGCTGCGGGACCGCGGCTATGACGGGCCCCTGACCCTAGTCGGGGATGAGCCGCACCAGCCCTACGACAGGCCGCCCTTGTCCAAGCACGTCCTTGCGGGCGAGCTTCCCCCAGAGGCGACCGTGCTGCCGCAGCTCAGCCGTCTGCGCGCACGGTGGCGGCTCGGCCAGCCGGCGGTTGCCCTGAACCGGGAGCGCCGGGTGCTGCACCGCGCCGACGGGGCGACACTTCCCTATGCGAAACTCCTGATCACCACCGGCGCGAGGGCGAGGACATGGCCTGGCGAGGGGGCCGATCTGGCCGGGATCTTCACGATCCGGACCCTGGAGGATGCCCGCGCCCTGTGGAGCGCGCTGGCGTGTCGGCCGAACCGGGTGATCATCGTTGGCGGCGGCCTGATCGGCTGCGAGGCGGCCTCGTGCTGCCGCGACCTCGGCTTGGCGGTGACTTTGGTCGATCCCAACCCGACGCCGCTCGCCCGCCTGCTCGGAACCACGATCGGCGCCACCCTCGCCGAACGGATGCGCGGCGCCGGGGTCGATTTCCGCCCGAAGACGAAGGTCCGCGCGTTCTCGGGCGAGGCCGGGCAGGTCCGCCGCGCGCACCTTGCCGGGGGAGAGGTTCTCGAGACGGATCTCGTCATCGTCGCCCTCGGCGCCACACGCGACACCGGCTGGCTCGCTGCGGCGGGCCTCGCCGCCGATGCGGGTGGCCTGACCTGCGACGGAGCGTGCCGCGCGATCTCCATCGCGGGGGAGCCCGACCCCGACATCTACGCGGCCGGCGACGTCGCGCGCTGGCCGAACCCGCTCTACGGCGACCGCCCGATGACGGTGGAGCATTGGGGCAACGCGGTCGACCAGGCCCGGCACGCGGCGGCGAACATGCTCGCTTCGGCGTCGGACCAGATCCCCTACAGACATCTGCCGTCCTTCTGGTCGAGCCAGTTCGGTCTCAACATCAAGCTTGCCGGCTCGACCGAGGGGGCGGATGCGCTCGCCGTCGTCCAGGGGACGCGCGCCTCACAACGATTTCTCGCTGTTTACGGCCGGGCCGGGCGTACCGTCGCAGCCCTCTCCTTCGATCAAGCGCGCTGGCTGCCCGCGTATGCCGAGGCCGTGGCCGCCGGGGCATCGTTCCCGCCGATCCTCGGCGCCACCGACCAGCCGCGGATCGAGGCCCTGGAGCCCGGCTTGCCCGGCCCACGGCGATCGCCCGACCGAGGCGCCGCGGCGTTGGAGACGGCCCATGCCTGATGAAACCCTGTTCGCGCAGATCCTCGATCCGAAAAACCGGGCGGATCCCTATCCCCTCTACGCCAGGATGCGCGAGACACCTGTGTCACGGCAGGCGGATGGCAGCTACCTCGTCAGCACCCATGCCGCGTTGAGGAGCCTGATCTTCGATCCTCGGCTGAGTTCCGAGGATCTGCCGCCCTCGCGTCGGCCCGCTACGGGTAACCCCCTGAAGGACTGGATCCTCAACCCGATCCGGAACCGCGTGGTCAACACCCACCGCCCGCTGATCTTCCGCGATCCGCCCGACCACGACACCCTGCGCGGCTTCGTGATGAAGGAGTTCACGATCGCCCGGGTGCGGGACGCCCACGCCAAGGTCGCGACGCTCGTGGATGCCTTGATCGACAAGTGCCGGGGCCGCGACACGGTCTGCCTCGTGGACGACCTGTCTTATCCGCTGCCGGTGGCCGTCATCTGCGAGCTCCTCGGCGTGCCCGAGGCCGACGAGCGGCAATTCCATGCCTGGGCGACACGCCTCGCGACGGCCCTGGAGCCCGACGCACGCCACGACGAGGCGGGACGGCGCGAGATCGCCGCCACCTTCGACGTGATCTCGGACTACATGCGCCGGCTGATCCGCGAGAAGCGCCGCCATCCGGCCGACGACATGCTCAGCGGCCTCGCCGCCCGCGGCGGCCGGGGCAGGCCGGTCATGGGCGACATCGACCTGATCTCCACGGCGATCCTGCTCCTCGTCGCGGGCCATGAGACGACCGTGAACCTCATCACCAACGGGATGCTCACGCTGCTCCGACATCCGGACGAGCTCGAGAAGCTGAAGGCCGACCCCGAGCGGGCGCCCCGCGTGATCGAGGAGATCCTGCGCTACGAGCCCCCCGTCCATTTCCGGACCCGCAAGGCGCTCGGCGCCATCGCGGTGGCGGGCGCGACGATCCCGGCCGGATCCTCGGTGGTCCTGATGCTCGCGGCCGGAAACCGCGATCCGGCGCGGTTCACGCAGCCGGACCGGTTCGATCCCGACCGGAACGACAACCAGCATTTCGGGTTCGGCGGCGGCCTCCACTACTGCGTGGGCGCGCCACTGGCGCGCATCGAAGCCGAGATCGCCCTGGTCACCCTGTGCCGGCGCCTCGTCGCGCCGCGGCTCCTCGACGATCCACCGCCCTACCGGGCCGGCGCTTCCCTGCGCGGTCCGAAGAACCTCGGCATCACCATCGCGGGGATCGCTTGATCGACCGGGCCCGAAAGGGGTCTGGGAAGCTGCTCGGCGCCACGCGCCATCGTCTATCGGAGACGTGCGTCAGCTCACCCTGCTGTACAAGCCTGTCCAGTCATGCGCATCGCACCAGGGACTGAAATCTCTCATTGTGCGACTGACCTTCAGAACGGTGACACGTCGGGATATTTGACCGGGTTGGCATGATCTCGTCCGCTTCTGCGGCAAGCTTTTTCCGAAGCGGTCGTTCTGCTCTCGGCCACTTTCGGTCATTCGGGGTAGATCAGACCTCCTGCAAGCGGACCTTCCAAAAGTCCGCAACGGGTCAATTTACGTCGTCGACCTTCACCCCAGCCTATGTCCGCTTTCGGACAGACCTTGTAGCTGATTGTATGACCGTGTTGGGTCGATTACTGTGCGTCTGCTTTCGAACAAGGGTTCTGCACAAATCATCCGATGGCGTCACTCTTTGATCGGTAGTCTCTCGGTTGGCGATACCAGCCCGGCCCCGAGGGCGATCCAGACGAGGTGGGCATCGGTGCGTGCGCCGAGCTTGGCGCGGATCGCCGAGAGGTTGTTGTGCACCGTCTTCAGGCTCAGGCACAGCGCCTCGGCCACCGCCTGCGCCGTCGTGCCCGCCGCCGTCAGGTTCAGGATCTCGAGCTCCCGCGGGCTGAGGTCGTCGAGGGCCGTGCGCCCGCCCGCCACCTCGTCCTGCGCGATGGCCCGCGCGATGTCGGCGCTCATCGCGCGCTCGCCCCGCAGCACGGCGGCCACCGCCGCCAAAAGTTCACGCGGCGGACTGGCTTTGCTGACATACCCGCACGCACCGGCGGCGAAGGCTTGGCGCGCGACCACCGACCCCGTGCGCATGCTGAACACCAGGATGCGCGCCGCGCCATCCCACTGGCGGATGTGCCGGATGGCCTCGATGCCGCTCGGACCGGGCAGCGACAGATCGAGGATCACGAGGTCCGGTGTCAGCGCCTTGTATCGGCGGTAGGCCTCGGCCGCGCTCGCCGCTTCCCCGATCACGACGAGCCCCGGCTGCCGCTCGAGCAGGCGGCGGTAGCCCTCCCGCACGACCGGGTGGTCGTCGACGAGGAGGATCGTCGAGGCCATGAGCGACCTCAACCCGCGGTCGGAACGGTCGCGCGGGCGCGGATGCCGCCTCCGGTCCCGGTGAGCGACAGGCTGCCGCCCAGCGCGGCGAGCCGCGCGCGGATACCGACGAGGCCGCGGCCGGCGGCGGCCGCCGTGCGGGCTACGTCGCCGCCGCCGTCGTCGTCCAGGGTGAGCGTCACCGCCCGCGCACCGGCCTCCGCCCGGTCCAGCCGCAGGAAGATTCGACTCGGTCGGCCGTGGCGCAGGGCGTTGGTCAGAAGTTCCTGCGCGACCCGGTAGAGGCTCGCCGACGCGTCCGTCGGCAAGTCGGTGAGGTCGCCCGTGACGTCGAGATGGAGAGCGGGGCCGGCCCTGAGTTGCGCCCGCCAGTCCGCGACCAGGCCACGGAGGGCTGACGCCAATCCAACCTCGGCGAGGTCCGGCAGTTCGAGGCGGGCCAGCGCCCCGCGCAGGCTCTCGCGCATGGTGGCGAGGACAGCCTCGATGCCACGGGCGTCCTCGCGCAGATCATCGCGGTCTGGAGGCGCGGCCAGCTCGATTGCGGCGGCGCGTGCGCCGGCGGCGGCGAGGCACTGGCCGAAGGCATCGTGCAGGTCGCGGGCGATCGCCTGCCGCTCCTCTTCCTGGACCGTGACCAGGCGTTGCATCAGGTCAGCGCGCTCGGCCTCGGCGCGGACCAACCGGTCGGCCAGGCCGTTGCAGGCGATGGCGATCCGGTCGAACTCGGCGGCCGCAAAGCGCGGCAGCGGGATGTGGGCGTGGGCCGCGTCCAAGTCGTCCAGCCCCTGGACGATCCGCCCGGCGGGCGCGACGAGACGAGCGACGGCGAACCAGTTGAGCAGCGCCGTCGCCACAGCCAACCCAACAGCGAGACCGCCCGCGAAGCGCACGCGATGCCAGATCCGGGCTGCGCCGGCCATCGGGTCGGGCCAGGCCGTCACGCTGCCGATGGTGCGCCCGCGATAGACGATCGCCCGGATCGTCGGCGCGGCTTCAGCGTCCCACGCGAGCGCGGTGCGAAGCCAGACGGGGGCGGCCGCGAGGCCGTCCCAGTCGCCACAGAAGCGGCGGAGCATCTCCGCGCCGAGATGGATGTCGGCGCAGATCCCGGGCAGGAGCGTAAGGATAGCCGGCGCGGATTGCGGCGCGGCGGCAGGCATCGAGGTCGGGCCGGCACTACCGAGGCCGGGCTGGCGCGCGAGCTGCGCGCTGAGCCGATCCGCCGAGGTCGCGGCCTCGTGGCCCAGGCCGATGCGCGCCTCCCAGATGCTCCAGACGACCGCTCCGGCCAGGCACAGGAGCGCGACCGCGAAGAGGCGTAGGCCGAGATGGGTAGGCAGGCTCATGGGTAACGGCCGCGCTCGAACTGTGCCCTGATTTGGCACGTGGAACGCCAAGGTGCGCAAGCCCTGGTCGGCCAGGTCGGGAAGAATGCCCGGGGGTTGGCGGGAGGACTTCCCTGGCCCGATCCCACCATGGTCGGGAGGATGGCGGCGTCTGTTCCGTGCGGAGCCCGCCATGTCCATTCAGCTCTCCCGCCGCCGCCTGCTGGCCGCCTCCGCCCTGCTCCCGCTCGGCCTGCACGGGCCGACCACGGCCGCGCCTGTCGCCGGCCCCTACCGGGTCGGCGCGTTCACGGTGACGCCACTGCGGGACGGGTTGTTTCCGCTGGAACCGAGCATGATCCCGGCGGCCGACAGCGCGGCCGGGCATACCCTGCTGAAGGGGGCCGGCCTTCCGGCTAACGGCCCGTCACCGGAGCCGGTCAACGCCTTCCTGATCCGGCGCGGGGAAAGGCACTGGCTTCTCGATGCGGGCTGCGGCACCGTCCTCGGGCCTGGGTTCAACCGGGTGACCGCGGCGCTGGCGGCGGAAGGCGTACGGCCGGATCAGGTCGAGATCATCTGGCTGAGCCATCTCCATGCCGACCATGCCGGCGGTCTCCTGACGCCGAGCCGCCGCGCACGCTTCGCCAACTCCAAACTCGTGCTCCAGGACCGGGAGGTGGCATACTGGTCGGATGCGGGCGCACGGGCCTCCGCGCCCGCCGCCCTGAGTTCGATGTTCGATACGGCGCAGGCGGTTCTCGCAGCCTATCCCGATCGGATCCGGCGTATCTCCGGCGAGGCTGAGCTCGCACCCGGCGTCCACGCGCTGCCCCTACCGGGTCATACGCCGGGGCATATGGGCGTGCTGATCGCGGACGGACCGGAGCAACTGTTGATCTGGGGCGACATCGTCCACTCGCGGCTGCTGCAGATGCCGCATCCGGGCTGGACGGTGATCTGGGACACCGACCCGGCGCAGGCGATCGCGACACGGCGGCAGATACTCGACCGAGCGGCGACGGAGGGTTTGAGCGTGACCGGCATGCACCTCGCCGCCCGCGGTAGGATCGAGCGGGCGGCCGCCGGGTATGCGCTGCGTTAGAACCCCTCGGTCCTCGATTCGACGCGCTCGCTTACGCCGAACCGGCATCCGCTCCGGCGGCGAGCGCTTCGTGAACCACGAAGCGGGTCAGCTCCCATCGGGCGATGGCGACTCCAGTCGGTAGAACCTCGAGTGGGTGCGGGCGTAGCCACTCTCGGGATCGTAGCTCAGGAGCTCGCTGGTCCGGATCTGGCCGTCCCTGAGCAGCGGATGGCCGAGGACGATGCCGACGAGATGCGGGACGGGAAACGCGATTACCCGCCACTCCCACAGTCTCGGCGCATCGCGCAGCTCGCCCACACCTGGGTGCCGGCCGCGGGCGATGCGATCGAGGTCGTCGGCGATGGAACGGTACTTCCGCGCGGCCTCGGCGAGATGGGGAAAGGGGCCGGGCCCCTGGTTCAGGACAGACATGGACGTGCTCCGTCGCTCCGGCACGCGATGCGGCCGGTTCTGGTGTGATTCGGTGTTGGCTTGTGGTGGTGGATGACGGTCGGAGGCGTGGTCGGACGGGCCCGGGGGAACGAATGCCGTGGCCGCAACACGCCTCTGCTCTCAGACCCGCGGGTCTTTCAAAGCATCGCGACTGGATCGGGTGTGACGCTTCATGGCCTCGAACGCGATGCGTCGTCTCAGGATCTCGGCCAGCCCTTCGATGACAGCCTCACGGTCGCCGTCGAGGATCGCGCAGAGGCCTTCGATGGCCTCGGCCAGCGGCTGCAGGTCGCCAAGATCAGGTTCATCGGGTGGAAGCGCGAACATCACGCCAGGGCCAGCTCAAGCGCCGGTACCGGCGTTCCGGCCGGGCTCGCGGGCGCCGGATGATCCAGCATGATCCGGTCGATGTCCTGAGCCGAGAGGTAGCCGACCTCCGCAAGTTCCGAGGCGATCGCCCGCAGCGCCGTCGTTTGCGTCTCCAGGATAGCGCGGGCCCGCGCGTAAGCCCCCCGCAGCCGATCGACGGCGGTGTCGACGAGACCGCCTGCGAGGAAGAGATGCCGTTCGGCCGGGTCGACGTAGTAGGGTCCGAGCTTGCCGAGCCCGAACTGCAGGTCGATGCCGTGGGCGAGCGCACTCGCATGGGCGAGATCTGAGCCCGGGCCGAAGCCGCTGCCGATCGAGACGCCACCGAACTCGATCTCCTCGGCCGCGCGTCCAGCGAGCAGCGTCGCGAGGGTCGCCTCGAGCTTGGGAAGCGTCGCAGCACCGTCGACCGGGTAATCGAACTGGGCCTGACCACCGCCGTCGTGAAGCGACAGGTCGACGAGGGCTCCGCAGCCGAGCGACCGGCCGACGATCGCGTGACCCGTCTCGTGGATGGCGGAGCGTCGTCGCGCCTCGGACGACATCACGAGCCGACCCTGACGGATCTCCGCCAGGATGTCGTCGAGGCCGATCTGGCGCCCGGCACGGCGCGCCGCCCCCCTGGCCCGGCGCACGAATGCCTCGACATCGGCTCCGGTCTTGCCGTGCGCGGCGAGCGCGAGCGGCATCAACGAATCCCCGGCTAGCACCCCGGCGCCGAGATGATGCCGGAAGATCTTCACCAGGCTCGCGGTGTCCGGTCTCTCGATCGCGATCTCCCGATCGAGGCGTCCCGCCCGCTTCACGGCTGGATCGATGTTCT
>NZ_JAKSYO010000041.1 GCF_022829635.1 Methylobacterium sp. E-066
TCCCTCCCCCCTCTGCGGGGGAGGGTGGCCCGCGAAGCGGGTCGGGAGAGGGGAGCGCCGCTTCCGGACCAGTCGCGACGGGTGCCACATCCTGAACCGTCGCGCTGCCCCTCTCCCGACCCGGCCTGACGGCCGGCCCACCCTCCCCCGCAGAGGGGGGAGGGAGAGCGCTCGACCCCCAACCCTTGCAACCCCAACCCCCATCCCCCGAAAGGCTGATTTCGCCGGCTTTGAAAGCATGGCCTAACGGGTCCGGGACGGCCCGCCGGCCGGGGAGGTCCGGGACCGTCGATGGCGAGAGCGCGGACGGGTTCGGGTCGGCTCCGTGTGTTGGGCATGGTCGGCGCGCTGAGCCTCAGCTCGGGGCCGGCCCTACGGACCGGACCACCCTGGAGCACTGGTACCGCGCCCACGTCCTCGGCGGCCCGGGCGCGTTCCTGTTGGCGGACGCCGGCTACGGCGATTTCTCCCGGGCGCTGCGCCGGAAATTCGTGATCGCGATCAGCGCCCTAGGGCGGTAGCCCGGCGACGCCTCAGGGCGCCTTCTTCAGCTGGCCTTCGGCTCGCGCCACACCGGCCTCGCAGGCTGCGGCATCACCCTTGGAATCGGCCGTCCGCGCCTCGTCCAACGCGACCTTGGCCTGCTGGGCGGCGTCCGCTCCCTCGCCGGCCTGGGCCGACTTTTCCGGCGGGGCCTGAGGGGATTCGTTGGCGCGCTGGCCCTCGGTGCCGGTCATGCCCTCGCCGCCGCGCTTGGCGGCGTTGCCCTGGCCGCTGGTCGAGGCCGAGATCGAGGCGGTCGCCTCCGACGTCACCCGCTTCGACAGGGCGTCGATCTTGTCCGAGCAGGGGGAGGCGAGGACCGGGGCCGCCATCAGGATCAGGGCCAGGGGCACCGTGACGGAAACCGTGAAGGCGGCGGGACGCATCATCGTAGCGAACTCTTTCATGGCGGGGGGCCGGGGATCAGGTCCCCGGTCCCCCAACGCGTCGCGAGGGAATGCGGTTCAGGCGCTCAGCTGGTCGCGGATCGGCAATTGCCGCACGCGCCGGCCGGTGGCGGCGAAGACCGCGTTGGCGATGGCCGGCGCAACAGGAGGCACACCGGGTTCGCCGACGCCGCCGAGCGGGCCGTCATAGGAGCCGGTCGGCACCAAGTGCACGCGGACCACCTTCGGGGCGGCGTCGATCCGGATGATCTCGTAGCCGTCGAAGTTGTTCTGCACCGCGCGGCCCTGCTTGAAGGTGATCTCGGAGGTGAGGGCGAGCCCCATCCCCATGACCACGGCGCCTTCCATCTGCGATCGGATGCGCTCCGGGTTCACCTGCGGCCCGCAATCCACCGCGATGTCGATGGCGTGGACCTTCACCTGGCCCTTGTCGTCGACCTCCACCTCCGCGGCCACCGCCGTGTAGGTGACGAAGCTGTAGTGGCCGGCGATGCCGAGGCCGCGGCCCTTGGGCATCTGCCGTCCCCAGCCGGCGCCCTTGGCGACGGCCTCGATCACGCCGCGCAGGCGGCCGGTGTCGATCGGGTAGAGTTTTGGGTCCTCGCCGTGGTTCCAGACGTCGCCGATCGAAGTCGGGTCGATCTTCCGGGCCGGACCGATGAGATCCAGCAGGTACTCCTTCGGGTCGCGGCCGGCGGCATGCGCCAGCTCCGACACGAAGGACTGGATCGCGAAGGCGTGCGGGATGTTCGAGACCGAGCGGAACCAGCCGATCCGGACATGGGCGGCGGCTTCCGGGTTCTCCATCCGGGCGTTGGGCAGGTTGAACGGCGTGTTCACCAAGCCCATCCCGAGCTCGAACGGCAGCTCATGCTTCGGATCGGGCGCGAAAATCGAGCCGATCGTCGGTGCCACCGAGCGGTGCAGCCAGGCCACCGGCATGCCCTTGTCGTCGAGGCCGGCCTCCAGGTGCTCCACCGAGATCGTGTGGTAGTAGCCGTGGTGGATGTCGTCCTCGCGGGTCCAGGCGAGCTTGACCGGCGCGCCGTCCACCGCCTGCGAGCAGAGCGCCGCCTCGACCACATAATCCGGCTTGGACTTGCGCCCGAAGCCGCCGCCGAGCAGCGTGACGTTCACCTTGACCTTGTCGTCGGGCAGCTTGAGCGCCTTCATCAGGCGATCGTTAGCAGCCTGCGGACCCTGCGTGCAGGCCCAGGCCTCGCAGAACCCGTCCTTGACCCGGGCCACGGCGGCCGGGGGCTCCATCGGGGCCTGCACCAGGTGGGGCACGAAGTATTCGGCCTCGACCTTGGTCTTGGCCTTCGCCATCGCACCGTCGACGTCGCCCTGGTTGCGCACGACCTTGCCGGGCTTGCGCGCGGCGGCTTCGAGCTCCTTGCGGAACACGTCGGTGTCGTAGCCGGCGTTCGGGCCGTCATCCCAGGTGATCTTGAGGGCGTCGCGCGCCTTCAGGGCCGCCCAGGTATTTTTCGCGACGACCGCGACGCCGCCCAAGGGCATGAACTCGGACGGGATCTCGCCGCCGTCGATCTTGAAGATCTTGACGACCCCGGCGACCTTCTTGGCCTCGGTGTCGTCGTAGGACTTGACCTTGCCGCCATAGACGGCCGGACGGGCGACCACCGCGTACAGCATCCCGTCGAGCTTGGTGTCGAGGCCGTAGACGGCCCGGCCCGTGGTGATGTCGAAATTGTCGATCAGCCCGATCTTGCCGGTGCCGATGTAGCGGAAATCCTTCGGGTCCTTCAGCGTGACGTTCGTGGGCACCGGCAGCTCGGAGGCTGCCTGCGCCACCGCGCCGTAGCCGAGGCTGCGCTTCGACTTGGCATGGGTGAGGGTGTGGTTGGCCGCCGTCACCTCGGAGGCCGGCACACCCCATTGCTTGGCCGCGGCCTCGATCAGCATCAGCCGCGCGGCGGCGCCGGCATGGCGGAAATGCTGGAAGAAGTGGCGCAGCGAGCGCGAGCCGTCGGTGTCCTGGTTGCCGAAGCGCGCCTCGTCGCCCCAGGCCTGGACCACCTTCACCTTCGGCCAGTCGGCCTCCAGCTCGTCGGCGACCGTGAGCGCCACCGAGGTGCGCACGCCCTGGCCCATGTCGGAGCGGTGGTTGGTCACCGTGACGGTGCCGTCCGGTGCGATCGCCACGAAGATCTTCGGGTCGTCGCGCCAGCCATGCGGCATGCCGTCGGCGCCGAATTTCTGCGCCTTCTGCTCGGCGGTCTGGCCCTCGTCGGCGCGGGCGTCGCGCAGAGACAGGGCCAGCACCAGGGCACCGGCGCCGCCGAGGATGCCGCGGCGGCTGACATTGGCGAGGACCGGCTTGGCGGTCGGCTTCGCGTTGGCCAGTTCGGCCATCATCTGGGCGTCATGAATCACAGGCGCTCTCCCTTGCCGGCGGGCGCCGTCTGGCCGGCGGCCTGATGGATCGCCGCACGGATGCGCGGATAGGTGCCGCAGCGGCAGATGTTGCCGCTCATCGTGTCGTCGATGTCCTGCTCGGACGGCTTCGGCGTGTCCTTGAGCAGCGCGGCGGCCTGCATGATCTGGCCGCACTGGCAGTAGCCGCACTGGGCGACGTTGAGATCGCGCCAGGCCACCTGCACCGGGTGGTTGCCGTCGGGCGACAGGCCCTCGATGGTCACGACCTCCTGGTCGGCCGCCGCCGAGATCGGGGTGATGCAGGCGCGGGTCGCGGCGCCGCCGAGATGGATCGTGCAGGCGCCGCACAGCGACACGCCGCAGCCGAACTTGGTGCCGGTGAGGCCCAGCTCGTCGCGCAGGTACCACAGCAGCGGCATGTCGGGATCGCCGTCGAAGCTGCGCGCAGCCCCGTTCACGGTGAGTTTGATCATCGGTGTATCCTGTCTGGCGGCGCCGGAACGGCGTTCCGTCGGGTCCGGGCCGAGCGGGAGGCGCCGACCGATCCTCTGGTCCACGCGTCCGCCTCTGGGGCTAACCCGACGAACGGGCCTTTGGGTTCAGAATAGGAAGAATTCTAATCCACCCCGGGAGACTTGTGCAACGCAAGGTAGGCGCGGCATGCCGCCGGAGGTCCGCGCCCGGGACATGCCGCGTGTGGCGGCGCACATGCCGATGTCTTGGAAGGATTGCCTCTTCAGGGCCGGGCGCTTGGAAAACCATGCTGCCGCGCCGTCCCGATGACGATCAGGGTCGGCACGAGCAGGGCGAGCAGAGCGGGCGCGAAGGCGCCGGTACCGACCCTGTCGAGCAGCAGGCCGCCGACGATTCCGCCGCCCGCGATCGCCACGTTCCAGACCGTGACCAGCATCGCCTGCGCGAGATCGGCCGCATCCCCGGAGGCCTTGGCCAGCGCCGCCTGGAACAGGGTCGGCACGCCGCCATAGGCGAGCCCCCAGATCGCGGCGGCGACGCAGATTGCCGCCGGATCGTCATTCCGGAGGCCGAAGATCAGCGTCGCGAGCCCGAACAGTCCGGCGCTGAGCAGCGTCAGCGCCCGCGCATGCCGGTCGATGAGGGCGCCGACGACCCAGAGGCCGACCAGCGACGCGGCGCCGAAGACCAGCAGCACGAGGTCCGTCCGCTTGCCCATGCCGCCGGCGGCAAGGAACGGCGCGACGTAGGTGTAGAGGATGTTGTGGGCCAGCACGAAGGCCAGCGTCACGAACAGCACCGGGCGCACGCCGGCTATCGCGAACACGTCGCGCAAGGTATGGCGCCGGCCGCCCGGCTGGCCGGGGAAGTCCGGCACCGTGACCAGCACCCACGCGACGAGGATCAGCGTCAGCCCGCTCATCACGCCGAAACAGGCCCGCCAGCCGATCGCCGTGCCCAGGAAGGTGCCGGCGGGGACGCCGAGCGAGAGCGCCAGCGGGATGCCGACCATGGCGACTGCGATGGCGCGGCCTTTCTGGTGCTCCGGCACCATGCGGGCCGCGTACCCGACGAGCAGAGCCCAGAGCAGGCCGGCCGAGACGCCGGCGACGAGGCGCGCCGCCAGCGTCAAGGCGTAAGACGCCGAGACCGCCGTGACGGTGTTGGCCACCGCGAAGCCGAGGATCGCGGCGAGGAGCAGCGTCCGGCGACGCAGGCCCTGGGTCGCCGCCGTCAACGGGATCGCGGCGATCAGCGAGCCCAGGGCGTAGATCGTGACGAGCTGCCCGGCCAGGGATTCCGGCACCGCGAGGCCGGCGCCGATCTGCGGCAGCAGGCCGGCGGGCAGCGCCTCGGTCAGGACGGTGATGAAGCCGGCGAGCGCCAGCGCCAGCAGCCCTGCCAGGGGAAGGCTGTTCGGCTCGGCCGTAGCGTTGATGGTGCCGGCAATAGATTGGCTGGGAAGGGTTCGGGGTTCCGGGGTCGCCGTCATCGCTCACCTGTTCGATCGAGGCGGTGCCCTCCGCTGGCGGGAGCGCCGGGAGACCAGTCACCGACTCGGGCGGCGACGATAGAATCGCTGGCGCGACCCGATCATCGGGCTACAATTCGCGACATATCGGACAGATCGGTCCGCAATCGGTGGGCGCGATGGACAGGCTCGGCTCCCTCACCGCCTTCATGCAGGCCGCCGAGGCGCGCAGCTTCACGGCGGCGGGCCGGCAACTCGGCGTCTCCGCCTCGGCGGTCGGCAAGGCGGTGGCGCGCCTGGAGGCGCGGCTCGGCGTGCGGCTGTTCCACCGCTCGACCCGGGTGGTCACGCTGACCCCGGAAGGCGGGCAGTTCCTCGAACGCTGCCGCAAGATCTTCTGCGAGATCGAGCAGGCCGAGCTGGAATTATCCCAGACCCGAGATGCCCCACGCGGAAAACTGCGGGTCAGCCTGCCGATGGTCGGCCGCCTGATGGTGCCGACCCTCTCGGCCTTCATGGTCGCGTGGCCGGAGATCGAGCTCGACCTCGATTTCACCGACCGGCTGGTCGACGTGATCGACGAGGGGTTCGATGCGGTGATCCGCACCGGCGAGGCGCGGGATTCCCGGCTGATGACCCGGGTGCTCGGCAGCTACGACCTCAAGCTGGTCGGAGCGCCCGCCTATTTCGCCCTCCACGGAATCCCGGACTCGCTCGGCGACCTCGCCGGGCACCGGTGCCTGCGCCACCGCTTCCCGACGACGGGCCGGCTGGAGGATTGGCTGCTGCAGGCGGGCGACACGATCGACTTGCGCACCGCGGCGACCTCCAACACCATCGAGCCGCTGGTCTGCCTGGCCGAGCGCGGCCTCGGCATCGCCTGCCTGCCGGATTTCGCGGTCCGCGCGCAGATCGCGGACGGGACGCTGATGAGCGTGATGGACGACGCGGTGCACCGCTGCGGCACCTTCCGCATCCTCTGGCCGTCGAGCCGTCAGCTCGCGCCGAAGATCCGCGTCTTCGTGGATTTCATGGCGGAGAACCTGTTCGCGCCGCCATGACGATCCGGGTTTCAAAAGGTCCGGGACCCAGCCCTTTCAAGATGTTGGGCTGAGAGCCAGGACATGGCGTCGAGCCGGTCTGCACGGCCGTTTTCCCGGGCGCATGCAGCGCCAGCGGAATGCGACCCGGGACCCAGCACACGACGGCGCGCAGCGTCCGTCCGATCGACCTGTGCCGCTGGCGCGGCGCTTCGTGTGCTGGGTCCCGGATCAGGTTC
>NZ_JAKSYO010000048.1 GCF_022829635.1 Methylobacterium sp. E-066
GGGAGGGGGGCGGGCATGGGTCGGGCTGCGGCGGTACGGCGGCGGGGTGGAGGGGCGCGGAGGGCGGGGGCGCGCTCCCGAAGGCGCGGGCGCTCGCCGTCGCGGCGGATCAGGTGGTGGAGGGAGGGGCGCAGGGACAGGGCGGGATGCTCGGATGAGGGACGCGGGCAGCCGGCCGGCTGGGGTGCGGGTCGGGTTCAGAGCAGGGTGGCGAGGCCGGTCAGCACCGTGCCGCCGCCGATGATGAAGGCCGCGGCCAGCAGCTCGCCGGCCGTGTCGAGGAAGCGGAGGCTGCGGGCGGTGTCGGGCCGGACCGGAGTGACGGCCTGCCAGGGCTCGATCTCGCCCGGGACCGGCTCGTTCGGGAGGTTCAGGTAGCGGGGATCGACCGGGATACGGCGGCGGGCGACGCTCGGGGCAGCAGGGCTGCGGACCGGGACGGGTTGGCTGAAATCGGGGATGCGGGCGTGCGTCATCGTTCGGGCTCCGGTGAGGGCTCGTGGCGGTGGGTCGGCGGTGAGGGGGTGGGTCAGATCAGGCGGCTAAGCCGCTGATTTCACTCGGCGCAGATCTGCGCTCAGTGAGCGGCCATGTGGCGGGCGAGCTTGGCGGCGCCCCAGGCGGCCTTGAGCGCCACCGACATGGCCTCGCTCCAAGTGCCGCCGAACCGCTCCTGATGCGCGTGGGCGGCGGAGGAGGCGGCCGACATGATGGCGGCGCGGTCGAACTGGCCGGCCGCGAACAGCGGGCGGCGCGTGGTGCGCACCGTCATGTCGATGCGGGCCTTGGCCGAGAGCAGGCCGGGGGCGATCGCTGGGCGGCTGTTGTGCAGGCTGCGGGAGAGCTTGGTCCAGGAGAGAGTGCGGTGGGACATCGGCTCGGCCTTGTGTTTGGCGACCTGATGTCAGATAATTAGTACAAGGTTGGGCTCAGGGTCAATCCTGAAATACGAGGTTGGGCCAGAAATATGATTTCACCGGCACAATGCCGTGCGGCCCGCGCCCTTCTGAACTGGACCCGTGAGCAGCTCGCGGAGCAGTCCCGGGTGTCGAAAATGACTCTGGCCGACTTCGAGACCGCTAAGCGGCGGCCCTATGACCGGACGCTGACCGACATCCGATCCGCCCTTGAAGGAGCCGGCATCGAGTTCATCCCCGAGAACGGCGGCGGGGCTGGGATCCGGTTCCGGGAGCGGAAAGCGTCGTGACGCGCATCAGCAACGATAACCAGCCAGTGCAGCGGCGGCCCAAAGCGATGCCGCAATGGCAGGTGTTCGCGATCAGCGTCTTGGCGCTCAGCGTGCCAGTTGCAGGCTTACTGTTCATGGTGTGGCTAGCGATCGTGCGGCCAGTGGGCCTCAGCGTCAGTACCGTCGAGCTGGCCTACATCGCCGCTGCAACTGTCCTGATTGCCATCGCCATGGCGTCATACGTGCATCGGGAGCAGCGGACGCGCTCATGAGTGGCGGGGCCGAATTTCGGCTGGAGAAGGGATAGGCGATGAGGGGTCAAGCCGTACTGCCAAGCGATTGAAAGCGAGGGCTACCTGAAATGCGGTCGTCTCTGCTGGCGTTTGCAGTGATTATCGTCGCCATCGCGGCGAGCTCAGTACGGATACTCAGCGACGCGGGCTTCGATAATGCCCCCATCATCGTATTGGCCTCTGGGCTTATCGCCGGCAGTGCTGTTGCCATTCTAAGGTAGGCGGTAGCGATCCCGAGGTCCGCCGCCTCGTGGAAGAGGCGCTGAGGGCAGCATACCTCGAAAGTGCCGGCCTCAGGCTCACCAGAATTGCTTAGCCGATATCACCCTCGGCACGCGCATTGGTGCGCAACCAAAGCATTCATGGGAGGTTAGATCCCTCAACAATATGTTGGAGGACGCCATGCTGATGTTTTTGGTCGGGGTTGCCTGCGGCCTGATGATCCCGTTGGCAGTTGTGATTGTTGGCGCCGGCACGCTCGGTGCAGCAACTAGCATCTTCAACGATTGATACTGTCCTGCCTGCAATCGAATTGGAAATGATCGGTGCAGGCAGGCGTTCGAAGCCGCCGGCGTCATCTTCATCGAGGAGAACGGCGAGGGGCCAGGGGTGCGGCTGCGGAAGGTCTGATTGCTTAGTCGGGCGCAATGCGCCGCGCGCTGATGATTTCCGCGTTCTTCAATGCGTGTCCTACGCGACGCGCGCTTATCTTGAGAAGCACTCGGGATCGATCCCACTCGGCATCTTTGATCACTGATTTGAATTCTTCCATGACGATTGCGTCAGCTAGCTTGGCCTGGAAGATATCACCATCGCTCAGGTTTCTAAGCTTGATCATGTATTGGGTAGGGTCTGATGGGTCCACGCTCTCAATCGAGTAAACCCCTTCGAATACTTGATTTGATCCAGTTTTGCGCTGGCTGTTGGTTAGTTCCCTGACTGCTTTGGCGCTGATTTCCTGTCCGTTGATAGTGATCTTATCTGTTCCGGCTGAATGGCGAACAATGGACTCGTGCGCCTCAATGCTGCCGGTAGTCAGTTCTCTGGCGGCATCGCTTTTCTTGGACAATTCTGAAATCAGTTTGATATTTTCCTTTTGGGACTGGTTCATATCTCGAATGATGTCCTGCAGTCCCTTTTCGCTCTCGCCTTGTTGTTCTATTTTTTTCATATCGGCAGTGTGATTTAGATACACTTCGAGACCGCCCTTACCGAAGTATAGAGCGAAACCAAAACAAGCGAGCCAAAGTAAGTGCTTGGACTCCATTTTCTCTGCTATCCTGCCCAATATCTCCGGTAGCTTATCATCGCCTTTCGCTTCAACATCTGAGCTCCCTGGGCCAACTTTATAATTTAGCCTGAATACTGACTTCTCTTCCTCAGTTAGCGACGAAGCTTTTCTAGTCCCTTTCAATAACAATGCGATGGATTTATAGAAAGAAGTCTGAAAATCAATTAGACCACGCATTGCATCAGCGGTTAGACTCTGCTTAAATATGTCTTCGTCATATATTACCTGCAGCTTTGCCCAGCTGAGATCCTTTATTTCAATATTAAGTCGGATAAGCGATGTTTCATCATCCGAGAGTAATCTGATTAAATCCCAAAGATCCTGCTCCTCTTTGATAACGAAATTTATTATGTCCGAGTCATCATCTTCAGAAGATGAGTACAAAAACATTTTGTCATCATCATCTTCCGCCATTTAAGCACCGACCTTCACAAGCGTAAGTGGAGCCTAAACCGGTCTACGGCGTGTGGAAATGCGGCAGAGGCGTTCCACCGTGACACTTCGGAATTGTCTCACGCCTACACCGCATCCATCACAGGCGTACCCGGCGCCCGCCACTGGCCATGCGTGCCCATGACGCCGGCTAGGCGCCTCGACACCGCCATCCCGGCGGCTATCCTGCCGGGCAGCTGTCGTCAGGCTTACCGTCGGCGTTCGTTCCGCCAGGCTGTCAAGGCAGCGCTACGAGCTTCAAACGCCTGCCGCAGCCGCGTCCCGGGTGCGCCCTGACGCTCCACCCCGAAGCCATAGAGCAGCACGGCGTCCGGCCCGAGCGTTCGCTGCATCTCTGCACGCCAGAGTCGATCCGTGATGGCGAGCGCGCTCTCGGTTTCAGCTAAGCGGCCGGCATCCATAGGGTATTTCCTCAAGCTCATCGCATCAGAGCATGTCCGTGTCTGGACCGCGGCCGGCTCTACATCGCTCTGGAACGGAACGTAGGCACACCAGCCGCAATGGCCGTTCTCTGCGGCCTTAGGCGAGTTCCACTGGGAACAGAGCGGACAGATTTTTACTACAAGTCGCGTGCCATGGGCGAAAGCTAATCCACGGCCACGAAAGGTAACTTGGCCTTGCGGCAAATTATTCGGCATGGCGACACCTTTCGTTCGCCAAGGGTCACTTTCTAAGTTCCAGCACAATAAATCTATATAGACCCTATCAAATGACAGAAATTATTATAAGAGAGTCATTATCGTGCCGGTTCTGACCGCGAAATGCTGAGTGCGAACCGATGCCGACATGGTCGCCGTCGATCACCTGTCGTTTTATGCGCAAGCTTATCGTTATCCTTTCTGAGGATGTTTCGGCTACAATTGGCAAGCACGATGCGCTCCTATTCAATCGGCTGCTTGAATTAGAGATGGATGCAGAGCGGCAAGGTGCAGGAGAGGCTTCGTGCCGCATAATTGCCAGAGTACGTAGACTAGCGGGTACTTCCGCATCTATAGCCTACCCGCCAACTATTCGCGGCCATTGATCGGCGCGTCAGGAAGCTGCCGACAGTTTTCTAAGCCAAAATTTCTCCCTACTGGGTATTCCCCATCTGCCTTCGCAATCTGCCTTCGCAATCTGACGCCCGTGGTTCTGCACCACGCCGCGGATGCGGTTGCGGCCGGTGAAATAGACGACCTCCCCCGCCAGCCCGTGATCAGATCGGGCGGCGGGGCCGAGCGTCTTACGGTGTGACCTCAATGGCCTAGCCGTGATGTTGCTGACGCAGCATGATTGGATATGCCAACGCCATCATCCCTTACCTGCGAGGTCCTGTCCGACGGGACGTGGGTAGCTGTTACGGTCGACGAGGCTCAGGCCCGCCATCGCGACGCTCTCAAGCGCTGCCCGGCGTGCTTTGGACGGCTTATGATCCAGGGCGGCTACACGCCAGGGCGGCGCTCAACGCTGTCGCACTTTCGCATCCACGACGGCTGCCCGCTCACACCTCGACACTACAGAGGTGAAGCGAGGCCCCACCCGGAGGCGATCGGGTAGTGGGCAGCGATTGAACCAGATGTGTGTCTGCGTGCTTCCCACATGCCAATGCGAGCCTTCTGCTCCCAGGCAAGAAGGGATCTCATGCGTATCTTCATTCTCGCAGCGCTTGCCGGTGCCAGCCTCGCTGGCCTCAGCCTCCCGGCCGCAGCTGTTCCCGCTGGCCCCGTGGCCGGCGTTTCAGCCCCGTCCGACATGCTGACCGACGTGCGGATGCGGCGCCATCGCGCGCACCGCAGCACATTGGCGCGGACGCAGCGGAACTACCCTGGTGCCAGCTTCGTCCGGAACACCACCCGTGGCGCGCCCGGTGGAAGCAGCGGCGGCAACGGGACCACCGGCAGTTACGCCGCACCGAGCGGAAAGTAATTTCGTCCCAACCCAGACTTTGGCCCGCCCGGTTCGCCGGCGTGGGCTTTGTCATGCTCGCGGTAACGGACCTCTCAGCGCGGCGCCCGCGCCACGAACAGGGCGACGCACCCGATGACAGCGATCTCAACCACCCGGAAGCGCTGGTCCAGCGCCGCGCGGAGGGCTGGCAGGGTGTCGCCCGCGTTCGAGAACACCCCTTTGCGATTGTAGACCCGCATCAGGGCCCGCGCGGCCGCCGTGGTAGGGACGCCGCCCGACAGGATCGTGGCGCCGAACACTACCCCGCCGTCTCGGAGGCAAGGCCGCACCGTGTCGAAGGCCTTCGCCTTGGTGGCGATGTCGCCCGGCAGACAGTGCAGTAGGTAGGTCATGCCGATCGAGTCAAACGGCACAATTCCGGTGGCTGGCTTGCCCAGCACGTCGACGCGATAGGTCTCCAGCTGGTAGTGAGCGAGCCTGCGGGCGGCGAAGTCGAGGCTGTTGGCGTTGAGGTCCATGAGGCCGACGCGCGGCCTGGGCAACGGAAAGCGGCACCGCTGCAGGTACCAGCCAGTCCCGACGCCGACGTCGAGGTGTGAAGCGCTTGCGTGTCGGTCGTAGAGGGCAAGGATCTGCGCGGTCGGGCAGCGCCAAATCAGCGGGTTTGAGAGGCGCAGCACCACGAGGTCGTAGAGCGCCAGCGTCCGAGAATTGTAGATCGCCTGCCCAGCGTCGGTGTCGGTTGCCATGGTTCTCCTTTTGGAAAGTTTTGGCAGAGCGCGCAGAGTTAACCTTCGACGGGGCCCCATCCCGCATCCCGGGCCGTGTTGACCTTGGCTTAGACCGCTGGCGAGATCGGACGCTACCCCACCCCGTGAGCAGATCGGGGTGGGGCCGAGCGCCCGGTACACGGGTGAAGGAATGCAGTCATGCCTGTCGATCGAGACCGGGTGCTGCCCAGTGATGCGCTGGACCAGCTCGCTCGCGCGCTGCTCGCCGAGGCGCGGTCTCAGTGCCCCCAGAAGCTTCTGAGCGGTCCGATCGGCGATCTTGGTGACGACGTTGGGACCAACCTTCTCGCCTGGCTGCTCGACGCCTACGACGACGCCCTTGCCGATGATAGCGGCGTCTGAGCTGGCATCACTTCATCGCCATCAACCGCGACGTCAACCTCATCCAACGGGGCGATCGGCGTGCTCTCCACCAAGACCCGGATCATCTCGGAGCGATCTTCGAGCATCGCGGCGGGCGGCTCCCCTACCAGCGCTTTCCAACCCGCAATGAACTCGGGATGCGACATCTGGGTGAGCGTGTCCTCGGGCTCGGGAAACGGCTCGGTCGGTATGATGCGTTCGCTGCTCATGGGCGCGGTACGCTCCCTGCCCCACGCAAGTTTCGACGCGGTGTGACCAGGGTAAAGGCGGCGTTGCCTTGATCGGAGCGGCAAGACCAAGTTGGTGGCCAAGGCCAACCTGTCACCGCGTTTCGACCCACAGCAGCAGCAGCGCAGATGCCACCAGCAGCGTCCCGAACAGCAGGAACGTGAGGAAGTCGCGGCGTTCGATCGCCCCTTCACCCAGCGCATGGTCGAGCATCGCGGCTGCCACTGAACAGGCGGTCATCCCGGAGACCAAGATGGAGGCGAACAGGATCCAGCCGGGGAGGGTCTGAAACATGGCATCGAACTACTGCACCAGTCCCGGCCCCCCTACGAGCCCAAGGCGCGCTGCAAGCGCCAGGAGCTCGCCAAGCGACACCCATTCGCCGCCATTGATTTGCCAGCGCTCGCATTCGTCGGCCGCCTCGACGGTATGGCCATGCGCCCGCAACGCCGTAACGGCTTCGAGCGTCGGGTCGTAATCCTCAGTCATGGGATCAGGCGGATGCAACGATCATGCGGCAGCGGGCCTCGATGCTGCGCTCCTCGTCAGTCTGCTCGGGCATATCGGCGACGACCCGCTCGACAATCATTCGCGTGGCCGCCTCATCCAGCCCGAGCCCGCGGGCGAACCCGTCGAGGCGCGCCATCGCACGGTGGACCGTGGCCTTGTCGGGACTGATGGCTGGCTCGCTCATGCCTTCACCGGATGCGACAGCAGGATCGCGGTGCGAACCATGTTGCGCTTGTAGGCGTCCCGGTTGGTGAGCAGCGCGTCCTGGGACGCCTTGTGGTTGGCGATCGCCGCGACGAGGTCGAGCGCCCATCCTTTGGCCAGCGGGTAGGCCTCTGACGCCAGATCGGCGAGCACGGCGTCAACGGCGGCGGTGATCTCGTCGTCCGTCACCTCGATGACCTTGCGCAGGTCGGACACGGTCGGGTTGCTGGCCATGCCGGAGAGCTACTGTGCCCGGCCTGGCCCGTCCATGAGGCCGAGGCGGATCGCCAAGGCGAGCACGACTGGTCCAGTCACAGCGCCGCCGCCATCGACCCGGTAAACACCGTTGGTACCGGGGATCTCTTCAACTTGATGCCCGGCCGCGCGTAGCGCTGCGATGGCCCGAACAATGCGATCTGCGATCATCGCTTAGAGCCTGTTTGAGCGTCTTATCTTAAGCCGGATTGTTGAGGGCATTAGCGGCCATGAGGCTGGCGGCGCAGACGAGGCGCCCTGTCGCGACATCAAGGCGACCGGCGCGCTCACGGTGCAGGCCGCCCCAATGGCTGAGCCAGCCGAAGGTTCGCTCCACGACCCAGCGCCGCTCCAGGACGACGAAGCCCTTCTGATCCGGGTCTTTCTCGACGACGCGATGGCGCATGCCGTGGATGTTGCACCATTCCCGGCAGCGTTCGGCCGCGAAGGCGCCGTCGAGGATGGCCAAGCGTAGACTGGGCCACTGCTCCTTGCCATCATCAAGGGCGGGTAAGGTATCGCGATCCTGCACGTTGGCCGGCACGACGGCGAGCGCCAGAACATGGCCTTCGGCATCGACCAAGGCCACGCGTTTGCGCCCGACGACCTTCTTGGCGCCATCGTAGCCGCGCGGTCCGCGCACCCCGATGCACTTGACGCTCTGCGTGTCGATGATCGCCAGCCGTGGCTCCGACCGGCGTCCGCAACGCCGCCGCTGACGGCGGGTCAGAGACCGCAGCAGGCTCTCGAACAGGCCCTTGTCGATCCAGCGCCGGAACCAGCCGTAGACCGTGCGCCACGGCGGAAAGCCCGCAGGCAGCAACCGCCATCCTCCGCCCGTCCGCAGGTGCCAAGCTATCCCTGCCAGTGCGTGGCGCGCCGGTGTAGCCTCCGGACAGCCCGGCGGATCCGCGCGCTCCAGGAAACGGGCCACCTCGTCCAAGCCCGCTTGCAGCACCATGTTCTTCAGACGCGCCTCGTGACGCGTCCGATGTCGGTCCGTCCACATCTGCTCTCCACCCCGCCCCGCCAGGCGGAATTTGTGTTGCTACACGAGACAGATGGGGACGGCCGGCAGAGGCGCTCAAACAGGCTCTTAGAGCTATCGCAGTCCAGTCAATCGAGTCCATCGTGCCGGCCAGGCGGCCATATCATCGCGGCGCGCCAAGCTTGGCGCGCATGAAAAAGGGGGGCTGCCTGCCAGCATTGATCCGACGACCCATCACGGGCACTGTGATCGCGGCGCAACCCGACTAGGTGCTGTGGTGAATGGAGATAATCCATGAAGCCCCCGACTGAGCACCTGAAGGCGAAGGGCTATCTGACGTGAGGATAAGCCGGGTCACGACAGTCCTATCTGTCGCGATCGTGGCAGGCGCTAGTACGCGGCTTCTCTCCGACGAAGGCATCGAGAACGCTTCGCTGATTGTTCTAGGCGCGGGGCTTCTAGCAAGTGGTGTCGTCGCACTGTTGAATAGAACATGAGTGATATTGAGCCCGACGAGCTGTTCCGAGCCCGGCTGCTGCGCGTGGTCGCCGAACTTGATCGACCGATGACACTGGTAGGGGTAGGGCCGCAACTCGATAGGATCGGTCGGAAGTACAATCGCTACAGGACCGGCGTGCCTCTCAAGGGTGTGTGAAAGAAGAAGCTTATGGCCACCATCCCCGATCGCAAGATCGAATTCTCCCCGCTAGGCGGCCACGTCACGCGTGACGGCTGCACGGTACAGGTTCACATCTACCGGTTCGCTGAGAGCGATGACGACTGGACCCTGGAGGTCGTCGACCACGAGGATGGCCACACCGTCTGGGAAGACACGTTCTCGGACGATCAAACGGCCTATGAGGCCTTCGAGCATGCGTTGAACGAGGATGGCATTCGCTCGTTCGTAGACGAACCGGTCAAGCACTGATCTCATCCACCGCCTCGTGGAAGAGCCTCTGCAAGGCAGCTAACAGCTAAGATCTACAGAGATCCGGCAGCGGCACTGATCCCGAACTGATTTCCCTTTTGCACTTAATGTTAAGCTGGCGGGCGACCAAGCCTGCAAATATGTCGCATCATAGTTATTGCATGCGACATCAATGCCTGAATACTTTTTTGAATATTTATGCGACGGAAAAATATGTGGTGACCCCGCTGGGTCAGCTGAATTCGATCGGATCAACCCGTGTCTAATTATTCATCCACCGAGTTGGCGGGCGATGTCGTCGCCGCCTACGTGTCGAACAATCCTGTTCCGGCAACCGAGCTGCCGGCGCTGATCGCCCGCGTGCACGGCGCGATCGCCAGTCTCGTCTCCGGGGCGAGCACCGTCTCGGCCGGCACGGACGCGTCCGTAGCCGTCGACAAGCCGAGCTCGGCCCAGATCCGTAAGTCGGTCCATCAGGACGGGATCGTCAGCTTCATCGACGGTCGGTCCTATAAGACACTAAAGCGGCACCTGACCGCCTATGGTCTCAGCCCGCAGAGCTACTGCGAGCGCTACGGCCTGCCGGCCGACTATCCGATGGTCGCTCGGAGTTATGCCGAGCGCCGCTCCGTGTTGGCCAAGGCGATCGGCCTCGGGCGCCCAGGTGCGATGGCTAAAATTACCCCGAAAGCCCGACGTAAGGCTGTCTGATCAAGCCTAGAGCTCCAACCTGATCGCCCCGCGATCACGATCTACGAAATGACGGGGCACTGCCCCGGAAGCCGCTAGCGTTATGTTCATCGGGGAGAACGGTAAGGTGTCGGGAATGCGCAAGGCTTTCACGATCGCCGCCTTCGTGATCGGCAGCCTCGATGCGCAGGCGGCCGGCGATCCAGTGTCCGTCCCCGCAAAGTTCGACGGCCGATGGGACTTGGAAGCGTCAACGGCATCCGGTGCCTGCCCAGCGACGACGCACGTTCAGATTGACGTGGCACACGGCATCGCGACGGCGACAGGGAGCATGTTCTACACGGTGAAGGGCGGCATCTCGTTGGCCGGCATCGTGCGGGGAACGATCGCAACCTTTACGGCCAAAGCCCTCGTGAACGGGGCGATTGATGGAGACGGCCTCGGTCGCGGCACGTGGCGGACACAGGAAGGTGGCTTGCTAAACTGTAGCGGCAGCTGGACCGCGCGCCGGGCTTGAAGACCACTCGCGTCACTACCCAAGGCCGTAAGAGAGCTGATGGCAGGGAAGCGACGCGGACGACGGAGGATCTACACGAGCGCTTGGGGGTGTAGCGAGGGCGTGCCGGAGTACGTGTCCGGCTTCAGCGGACAGCCGCTGTGCGATTTCCGATGCGACATGGATCGCCGAACGTCGGGCCTACTGTAAGCCCCGAGGATCATCACTCGCCCATGGCAAACCGGGCAGCGCTTCAGCTCCGACGGGTGATCAACGGCAGCCTCATCGAGACTGACGGCGCGCCATGCTCCGTCGAGCTGAACCTCACAGGTTCGCGCATTAGATATCGCCATGGATGTGAAATGCCACGTCACCGCGGCAACGGCCAGAGGAACGCTGCAACACGGAGCATGATTTGCGTGCCGGCTGAGCAGCCATATCATCACGGCTCGCCCGGCCTTGCATGTTCGGCGCCGTCTAAGCCCGAGGCGACGGCACCCCCCGCTCTATCGGCGGGATCACGTGCTTTCGGTCTGGAATTTAAGACCCTTCAATCGGAGCCGTTCTGTAGAGCGTCCGCAGCATCGCTGAGAGGTCCGAGAAGGACAGGCCGGCCTTCTGCACAACGCGGTCGGCTTGCCCGGCCAGCAGACGGAAGTCGTCCGCGGTGACGTCCTTGGCCGTCAGCACCACCACAGGAATATCGTACCACTCTGGGCGGGTGCGCAGCAGCCGCAGAAAGCCGAACCCGTCCAACTCCGGCATCATCAGATCGAGCAGGATCAGCCGGGGCTTGTGCTCGGCGACCGCTGTTAGGCCGGCTCGACCATCCACCGCCGTCGCCACCTGCCAGCCATCCCGAGTCAGCTGCGATGTCATCAACTCGCGCAAGTCCGCATCATCGTCCACGATCAGCACTGGACCGTCGTGGGGCTTTGGCCGGAACCGCTCCATCACCTCCTTCAGCTGCGCCCAATCGACCGGCTTCTGCAAATAGTCGGTGGCGCCTAGCGAAAATGCGAGGTTCTGCTCATCCAGAACCGTCACCATGATCACCGGAAGATCACCTAGCTCCGGGTCGGCGCGCAGCGTGCGCAGCACGGCCCAACCGTCCATGCGCGGCATAGTCACATCGAGCAGAATTGCCCGTGGCCGCCGGGTGCAAATTAACTCTAACCCGGCCTTTCCATCGGCCGCTGTCGCAACATGGAAGCCTTCTTTTGTCAGGAAGCGCGCAAGCAGATCGCGGGTCGCTTGATCATCGTCGATAACTAGGACCGCGCTCCCCTCCGCCTCATGGATCTCGGATCGTGCAGTCGTCGTCGATGATCCAGGAAGGGCCTGAGCTTCCCCGCCATCAGCTACGCTTGCCGGGAGCGTTAGGGTGAAGGTCGTACCCTCACCCTCGCGGCTCGCGACCGCGATGTCGCCGCCGAGCATGTGCGCGAACGCGCGCGTGATAGCCAAGCCTAACCCTGTGCCGCCGAACCGGCGCGTCGTCGATGCGTCAGCCTGGCCGAAACGCTGGAACAGCCGCGCCAGTTGTTCCTCGCTCATGCCAATGCCGGTATCCGACACCGCGAACACCAAGCTATCACCTGCCTCGTCCGTTTGCCTGTGAGCCGACAAGGTGATGCGGCCACCTTCCGTGAACTTAGCGGCATTGCTGAGAAGGTTGATCAGACACTGACGCAGCTTGGTCGCGTCGGTGTAGGCGCCTCCCAGCCCGTCCGCGAGATCCAAGCTGAGAGCATTGCCCTTCTTTTCCACCAGGGCCTCGACCGTAGCGGCCACGTCGCGCACGGTGGAGGCTACGTCGAGACTCTCCGGATAGACCTCCATGCGTTCGGCTTCGATCTTGGACAAGTCGAGTACGTCGTTGATCAGCCCAAGCAGATGGCGCGCGTTCGCCTCGATCTTCTTCATGTCTGGGAGCAGGTCCGCCTGGCCTGCGTCCTCCATTTCCTCCTGCAGCATCTCCGAGTAGCCAATTACCGCTGAAAGCGGGGTGCGCAGCTCGTGGCTCATATTAGCTAGAAACTCAGACTTGGCGCGGTTAGCCTCCTCCGCGGCCTCCTTGGCCGCCGCGAGCACGTGTTCGGAGCGCTTTCGGGCATCGATATCGGACACAACGACCACGCCGCCGACGAGCTTGCAGTCTAGATCCCGCATCGGCGCTCCGGCGAAGCTGACCCAGGCGCGCGAACCATCGCCGCGTTGGTAGTCAACCTCTAGCTCCGACTGGGGCTCGCCTTCGCGCACCACCTTGATCAGCGGCCACTCCCTCGGCTCGACCGGCCGGCCGTCTTCGTGGAAGCCAACCCAGCGGGCTGGTCCCTCACCGGATTGCGCGGGCAGTACCCCGTGCCCCAGTATCGCCTCGGCCCGGGCGTTGTAGCCGGTGATCCGGCCGGACGGGGCCTCGGCGATGAGCACGCCCACCGGCAGGGTATCAAGCACGGTCCGCAGCAGTGCCTCGCCCGCGCGTACCTGAGCCTCGGACAGCGCCGCCATGGTTACATCAGTGACGACGACACCAACGCCGTTCGCTGCAGGCCCTTCATCTTGGCGTAGCGGATAGAAGCTCATGCGGAAGTGGCGCGTTCCGCCCGGCGCGCTCTCACTCGGTACGTTCACAGGCACGTCGGCACTGACCAGACCATGATCACGCGCTGCCTCTAGCAGCGGGGTGAGCTGCTCTTCCAACTTCGGCAGCAGGGTCCAGATCGGCGCGCCGAGATCGGCCCCGAAGCCGCGCTCGCTCATCGTCGCCAGCGCACGGTTCATGTGACGGATCTTCAGATCGCCGTCGAGGAAGCCCAGGCCGACCGGGGCATTGGCGAGCACGCCCTCGAACAGCCCGCTGCTGCGCTGGCTCTCGCGGCGGCGGACGAGGGCGAGGCGCGCCAATAGCGCCACGGCGAGAGTGGCGCAGAGTAGGCTGCACGCGGTCAGGATAGCGTAACGCAGCCTGTCGCGGCGCTCACTCTCAGCAAGCGCTTCACCGGCGCGATTGTTCGCCGCCGCGGTCGCAGAGCGGATCGCGTCCATCAAACGCTTGCCCTCGCCGGTCGCGACCAGGGCGGTAGCGGCGTCGGAGCCTTGGTCGCGACGAGCTGTCACGACGCGATCGGAGAACGCTTTCTCCTCGTCAATCAGCTTGCGAACGGGGGCGAGCGCCGCGACGGCAGAGTCGGCGGACGTGCGATCTAGGACGGCGAGGTAGGCGACTTCGTCCCCGATGCGGTTGAGTGCGTCGGCGTAGGGTTCGAGGTACTCGGGCATGCCAGTTAAGGCGTAGCCGCGCATACCGGTCTCCAGATCCTTCATCGTCGAGAGCAAGCGGTCGCTGCGGCTGATCTGCTCTCTTCGTTGTACCTGCTCAGTACGGGCAGCATCGCTGGCCACGAGGTTCCAACCAGCTGCCATGATGGCTAAGGCGAGAAGCGCATAGGCCAACGGCGAAGTGCGCAGACCGACAAAGGGGCGCGAGCCATGCCAACCGGGACGTTGAATGAGCACCTGGGGATCATGCATGTGAGTTACCTATGCCCCTGCTGGTAGGGCACAGGATGGCCGTCGTTGCCAAGCAAGTAGCTTTCGAGCCTCAGGCCTGCAGCCACGAATAATGTAACCGGCCGCGACGAGCCGACTGACTGCATCCCGACCACGCTGCACACCCCCGACCGCTCCGCGGCGGATAATCCTGAGATGGGTTCGGGACCGGCCCCGGGGAAGCCTGGGTGTATCCCAGGCGTCATCGCGGGCGGGTGTTTCATCCGGTTAAACGCTCGTTCTATCAGACGAAACGCTGGTCTTAATGGGAGGGCAACGCATGCACACAGCGGTCTGTCCGCGCTGCGGCCTCACAGATTTCGGGACAACCGATCAGGGGCTGGCCAGCACCGCCGAATGGACGGAGGAGTTCATGCGCCTCTGCGAGCACGTGCACGAACGCCGTCACCTACAAGACCTGCGTACGCGCATGTGTCCGCACTGGGCCAAGGCTATGCAGGACGCTGTCGAGGCTGAGGCGCGTGGTCGGTGAGCAGCAGCGGCGCTTTCGTCTCCTACCTCCGGGTCTCCACCGAGCGGCAGGGCCGATCCGGCCTGGGGCTTGAGGCGCAGCGGCGCGCCGTGGCTGATTTCCTCGCGGGCGGCTCTTGGCGCCACGTGGCCGAACTGGTCGAGGTCGAGAGCGGGTCCCGAGATAACCGCCCTCGCCTCTCTGAGGCCATGGCGCTGTGTCGGCTCCACGGGGCGACGCTGGTGATCGCCAAGCTCGACCGGCTCTCTCGTGACGCCGCCTTTCTCCTGAACCTGCAGAAGGCCGGCGTTCGGTTCGTGGCGGCGGACATGCCGGAGGCGAACGAGCTTGTGGTCGGCATCATGGCCGTGGTCGCACAGGCCGAGCGCAAGATGATCTCGGCCCGAACCAAGGCGGCGCTGGCGGCGGCGAAGGCCCGGGGCGTGCGCTTGGGCAAGCCGAAAAACCTATCGAACCGTGAGGCCGGCCAGGTGCGCAGCCGGGCTCGACAGGCGCAGCGGGCGGGGGAGCGTGCCATGGATCTCGCCCCGGTCATCGCCACCGTGCGAGCCGAGGGTGCCGTGTCGCTACGCCAAATTGCAGCGGCGCTGAACGCCCGCGGCATCCCGGCTGCCCGAGGAGGGGTGTGGTCGGCCGCGCAGGTACGGCGGGTGCTGGCAGCGTGTCAGCCTGTCAACACGTTGACGTGTTGACAGGTCAGCGCGTCTTCATGAGGCGTCCTTTGCCCCTCTTGGCGAGAAGGTCGTTGATCGCCTCCATCATCACGTCCTGTGTGGTCATGTCGGTGTCGAGGCCCACCAACTTGATCATTCGGTAGACCTCGGGTTCGACCCACACGGTGATCCCGCGCGCGCCCTGGCGCGTGGCGGGGCGCTTGGTCTTAGTATTCTTGATAGACCGGGGAACCGCCGGAACCTGGACTGGAGCAGCCTCGGGAACATCCTCGGGCTCTACGACCGCGGAAGGCTCATCCCGGCGGCCGGTCGAGACGCTATCGGTCACGGCGGCTCGGAGGCTGAAACGAGGTGCGGCGCTCATCAGGCGGCCTCGATGTTGGCAGGCTGCGAGAGGACAAGGCCGATCTGATTGGCCGCCCACCGGAACAGATCCTCGATCTCCGTCGCCGCCCGCCCCGCAGGTTCAATTTCCTGAGCGGTCCGGCCCGGGATGAAGCCACGCGAATAGCTAACACGCTGGTAGACCGCGCCCGAGTAGACGGGAATGCCGCGTTCGCGCAGGCCGGCGCGCGCCTCCTCCAGATCGAACTCTGTTGAGGTGTTGCAGGCGTTGAAAACGACCCACGATGGCTTGCGGGCGATGGTCGTGAGGTCGTGGGTCTGCCCGATCGCGTCGATGTCGAGAATTGAGGCACGGCAGGGGATCAGCACGAGGTCGGACGCCTTGCAGGCCACGAGGGCCGGCCGGTCCGCATGCGGCGCACTGTCGATAATGAGGAGATCGAGGCCGCCGGCCGCAGCCTGGGCCTTCACGTGTTCGAGCTGCTCTGCCGATGTGACGACCGCCTCTGGGTGATCCTTACGGCGCTCGGACCATTTCCAAGCGGACGATTGCGGATCGAGGTCTGCGATCGCGACTTGGAGACCTGCGCGATGAGCCGCCACCGCAAGGTGCAAAGCCAACGTCGTTTTTCCGGCCCCGCCTTTCTGCGAAACGAGAGCGAGTGTGCGCATCGTGTTGACCTTCCGACGGGCTGACGGGCTGACGGGCTGACGGATCATCGCGGCAACAGGTTTACAGTTCATCACCACAACACGATGACGAGACAACCCGTCACCATCCTGACGCGACAAATTGTTGACACGTCAACGCGATGACCGGTAGCTCGGTCTGGACATGACCTTCTACGAGCCTTGCTTAGGAGTGTATGAGCCGATCAGACACCCCTCGCCCTTTCACCCGCTCAATCCTCCGGCGTGACGCAGGTCCCCATGAAGGCCTTCCGCTCCGGGCCCTCTCTAAGCTTCTGACTCTCCGCCCGCTGCCGGCAACGATCGAGCACCGCCGGGTCGACGGCTGACGCGGCTTCCTCACCTGCAGATGTTGCGCCTGAAGCAGGCTTTCGAGTCGGCTCGGCCGCGCTCTGTGCCTGTCCTGTGGTAGGAAGGCAGGCGAGGATGGCCAGAGCGGCTAAGAGCGCGAAGGAGCATCGCATGGGTGTCCACCAGTGCTTCTAGTGTCGAGCCACACCGTGAGCACCATCTGAGGCGAAGGTACAGCCCTGGGCCCTCGCCCGGATCATGGACCAGTCTGGGCACCGGGATCCGAGGGAGGTGGTCCGGTACATTCGGCGGGCGAACGCTTTACAGGGGCACTCGGGGAGCGGGTTTCTGTGAGCGATGACGCCGAAGGCCCGGCGCGGGCCAACCTGCCGCAGTACCCTGCGCAGACGCCTGAGACGGGGTTCGCGCTCGTGCTCGAACAGGCATGCCAGGCCTTCGAAACCCTACAGGCGATGGTCGGCGGCAAGCTTTCGATCGGCGATCCTAGCTGTCTGGATGCGAGACCTCCTTGGCATCTGCGACGATGCGAAGGGCGCGTTTGATGAGGCTTGGGCTGGGCGGTCTGTGGGTGGGATTGGCGAACGCGGGCTCAGCTTCGAGACGCTGGCGCAACACCATCTCGGGCGAGAGACCTTCGAGCACGCGCTGCCGGCGGCCGTTGTAGGCCGCGTTGAAGCCGCGCAGCACGATCTCCAGGTCGGCGTGGCTGTAGATCATGATGCCCAACACCTCCCGTTGCACCCGGCCGTTGAAGCGCTCGACCATACCATTGGTCTTCGGCGTGTACGGGCGCGTCTTGCGATGCTGCACCCCGTGCCGCTCGCAGGCGGCCTCGAAAGCATCGGCCGTGAAGCACGAGCCCCGATCGGTGAGCACGTGGGTGACCCGGAAGGGGAAGGCGTCGAATGCGTCCGTGAGGAAGGCCACCGCCGAGGCCGTTGTCTCGTCGTCCATGACCGCGAGGTGCACGTAGCGCGAGGCGCGGTCGATGGCGACGTAGAGGTAGCGTTTGCGGGTGGTGCCGTCGCGGTCACGCAGTTTGGGCAGGTGCTTCACGTCGACATGGACGAAGCCGACCTCGTAGTCCTTGAAGGTGCCGTGCGGCTTCCGGGCCTGCTCGGCGGGCGGCAGCCGGTTGAGGCCCTCCGCCCTGAGGATGCGGTAGACGACGTCCCGGTTCAGGTGCGGCAGGAAGTGGCTGACAACGAAGGTCAGCGCATCGAGGGGGAAGCCGGTGGAGCGGCGGAGCGCGCACACGATGGCGCGCTCCTCATCGCTGGCGCGCCAGGGCAGCTTATGGGGTCGCGCCGAGCGATCCTGACAGGCATCGGGGCCGCGTTTGCGCCATTTGCGGATGGTCTCGGTTGAGACGCCGTAGCGCTTGGCCAGCACCCCGGAGCTCTCGGACGAGCGGGCGATCTCGGCGCGGACAGCCGGGGTGGTGCGGGCCTGGGGATGGATGGCGAGCATCAACGAGCCCTCCTGGCAACACGGCGGCGCACACCCTCGAACCGCCAAGCGTAGGCTTTGATCGCCCAGCGTGCCACATCCCAACGACGTTCCGCAACCAAACACCTAGCACTACTTTGGCAGATTGAGGGAACGCTGGAGGTTTTTGCGGATTCGCCTGCCACGGGCATGAGCGTGGGTGCTCGCGATGTCAGGTGCTGGCGGATGGCGTGAGGATCTGGACCGGTGGCTGCAGCCGTTCCTTGCGGGACTGTCGCATCCGGCGCGTCGGGCTATGTGCCCGCTCTACGTGAGCGGTCTGATCGGCTTGGGTGACCGCAAGAGCGTCCAGCCGATGGCGGCGCGGGCCGAGGGTGTGCCCT
>NZ_JAKSYO010000052.1 GCF_022829635.1 Methylobacterium sp. E-066
CTGGGCGGCGGTGGCCGCCGCCGCGACGGCGCTCGCCGTGGTGCCGCTCATGCTGGTCCTGTCCCGCCATCTGGCCGGGGTCAAGGATCAAATATCGGGGTCGGAAGCACGCGCCTGAAACGCCACGCCTCTCCCTCCCCCGCAGAGGCTAGCGGATTCACACATCGGGATTGTTCTGCGGCAAGCCTCTGAAACACCACGCGTTTCCCCTCCCCCTTGCGGGGTGGGGCCAGGGGTGGGGGTGGTGCAGGATCAAGCGTCCCGGTGCCTTCT
>NZ_JAKSYO010000053.1 GCF_022829635.1 Methylobacterium sp. E-066
CTGGGCGGCGGTGGCCGCCGCCGCGACGGCGCTCGCCGTGGTGCCGCTCATGCTGGTCCTGTCCCGCCATCTGGCCGGGGTCAAGGATCAAATATCGGGGTCGGAAGCACGCGCCTGAAACGCCACGCCTCTCCCTCCCCCCTCTGCGGGGGAGGGTGGCCCCCGAAGGGGGTCGGGAGAGGGGAGCGACGGTGCAGAATCAGGCTGTGATCGTCACGTCCGCTCTGCCTGTTTCGGACGCCGGGTTCCCCTCTCCCGACCCCTGCTGACGCAGGGGCCACCCTCCCCCGCAGAGGCTAGCGGATTCACACATCGGGATTGTTCTGCGGCAAGCCTCTGAAACACCACGCGTTTCCCCTCCCCCTTGCGGGGTGGGGCCAGGGGTGGGGGTGGTGCAGGATCAAGCGTCCCGGTGCCTTCT
>NZ_JAKSYO010000065.1 GCF_022829635.1 Methylobacterium sp. E-066
GTGGGCCGGCCGTCAGGCCGGGTCGGGAGAGGGGCAGCGCGACGGTTCAGGATGTGGCACCCGTCGCGACTGGTCCGGAAGCGGCGCTCCCCTCTCCCGACCCGCTTCGCGGGCCACCCTCCCCCGCAGAGGGGGGAGGGAGCCGTGCGAGTGTCAGCCTCCCTCACCCAAATTTTAAAACCTTGATCGCATCAAAATCCTGCACTCCGCCGCCGACGCGCTTGGTGACGTAGAACAGCACGTAGGGCTTGGCCGAGTAGGGGTCGCGCAGCACCCGCAGGCCGGTGCGGTCGACCACGAGGTAGCCCCGGCGGAAATCGCCGAACGCCACCGACAGGCTGCCCGCCGCGATCTCCGGCATCGCCTCCGCCTCTGTGACGGGGAAGCCGATCAGCGTCGCGGAGCGGTCGGCGGTGAGCGGCGGGTGCCAGAGGTAGTTGCCCTGCGCGTCCTTGAACTTGCGGATCGCGCTCTGAGTACGCCGGCTCATCACGAAGCCGGCATTCTGGCGGTAGGCCGCCCGCAGGCTGTAGACCAGATCGAACAGCACGTCGGACGGGTTGCTCTGCGGGAACGCCCCGGCCGCCCCGGTGGCGACGAAGCCGAGCTTGCCCGACACCCAGGCGGCGTTGGCCACGGTATCGTAGCTCAGGAAGCCGCGCGGGCGGCTGGCGCCGTTGCCGGTGACGAAGGCCACCCCCTCCTGCTCGGCGAAGGCCATCTCGACCTCGGCCGAGAGCCAGGCATCGAGATCGACCACGGCATCGTCCAGCAGCGTCTGGGTCGCGGCCGGCATGGCGTAGAGCTCCATGGCCGGGAACGCGACCTCGGCGAGCACCGGCCCGTCGGTGCCGGGGCGCGGGGCGGTCTCGGCGACCCAGCCGGTGGCCGGGGCGCCCACCGAGGCGGCGCGCTTGTACTGGGCACCGGAGATCTGCTGCACGCTGGCGATCGACCGGATCGGCGAGACATTCGCCAGACGCGCCAGCACGGTCCGCTCCAGGGTCTGCGGCACCAGATAGCCGCCATCCGGCCCCGAACCGGCCGAGAGGGCCTTGGCTTCCAGGCGCTTCAGCCCGGCGCTCTCGCCGGCGCGGACATAGAGGTCGAAGGCCGCCTTGTGCTCCTGCGTGGCCCCGTCCTCCCGGGGACCGGGCTGGCCGAGCGGCGGCCGGGCGCGGTCGAGGGTGATCCGGTCGAGCCGGGTCCGGGCGGCGTCCAAGGCCGCGTCGATCCGGGCGAGCTTCTCCTCGGTGAGCACGTCGGTGCCGAGCCGGCCCTCGATCTGGGCGATGCGGGTGTCGTTGGTCTCCTTGAACGCCTCGAAGGCGATGGCGAGTTCGTCCAGCGCCGGCTGGACCAGTTCGGCCCCGGGGCGGCCGGCCTTGTTCTCCAGGCCGGGCAGCGCGCCCTTGGTCTCCGGGGCGGGACGCGACGGCGCGGCGGTGTGGGACATCATCGAACGACCTCGTGGCTGGGGTGGGTGAAGCGGAATGGGGCCGCCGATCGGGGGCGGACCGCGGGGGCGGCGATCCTCCGGGCGAGGCCGCGGATGTCGTCAGGCGTGGGGCTCGGACTTGCCCGGGCCCCCGGCTGCAACGGGAAGGTCACCAGGGAAATCTCCCAGAGATCGACCCGCTGGAGCCGGCGCTCTCCGCCCGCGCCCTTGCGGGCCAGCAGCGTGCGGAAGCCGATCGACAGCCCGTCGAGGCCGCCGCCGCGCATCAGCGCGTCGACCTCCCGGGCGCGCTGGACCGCGAGGTTGAGCTGCCCCTCGGCGAACAGGCCGCGGGCATCCTCGCGCAGCGACAGCCAGCGCCCGATCGGCTCGGCCGGATCGTGCTGGAACAGCAGCCGCACCCCCGCGGTCCCGCGGCTGGCGAGGCTCGCGGCAAACGCCCCCGGCACCACCACGTCGCGGCCGAGATCGGGCACGCCGAACACGCTGGCGTAGCCGGAGAAGAGGCCATCCATCGGCAGGGTCCTCGGTTGGTTTTTTCGGGATGGGCTGAGCGGCCGCGGCTTCAAGGACAGCCAGTCCAGGAAGGGCAGGCGCTCTCCCTCCCCCTCTGCGGGCTACGATGTTCACACCTCGGCTTGCGAAAGCCGCCACGCGCCCCCTCTCCCGTGCGGGAGAGGGTTGGGGTGAGGGGACAGGTCTTTCCGGAAAGCGCGCATCCCTCACCCTGTCCCTCTCCCGCACGGGAGAGGGGACCCGCGCCACATCCGGGGATGGGTGAATCCGATAGCCCGCAGAGGGGGAGGGAGCGCGCGCGGGTCTGGGCAGGCGGCACGCGCCCTTCACCCGCCCGCGGCCGGCTCCGGCGGGTAGCCCACCGCCTCGCGCTTCTCGGCTGCCGACAGGAACCCGGCCGCCTCGACCCGGCGCCACAGGGATTCCCGCTCGCCCGACAGGGCCTCGATCCGGTCGAGGTCAGGCTCCAGGTCCAGGGCGCCGAAGGCGGGTTCCAGCCAGCCGGCGAGCGCCTGGGCGGTGCGGGCGGCGAGCGGGATGAGGGTCTGGCGGTAGAGCGCCCGGTTGGCCTCGGCGTAGTTGGCGTGGGTGCTGTCGCCGGGCAGGCCGAGCAGCAGCGGCGGCACCCCGAAGGCCAGGGCGATCTCCCGGGCGGCGGCGTTCTTGGCCTCGACGAAATCCATGTCCTTGGGCGAGAGGGCCAGCGGCTTCCAGTCGAGGCCGCCCTCCAGCAGCAGCGGCCGGCCGGCATTGGCGGCGCCCTGATAGTTCGCCTCCAGCTCGGCCTTCAGCCGATCGAATTGCGGCTCGGTGAGCGCCGCCCCGGCGAAGACCAGCGCACCCGAAGGCCGGGCGGCATTGTCGAGCAGCGCCTTGTTCCAGGCGCTGGCGGCGTTGTGGATGTCGAGCGCGGTGGCGGCCGCCTCGATCGGCGCGAGGCCGGCATGATCGTCGTCCGGGTGGAACAGGCTGAGCGCCAGGATCGGCGCCACCTCGGGAGCCCCGGCGGCCGGCAGGTCGAACCGCCGGCTGGTCCCGGCGACCGTGTAGACATAGCCGGCGGGCCAGCCGTCCGGGCCCGGCACCATCCGCATCCGGGCCGGCCGCAGGGCCTGCAGGGCGGCGATCCGCCCGTCGAGGCTCACCGCCTCAAGGTAGGCGGTGCCGCTGAGCGCCAGATCCGCATAGACGGTCTCGAGCAGGTGCGTGCCGCTCTCGCGCGGGTTCGGTCGGGCCAGCAGCGCCAGGAGGTCGGCGGCCCTGGCGGCGCCCGGCCCGGTGGCGATGAGCGGCAGGCTCGCCGCGCCCTCGGCGACCAGCCGGACCGCCCGGTGCACGATCGGGTTGCCCTGGTAGCCGGCCCGCGCCAGCGCCGCCGGGTCCCGGGGCGTCCAGCTGGCCCGCCCGTCGGTGTAGAGCGCGAAGGCCGGGGCGGCCTTGGTGACGAGGTCAGGCCCAGCCGGGCGGGCCGCGAGGCGCGCGACCCGCGCCAGCCGATCGAGGAGAGTCGCCATGCCGGTCCGGTCCTGGGCTAGGGTATGAAGCTCCGATCCGCCCGGCGAGCCGGAGCGGCGTTCGGCGATGCGGTTTTTTGAGATCGGGCGCCGCCGCGCGGTCGGGTGGGTGCGGCGGATTCGCCGCACCCCGAGCCGTCACCGTGGCGACGCCGCCACAGCCATGACCGGCCGACTCATGTATTCCGAATACAGTTCGTTCCAGAGACCACGAACCGACTCCCGGCGCGCTTCTCGCAGAGGCGCGCCGTATTGTTTTGCGGGTGCGTGCGGTCTGGCATCGCGGCCTCGATCGGCCGATCTGCCCGATCGCAGGCGATCCCATCCACCCCCCTCATCCTGAGGTGCCGAAGCGTAGCGGAGGCCTCGAAGGAGCCCTCCAGGGATCGCGTGGCTGGCTGGATACCTCTTTCGAGGCCGCTGACGCGGCACCTCAGGATGAGGGGGATCGTAGGATCTCCTGGGTCTTTCTGCTTTTGAAAAAGGCCGGGCCTGGCACCAATCCCGATCAAACCGTCTCGACCGCGCGCTCGACAACGCCGGCCGCCTCGCGGGCGCAGCGGAGCACGGCGGCGCGGTCGGCCTCGTCGGTGATCGCGTGCCACAGGCGCAGCAGCTCGACCGTGGCGCTCAGGTCGGTGCGGACCGTCGGCGGCCCGAAAAAGTCGGAGACCGGGCAGCCGAGAATCTCGGCAAGCCTGCGCAGGCGGCGATGGGCGCTGTCGGGCAGACAGCCCTCAGGATCAGGATCCGCGTTCACGGGCCGCCCTCCGGATATGCGGTCGACATTATCAGGCCGACGGAGTGTATGCAATTTGTGGCTGCAACACGCCTCACGTTCCCGTGTGGGATCGCACAGGCCGAACTCAGAGCCGGCGGATCCGCGGCTCCCGCGCCCCGTCGAGCAGCAGATGCGTGATCGCCCAGACCAGGGCGTCGAGCCGATCGGGCGAGGCGCCGCTCGACAGGCCGTCCGGCCCGAAATCGCATAGCTCGTCCTCCAGCGCCGGGAACGCCCCGACATGGTGGACGAGGCCCCTTGCGTAGAGCAGCGAGACCGGCTCGGCGCGCAGATACTTGCCTCGCATGGCCCGGACCGGGGTGACCGGAACCGCCGGGTCGCACTGGGCCAGCACCGCGGCGGCCATCTCGCCGCCCTGGTTGACCTCGACCACCAGGGCATCGGCCCCGAGCCGGTGATAGAGCGCCAGCGCCGCCCCGGCCCAGGCCTGGGGGCTCGCCCGGGCGAGGCTGGCATCGGCCAGCACATAGGCCCGGGCACCGGCCCGGCCCGCGGCCACGATCCCGCACGCATCCGAGCGCGCCCCCGAGGTCGCGGGCGGATCCACCGCCACGACGATCCGGGCGAGCTCCGGCGCGGCGGCGACCCGGGCGGCCTCCAGGGCGGCGCGATCCCACAGGGCATCGTCCCGGTCGGCGATCAGCTCGCCGTCGAGTTCCTGGCGGCCGAGCCGCGTGCCGGCATAGCGCCCGACCACCTGCTCCAGGAAATCCGGGGCCAAGTGCTCGGCATTGTCGTGGGTGCGGGCGCGGCTGACCACGGTGCGCGGGTCGGCGAGCAGGCGGCGGATCAGCGGCACCGGCCGCGGCGTGGTGGTGACGAGGTTGCGCGGGCGCGCGCCCAGCCGCAGCCCGAATTGCAGCATGTCGAACGCGGCCTCGGGCCGGCGCCACTTGGCGGCCTCGTCGCACCAGGCGGCGCCGAATTGCGGACCGCGCAGGGCATCGGGTTCCTCCGCCGAGAAGGCCAGCGCCACCGCGCCGTTGTCCCAGGCGAGCCGGCGCCGGCTCGGCGACCAGTGCGGCCGGGCCCGGCCCCGGTGCGGCAGGTTGAGGAGGCCGGACGGCCCCTCGATCATCACGTCGCGCACGTCGAAATGGGTCTCGCCCACGAGCGCAATGCGCCCGACCGGCTCGGCCGTGAAGGCCGGATCGCCCCGGGCGAGCGCATCGACCCATTCGGCCCCGGTGCGGGTCTTGCCGCTGCCGCGGCCGCCGATCACCGCCCAGGTCGTCCAGGCGGTCTCGGGGGGCGGCAGCTGGTCGGGCCGGGCCTGGTGCAGCCAGTCTTCGGCGAGGGCAAGAACCAGCGGCGCCGGCAGGGTCGCCAGGAAGTCAGGCAGCCGTCCGGCCGCGGACAAAGCCCGCATAGCGGCGCGCGATCTCCGCGCGGAGGGCTGGCAGATCGGGCTCGGTGCCGCCATCGCCTCCCTCCCCGCTGTCTCGCCCGTGTCCCGAACCGATCTCGTCGAGCAGCCGCTTGAGGCCGCCGAGGTCGCGCAGCACCCGGGCGGAATCGAGCACCGCCGCCCCCTCCCCGCTCAAGGCGGCGTCGAAGGCGGCGATCTGCCGGGCGATGTGGGCGCGCAGATGCGCCCGCAGGATCGGCGGATCCGCCGCCGAAACGGGATCGAGGAGGCCGGGCTCAACCGGGGGCTCCGGATCGGCCTGCGGCTCGGGGCGGGCGACGCCGCAGAGCGCTAGGAGCCGGGTGGCGGCTTCGCGCCCGACACCGGCCGCCTCGGCGACATCCTCCGGATCGTTGCGCGCCTCGCTCAGCAGCCGGGCGAGCGCGGCCCGCCGCGCCTCCGGCCAGCGCGCGGCAACATCATGCCGCCAGCGGCGCGGCCGCAGCCAGCCCGACCGGGCGTTCCAGGTGAGGATCGTGGCCGGCTTCACGCCGGTGCGGGCGCTGATCTCCTCGACCGCCTCGCGCCGCTCGGCCGGGAGGGCCTCGAGTGTCCGCATCGCCGCCGCTCCGCACACTTTTCGACCGTGCCCTGGATGTACCCGAGGAGCGCGACGGTGTCAATCCAAAAATTCCTATCTTTGGATTTTAGGCCGAGATTTTTGCGCTCGTCCACGCGGTCCCTTCCAGGTCGGCGGTGAGGTCTCAGCACCCACCCCGTCATTCCGGGGCCGCGCAGCGGAGCCCGGAATGACGGGCTCGCCTCCGCAAAAACCCGCCGTGGCACGACAATCTGATCCATACACCTTGAGAGGCCTGCCCGCTCAGCCTTCCCAATGGGCCACGCCGCCGTGGCCGGAGCAGGTGCCCCGGTGGTTGCGGCTGAAGCTCCAGGTGTCGTCCCGGCACTGGGCCGTGGCGCCGGCCGGCTTGCCGCCGTCGCGGGTCTTGGCCGGGCGATGGACCTCGAAGCCGTCGCGGTTGCGATAATGGCCGTGCCGGTCGAGGGTCGATTCGTCGGGCGCGCGGAACTCCCGGGCGCTGGCGCCCCCGGCGAGGGCGAGGAGCACGGCACTGGCCAGGGCGAGCCGCACGCAGGCGAGCCGCATCATCGGCCGGCCCTCGGCGCGTCGGCATCCCCGACCGTCGGAAGGCACGGTCACGGTCGGGATCGGTCTCACGGCGCACCCTCCAGGTTGTGTTGATTGCCATCAAACACAACCCAGACGGGGCAGTCACGCGCGATGTCGGGTTAGGCTTAAACCTCCGCCAAGTTGTGGATCGACTGCCACGGCAGCGTTCCGGGGCGACGCGACGGATCCGCCGCGGCCGTCAAATCGCGCGCTGTGGGAAGACCGTAGCCTTGCAGCGGGGCCGGAGCGCACCCGATCCCGATGCAGCTGACAATGGTCGATCCCGAACGAGCCCAAGTGTCGGCCGATAGAAATTTTCGCGCGCCGCGATCCGAGCATCGAAGGCCGAGGTCGATCTGCGTATTGAGCATGGCGCGGCCGGTTTTCGCGAGGCGCCCTGCAAAAATACTGGGATTGCCGTGGGCCTGTATGCGGCGGTAACTTGGGTCGGCTGCTTCGCGGCGACGCAATCGAAAGCGAATACGGGGGCGAAGTGTTCGTTCTGGTGCTGGCGACCCTGGCGGGTGGCATCCTGACCTGTCTGTGCGCTTGGCCCTGGTTCGGCCTCGGCGCGATCCTCCTGGCACCGTTCGGGGCGGGGAGCGCGGCGGTCTTCGCCGGCCTCCTGGTGGCCGCCCTGCGGAGCCGGCATCCGGCAATGGTGCGCAAATCGGTCTCGGGCGCGCCCCCCGAGACGCCGCCCGTCGTCGCCAACGATACGCTGGCGGGTCAACGCCGCCGGGCGTGATCGGCCGCCGGGGCGCGCGGAGTCGGAAAACAGGCGGCTCTTGCCCAGGACCGCGGCCAAGCGCGATTCTTTATCGGCCGCCGCCCGCACCGCGTCTCGCGAATGCCGGCAAGCGCCCTCCTGGACTAGGTGCGAGAGCCGGTCCCGATCATCCCCAGATGCGTGGCACCGAAGCCGGCCGGGTATTTGAGGCCGTAGCCGAGGGCGCGGTCGAAGCCGATATGCGCGGCCCAGATCAGACCGGCCGCCAGGATTTCCGGCGCCGGCGCGAGAACGCCCCAGGCCAGGCACGCCGCCGGTAGGCCGTACCAGTGCCCGGCATTGTAGAGCACCGCCCCCGCGGCGCGCCCGGCGCCGTAGCCGAGCAGGGTCAGGTTGGGGGCGAGGAAGAGCAGCCCGAAAAGCCACCAGCTCGCCTCCAGACGGCCATACGTCACCGCGGCGGCGACGAGGACGACCAGCCCTTCAAGGCGGAGGAGTCGCCGCGGCGCGCCCGTTACGGTTCCGGCCATGATGGGTCTCCCGGCGCATCGTCCCGAATCCGGCATTCGGGACGATGCGCCGGGTGGACGGCCGGAGACTCGATCATCTATGCGTGCATGGCGAGCCAGCGGTTTCGCATGGCATAGTCCGAAAAATGAATACCCCCGACTGGACCCTGCTGCGCTCGTTCCTCGCGGTGGTGGAGATGCGCTCGCTATCGGCGGCCGCGACCCGCGTCGGGGCGACTCAGCCGACCCTGAGCCGGCATATCCGCGCCCTGGAGACGGCGTTCGGCGTCACCCTGTTCACCCGCACGGCGCGGGGGCTCGAACCGACCGAGGCGGCCCTCAGCCTGATCGCGGACGCCCGCGCCATGGGCACGGCCGCGGAGGCGCTGGCGCTGAAGGCGCAAGGCCGGGCGCAGGGTCTGAGCGGCACCGTGCGGATCACCGCCTCGGTGATCGTCGCCAACCTCCTGCTGCCGCCGATCCTGGCGGATCTGCGGGCGGCCGAGCCGCGCATCCAGATCGAGCTCGTCGCCTCCGATCAGGCGCAGAACCTGCTGCGCCGGGATGCCGACATCGCGATCCGCATGGTCGACTCGACCCAGAACACCCTGATCGCCCGCAGGCTCGGGGAGGCGCCGCTCGGGCTGTTCGGTACGCGCGGCTATTTCGAGCGCCGCGGCCGGCCCAGCAATGTGGCGGATCTGGCCGGGCACGACGTGCTCGGCTTCGACCGCAACGACGCGCTCCTGCGGGCCTACGCGGCCCACGGGCTCCGGGCGGAGCGCGAGGATTTCTGCATCCGCTGCGACGACCAGATGGTTTCCTGGAACCTGATGCTGGCCGGGGCCGGCCTCGGCTTCGCCCAGGTGCTTCTGGCCGAGCGCCAGCCCGAGCTGGAGCAGGCGGAGATCGGCCTGCGCCTCGCGCCCCTGCCGGTCTGGCTGGTCCTGCACGAGGAGGTCCGCGGCAACGCCCGGATCCGCCGGGTCGCCGATGTCCTGTCGGAGGCGCTCATCGGTGTGCTGAGCGGCCGCTAGAGCGCTCGCCGCCGAAGGGGATTCCGGTTCGGCGCAAGCGAGCGCGTTCAATCAATGCGTGAGAGGCGAGCCCGATTGCAACGCGATCGGGCTCGCCTCTCACGGCGACCGTCGCCTAGACTCCGCCTCACGCCGGCTGGCGCTGCACCGGGGCGAGGCCGAAGCGGATGATCTCGTGGTGGAGCCGGTCCAGCGGCAAGACCTTGGCGGCGGCGCCGCGCTCGATCGCCTCCTTGGGCATGCCGAACACCACGCAGCTCTCCTCGTCCTGCGCCACCGTGAGCGCGCCGGCCCGGCGCATCTCCAGCAGGCCGTTGGCGCCGTCGTCGCCCATGCCGGTCATGAGGATGCCCAGCGCGTTGGCGCCGGCGCATTGCGCGGCCCCGCGGAACAGCACGTCCACCGAGGGGCGATGGCGGGAGACCAGCGGGCCGTCCTTCACCGCCACGGTGTAGCGGTTGCCGCTGCGCTGGAGCAGCAGGTGCCGGCCGCCCGGGGCGATCAGGGCCCGCCCGGGGACGACCGCGTCGCCGTCCTCGGCCTCCTTCACGGCGATGGCGCAGAGCCCGTCGAGGCGCTTGGCGAAGGCCGCGGTGAAATGCTCCGGCATGTGCTGGACGATCACGAGGCCCGGGCAATCCGCCGGCAGCCCCTCCAGCACGTCGCGCAGGGATTCCGTGCCGCCCGTGGAGGCACCGATGCAGACGATCGGCTCCGTCCCGGCCAGGGTCCGGCGGCGGCCCGACGGCGGCAGCACGGCGTCGGCCGTGAGTTTCTTCTCCACCGCCCGGAGCGGCGGGCGGCTCGTGCGCAGCTTCGCCCCGGCGGCACCCCGGACGGCGTCGCAGACCCGCACGGAGGATTCCATCAGGAACTGGCGCGTGTCGATGCGGGGCTTGGGCAGGACGTCGACGGCGCCCGCCTCCAGCACCTCGAACAGGGTCCGCGAGCCCTGGTCGGTCAGCGTCGAGCAGATGATCACCGGGATCGGCCGCTGGGCCATGATCTTCCGCAGGAAGGTCAGCCCGTCCATCCGGGGCATTTCGAGGTCGAGGATGATGACGTCCGGGACTTCGTCGTGGATGCGCCGCGCCGCGATGAACGGATCGGCCGCGGTGCCGAGCACGGTGATGTCGGGGGCTGCCTCCAGGATACTGACCAGGGTCTGGCGGACCGAGGCGGAATCATCGACGATCAGAACGCGGATCGGTGCCGTCCGCTTCATCCGATCGCGCCCTTCGACCGGGCGAAGACCGTCGAGGAGACCTGCACCAGGCCCGGCACCCCGGCCCCGGCCATCGATTCCGAGTGGCCGACCACCAGGAAGCCGCCGGGCTGCAGATGCGTGGCGAGCCGGGAGAGCACCGCGCGCTGGGTGTCCTTGTCGAAGTAGATCAGGACGTTGCGGCAGAAGATGATGTCGATGTCGCGATCGACCGCGTACTGGGCGTTCATCAGGTTCAGGTGCTTGAAGCGCACGCGGGCCCGCAACTCCGGGACGATCCGCCCGACCTTCCAGGCCGGGTCCCGGGCATTCATCACGTAGCGCCTGCGGAAATGCGGCGGCACCGCCTGGAGGACGTCCTCCGGGTAGATGCCGTCGGAGGCGACCCGCAGGACCTCCGTGGAGACGTCGGTGCCGAGGATCGCGTAGTCGAGGGCGTGCCCGGCCATCGCCATGTCGTGCAGCACCATGGCCAGGGTGTAGGCCTCGGCCCCCGTGGAGGCGGCGGCGCTCCAGATCTTGAGGCGCGCTTGCGCGGCGGCGCCCCGGAGCAGCCTCGGCACCAGCTCGTCCCGGAGCTGGTCGAAATGCGCTGGCTCGCGGAAGAAATCTGTCTTGTTGGTGGTGACGCAGTCGATGATGTGGACGAATTCCTCGGAGAGGTGACCCTCCTCGAAGACGTGGCGCCCGTAATCCGACAGGGACTCGATCTCGAGGGCGCGCATGCGCTTGCGCAGCCGCCCCTCCACCATGGTGCGCTTGGCCGGGGGAATCTGGATCCCAACCCGGTCCTGGATCATCTCCGCGACGGTGTCGAAATGGCGGTCTTTCAGGCGCGGCATGGCATCGGTCCTTTGCGGCGATCAGGCCGCGAGCGACGGCAAGAGCAGGGCGGGGTCGTCGCCCGCCATCAGCGCCTTGAGGTCGAACACGACCACGAAGGCCTCACCCTTGCGGCCGATCCCGGCGATGTAGGTCGAGCGCCAGCGGCCGCCGACATCGGGGGCGGGTTCCAGCTCGGCGCTGTCGAGCTCGGCCACCTCGATCACCCGGTCGGCCACGAAGCCGACCCGCATCTCGCGGGTCTCCATGGGGATGTTGAGCAGGATGATCCGGGTCGCCGGGGTCACGCCGATCGCCGGGAGGCCGAGCTTCGTGCGCAGGTCGATCACCGGATAGCTCTGGCCGCGCACGTCGATCATGCCGACCAGGAACGGCGGCGCGTGCGGCAGGGCCGCCGGTACCCGGTAATCGAGGATCTCGTGCACGGATTCGATGGCGATCCCGAAGATCTCGCGATCGAGGCCGAGGGTCAGATATTGCCACACGCTGGACATGCTGGTCTCCGGCTGGGCCGCTGCCGGTCGGGTCCTGCCCGAACGGGGGGACACGGGCTTGCGCCGCGGCGACATGGGGATCGGTCGTTTGGGGATCGGTCGTTTCAGGGACGGCACCGCGCGGGCGAAGAACCCGCGCGGTGCCGGGGCCGCTCAGGCGGCGCGGACGAAGTCGGCGTCGCGGGCGTCGCCGTCGCCCATGTCGAGGTCGAAGCCGCCGCCCACGGCCCGGCCGGGCCGGCTGAGGCGGGTCTTGGCGGCGCCCTTGACGGCGGCACCCTTGACCGGCGCGCCCATCCGGGCCGCCGTCGCCCGCAGCTGCGTCGCCGCCACGTCGATGCGGGCATCCGCCTCGTCGATGCGGAAGTAGGCGATGGTCGCCTGCAGCCGCTCGGCTTGCGTGGCCAGCTCCTCCGAGGTCGCCGAGACCTGCTCGGAGGCGCTGGCGTTCTGCTGGGTGACCTTGTCGAGCTGCTGGATCGCCTGGTTGATCTGCGCCGACCCGACATCCTGCTCGCGGCAGGCCGCCGAGATCTCTTCCACCAGCACCGCGGTCTTGCGGATGTCCGGCACCAGACGCCCGAGCATCTCACCGGCCTGCTGGGCCGCCTTCACGGTGTCGACCGAGAGCGTGCCGATCTCGGCCGCGGCAGCCTGCGAACGCTCGGCGAGCTTCCTCACCTCGGAGGCCACTACCGCGAAGCCGCGGCCATGCTCGCCGGCGCGCGCCGCCTCGACGGCGGCGTTGAGCGCCAGGAGATCGGTCTGGCGGGCGATCTCCTGCACGATGGTGATCTTCTGGGCGATGGTCTGCATGGCGTCGACCGCCTGCCCGACCGCGACCCCGCTGGCCTCGGCATCCTTGGCCGATTGCCGCGCGATCGCCTCGGTCTGGCTGGCAT
>NZ_JAKSYO010000073.1 GCF_022829635.1 Methylobacterium sp. E-066
GTGGGCCGGCCGTCAGGCCGGGTCGGGAGAGGGGCAGCGCGACGGTTCAGGATGTGGCACCCGTCGCGACTGGTCCGGAAGCGGCGCTCCCCTCTCCCGACCCGCTTCGCGGGCCACCCTCCCCCGCAGAGGGGGGAGGGAAACGCGCGTGAGTCCGACTGCAGCCTGCATCCGGTAACGATGTTTGAATGTCTTGGTACCCCGGGGATCGTCCGGCTCCGGCGGCGGCTTCGCTCATCTCGGAGGGGTCGATCCCCAGCCCCGGCGGCTCGGCGGCCGGGGGAAGTCGGGGCGGCAAAAACCCGCCCCACGCTACGGCCTCAGGCGGCCGCGGCGGCGAGCGCGTGGGGGTTGCCGTTCAGGCCGGCGCAGAGATCGTCGATCTCGGCGAGGTCCAGGGCGTCGCCGGCCCGGCCCGCGATGGTGTCGATCAGGTGGTCCTGGCGGGGGTCGAACGGATGACCCTGCATCCGGTAGAACTGGTAATAGCGCAGAGCCGCCAGGACGGTGTCGCGCTCGCGGTCGGTTACGGTGAAGTGCTGCATGGGTCTTTGTCTTCCCCTTGTGGCTTCAACGAACGCTCGGGCGGGCCGCGACGCCGAACCCGAGCTTGGCCGTTGTAATCGGTGGGCAACTGTCCGACCAGTTCTTGACAGCTCGCGCGGATGTGATTCGCGTTATTTAAGACTCTGGTCCTGCCCCGGGGAACGTGCCTGCGAATCAAAATCTTTTGCGCCGGCAAGGGCTTGCGGCTGCTTGGCGGGTCACAGCCCGAGATCGGCGAGAAACTGCGGCAGCGCCGTGCTGGCCGGCCCGTAGCGTGCGTCGTCGAACACGTCGGCGTTGTCCGAGGGCTCCAGGTTGATCTCGCAGGTGGGAATGTTGAGGGCCCGGGCCTGCCGGACATAGCCCGCCGCCGGGTAGACCGCCCCCGAGGTCCCCACCGCCACGAACAGGTCGGCGGCGGCGAGCGCGTCCTCGATCGCGTCGAGCTGCATCGGCATCTCGCCGAACCAGACCACGTCCGGCCGCATGCGCCCCACCGTCTCGCAGGCCGGGCAGGACGAAGTCCGGTTCAGGTCGTCGCGCCAGGGCGTAACCGCCCCGCAGGCGGTGCAGCGGGCCTTGAGCAGCTCACCGTGCATGTGGACCACCGCGCGGGAGCCCGCCCGCTGGTGCAGGTCGTCGACGTTCTGCGTGCACAGGAACAGTTTTCCGCCCCGCGCGGCGAGCCGCGTCTCGGCCTGGACCAGGGCGACATGCGCCGCGTTGGGCGCGGCCGCGACCACGCCGCGGCGGCGATGGTCGTAGAAATCGAGCACCGTGTCGGGATCGGCGGCGTAGGCTTCCGGGGTGGCGAGCCTCATCGGGTCGAACCGCGCCCAGATCCCGCCCCGGTCGCGGAACGTGCCGAGCCCGCTCTCGGCCGACACGCCCGCCCCGGTCAGCACGAAGATGTTTTTGGGGTTACCCATGCCGTACCCTCGTGTCGTCGGCTGAATGGCCGAAAATGTCCGCTGGTTGGCTGCGCGGTTTCTTTCGCGCATCTCCCGACAGCGCGATCCTGCCGCTCGCTTCACCAAGCGGGAGACACGAAATGTCCGATGTTGCGCTGCTGGTCATTGATGTCCAAGACTCCTTCCGTCACCGGCCGTTCTGGAGCGAGGCCGATGTGCCGCTCTTCACCGAACGCCTTCAGGCGCTCATCGACGGCGCGGTCGCGCGCAAGATCCCGGTGCTGCAGGTGTTCCACGTTGCGGAGACAGGTCCGTTTTCGGTCGAGTCCGGCCATGTCCGCACCCTGGAGCCCATCGTGATCGCGCCGACAGCCGTGTTTCACAAGCGCAAGCACAGCGCGCTGGTCGATACCGGTCTCGCGGGCTGGCTGACGCAGCACGGCATCCGCCGGCTGATCGTGTCCGGGATCCGCACCGAGCAATGCTGCGAGACCACCACCCGCCACGCCTCCGACAGCGGCTGGCAGGTGGATTACGTCACCGAGGCGACGCTGACCTTCGCGATGACCCACCCTGACGGCCGCCGGTTCGAGGCGGACGATATCAAGGCGCGCACCGAGCTGGTGCTGGTGGACCGCTTCGCCCGCATCGCCACGGTGGAGCAGGCGCTGGCCGGCCGGGACCTGCCGGTCGCCGCATGAGCGAGGCGGCGCGGCGCATCGCGGTCCTGGTGGTCCTGCCGCCGCGCACCCTGCTGCTCGACCTCGCCGGACCTATGGAGGTCCTGCGCATCGCCGGGGCGGCCCAGGAGCGGGTCACCTTTGCGGTGCGCTACGTGGCGCCGGCTTCGCGTACCCGCTGCTCGATCGGACTGGATCTGAGCGGCACCGAACCGCTGCCGGAGTCGATCGCGCCGGGCACCGTGGTGCTCCTGCCCGGATCGTCGTCCCGGGTGCTCGGCTTCGAGCCGGATCTGGACGACGCGGCCGCCGAAGCGCGGATCGTCGACTGGCTGCGCGGCGCGGTCCGGCCGGGTCACACCCTCGTCACGGTCTGCGAGGGCACGCTGCTCGCGGCCCGGGCCGGCCTGTTCGACGGCTATGCCTGCACCACCCATCACGCCAGCTGCGCCCGGCTCGCCGCCCTGGCGCCCCGGGCGCGGGTGCTGGAGAACCGGCTGTTCGTGCAGGACCGGGACCGGTTCAGCAGCGCCGGCGTGACCGCGGGCGTCGACCTGATGCTCCATCTCGTCGCCGAATGGGCCAGCCCGGCCGCGGCGCTGGCGGCGGCCCGGACCCTGGTCGTCTACATGCGCCGCGGCGCCGACGACCCGCAGCTCTCGCCCTGGTTGGAGGGCCGCAGCCACCTGCATCCGGTGGTGCATCGCGCCCAGGACGCGATCGCGGCCGAGCCGGCGCGTGACTGGTCCCCCGAGACCCTCGGCCGCCTCGCCGGGGCGAGCCCGCGCAACCTCGCCCGGCTGTTCCGGGTCCATGCCGGGATGACCGTCACCGATGCCGTGAACCGCGCCCGGATCGCGCTGGCCCGGGACTTGATCGCCCAGACCGACCTCGCCCTGGAGCAAGTCGCCGACCGCGCGGGCTTCGGCTCGGCTCGGCACATGCGCCGCGTCTGGCGCCTCTTCCACGCAGCCGCCCCGTCGAGTCTTCGCGCCAAAGTTCCGGTTTCGAAAGGTCCATGACCTTTCGCGGGTCCAGGGCAGAGCCCTGGTCTCTCGGGGGCTCAGCCCCCGAACCCCTGCCAAAGGGCTGAGCCCTTTGGGAACCCATGACTTGCGCACTCTGGACCCCGCCGGACGGCTGTGCCCTCCTCGGGTCGTCCGAATCGGCGCGGACGATGCATCCGCCCGTCCCGACAGGCGCCCGCGGGCGCGGAGGAGTGAAGCGTCATGCCCGAATACGACCTGGCGATCCGCGGCGGCACGGTGGTCACCGCGAGCGACACGGTACGGGCGGATGTCGGCGTGCGCGGCGGGCGGATCGTGGCGGTCGCCGAGGGCATCGCCGACGCTGCCCGGGTGATCGACGCCTCCGGGTTGCTGGTCCTGCCCGGCGGCATCGACAGCCATGTCCACATCGCCCAGGATCCCGGCCCCGGCATCGTCATGGCCGACGATTTCGCCAGCGCCACCCGGGCGGCGGCGGCCGGCGGCAACACCTGCGTGATGCCGTTCGCGGTCCAGCCCCGGGGCGGCTCGCTGCGCGGCGCGGTCGACGCCTATCGCGCCAAGGCCGAGGGCCAGTGCCACGTGGACGTGGCGATCCACATGATCATCGCGGACCCGAGCGAGGCGGTGCTCGGCCAGGAGCTGCCGGCCCTGGTCGCCGACGGCTACACCTCGTTCAAGGTGTTCATGACCTACGACGACCTGGTGCTGAACGACCGCCAGCTGCTGGACGTGTTCCACGTCGCGCGGCGGCAGGGCGCCCGGGTGATGGTCCACGCCGAGGGCTACGACGCGATCCGCTATCTCAGCGACCGGCTGGAGCGGGCCGGCGAGACGGCGCCCTACGGCCACGCCCTGTCCCGGCCCGAGGTGGTCGAGCGCGAGGCGGCGCACCGGGCGATCAGCCATGCCGAGTTGATCGACCTGCCGATCGTCATCGTCCACGTCTCCGGCCGCGAGGCCACCGAGCAGATCGCCTGGGCGCAGGCGCGCGGCCTGAAGATCCGGGCCGAGACCTGCCCGCAATACCTGACGTTGACGGCCGAGCACATGAAGGGGCTCGGCCTCGACGACCCGATGGCGGGCGCGAAATACGTTTGCTCGCCGCCGCCCCGGGACGAGGCCAGCCAGGAGGCGGTCTGGTCCGGCATCCGGCGCGGGATCTTTGACGTGGTCTCCTCGGACCACTCGCCGTTCCGCTACGACGACCCGCAGGGCAAGCTGAACCCGCGCGGCAAATCCTCGTTCCGCTGGATCCCGAACGGCATTCCGGGGGTCGAGACACGGCTGCCGGTGTTCTTCTCCGAAGGCGTTTCGAAGGGACGGATCAGCCTCAACCAGTTCGCCGCGCTGACCGCGACGAACCACGCGAAGCTCTACGGCCTGTATCCGCGAAAAGGTTCGATCGCCCCGGGCTTCGACGCCGACCTGACCCTGTGGGATCCGAACAAGCGCGAGACCATCCGCCAGGAGATCCTCCACCACGGCTCCGACTACACCCCCTGGGAGGGGTTTGCGGTCACCGGCTGGCCGGTGATGACCATCGCGGGCGGGCAGGTCATCGCCGAGGACGGCAAGGTCCTGTCCGAGCCGGGCCGCGGCCGGGTGCTCGACCGGGCGGTCGATCCGGCGGAGCGGCAGGGCGCATGAAGGCCCCTGGCCCGGCCCTTGCTCTCCGGCGGCGGGGGAGCCTCGCATGAATGTCGAGCTGATCGGACTGACCAAGCGCTACGGCACGGCCATTGCGGTCGATGCCATCGACCTGAAGGTGCCGTCCGGGGCCTATTGCTGCCTGCTCGGCCCCTCCGGCTGCGGCAAGACCACGACGCTGCGGATGATCGGCGGCCACGAGCGCGCCAGCGCCGGCGACGTGGTGATCGGCCCGAAGGCGGTGGGCGACGCGACGCCGGCCGAGCGCGGCACCGCCATGATGTTCCAGAGCTACGCCCTGTTCCCGCATCTCGACGCGCGGGACAACGTCGCCTTCAGCCTGCGGATGCGCGGCGTCGGCAAGGCCGAGCGCCGGGCCAAGGCGATGGCGATGCTCGACCTCGTGCAGATGGGCCACCTCGCCGGGCGCCTGCCGGCCCAGCTCTCGGGCGGGCAGCAGCAGCGCGTGGCGCTCGCCCGCGCGCTGGTCACCGGCCCGAAGGTGCTGCTCTTGGACGAGCCGCTCTCGGCCCTCGACCCGTTCCTGCGGGTGCGGATGCGGGTCGAGCTGAAGCGGATCCAGACCGAGCTCGGGCTCACCTTCATCCACGTCACCCACAGCCAGGAGGAGGCGATGGCGCTCTCCGACCTCGTGGTGGTGATGAATGCCGGCCGGATCGAGCAGGCCGCCGACCCGCGCACCGTGTTCGAGCGGCCGGCCACCGCCTTCGTGGCCCGGTTCATCGGCGGCCACAACGTGATCCGGTTGCCCGACGGGATGATCGCCGTGCGCGCCGACCGGATGCGGCTGGGCGACGAGGCCGGCCCCGGCGCGCTCGCGGCCCGGGTGGTCGCGGTCGAATACCAGGGCACCAGCGTCCATGTCGGCCTCGACGCGGACGGGCTGGAGCGGCCGCCCGAAGCCCTGGCCGAGAGCAGTCCGGCCGCGCTGACCGCCGTGCTCAGCGATTCCGCCTTCGCGGCCCGCCCGCTCAGGCCGGGCGACACGATCCCGGTCGGCTGGGACGCGGCGGCCGCCCACCGCCTGGACGCGTAGACAGTTGGAGACGAATATGGACCCGTTCTCGAAGCCGAGCCGGCGCACGTTGCTGAAAGGGGCCGCGGCCTTGGCGACCACGCCGGTCACCGGCTTCCCGGCCGTGCACGCGGCCGAGCCCGTGATCCTGCGCTACCTCGGCACCGCGGTGAGCCAGTCCGCCGACATCGCCCGGAAGGTGAAGGAGGATCTCGGGATCACCCTCGAATACATTCCGGTGGTCACCGACGAGGTGACCAAGCGCGTGGTCACCCAGCCGAACTCCTTCGACCTGGTCGACACGGAGTATTTCAGCCTCAAGAAGATCATCCCGTCGGGCAACCTCAGCGGCCTGGACGCCAAGCGGATCAAGCTCGCCGACCAGATTTCCTCGGTGTTCACCAAGGGCGAGGTGGCCGGCAAGCGGATCGGCGACCAGGGCACCGCGCCCAAGAAGGTGTTCTACCTCGAAGGCCAGGCCGCCAAGACCTTCGCGTCCGCGCCGACCGAGTGGCTGACCCTGATCCCGACCACCTACAACGCCGACACGCTGGGCATCCGGCCCGACTTGATCAAGCGGCCGGTGGAGAGCTGGAAGGATCTGCTCAACCCCGAGTTCAAGGGCAAGGCGTCGATCCTGAACATCCCGTCCATCGGCATCATGGACGCCGCCATGGTGGTGGAGGCCACCGGCGATTACACCTACGGCGACAAGGGCAATATGACGAAGCCCGAGATCGACCGCACCATCAAGGTGCTGATCGAGGCCAAGCGCGCCGGCCAGTTCCGGGCCTTCTGGCAGGACTTCAACGAATCCGTGAACCTGATGGCGTCCGGCGAGACGGTGATCCAGTCGATGTGGTCGCCCGCCGTCACCAAGGTGCGCGCCCAGGGCGTGCCGTGCGTCTACCAGCCCCTCAAGGAGGGCTACCGCGCCTGGGCCCAGGGCTTCGGCATCCCGAAGACCCTGAGCGGCCGGAAGCTCGACGCGGCCTACGAGTTCATCAACTGGTTCCTGTCCGGCTGGGCCGGGGCCTATCTCAACCGCCAGGGCTACTATTCCGCGGTGCTGGAGACCGCGCAGGCGCACATGCAGCCCTACGAATGGGCGTTCTGGATGGAGGGCAAGCCCGCCGAGAAGGACATTCTGGGCCCCGACGGCACCCTGATCGAGAAGGCCGGCGCCACCCGCGACGGCGGCTCCTTCGACCAGCGCATGGGCTCGGTCGCTTGCTGGAACGCCGTGATGGACGAGAACACCTACATGGTGCGCAAGTGGAACGAGTTCATCGCCGCGTGAGCGGGCTGGCATTTTCCCATCCCTTCCCCCTCGGTGAGGGAGGCAACTGGACTCGCGCCGTTCCGGACGCGGCGCGGGTCCCCTCTCCCGTGCGGGAGAGGGACAGGGTGAGGGATGCGACCTCTCCGGAAGACCCTGGTCCCTCACCCCAGCCCTCTCCCGCTCGGGAGAGGGGGCACGTCGCAGCCTACGCAAGCCTCGTAGTCCGCCCCAGGCAGCCGGATGCGGCGGCACCGACGAGGGCGATCCGATGAACGACCTCACCCTTCCCCGCACCGGCGAGACCGCCGCTGCACCGATCGCCACCGCCCCCCGGCGGCGCCGCAGCCTCGCCTATCTCCAGGCGGCGCCGCTCGCCCTGGTGTTTCTGGTCTTCCTGGTGGTGCCGCTGCTGCTCACCGCCGTGGTGTCGTTCTGGGAGTACAACGAGTACGCGATCACCCCGGCGCTGACCCTGCAGAACTACGCCGACCTGTTCGACGGCTGCCTCTCCGCCGACCTGTGCACCACGGTCCGCACCTATCTCTCGACCCTGAAATTCGTCGCCCTCACCCTGGCGATCACTCTGCCGCTGGGCTTTTCCATCGCCTACTTCCTGGCCTTCCACATCCGCTCGGACACGGTGCGGATGGGCCTGTTCCTGCTCTGCACGATCCCGTTCTGGACCTCGAACGTGATCCGCATGATCTCGTGGATACCGCTGCTCGGCCGCAACGGCCTGGTCAACGACACGCTCCGCAGCCTCGGGTTGATCAAGGCGCCGATCGAGGGCCTGCTCTATTCCGACTTCGCGGTGGTGCTGGCCTTCGTGCATCTCGACACGGTGTTCATGATCGTGCCGATCTTCAACAGCCTGGCCCGCATCGACCGGTCGCTGATCGAGGCGGCGCGGGATTGCGGCGCGTCCGGGTTCCAGACCCTGTGGAACGTGGTGCTGCCGCTGGCCAAGCCCGGCATCGCCATCGGGTCGATCTTCGTGGTGACCCTGGTGATGGGCGACTTCGTCACGGTCGGCGTGATGGGCGGCCAGCAGATCGCCAGCGTCGGCAAGGTGATCCAGGTGCAGATGGCCTACCTGCAATTCCCGGCCGCCGCCGCCAACGCCGTGGTGCTGCTCGCTGCCGTGCTGCTGATGATCCTGGGGCTCACCCGGATGATCGACCTGCGCAGGGAGCTGTAGGATGGACCGGCCGCGCGGCTTCGCCTTCTACGGGCTCGCCGGGATTTTCTGCCTCTACGTCCTGTTCCTGTACGGGCCGACCCTGACGATCCTGGCCCTGAGCTTCCAGGGCCCGTCCGGCGGCCTGACCTTCCCGATGAACGGGGTCTCGACCCACTGGTTCGCCAAGCTGTGGGAAGGGGTCGGCGTCGTCGATATCTGGGCAGCGCTGCGGCGCTCGCTGATGCTCGGGCTGGTGGTGATGATCCTCACCGTCGCCCTCGCGTTCTATGCCGGCCTCGCCTTCCGCAAGGGGTTCTGGGGGGCCGGCCTGGTCTTCGCCCTCGCGGTGTCGAGCCTGATCGTGCCCTCGATCGTGGTCTCGCTCGGGATCGGGCTGGAATTCCGGCTCCTCGACGACGCGGTCAAGGCGCTGGCCGACGCCACCGGCTGGGGCCTCCTGCAGGACCACGGCACCTTCATGGGCCTCTACAGCTCGGCGCTGGGCGCGCATCTCACCTGGACGCTGCCCTTCGGCCTGCTGATCATGTTCGCGGTGTTCAACCGCTTCAGCCCCGCCTACGAGGAGGCCGCCCGCGACCTCGGCGCCACCGGCGCGCAGACCCTGCGGCACGTGGTGGTGCCGATCCTGGCCCCGGCGCTGGTCGGCGTCGCCCTGTTCGGCTTCACCCTGTCCTTCGACGAACTCGCCCGCACCAGCCAGGCGATCGGCGGCCGCAACACCCTGCCGCTTGAGCTCCAGGGCCTGACCACCACGGTGACGACGCCGGAGATCTACGCGCTGGGCACCACCACGACGGCGTTCTCCGCCCTGGTGATCGGCACGGCGCTCGGTTTGACCGTGTGGCTGCAGAAGCGCCGGGCCCGACGGGCGCTGGCGGGGCTGCGGCCGTAGAGTTTTTGAATTGAACTAGAAGCCTAGGAGCGCAGCTCGGCGAACACCTCATCGGCAGGAATCGTCGACCGAGGATCACCGAGAGTGACGGTAACGGGCTTGCTCGTGAGCCTCGTTCACGCCGCCTCGATACCGTGCTGGTCGGCATCGAGCCTCATCGTCATTGCGAGCGCAGCGAAGCAACCCAGTCTGGCTCCACGTTCTGCGATCGCGCGCTGCCCTGGGTTGCTTCGCTGCGCTCGCAATGACGGTGTGCAACGCGTAGCCGAGTGATTCGACAATATACCGAAGCGGAGAGCCATCGCGGCACTGCGCGGACCAACCCAAACGTTGCCAATCCACCCCCAGCCGTGTATGCGCACGGCGCGCCCCCCGACACCCTTGGAGGCAGGGGCGCACCGGGAAGGTCACAGCCGTCCGCGTCGGGCGGCTTTTTCGTTTTCCGGATCCAGCCATCATTTGAAGGATCACGCCATGAGCGCAGTCAAGACGCTTGAGGCCGTGGCACGCGACCGGGTCGGCAAGGGGGCCGCCCGGGCCGTTCGTCGCCAGGGTCAAGTTCCCGCCGTCGTGTACGGAGGCGGCCAGCCGCCGCAATCCATCGCCATCGACCTCGTCCGCGCCCGCACCCTGATCTACGCCGGCGGGTTCAAGACCACGCTGTTCGAGATCAAGGCCGGCGGCAAGACCGTCCGGGCAATCCCGCGCGACTTCCAGCTCGACCCGGTCAGCGGCGTGCCGCTGCATGTCGACTTCCTGCGCGTCGTCTCCGGTCAGACCGTGACCGTCGAGGTGCCGGTGCACTTCATCAACGAGGACGCGGCCCCCGGCATCAAGAAGCTCGGCGGCACCCTCAACATCGTCGCCCACACCCTGACCCTCGACGTCGCCCCGGACCAGATCCCGGACGCGATCGAGGTCGACCTGACCGGCCGCCAGATCGGCGACGTGATCCACGTCTCCGACGTCAAGATCCCGGCCGGCACGCATACCGGTGAGCCCCACGATCCGGTCGCCAACATCGTGCCGCCGACCGTGCTGGGCGCCGAGGTCGAGGCCGAGGAGGCCGCGATCGCCGAAGCGCAGTCGGCCGAGGCCGCCGAGGAGAAGGCCGAAGAGGCGTCCGAGGACGAAGAGAAGAAGGACGGCGAGGAGGCCTGAGCCTCGTCGCATTCCGCGCATCGTCGAGAGCCCCGGTCCCGCCGGGGCTCTCTTCGTTTCAGGGGTCTCGGGGCGGAGCCCTTGAGCGACCAGGGCTCTGCCCTGGACCCGCAAAAGGTCTCGGACCTTTTGAAACCAGGACTGTCCTACGGATACAGCCGCGACCGGCTCCAGCCGTCGCCGGCGCGGGTGAAGCGGACCCGGTCGTGCAGGCGGTAATCGCCGTTCTGCCAGAATTCCAGCGACACCGGAGAGATGCGGAAGCCGGTCCAGTGCTCCGGCCGGGGGATCGGGCCGTCCTCGTAGCGGGACGCCAGCTCCGTCACCGTGGCCATCAGCGTGGCGCGGTCGGCAAGCGGGCGGGATTGCTGGCTGGCGATGGCGCCGAGCCGGCTCTCCCGGCGGCGGCTCTCGAAATAGGCGTCGGCCTCCTCCGGCGTCACCGGAGTCACCGGCCCCCGGGCGCGGATCTGCCGGCGCAGGCTCTTCCAGTGCAGCACCAGGGCAGCCTGCGGGTTTTGGGCCAGCTCCTCACCCTTGGCGGACTGGACGTTGGTGTAGAACACGAAGCCGTGCGCGTCGAAGCCCTTCAGCAGCACCATGCGCACGTCGGGCAGCCCGTCCGAGCCCGCGGTGGCCAGCGCCATCGCGTTCGGATCCTCGGGCTCGGCGGCCTCCGCGTCGCGCATCCAGGCGGAAAACAGCGCAAACGGATCGTCGCTGAGAGTGAAGTCCCCCGATGGGGCCTTCGGGTCATCGGTCCTTAACTGATCCACGGCAAGACTCCTGCCTGCCGCGTCCAGGGCCTGAGGGGGCCACCGACATCGGCATGTTCGGTCGAGCGGATAGCCCGTCGTGAGTCAGGTGTAATGCGGCGATGCGCGTGTAAAGAGCCGAGCCGGCGGTTGCGCGTCCCTGTGGCGATGACAGCCCTGTCGCTGGTCCTGTGCGGTTGCAGCCAGCCGCTGCTCGTCTTCCGCGGCGAGCCTGCGGCCACGCCTCCCGTGGCCGAGGAGCCCGTGGTCACCGGCAGCATCGAGAAGCGGCCGGCGAGTTTCGGCAGCGATCTCGGGGAAGAGGATTGGCGGCGCGCCCGCGCGGCGCTGGCGGTCGCCCTCGATCCGCAGGGCAACGGCCGTCCGGTGAAATGGGACAACCCTGAGACCGGCCTGCACGGCGCGGTCAACCCGACCGGCCTGCCTTACGTCGCCGACGACCTGATCTGCCGTAACTTCCTGGCCTCGGTGATCGGCCCGGGCCGCAGCCGCTTCGTGCGCGGCACCGGCTGCAAGCCGTCCGGCGGCCATTGGGTGCTCAAGAAGGTCCGGGCAGCCGGGTCAGAGCGGTCCTGAGGGGCGCGCCGCGTTCGCGAAGGAGCAATGGGAGCGGGTTCACATTTCGGGCGGGGCAATCGGGCGCAAGATGAAGCGCGGGTCCCCTCTCCCGTGCGGGAGAGGGACAGGGTGAGGGATGCGCGTTTTCTGGAAAGACCTGGTCCCTCACCCCAACCCTCTCCCGCACGGGAGAGGGGGCCTGTCGCAGCCTGCAGAAGCGCTTCGGACCCATACGATGGGTGAAACGGGTCAATCGGCCCGCGGGCCCGAACCGGGTCTCAGTACGGATGACCGTAATACGGCCGCATGCGCAGGCGCGGCTGGGCGGCCGGCGGGGTGGCGGCGCGGGCGGCAGCCTCCGGATCGTAGGCGCGGATATACGGGTCGAGGGCCGGATCGCGGTAATTGCCGTTGTTGACGCCGGCCGAGCGGTCGTTGCCACTGAGCGCCGCGTAGGGCGAGAGACCGCTGCCGCTGTCACCGCCGCCACCGCCGCCGCCACCCCAGGCGAAGGCCGCGCTCGGGAGACCGATGAGCAGCATCGCGGCCAGCGGCACCATCTTGCGTGTCATGTCGTGTCTCCGCATCACATCTCACGGGCGAACCGCCAAGCCGGTCGGCGAGTTCCCGGGCGAGGCCGGGTTCGGCGCGCGGCATGATATCACGGCGCCGTAACGATGGGTTATCGCGTCGCGTGAAAAACAGATCCCTCCGCTTCTCAACAGAATCCGATGCGAATTAACCGCTCGGAACGCTGGGCCATCGACCCGACTTGTTTGATCGTGCCACAGAGCGATAGCATTCGCGCCTCCGACAACCGTATCGACGGGTGTCGGAGGGCTTCGTCAGGGTGTGGATTCGCGGTGTGCGTCGTTACGGGATCTGGAACGCCGCACACGAGCCCGTCGGCCTGATGGAGCGGTCGATCGGAGGCGTGGACCGCCCTGTCGCCGGCAGCGGCCGCGGCCCGGTCTGGCCCGAGCCCCGGACGATCGCGGCCCCGCCGGTGGCGCGGCAGATCACCGTGCGGCTCGACCGCCGGACGCTGCGCGGCTGGCATATCCGCCTCCTCGACCAACTCGGGCAGCGGCCCGAACGGCGCCTGCGGGTCGAATGGGTCGCGGGCGGGCACGGCCTGCCGCCCAATGCCGAGCTGCTGTTCCGGCTGGAGGCGGCGATCCACGGCCTGCCGCGGCCGGGTCTCGCCACCGCGGCCGAGCCGGTGGCGCTCGCCGCCTACGGGACGGATACCGCGGCGGACGAGGCCGACCTCGTCCTCGATCTCTCCGGTGCCCTCGCCGAATCCGACACGGGCCGGCCGGTCTGGCGGCTCGACTTCGACGGACTGCCGGGCGAGGCCGGCTTGCTCGCCGCCCTGTTCGCCGGGCGCGCCCCGGTGGCGGCCCTGCGGGGTCCGGACGGCGCTCCGGTGGCGGTCGGGCGCCTCGGCGCCGAATCCCACACGGTGATGCTGGTCGCCTTCGAGGATTACCTCGCCCGGATCATCACGCTGATCACCGCCGCCCTCGACGGCGCCGCCTCGCCGCGCCTCCCGGACGGGTCCGAGGCGCCGCTGCAGCCGGGGTCGCGCTTCGACCTCGGCGGCCTCGGCGTCAGCCGGCGCGCCGCGAGCGGGCTGGCCCGGCAGATCGCCCGGCGGCTCTACGCCCTCTGCTTCCACAGCCCGCAATGGCGCGTCGGCTGGCGGCGGGTCGTCGGCCCCGACCTGATCGACCTGCGCCGGCATCCGGAAGGCGGCTGGACCGACCTGCCCGATGACGGGCGGCGCTTCTATGCCGACCCGTTCGCGATCGCCCATGGCGGGGCCGTGACCCTGTTCGTCGAGGAGTTCGATTATCGCCGCGGCAAGGGCGTGATCTCGGCCCTGGCCTTCGACGAGACCGGGCCGCGCGGGCGTCCGGAGCCGGTGCTGGAACTCGAGACCCACCTCTCCTACCCGTTCGTGTTCGAGGCGGACGGCGCCGTCTGGATGATCCCGGAATCCCACGCCTCGGGCACGATCGACCTGTATCGGGCGACCGCGTTCCCGGGGGGCTGGGTGCACGAGGCGGTGCTGGTCGATCACGTGGTCGCGGGCGACGCCACGCTGCTGCGCCACGACGGGTGCTGGTGGATGTTCGCCACGGTCCGGGCGGGCGGAGGCAGCTATTCCGACACCCTGCACCTGTGGCACGCGCCGCATTTCCGCGGCCCCTGGACGCCGCATCCGCGCAACCCGGTGCTGATCGATGTCGGCTCGGCCCGGGCGGCGGGGCCGATCGTGGCCCGCGACGGCGCCCTGATCCGGCCGGTGCAGGATTGCCGCCAGGGCTACGGCGCGGCGCTCGGCCTCGCCCGGATCCTGCGGCTCGACGCGGAGGGCTACGAGCAGCGGGTCGAGACCCGCCTCGGCCCCGGGGCGGCCTGGCCGGGATCGCGCCTGCACATGCTGAGCGCGGCCGGCGGCTTCGAGTTCATCGACGGCTCGCGCCGGGCGCGGTCGCGGCTGCTGGGGTGATCCGGGCCAAGCGGCAGGCTGCTGAAGAGATGCCTTCAGGCCATTCCTGCGTCACGAAACCCGACGGTCGGCCCCATCCTCCGGTGCGAAGCTGAGCGAGAGCCGGACTTCCTTCACGGCCGGCCAGAGCGTCATGTCCTCCCGCCTGATCAAGCCCGCATCGATCAGGGCCCGGACATCGTCATGGACCCGGCGATAATCGCGATCCAAAGTCTTCGCCAGCGCCCGGATCGACCGCGCACTGCCGGACCTGAACAACGCTTCCAGCAGAGCCACGCGCTGATCCGAGATGACGCCCTTGAAGGTCTTCAGGTCCTTGAAGATCAGGACAGGTTCCGCCGGTGTCAGATCACCCGCTTCCGCCTGCTTCCAGCGCTCGATGAAGCGGCGGCCCATATCCTCGGCCGAGCCGCCGATGACGATTTTGACGTGATCCGTCATAATGCGCCTCCGCGTAAGAGCGAGACTTCGGCCAGAAAATCGGTACTGCAACGGCGGCAGGACTGACCATTCTGTCATTCCGGGGCCGCGAAGCGGAACCCGGAATCCAGAACCGCTGACAGCCCAAGTACTTGCACTGCTGGCGGCTCTGGATTCCGGGCTCGCCTGCGGCGCCCCGGAATGACAGATACGACGTTCTCGCATTGGCTCACATAGGGCGCGACGAACCCCCTCTCCCGTGCGGGAGAGGGTTGGGGTGAGGGATGCGACATCTCCGGAAAGACCTGATCCCTCACCCTGTCCCTCTCCCGCACGGGAGAGGGGACCCGCGCCTGATCCTGCGACCGTGTTGCCCAGCCCGATCTGTGAATCCGGTAGGGAATGACAGGGTGGGTGTTCGCATGTCGGCACCACGCCCCATCCCGCAGGTGGACGGTGCGTTTCATACGCGATCACTCGGAACCGGGCCACGACGCCGGGGCCGCCGAACGACCCCGTACAGACCCGAATCGCCGTCGGCTCGAAAACCCGCTTGTGCCGAACGGCACCCTCGCGCATCTCGCATCGCGGCGCCGCGCGCGCTAAGCCGGAGCCCACGAACCCGAAGCCATCCGCCGAGAAGACCTGCATGGCGAGCCCCGTCGAACATGCGAGCTTCCTGCCGCCGGTCCTGACCTTCCTGGCGGCGGCGGTGATCGGCGTGCCGGTGTTCCGGCTGATCGGCCAGAGCGCGGTGCTCGGCTACCTCGTGGCCGGGGTGCTGATCGGCCCGTCCGGCCTGTCGCTGATCGCCGAGCCCGACACCGCCGCGAGCGTCGCCGAGATCGGCGTGGTGCTGCTGCTGTTCATCGTCGGGCTGGAGCTGCACCTGTCGCAGCTCGTCTCGATGCGGCGCGACATCTTCGGCCTCGGCGCGGCGCAGCTCGTCGCCTGCGCGCTGGTCCTGGGCGGCGTCGGGCTGGCCGCCGGGCTCAGCCTCGGGGCCGCCTCGGTGATCGGCATCGCGCTCGCCCTGTCGGCCACCGCGGTGGCGCTGCAGCTCCTTGAGGAGCGAGGCGATCTCGGCAGCGCCTATGGCGGCCGGGCCTTCGCGGTGCTGCTGTTCCAGGACCTGTCGGTGGTCGGCATCCTGGCGCTGATGCCGCTGCTGGCCACGGCGGGCGGCGGGACCGGCGGCCCCTGGCTCGGGGCGGCGGCGATCTCCACCGGCAAGGCGGTGGCGGCGATCCTCGCCGTGGTGCTGGTCGGCCGCTACGGCCTCAACCCGTTCTTCCGCCTGCTCGCCGCCAGCGGCGCCCGCGAGGTCATGACCGCGGCGGCGCTGCTCGTGGTGCTCGGCACGGCGCTGCTGATGGAGCAGGTCGGCCTGTCGATGGCGATGGGCGCGTTCCTGGCCGGCATCCTGCTCGCCGAATCGAACTTCCGCCACCAGCTCGAGGCCGAGATCGAGCCGTTCCGCGGCATGCTGCTCGGCCTGTTCTTCATGAGCGTCGGCATGTCGATCGACGGCGGCCTCGTGCGGGAGGTCTGGCCGGCCCTGTTCGGGGCGACGCTCGGGGCGATCCTGCTCAAGGTCGCGCTGGTCGCCGGCCTGTTCCGGCTGTTCGGCTCCGACACCCTGGGGGCTTTGCGCGGCGCGGCCGTGCTGGCGCCGGCGGGCGAGTTCGCCTTCGTGCTGCTGCCGCAGGCGGAGGATCTCGGGCTCACCGGCGCCACGGCGACGCGCTTCGCGGTGGCGCTCGCGGCGCTGACCATGCTGATCGGCCCGATCGCCGCCAAGGGTCTCGACAAGCTGATCGAGCGCCGTACCGCCCGCGAGCAGGTCGACGTGTCGGAACCCTCCGCGGAGCTGTCCGAGAGCGGCGACGCCCGGGTGCTGGTGATCGGCTTCGGCCGGTTCGGGCAGGTGCTGACCCAGGTTCTGCTCGCCGAGGGGATCCCGGTCACCGTGATCGACAAGGACGTGGAGCAGTTGCGCGCGGCCTCGCGCTTCGGCTTCCGGATCTATTACGGCGACGGGACTCGGCTCGACGTGCTCCGCGCCGCCGGGATCGGCCGGGTCGAGCTGGTCTGCATCTGCGTCGACGACCGCGCCGGCGCGCTCAAGATCGTCGACATCGTGCACGAGGAGTTCTCGAACGTGCGCACCTTCGTGCGCGCCTACGACCGCCTGCACGCCGTCGAGCTGATGAACCGGGACGTCGATTACCAGATCCGCGAGACAGCGGAATCGGCCCTCGCCTTCGGGCGGGCGGCCCTGGAGGGCCTCGGCCTGTCGCCCGAGGTCGCCGCGGCCCGGGCCGAAGACGTGCGCAAGCGCGACATCGCCCGCCTGGTGCTGCAACAGGCCGGCGCCCTGCCGGAGGGCGCCGGCTGGATGCGCGGCGCCGCGGTGGGGTTGAAGCCCGAGCCGCTGACCGAGCCGGTCCGGCCGGCCCGCGCGCTCAGCACCGAGACCCGCGACCTGATCGGCAGCGACCGGCGCGAGGCGGCCGAGCGGGTCCTGGACAAGCCCGCCCTCGCCCCGCAGGAGCCCGACGCGGCCGAGGCCGAGAGCGAAATCGAGCCGGAGCCCGAGCTGGAATCGGAAGGCAGCACCCGGGATGCGTGACGGTCCCGATGCCTGACACCCTGCCCCCGGCCGAGGCGGGCCGGTTCGTCACCGGCTCGATCCTCCGGCACGTGGTCGTGATGGCCGCCACCGGCTCGGTGGGGCTGATGGCGATCTTCGTCGTCGACCTGCTGTCGCTGTTCTACGTCTCGAAGCTCGGCGACCCGAAGCTCACGGCGGCGATCGGCTTCGCGGCGATCGTGCAGTTCTTCGCCACCGCGGTGAATATCGGCCTGATGATCGCGGCCGGCGCACTGGTCGGGAAGGCCGTGGGCGCGGGCGACCGGGCGGGGGCGCGGCGTCTGTCGAGTTCGGCGCTGGGGCTGGCGAGCCTCGCCGCCGCGCTCATCGCCCTGCTGATCTTCGTCCTGTCCGAACCGCTGCTGAGCCTGATCGGCGCCAGCGGCGAGACGCTGCGCGTCGCCGCGCTGTTTCTGGACATCACCCTGCCGTCGAACCTGCTGCTCGCCGCCGGCATGCTGTTCACCGGCCTGCTGCGCGCGGTCGGGGCGGCACGCCAAGCCATGATGGTGACGCTCGCCGGCGCCATCGTCACCGCGTTCCTCGATCCGCTGCTGATCTTCGGCGCCGGCCTCGGCGTCGAGGGCGCGGCGATCGCGGTCTGCGTGGCGCGGGCGACCTTCGTGGCGGTGGGCCTGCACGGCGTGATGCAACACCAGCTGCTTCGCCTGCCGCGGGTGGCCGACATGATCGCCGATGCGCCCGTGCTGACGTCGGTCGCGGGCCCGGCGGTGCTGACCAACCTCGCCCCCTCGGTGGCGAGCGCCTTCCTGGCGCGGCTGTTTGCCGGCTACGGCGCCGATGCGGTGGCGGCCGCCGCGGTGATCGACCGCCTGACGCCGGTCGCCTTCGGGGGCCTGTTCGCCCTGTCGGGGGCGATCGGCCCGATCCTGGCGCAGAACTGGGGCGCGGGCCGGTTCGACCGGATGCGCGGCGTGCTGCGCGAGGCGGTCCGGGTGACGCTGGCCTACGTGGCCGTGGTCTGGCTGCTCCTGGCCCTCGCCCGCGAGCCCCTGGCATCCCTGTTCGGGCTGCACGGCGTGGCGCGCGACCTGTTCGGCTTCTTCTGCCTGGCCGGCGGGGCGATCTGGTTCTTCAACGGGCTCCTGTTCCTCGGCAATGCCGCCTTCAACAACCTCGGCTTCCCGATCCGCTCGACGCTGCTGAACTGGGGCCGGGCGACGCTCGGCACCGTGCCGCCCGCGATGCTCGGCGCGGCGCTCTACGGGCCGCGCGGCGTGATCGCCGGGATGGGCCTCGGCTCCCTGGTCTTCGGGATCGCCGGCCTCCTCCTCGCCCGCCGCACCGTCGACCGGCTGGAAATGCGGGGCCGCCGCCTGCGCGAGCCGGAGGGCGCCCGCGAGGCGTCTCAGCGCGCCGCGCCCCTGCCCGCCGGCCAGCCTCATCCCGGGCCGGTGAGCTGAACCGGCGGCGGTCCGCAATACCGTCCGATCGGCGGTCCGGACCGGGCTGAGCACAAGTTCCTCTCACGGGAACTGGTATTTCGCCGCGCAACCGGTCACGATGGCCCGTCCCGGCCGGTTCGATCGGGATAGGGACGAGGCGTCATGTTCAACCCGCTCGAGATGTTCCAGGCCCAGGGCGAGGCCGGGATCCAGGCGATGGCCCGGCAATTCGGCCTGACCCCCGAGCAGACCGCCCGCGCCTTCGAGGCGCTGATGCCGGCCCTGACCCTGGGGCTGCAGCGCGGCGCCGGCCTCGACCCGGGCGCCTTCGCCCGGATGTTCGGCATGCCCGAGGTCGCCCGTGCCGCCGCGCCCCAGGGCCTGGAGGCCCTGACCCAGATGTTCGGCTCGGCCCAGCTGATGCAGGCGGTGCTGCGCCAGGCCTCGGCCACCAGCGGCGTCGGCGCCCAGGTGCTGCGCCAGATGCTGCCGATGATGGCCGGCGCCGTGGTGGCGAGCATCGTCCACGTCATGCTCAACCAGCCGCAGGCCGAGCCGGCGCAGGCGCGGCCGACGGCGCCCCCGCCTCCCGTGCCGTTCCCGTTCGGCCCGGCCTGGGGCGAGATGGCCAAGGCGTTCATGCCCGGCGCCACCGCCGCCCCGGCCCCGCCGCCGAAGCCCATCCCGAAATCGCCGAGCGAGAAGGCCGGCGAGGCCGGCTCTGCGATGATCGAGCACATGATGCGCACCGGGGCCGAGGTTCAGGGCAACAACATCCGGGCGATGCAGGAGCTGTTCGAAACCTTTTGGCCGTCGTCGGGAAAGCCCGCGGATCCGGCCCCGCCGAAGCCCGATCCGGGCTCGCCAAAACCCCGGCGCGGCCGCACGCCCGAGGGCGGGACCGGTTGACGCACAATCCGGGATGCTGCGGCCGTTGATCCGGCGCGGCGCGGACGCATCTCCTGCGGCGAAGGAGACAGCTCGATGACCGACCACCTGACCGCCTGGGACAGCTGCGAGGAGAGTGTGGCCGGCAACGGCGTCGCCAAGCGCACGATTTCGGGCGCCGGGGCGAGCCTCGTGCGGATGGTGGTGCCCGCGGGCGTCTCGGCGGGGCGCCACAGCCACGATCACGAGCAGTTCGTCCAGGTGATCTCCGGCTCCGGATTCCTCGAGACCGAGCAGGGCCGCAAGCCGTTCTCCGCCAACAGCGTATTCCACTTCCCGGCCGGGACGTGGCATGCCGCCGCGTTCGAGACCGAAACCGTGCTGGTCGAGACCAATTTCGTTTCTTGAGCACGCGCAACGTTCGCCCGATCCGGACTCAGATGGACGTCTGTGTACCGAACTGCGCCTCAAGCCTTGCGATGCTTGCCACCGTGTCGTGGGCGTAGCGGATTGCGGCCTCGGCGGTCAGCGGCTTGTCCTCTTGCGGGTCGAAGGCGACGCCCGTCGACAGCCTTAGGGCGGCGGCAATCGCGATCCAGGTCCCCGCGCAGGCCGGGAACGTCGCGAAATACAAGGCGTACGCGTAGGCTCATGGTCCCCTGAAATCCGTCTCGGGGTAGGTCTCCGCCAAGTCGGAGAACGGAATGACCGAGCACTCGAAGCCAGCCTCACGCCCCTGCCATGTGGCAGGGAGGTGACCGGAGGCGGCTGGCGGGATCTGATCGGATTTCAGCGTCAGATCGAATCCTATTGCATCGATGGCGGCCTGCCATTCCAGGATGCTGGACATGGGCTGCCGGCATAAGGCGTAGACTTCCATGGTCATGTAAGCGCCGCTCCGATCTAAAATATTTTTAGATTTTTATTTTATTTCTATATCGTGTTCGGCGAATTATTGAATGTTTATTGTAAATCAGATATTTTGATAATATACTGAAAAAGTCAAATCGAAACTGGCAGAACAGTATCGTCTGCGCGATAGATTCATATTTTATTCTGTCGCGATTTGCTTGAGTCAAGCGATTCTGTCGCCCGACTCGAAGGCGGCACGCAAGGCATCAGACCGAGGCCGCTGCACGCGCCTGCGGCAAATAATTCTTTGCGCGCGTCCAAAATGCCTGTGCTTGGCGGCACGGGCCGGCCCGTGTAGGAATCCCGCTCGAATGCCCGCCCGTGCACGCCGACGAAAGGCCGGGCCCCGCCCCTATCAGAACAGAGGCAGACCATGAGCGCCGGTACCGCCGCCGACAAGCACTTCTCGAACAGCTTCTTCGCGGCCCCGCTGACCGAGGCCGATCCCGAGATCGCCGATGCGGTGTCGAAGGAACTCGGACGCCAGCAGCACGAGATCGAGCTGATCGCCTCAGAGAACATCGTCTCCCGCGCCGTGCTGGAGGCGCAGGGCTCGGTGCTGACCAACAAGTACGCGGAAGGCTATCCGGGCCGGCGCTACTACGGCGGCTGCCAGTTCGTGGACATCGCCGAGAACCTCGCCATCGAGCGCGCCAAGCGCCTGTTCGATTGCGGCTTCGCCAACGTGCAGCCGAATTCCGGCTCCCAGGCCAACCAGGGCGTGTTCCTGGCCCTGATGCAGCCCGGCGACACCTTCCTGGGCCTCGACCTCGCGGCCGGCGGCCACCTCACCCACGGCGCCCCGCCCAACGTCTCGGGCAAGTGGTTCAAGCCGGTCTCCTACACGGTGCGCCGCGATGACCAGCGCATCGACATGGAGCAGGTCGCTGCGCTTGCCGAGGAGCACAAGCCGAAGGTGATCATCGCCGGCGGCTCGGGCTACCCGCGCCACTGGGATTTCGCCAAGTTCCGCGAGATCGCCGACTCGGTCGGGGCCTACTTCATGGTCGACGCGGCCCACTTCGCCGGCCTGATCGCGGCTGGCGTGCATCCGTCGCCGTTCCCGCACGCTCACGTGGTCACCACCACGACCCACAAGACCCTGCGCGGCCCCCGCGGCGGCATGATCCTCACCAACGACGAGGCGCTCGCCAAGAAATTCAACTCGGCGATCTTCCCCGGCCTCCAGGGCGGCCCGCTGATGCACGTCATCGCCGGCAAGGCCGTGGCCTTCGGCGAGGCGCTCAAGCCCGAGTTCAAGATCTACGCCCGCCAGGTGGTGGAGAACGCCAAGGCGCTCGCCGACACCCTGATCTCCGGCGGCTACGACATCACCTCGGGCGGCACCGACAACCACCTGATGCTGGTCGACCTGCAGCGGAAGGGCCTCACCGGCAAGGCTGCCGAGGCCGCCCTGTCGCGGGCCGACATCACCTGCAACAAGAACGGCGTGCCGTTCGATACGCAGAAGCCGACCATCACGTCGGGTATCCGCCTGGGCACCCCGGCCGGCACCTCGCGGGGCTTCGGCGTCGCCGAGTTCAAGCAGATCGGCGGCTTCATCGTCGAGGTGCTGGACGGCATGGTGGCCAAGGGCGAGGCCGGCGATCCGGAGGTCGAGGCCTCGGTGAAGAGCCGCGTCCACGCGCTCACCGACCGGTTCCCGATCTACGGCTGAGACCTGCCGGCCTAACCGATTGCGCTAGGGTCCTGGGAGAGGAATAAACGCCCGCGGGTCTTCGGATCCGCGGGCGTCGTTGTGTCGGCGCCAAGGCTCTCTCCGGGACGCAACGCCGTGCCAAAGCATATCGGGATCGTGGGATGCTCCGCCGAAGGGGCGGCGCTCTGTTACCGGACGATCTGTGCAGAAGGCGCGGCGCATCTGGGCCCGCATGGACACCCGGAAGTGTCGATGCATACGCATTCGCTGGCGGCCTATGTCGATTGCCTCGATCGCGGCGATCTGGCGGGGGTCGGCGACCTGATGCTGTCCTCCGCGGCCAAGCTTCAAGCCGCCGGGGCCGATTTCCTGATCTGTCCGGACAACACCATCCATCAGGCGATGGATTGGGTTCGTCCACACTCGCCACTGCCTTGGCTGCACATCGCCGAAGTGGTCGCGGCGGAAGCCTCCGCCCGCGGCTTCCGCCGGGTCGGCCTGACCGGAACCCGCTGGCTGGTTGAGAGCGACGTATACCCGACGGCGCTGCGCCGATACGGCATCACCTGCGTGATCCCGCAACCGCACGAGCGCGCCCGGATCGGCGCGATCATCCTATCCGAGCTGGTCAACGGGATCTTCGATCCGGCGAGCGTCGCCCTGTTCCAGACGGTCATTTCACGGCTGAAAGACGACGAGCGCTGCGACGCCGTCGTGCTCGGCTGCACCGAGATTCCCCTGATCATCAACGAGGCCAATGCGTCGCTGCCGACCCTGGACTCGACACGGCTGCTCGCCCGCGCAGCTCTCGCCCGGGCGGTTGCTTCCTGACGGTCGGAGCGCGTGCCCGACGGGAGCACACCGCACGCTCTGTCGCGTGCCCCAATCCTGGCAATCCGCAGGCGGCTGGGGCAGATAGCCGATTGTGGGTCTTCGAGACCCTGAAACGAGGCGGCTCAGATCCCATGCGGTGTCCCTATTGCGGCGGCTCCGAGACGCAGGTGAAGGATTCGCGGCCCTCCGAGGACGGCGCCGCGATCCGGCGCCGCCGGGTCTGCCCGGATTGCGCCGGCCGCTTCACCACCTTCGAGCGGGTGCAGTTGCGCGAGGTCGTGGTGCTCAAGCGGTCGGGCAAGCGCGTGCCGTTCGACCGGGACAAGCTGCAGCGCTCGATCGACGTGGCCCTGCGCAAGCGCGCCGTCGACCCGGAGCGGATCGAGCGCCTGGTCAGCGGCATCACCCGGCAGCTCGAGAGCGCGGGCGAGCCGGAGGTGACCTCCGAGGCGATCGGCGAATTGGTGATGGCCGGGCTGAAGGGCCTCGACGACGTCGCCTATGTGCGCTTCGCCTCGGTCTACAAGAATTTTCGGGAAGCCAAGGATTTCGAGGACCTGCTCGGCACCCTGGGCGACGGCCTGCTGGCCGTGGGGGCCGAAGCGGACTCGTCGCCCGACCCCGAGGAGCCGGAGCCCGAGGCACCGCCCCGCCGCCGGGCCGCCCGCTCATGAGCGACGATGCCAGCTTCATGCGCCTCGCCCTGGCGCTCGGCCGGCGCGGGCTCGGCACCACCTGGCCGAACCCCTCGGTCGGCGCCGTCGTGGTCGAGCCCGGCACCGGCCGGATCCTCGGAACCGGGGCGACGGCGCCGGGAGGCCGTCCGCACGGGGAGCCGCTGGCACTCGCCGAGGCCGGCGCAGCGGCACGAGGCGCGACCCTCTACGTCACCCTGGAGCCGTGCTCGCATCACGGCCGCACGCCGCCCTGCACCGACGCGATCCTGGCCGCCGGGATCGCCCGGGTGGTCAGCGCCGTGGAGGATCCGGATTCGCGGGTGGCCGGGCGCGGCCACGCGCTGCTGCGCCAGGGGGGCGTCACCGTCGAGACCGGCCTGATGCAGGAGGCGGCGGCCCGGGACCATATCGGCCACATCACCCGGGTGACCCGCGGCCGGCCGGCGGTGCACCTCAAGCTCGCCCGCACCCGCGACGGCTTCTGCGCGAGCGCCGGCCCGGAGCGCCTGCGGATCACCGGCCCGGTGGCCGACGGGGCGGTGCATCTCTGGCGAGCGCATGCCGACGCGATCCTGATCGGCATCGGCACCGCCCGGGCCGACGACCCGTCCCTGACCGTGCGGCTGCCGGGCCTCGGCGCCCGCTCGCCCCTGCGGATCGTGCTCGATTCGCAGCTGATGCTCTCCCCCGCCGGCGTGTTGGCCCGGACCGCGCGCGACACCGCCACGCTGGTCCTGACCACCCGCTCCGCCCCGGCCCATGCCCGCCGGGCCCTGGAGGCGCTCGGCGTCGAGATCGCCATCCTGCCGGCGGATGTCGCCGGGCGCGTCGACCTGCCGACGGCGCTGGCGCATCTGGGGGAGCGCGGTTTGACGCGCCTGTGCACCGAGGGCGGCCCGCGCCTTGCCGATGCCCTGGCGCGGGCCGATCTGATCGAGGCCTGCACGCTGGTCACCGGGCCGGCGGAACTCGGCCTAGCGGGCGGCCTGAAGGCGCTCGGCCCGGATTTGACCGGCGCGTTGGCAGACCCGAAAAAATTCCGGGTGGCCGAGCGGCTGCAGCTCGGCCCCGACGAGGCCGCCACCTACGAGAGGATGTCGTAAAACATGTTCACCGGTCTCGTCAGCGATGTCGGCACCATCGTCTCGATCGCGGGCGAGGGCGACCTGCGCCGGATCGCGATCCGTGCCTCCTACGACCCGGCCACCATCGCGCTCGGCGCCTCGATCGCCTGCTCGGGCCCGTGCCTTACGGCGGTCTCGGTGGAGCCAGCCGAAGGCGGCTGCGTCTTCGCGGTGGACGCCGCCGCCGAGACCCTGGCGCGGACCACGGTCGGCCGCTGGGTCGCGGGGGGGCGCATCAACCTGGAGCGGTCCCTGAAGATCGGCGACGAGCTCGGCGGCCATCTGGTCACCGGCCATGTCGACGGCGTCGCCGAGATCCTGGAGCGCGAGAGCGTCACCGCCGGAGCCTGGGGGCCGAGCGACCGCTTCACGCTCCGCGCGCCCCAAAACCTGTCGCGGTTCATCGCCGAGAAGGGCTCGGTCTGCCTCGACGGCACCTCGCTCACGGTGAACAGCGTCGCGGGCGACGTCTTCTCGGTGCTGCTGATCCCCCACACCCTCCAGGTCACCACCTGGGGCGAGCGGCGCGCCGGCGACGGGCTGAACCTGGAGGTCGACCTGATCGCCCGTTACGCGGCCCGGCTCACCGAGGCGCGGCCAGGCGCCTGACTGCGGGCACGGTACATGACAGCGGCCGGCTTCATCTGGATCGACGCTCATCCAGCCCACCCCCCTCATCCTGAGGTGTGAGCGAAGCGAGCCTCGAAGGAGCCCTCCAGGGATCGCGAGCAAACCAGAGGGCTCCTTCGAGGGCGCCGCCGCGCGTCGCCACCTCAGGATGAGGGATGAGGGTTGGATGAGCGTCGATCAGGACCGGACCGACGTTTGAGTCCGCTCCGCCGACTGCCCTGCCAAGGCAGCGTCATCCTGCTCTAGCGCGGCGGAATCGCGTAGGTGCCGGTGGCGTGGCAGACGAGGTCGTCGCTGCCCGGGACTGTGATCCCGACCTCGCCCATCGCTAGGCGCCGCCCGAGCTTGAGCAGCCGGCATTCCGCCAGCAGGTCACCGGGGGCGGGCTTGCGCAGGAAGTTGAAGGTCAGGCTCGTGGTCACCGCCAGGGCGACCGGGCCGATCTGGGCCAGGATCGCGGCGTAGAGCACGTAATCCGCCAGCGCCATCATGGCCGGCCCCGACACCGTGCCCCCGGGCCGCAGGAAGCGTTCCTGCCCCTCCATCCGCATCCGCGCCGAGAGCGGCCCCACCGCTTCCAGATGAAACGCCCGCCCGCCCGCCTGCATCTGCGGGAATTCCCGGTCGAGGAAATTTTTCGTTTCTTCGAGGGTGAGGATCGGGGCGCTCATGCCTGGTTGCAGCATGGGTTGGGGGGTGAGGCAATCCGCGGCTGATCCAATCCACGACCTCATCCTGAGGTGCCGAAGCGGAGCGGAGGCCTCGAAGGAGCCCTCCAGCGGCCGCGCGATCCCTGGAGGGCTCCTTCGAGGCCAGCCGATCTTCGATCGCCCGTCACCTCAGGATGAGGGGGTGGGTGGGACAACGCCCCCCCGGAAAAACCTTCAAAAAAAGATCGGCCGCGCGCTGGCGCTGATCTCCCCCAACACCGTGCCGGTTGCCGGCTCCACTTCCTTGAGGACCACGTCGTAGCCCCACAGGTCGGCGAGGTGCTGGAGCACGCGCTTGGCGTCGTCCTTCTGCAATGTGATCTTGTTGATCGCCTTGTGGTGCAGGATCAGGCGGCGGTCGCCCTCCAGATCCACGTCCACCACCTCGATATCCGGGTCGAGCCAGGCGACATCGTATTGGCGCGCGAAGGAGCGGCGCATCTTGCGGTAACCGCGCTCGTCGTGGATCGCCTCGACACGCAGCTCCGGCTCCTCGGGATCGTCGACCACGTGGAACAGGCGCAGGTCGCGCATCAGCTTGGGCGACAGGAACTGCTGAATGAAGCTCTCGTCGCGGTAATTCGCCCAGCAATCGCGCAGCACCGCCATGGCGTCGCCGGTGCCGGCGATGTCCGGGAACCACTCGCGGTCCTCCTGCGTCGGCTGCTCCACGATGCGGGCGATGTCCTGCATCATCGCGAAGCCGATCGCGTACGGGTTGTGGCCGCCATAGGAGCGGTCGTCGTAGTTCGGCTGCCGGATGACGTTGGTGTGCGATTGCAGGAATTCGAGATAGGCGGCCTCGGTGATCAGCCCCTTCTCGGAGAGCGAATTCATGATCCGGTAGTGGCTGTAGGTCGCGCAGCCCTCGTTCATCACCTTGGTCTGGCGCTGCGGGTAGAAATACTGCGCCACCAGCCGGACGATGCGCAGGATCTCGCGCTGCCAGGGACGCAGCCGCGGCGCGACCTTCTCCAGGAAGTAGAGGATGTTCTCCTGCGGGAGTTCGAGCAGGGCCTTGCGCCGCTCGGCGGCCAGGTCCGGACGCACCGCGCCGGTCTTCTGCGGCAGGGTCCGCCACAGGTCGTTGTAGATCTGCTCACCGTGCTCGATCCGCTCGCGCTCGCGGCGCTGCTCGGAGGCGAGGTCCGGCCGCTTCTTGCGCGGGTAGCGGTGGACGCCCTGGCTCATCAGCGCGTGGGCGGCGTCCAACACCTGCTCCACCGCTTGGTGGCCGTAGCGCTCCTCGCAGCGGGTGATGAAGCCCTTGGCGAAGTCCAGATAGTCGAGGATGCCCTCGGCATCGGTCCATTGCCGGAACAGATAGTTGTTCTTGAAGAAGTGGTTATGACCGAAGGCAGCGTGGGCGATCACCAGGGTCTGCATCGTCGCCGTGTTTTCCTCCATCACGTAGGAGATGCACGGATCCGAGTTGATGACGATCTCGTAGGCGAGCCCCATCAGGCCGCGCCGATAGCCGGCCTCGTGCTGGGCGAAGTGCTTGCCGAAGGACCAGTGCTTGTAGAACAGCGGCATGCCGATCGACGCGTAGGCGTCGAGCATCTGCTCGGCCGTGATGATCTCGATCTGGTTCGGGTACCAGGACAGCCCCAGCTCCGGCCCGGCAATGGCCTCGCAGGCGTCGTGGATGCGCCGGATCGTGTCGAAATCCCAATCGTTGCCGGTGAACAGGGGCTTTTGGCCGCCGGAGATCGGCGACTTGCTCGACGGGCGGCTCAGGCTGGTCACCATGAAACCCTACTCCTCAACCTGTCTCCCCTCCCCCTTGCGGGGAGGGGCCGGGGGTGGGGGTGGTGCAGAAGAGACCACGACGCTCGATCCTGAACGACCCCCACCCCTACCCCTTCCCGCAAGGGGGAGGGGAAAATCGCTAAGCCTCCGCCTCGGCCCGGGCGTCCTTGCGGCCGAACAGCTCGCGGAACACCGGGTAGATCTCCCGGCGGTGGTTGACCTTGCGCATGGCGATCGGGCCGCCGGCCTTGGCGATGGCCTCGTAGGTCCGCCACAGGGTGGTGCGGTGCTCCACGAACCCGGCCCGGGGGCCGTTCTCGTCGCCGACCTCCAGATAGGCGAAGTGCTGGCAGGCCGGCAGGATGTGGGCGCGCAGCAGCTCCGTCGAGGTCGGGCCGTCCGAGGAGACGTTGTCGCCGTCCGAGGCCTGCGCGGCGTAGATGTTCCAGTCGTTGGGGTCGTAGCGCTCGGCGATGACCCGCTTCATCTCCACCAGCGCCGAGGAGACCAGCGTGCCGCCGGTCTCCCGGGAGCCGAAGAAGGTCTCCTCGTCCACCTCGGTGGCCCGGTCGGTGTGGCGGATGAACACGATCTCCACGTGCCGGTAGCGGCGGGTCAGGAAGATGTGCAGCAGGATGTAGAACCGCTTGGCGAGGTCCTTCATGTGCTCGGTCATCGAGCCGGACACGTCCATCAGGCAGAACATCACGGCCTGGGCGATCGGGCGCGGATAGGGCTCGAACCGGCGGAAGCGCAGGTCGATCGGGTCGACATAGGGGATGCGCTTGGCGCGCTCGCGGAGCTTCAGGAGCGCCTGCTCCAGGTCCGGCCGGCCGGGATCCGATTCGCGCATCTCGGCGAGCTGCGCCTCCAAAGCCGCGACCTCTTCGGGCTTCGGGCGCTTGAGGGCGATGCGCCGGGACATCGAGTTGCGCAAAGTCCGGGTCAGGGCGAGGTTGGCCGGCGAGCCGGTCACCGTGTAGCCGGCCCGGCGCATCCCTTCCGTGTCGACCACCGCGAGACGCCGCTTGGCGAGATCCGGAAGCTCCAGATCCTCCAGAAACAGTTCCAGAAACTCCTCGCGGGTGAGCACGAAGCGGAACGCGTCCTCGCTGTTCTCGCCGCCCTCCCCGCCCTCGCCGGAGCCGCGGCCACCGCCGCCGCCCGGCGGGCGCTCGATCGTGTCGCCTTCCACGTAGGTCTTGTTGCCCGGCAGGATGTGGTCCTGCAGGCCGGTGCCGGGCTGGCGGGAGAACCGGGGCTCGCGCACGCCGTCGGCGGGTACGGTCACCCGGCCGTCCTTGCCGAGATCCTTGATGTCCTTCTCGCGGGCGGATTCGCGCACGGCGCGCTGGGCAACATCCTTCACGCGCCGCAGGAAGCGCTGGCGGTTGGGGAGGCTCTTGCCCCCCGGGTTCAGGCGTCGGTCGACGATGTGCATACGCTGCGAAAACCCTCGTCCCGCGTGCTCCGGCCGGTTCTAGCCTCCCGTTATACCATGCTGCCCTCCGAAAGAGGCTTCCCTCTTTCGCACAGTCTGGTCTAACGCGCCGCTCCCAGATGATGAGTTCGGAAAAGCGGATTTTCCTTTTCCCACATCATGCTTGCGAGCCTCGCCGGCCGGTCGTCCGAAACTATGGCGGCGGAGGGTCGAAACTTGGCCGCCCGGGCTCGACCCCGGGCGGAGTCTTCGTCCCTCAGCCGGCCTGCTTCACCCGCATGTACCATTCCACCAGGCGGCGGACCTGCCGCTCGGTGTAGCCGCGGGCGACCATGCGCTCGACGAACTCGCCGTGCTTCTTCTCGGTGTCGCCGTCCTTCTTCGAGCCGAAGGAGATCACCGGCAGCAGTTCCTCGACCTGACTGAACATGCGCCGCTCGATCACCTCGCGCAGCTTCTCGTAGCTGGTCCAGCTCGGGTTGCGGCCGCCATGCTGGGCCCGCGACCGCAGGGCGAACTTGACCACCTCGTTGCGGAAATCCTTCGGGTTGGCGATTCCCGCAGGCTTTTCGATTTTCGTGAGCTCCTGATTGAGAAGCTCCCGGTTCAGCAACTGGCCGGTCTCGGCATCCTTGAAGTCCTGATCCTCGATCCACGCATCGGCGTAGTCGATGTAGCGGTCGAACAGGTTCTGGCCGTAATCGTGATACGATTCGAGATAGGCCTTCTGGATCTCGTGGCCGATGAACTCCGCGTAGCGCGGGGCCAGCTCGGTCTTGATGAATTCCAGGTACTTCTTCTCGGTCTCGGGCGGCAGCTGCTCCCGGCGGAGCGACTGCTCCAGCACGTACATCAGGTGCACCGGATCGGCCGAGACCTCGGTGGTGTCGTGGTTGAAGGTCGCGGCCAGCACCTTGAAGGCGAAGCGGGTCGAGATCCCATCCATGCCCTCGTCGACCCCGGCGGCGTCCTTGTATTCCTGCATGGAGCGGGCGCGCGGATCGACCTCGCGGAGCGATTCGCCGTCATAGACACGCATCTTCGAGAAGGCGTTGGAATTGGCGTGCTCGCGCAGGCGCGACAGAACCGAGAACCGGGCCAGCATCTCGAGCGTGCCCGGCGCGCAGGCCGCGTCCGAGAGTTCGGAGCCGGAGATCAGCTTCTCGTAGATGTGCTGCTCCTCCGTCACCCGGAGGCAGTACGGGACCTTGATCACGTAGATGCGATCGATGAAGGCCTCGTTGTTCTTGTTGGTCTTGAAGGTCTGCCACTCGGATTCGTTCGAGTGGGCCAGGATCACCCCGGTGAACGGGATCGCGCCGATATTCTCGGTGCCGACGTAGTTGCCTTCCTGCGTCGCCGTGAGCAGCGGGTGCAGCATCTTGATCGGCGCCTTGAACATCTCGACGAATTCGAGAACGCCCTGGTTCGCCCGGTTGAGGCCGCCCGAGTAGGAGTAGGCATCGGGATCGGCCTGGGACAGGGTCTCCAGCCGGCGGATGTCGACCTTGCCGACCAGCGAGGAGATGTCCTGGTTGTTCTCGTCGCCCGGCTCGGTCTTAGCGATGCCGATCTGCCGCAGCCGCGACGGCCGGACCTTGATCACCTTGAAGCGCGAGATGTCGCCGTTGAACTCGTCCAGGCGCTTGAGCGCCCAGGGGCTCATCAGCCCGGTGAGCCGGCGGCGCGGCACGCCGTAGCGCTTCTGGATCTCCTCGCCCATCGTGTCGGGGTCGAACAGCCCGAGCGGGCTCTCGAACACCGGGGAGACCTCGTCCCCGGCCTTGAGCACGTAGATCGGGTGGACCTCCATCAGCAGCTTGAGCCGCTCGGCCAGCGACGACTTGCCGCCGCCCACCGGGCCCAGCAGGTAGAGGATCTGCTTGCGCTCCTCCAACCCCTGCGCGGCATGGCGGAAGAACGAGACGATCCGCTCGATCGTCTCCTCCATCCCGTAGAATTCGCGGAACGCCGGGTAAGTCCGGATCGTCCGGTTCATGAACATCCGGCCGAGGCGGGAATCCTTGGCGGTGTCCACGAATTCCGGCTCGCCGATGGCCGCCAGGATGCGCTCGGCAGCCGTGGCATACATCAGCGGCTCGTCGCGGCAGGCCTCGAGATACTCGGAGAGTGTCATCTCCGTATCGCGGCGGGCCTCGTACCCTCGGGCGAAGCTCTGGAAAAGGTCGTTCGTCGCATGCATCGACATTCGATAACCCTCTCAGACCCTGACAGCTTCATCCTGTCTCGGCTCGGATGCAACCGACAGGCCCGCTTTTGTCGCAGCGCGGCGAACGCGCCGCCGGCCTGTCGATTGCTTGCAACACTCGTCTGGCCAAAACGCGGCCTCAACCAGGTTCAACGTTGATTTCGGTCTCCTTCGGGCGAGCAATTTAGGATGAAAAACTATGCACGCGCCAGGGTTTCCTGCCTCTGCTTAGAGATCCGTGCCTTCTTTCTTGGCATCGTCCCCGGATTTTGAACCCGCCGCCCCGACGGTGATCTTGATGTTCTGGGTCTGCACTTGCCCGTCGGCGCCCTTGACCTCGAAGGTCACCTCGTCGGAGCCGGTGAAGCCATTGTTGGGCTGGTAGAACAGAGCCTGCACCGCGGCCTCCTTGTTGGGGCAGCGATAGCTGGCCGGCGTCTTCAGCTTGCCGACCTTGGTGATCACCGAGCCGTTCTTGGGCGCGCCGGAAACCTTGAATTCCGGCATCGGGCCGGGGGTGCAGTCCTTCTTGAGATTCGGGGCGATCTCCAGCCGCACGGTCTTGCCGGGGGCGACCGTCTTGGAGCGCGTCACCGTGGTCTGGGCAAAGGCCGGGACCTGGGCCGGTCCTGCGAGGATCAGGCCCCCTGCGAGCAGCGCGGCGAGCGGACGAAGGGCGGTCATGGGCGGCGTCTCTCCGGTACCGATCCGGGGCCGGATTCCGGGCTCATACCCGGGCGCCCCTTCCATCGGTTGAAACGCATGTGGTGACGCCCGACGCGGCCGTCGAGGGTTTTGGGATCGACGTCCCGTCCCGGACAGTGGCGTTGCGCCGAATCTTTTCCGGAACCGATCCTATTCCTGCAGCACGGCGGCCACGACGCCGGTGACCCGGGCGATCTGGGCGGCGTCGAACTCGCCGGCGAGCGCTGCGGCGAGCCGGGCCTCGACCCGGGCGCGCTCCCCGGCATCGGCGATCGGCACCGGGGGAATCTGGTCCTCGGGCAGGCGGCAGACGCGGCGGATCGTTTCGGCGGCGGTCAGCAGCTTCTCCCGATCGGGCGGACCCATCTCCCACAGGGGATTGCGCAGGCGGCTGATCACCCGCTTTGCGTCCCGGTATTCCCGATCGATCGTGGTGGCGGCCTCGATCTGGCTGACCAGGAACATCAGTTCGAGGACTTCCGAGGCCGCATCCGGGCAGGAACGGACGATCCGCATGAGGCGGGCCATCAGTTCCTGGCTGGGTGACAGCTTGGGTTTGGACGCGGCCATGCGGGCGACAACGCGGGTTCCGGCAGGAAAGTTCGCCAGATCCGCAAGTTGCGTGCTCATGGCGCTTTTCGCGCAGGGCGAGGGCCGCGACGGCCGTCACACGTCCCGGTCGTAGGGCCTGCGCAGGGCGTCGAGCAGGGCGCGGCAGGCGTGCAGATCCTCCAGCACGCCCATCAGCGCCGCCCGGTCGGGCGTGTCGGCCCGGAGCGCGGACGCGCCCTCGACCTCCTGGATCAGGGGCTCGGCGGCCTTGGCCTCGCCGCGGCCCACGGCCTGGACGAAGCGGATGCCGTTCTCCTTCAACACCCGCTGCGCCCCCGCGATGGTGTAGCGCTGCACGTAGAGGAGTTGCCGGATGCCGGCGACGAGCTCGACGTCCTGCGGCCGGTAATAACGCCGGCCGCCCGCCCGCTTCACCGGGCGGATCTGGCCGAATCGGGTCTCCCAGAACCGCAGGACGTGCTGGGGCACGTCGAGTTCGTCGGCGACCTCGCTGATCGTGCGAAAGGCACCGGCGCTCTTCTCAGCCATCGGTACGAGCGACAGGTCGGCGGCGAGGGCTGGGGGCATGGCTGTCTGATGTGGCGGGGGAAGGCGTCGATCTTGCCGGTCCGCGCGGCCGGGCTCAAGCCTTACCAGGCGTGAGGAGTCTTGTTTGTCGTCTTAGCGGGAGATCAGACCGACCCGCGCGTCCCCTCCCCCCTCTGCGGGGGAGGG
>NZ_JAKSYO010000090.1 GCF_022829635.1 Methylobacterium sp. E-066
CGATGTCGAGGGCCGTCATGTCGCCCAGGATGGCGAACTCGCCGTAATCGAGCTTGAGCGCGCCGCTGACCCCGTTCTCGTAGAGATCGAAGCCGAGGGTGTAGATCGGCGTCCGCTCGCCCACCCCGGGCGTGTAGTAGCTCAGCCGCACCGGCCAGTGCGGCATGCCGGCGAGCGGTCCGTCCCGCAGGGGCTTGTCCCGGGCGGTGTCCGCGGCCGGGCCGGTGCCGGCATGGCCGATCACCGCGAAGGTGTCGTAGATCTTTTTGCCGTCGTCGGAGCCGTCGAACACCTTGGCCGACAGGGTCGCCTGGCCGGCGCGGGCCGCCTCGATCAGGTGGCGCATGTGCTCGCTCGGGAACAGCACCGGCCCCTCCACGGTGAAGGACTTGGCGCCCTTCAGCTTCACGGTCACGCCGTCGCCCTGCTCCGAGGCGGTGCCGTCCACCGGGGCGGCGGGCTGGTTGTTGGTCAGCGTGGTGGTCTTGAACCGGAACTCCCGGCCCTTGCCGCCCTCGAAGGTGGTGCTGCGCATGTCCGACAGGCGCGGCCCGCTCTCGCCGGAGGAGAGCTCCGTCACCTGCCGGGTCAGCATGGTGTAGCCGCGGCAGGCATCGCCCCGGAAATCGATCACGATGCGGCCGCGGGCGCTCTCCACCGAGCGGGTGCCGCCGCCCTCGGCGAGCGACAGGTCGTAGACCGCCCGGTGGTTGGCCAGCACGATCTCCTGCGCCGGCGCGGGGGCCTCGGCCTTGGCCGCGGGGGCCGGCGGTTCGGCGACGGCCGGCGCAGCCTGCGCCCCCCAGGCGGAGACGAGCAGGCCGGCCGTCAGGAGATGCGAGAGGCGCATGAATAATCCCGGTTCAAGGTCCGCCAGATAGCAGGCGCCGCGAAAGGGGCAATCCTCGGGCATCGGGGCAGAGCCCCGATAGACCAGGGCGCTGCCCTGGACCCGCGAAAGGTCCCGGACCTTTCGAAACCACGACGTTTACCGGTAGCCCTGGGCCTGCAGGGTGAACAGCTCGGCGTAGCGGCCGCCCTGCCCCATCAGCGTGGCGTGGCTGCCCTCTTCCAGCACCCGGCCACCCTCCAGGACCAGGATCCGGTCGGCCATGCGCACCGTCGAGAACCGGTGCGAGATCAGCACCGTCGTGCGCCCGGCCGACAGCTCCCGGAACCGGGCGAACACGTCGTGCTCGGCCCGCGCGTCCAAGGCCGCGGTCGGCTCGTCGAGGATCAGGATCTCGGCCTCGCGCATATAGGCCCGGGACAGGGCGACCTTCTGCCACTCGCCCCCCGACAGGTCGACGCCGCCGGCGAAGCGCTTGCCGAGCGGCTGGGCGTAGCCCTCCGGCAGGCGCTCGATCACCGGGGCGGCGAGCCCCCGCGCCGCGGCCGCCGCGATCCGGTCCCGGTCCTCGGCCGCCGCGATCCGGCCCACCGCGACGTTCTCGCCCGCTGTGAGGTCGAACCGGACGAAGTCCTGGAAGATCGCCGCGACCCGGGCCCGGAGATCGTCGAGGTCGTAGGCGGCCAGCGGCAGCCCATCGAGGAGCACCCGCCCCTCGTGCGGGTCGTAGAGCCGGGTCATCAGCTTGACGATCGTGGTCTTGCCGGCGCCGTTGCCGCCGACGAGCGCCACGGTCTCCCCGGCCCGCACCGCGAAGGACAGGCCGCGCAGGGCCCAGGTCTCGGTGCCGGGATAGCGGTAGCCGACAGCCTCGAACACCAGCCCTTCGCGGATCGGGCTCGGCACCGGGACCGGATGCGCGGGCGAGCGGATCTCCGGCCGGATCGCGAAGAACGAGAAGAAATCGTCGAGATACTGCGCCTGGCCGCTGATCTGGGTGAGGCCCAGCAGCAGCCCCTCGATGCCGCCGCGCAGGCGCTGGAACGCGCCGGCCAGGAAGGCGAGGTCGCCGATCGAGAACGCGCCGGCCACGGTCCGCCAGACGATCACCGCGTAGGCGGCGTAATAGGCCAGCGTCCCGAGGCTCGCGAAGGCGAAGCCCCAGCGCGCCCGGGCGGTGGCCAGCGCCCGGTTCTCGGCGAGCAGGTTTTCCGCGAGGCCGCCGTACAGCGCCGTGATGTAGCCCGAGAGGCCGAAGAGCTTCACCTCCTTGGCGGTCTCGACGCTGGCGCCGAGGTAGCGCAGGTAGTCGATCCTGCGCCGCTCCGGGCTGCGGATCCAGGCCAGGCGATAGCCGGCCTTGGTGAAGTGCCACTCGTTGAGCAAAGCCGGCACCAGGGCGGCGGCGATCAGCACCACCAGCCAGGGCGTGAAGGCCGCCACCCCGGCGGTGAGCGAGGCGAGGGTCACCAGAGCCTGGAACTGCCCGAACACCGTGCCGATCAGCCCGGTGCGGCCGCTGACCTGCCGGCGCGCCCGCTCCAGCCGGTCCTGCTGGGCGCTGTCCTCGAACTGCGCGAGGTCCAGGGAGGCGGCGTGCGCCATCAGCCGCAGGGAGGCGGCGTTGGCGTAGAGGTCGCCGATCAAGGTCTCGGTGAGGTTGGCGAGCCGACCGGTGAGGTCGGACAGCAAAGCGAGCCCGAGCTCGGCCGCCACCAGCAGGGCGAGCCGCGCCCGGCCGGGATCGGCGAGCCAGTCCGAAAGTCCCGCCGCCGGCGCCGGACGGGCGTGCTCGGCCACGATCCCGTCGAGGATCAGCTTGGCGAGGTAGAGCGACAGGATCGGCAGGCAGGCCGCCACCAGGCGCAAGCCTAAGCTCGCCGCGAGCAGGCGCGGGCTCGCGGCGGCGATCTCGCGGAACAAGGCCGGCAGGTAGCGCAGCGCCCCGAGGCGCTCGCCGAGGCGGGCGATCCGAACGCTCACCGGCGGCCGGTCCTGGCGGATCGCCTGTCGATGGTCCGGCTCAGGGGGCTGTCGTCCGATTGGCCGGCGGGTGGGGAGCGCATTATCTGAGGCCTGAAGAGTGTAATTTCATCGCCGAGTGACGCGTGCTGAGTGGTCCTGCAATCCTGAGAATTTCCGTCATCTTGATCCTGGCCGGGATCCTGGCGGCGGTGGTGCAATTCCTGCTGCCGAGTCCGAGCCGCACCCCCGCGCCGGATCCCGCCCCGGTGGCCGAGGCGCCCAGCACGCTCCCTGAGCCGATCGCGCCGCCGGCCCCCCCGCCGGCTCCGGAACCGGCGCCGCAGCCGTCCTCCCCGCCCCCGGGGTCGGCCGCCTCGCGCCCCGCCCAGATGCCGTCCGACGCCCTCGCCTTTCCGTCCGAGCCGGTCCAGCAGGGCCAGGCTGAGATCGACCAGGCCGAGGACAATGCCGGTCCCCGGGCGCTCGCCCTCCTCGACCTGAACACCGCCTCGGTGGCCGACCTCAACAGGCTCCGGGGCGGCGGCGCGATCGGCCGGGCGATCACCGCCAAGCGCCCCTACACCTCCGTGGACCAGCTCCTGTCGAAGCGCGTCCTCAGCCGGGCCGTGTACGAGAAGATCAAGGATCAAGTGACGGTGCGGTGAGGTCGGCGCGGTGCGTCTGCGATGGTTTGGATTCAGGCCGTCATCGCGAGCGCAGCGAAGCGACCCAGGGACACGCCACATCCGTTGATCGCGCGCTGCCCTAGGTTGCTTCGCTGCGCTCGCAATGACGATGGGGCTGCGACCCGCATTCCGGCCCTCCCAAACCCTCCCCTCATCCTGAGGTGCCGCGCAGCGACCTCGAAGGAGGGCTCCTTCGAGGGCTTCGCTTCGCTGCGCCACCTCAGGATGAGGTCGTGGATGGGATAGGTCCCAGTCCCAAAAGCTTCAGAGCTTCGTCCCAAAGATCTCCGCGACCTGCGGGATGTCCTTGTCGCCCCGGCCGGACATGTTGAGCACCATCAGGTGATCGGCCGGGCGCTGGGGCGCGATGTCCAGCACCCGAGCCAGGGCGTGGGCCGGCTCCAGGGCCGGGATGATCCCCTCCAGCATCGAGCAGAGCTTGAACGCCTCCAGGGTCTCGGAATCGGTGGCCGAGAGGTACTGCACGCGGCCCATCTCGTGCAGCCAGGCGTGCTCGGGGCCGATGCCGGGATAATCGAGGCCGGCCGAGATCGAGTGCGCGTCGGAGATCTGCCCGTCCGCGTCCATCAGCAGGTAGGTGCGGTTGCCGTGCAGCACCCCCGGCTTGCCGCCCGTGAGCGAGGCGGCGTGCAAGCCGGACTCGACCCCGTGGCCGGCGGCCTCGACCCCGAAGATCTCGACCTCGCGGTCGTCCAGGAACGGGTGGAACAGCCCCATGGCGTTGGAGCCGCCGCCGATGCAGGCGATCAGCGAATCCGGCAGGCGGCCTTCCTGCGCGAGCATCTGCTCCCGGGTCTCGCGGCCGATCACCGACTGGAAGTCGCGGACCATGGCCGGGTACGGGTGCGGGCCGGCCACGGTGCCGATGCAGTAGAACGTGTCGGCGACGTTGGTGACCCAGTCGCGCAGGGCCTCGTTCATCGCGTCCTTGAGGGTCTTGGTGCCGGATTCCACCGGGATCACCTCGGCGCCGAGCATCTTCATCCGGAACACGTTGGGCGCCTGCCGGGCGACGTCGACCGCGCCCATGTAGACGACGCATTTCAGGCCGAACCGCGCGCACAGCGTCGCGGTGGCAACACCGTGCTGGCCGGCGCCGGTCTCGGCGATGATCCGCGGCTTGCCCATGCGCCGGGCCAGCAGGATCTGGCCGAGCACGTTGTTCACCTTGTGGGAGCCGGTATGGTTCAGCTCCTCGCGCTTGAAATAGACCTTGGCGCCCTGCCCGGTGGGTGCCTGGGCGCGGAGGTGCTCGGTCAGGCGCTCGGCGTAGTAGAGCGGGCTCGGCCGGCCGATATAGTGGGTGCCGTAGCTCGCCATGTCGGCCGCGAAGGCGGGATCGACCTTCGCCGCCTCGTAGGCCGCCTCCAGCTCGAGGATCAGCGGCATCAGCGTCTCGGCGACGAACCGGCCGCCGAAGATGCCGAAGCGGCCGCGCTCGTCGGGGCCGGTGCGGAAGGAGTTCGGTTCGGGGGCGATGGTCACGGGCAGGTCCTTCCGGACGACGATCGATCTGTTGCCGGGTGCCTAGACCCATGCGGGCGCCGCCGCAATGCGGCCCCGAGCCCCGTCACTTGCGACCTGTAACCCGTGCGCCCCGGATGACGAACTCGCGGTCAGGTCTTGAGGATCGCCCACGAGGACAATCATGGCTTTTCGCGACACCATCCGCCCGCTCCTCGGGGCGGCCCTCGGGCTCGGCCTCGCCGGGGTGCTGCTGCTGCCCCGCTTGGCCGCCTTCGCCGAGGAGGCGCCGCGGCGCCTGCCCGAGGCCGTGACCCAGGCGAGCGAGGCGCCGGGCGCCCGCGTGGCGGTGTTCGCGGGCGGCTGCTTTTGGGGCGTGCAGGGCGTGTTCCAGCACGTGCGCGGGGTGACCGGCGCGGTCTCGGGCTATGCCGGGGGCACGGCCGCCGACGCGGATTACAACACCGTCAGCCGCGGCGGCACCGACCATGCCGAGGCGGTGGCGGTCACCTACGACCCGGCCGTGATCCGCTACGACGAACTGCTGCGGATCTTCTTCTCGGTGGCCCTCGACCCGACGCAGGTGGACCGCCAGGGGCCCGATAGCGGGCGGCAATACCGCTCGGCGCTATTCCCGCAGGATGCCGAGCAGGCCCGGATCGCGCGAGCCTACATCGCGCAGCTCGAGGCGGCCAAGGCCTATGCCCAACCCATCGCCACCCGGATCGAGCCGGGCGCGGCGTTCTACCCGGCGGAAGGCTACCACCAGGACTTCATGGCCCAGCACCCGGGCCACCCCTACATCGCCGCCAACGACGCGCCGAAGCTGGAGGCGCTGAAGCAGCTGTTTCCGGAGCGGACGGCGCCCCAGCCGGTGCTGGTGAACCGGCCGCCGGCGTGAGGTTGGGGGGGCGGCGACGGCCATCCCACCCAATCCCCCTCATCCTGAGGTGACGGAGCGAAGCGGAGGCCTCGAAGGAGGCCTCCAGGGATCGCGCGGCCGGCTGGAGGGCTCCTTCGAGGCCGCTACGCGGCACCTCAGGATGAGGGCACGGGTGGGATGAGCCGTCTGTCGCCCTACGCCTCCGGCGGCCGTGGCCGGCCGAAATCTGGCGCTGCGGTCTCCTGGCCCTGAGCCACGATGCTGCGCCGGATCGCCCGGGTGCGGGTGAACATCGCGTGGAGCGCGTCGCCGTCGCCCCAGCGCACCGCCTTGGCGAGCGCCGAGAGGTCCTCGTTGAACCGGCCGAGCATCTCCAGCACCGCCTCGCGGTTGTTGAGGAAGATGTCGCGCCACATGGTCGGGTCGGAGGCGGCGATGCGGGTGAAATCCCGGAATCCGCTGGCCGAGAACTTGATCACCTCGGACTGGGTCGCCGATTCGAGGTCCGCGGCGGTGCCGACGATGTTGTAGGCGATCAGGTGCGGCAGGTGGCTGGTGATCGCCAGCACGTGGTCGTGATGCTCGGCGCTCATGGTCTCGACATTGGCGCCCATGCCCGCCCACAGGGCGCGCACCCGCTCCACCGCCGCCGGGTCGGTGCCCTCGGGGGGCGTGAGGATGCACCAGCGGCCCTGGAACAGGGTCGCGAAGCCCGCATCTGGCCCCGAGAACTCGGTGCCGGCGATCGGGTGGCCGGGGACCAGGGCGACGCCCGCGGGCAGGTGCGGCTGGATCGCCGCCACGACGGCGCCCTTGACCGAGCCGACATCCGACACGATCGCGCCGGGCTTCAGGTACGGCGCCAGCTCGGCCGCCGCCGCCCCGATGGCACCCACCGGCACGCACAGGATCACGAGATCGGCGTCGGTGGCGCCCTCCCGCGGGTCGCCGGTGACGCGATCGGCGATGCCGAGCTCGGCGACCCGGGCGCGCACGGCCTCGTCCCGGTCCAGGGCGACGATCGTGCCGGCGAGATTGTAGCGGCGGGCGGCCCGGGCGATCGAGGAGCCGATCAGCCCGAGCCCGACGATGGTGAGGCGCCCGATGGGCGGGGTCGCGGCCTCAGGCATGCGCCCCCCGCACGAAGTCGCCGAGCGCCGCCAGGAAGGCCTCGTTGGCCTCGGCCCCCGCCACCGTCACCCGCAGGGCGTTGGGCAGCCCGTAGGCGGCAACCCGGCGGGTGATCAGCCCGCGCTCGGTGAGGAAATCGTCGGCGTCCGCGGCCGAGCGGCCCGGCGCGTCGGGGAAGTGGATCAGCACGAAGTTGGCGACGCTCGGCGTCACGGTCAGCCCGAGCGCCCGAGCGCCGTCGGTGAGTTTCGGCAGCCATTCGGCGTTGTGGGCGGCGGCGGCCGCCATGTGCGCCTCGTCGGCGATGGCGGCCGCGCCCGCCGCGATGGCCGGCCCCGAGACGTTGAACGGGCCGCGGATGCGGTTGACCGAATCCGCCACATGGGCCGGGGCGAGCATCCAGCCGATCCGCACGGCGGCGAGGCCGTAGATCTTCGAGAAGGTCCGAGTCATCACGACGTTCTCGGATTCGAGCGCGAGTTCGAGCCCGGCCGAGTAGTCGTTCGCCCGCACGTATTCGGCATAGGCGCCGTCGATCACCAGCAGCACGTTGGGCGGCAGGCCGGCGTGCAGGCGGCGGATCTCGTCGAACGGCAGGTAGGTGCCGGTCGGGTTGTTCGGGTTGCTGACGTAGACGATCCGGGTCCGCTCGGTGACCCGGGCCAGGATCGCGTCGACATCGGTGGTGAGGTCGCGTTCCGGCGCCACCACGGGCGTGCCGCCCGAAGCGTTGATCACGATCGGGTAGGTCAGGAATCCGTGCTCGGAATAGATGCCCTCGGCGCCAGGCCCGCAATATGCGTAGGAAAGCAGCGACAGCAGTTCGCCCGAGCCGACGCCGCAGACGATCCGCGCCGGATCGAGCCCGTAGCGTTGGGCTATGGCCGTGCGCAGGGCCGTCGCCTGCCCATCCGGGTAGATCTCCAGCTTGGCGGTGGCCTCGTGGAGTGCTGCGAGCGCCACCGGGCTCGGGCCGAGCGGAGTCTCGTTGGCCGACAGCTTGTGGACCTTGCCGCCGCCGGGCCGCCCGCTCTTGCCGGGCACGTAGGTGTCGATCGCCAGGATTCCGGGGCGCGGTTCCGGGCGGACGGGGGTGGGGGCGGACATAGCAGGGCGACTCGGATGCGCGTGCGGGGTTCTTTGGATTCCCGCGTCCGTCTACAGCATTTCCGCCGCCGGTGAAGCCGGAGGGGCCGGGCCGCACCCGACGGTTAAGTTGCTGCCGGGATTGGGCACGCTCTGGTTGGTCGGTGGGACCTCGCTATGTCTCTCAGGATCCCGCTTGCGAGAAGGACCGATCCCATGCCCCTCACACGTTACCTGGATGGCGGCGCCCATATCCTGCCCGCCGACGAGAGCCTGATCCGGTTCGCGATGACCAACGGCGAGCGGGTGATCGGGATCGACGTGCCGATCCCCGTGCTGCGCCAGCATTTCGGCGGCGGCGCCGACATCGCGCCCCTCGACCTGTTCGCCCAGAACCAGGCGGCGATCGAGGCCGCGGCCAGCGCCGCCTACGACAAGACCGAGACCCCGAACGACCTGCTCGACATGGGGCCAGAGGATTTCGAGACGCCCCCAAGCGCGGCCACGCTTTAGAGCTTGGCGAGGCGAGGCCCCGCGCCGCGGCAAAGCGGCGACGCGCAAATGCCGCGGGGCACTCGCCACGTTTCGGCCTGTTGATCCAGGAGAAGGGGCCGCGTCGGGCGCGTCGCGCCCCGCGTTCCCCTGGACGGATCCATATGCCCGGCGACCTGATCCCCTGCAGCCTGTTCCTGATCGGGATCCTCACCTCGGTGGCCGCCGATTGTCGAATGCGCCGGGCTGACGCCTCCGCGTGGACGAACGGCTGCATCACCGCGGTCGGCGCCGCCATGGTCTTTTTCGCCTGCGCGGTCGCCATCCGCTGAGGGCTTGCCCCGAAAGCGACACCCCGCCTTCACGATGACGTGCCGGAGGAACCGGCAGGCCCGCTTCACACTTCACCAGCCGTGATCCTGGGCCGCGTTCCGCGGCGCGGCCGGCTCGGTGAGGTTCCCATGGTTTCGATCCAGGCGATCGTCGGCTGCGCGCTCGTCCTGACCGGGCTCTGCGTCGAGAGCGTTGCGAGCCGGAGCTGGCGCGGCGGCGTCCGCGCCGACCGGCTGGACGCCCGCGCGGCCTTGGCGCTCGGGCTCCCGGCTCTCGGGCTGGCGTTGATGGCGGCCCCGCTCGCCTGAGCCGGAGGCGACCCGGCACTCCTGCCCATACCGGGCGCGTTGACGCTCGCCCCCCGGAGCATTACCTCCCGGTCTCGCTGGCCGCGTCGGGCGAGTGCGGCGCGTCACGCGGCACCGCGCTCCCTCGCCGCGGACCGGGATCGCCGACAGACGGTCGTCAAGTCCCGCATGGATACCCAACCGGATACCGCGCTGCGGCCGGACCCGATCGACGAGACGGCCGGGCGCCTGTCGGAGCCCTCGCAGGCGCTCGACCCGAAGAGCCTGGTCATGCGCTTCGGCGCGGACACGCCGCTGCTGACCGATGCCGGCGTCGAACTCGCGCCCTTCCAGATCGCCTACCAGACCGCCGGCACCCTCAACGCCGCGGGCACGAACGCGGTGCTGATCTGCCACGCGCTCACCGGCGACCAGTATTTCGCCCATACGCATCCGCTCACCGGCAAGCCGGGCTGGTGGGAGACCCTGGTCGGCCCCGGCAAGCCGGTGGACACCGACCGCTACTTCGTCGTCTGCTCGAACGTGATCGGGTCCTGCATGGGCTCCACCGGCCCGGCCTCGATCGATCCCGCGACTGGGCGGCCCTACGGCCTGAACTTCCCGCTGGTGACGATCCGCGACATGGTCCGGGCCCAGGCGATGCTGCTGGAGCGTCTCGGCGTGCGCGACCTGTTCCTGTGCATCGGCGGCTCGATGGGCGGGATGCAGGTGCTGCAATGGGCGGCCCTGTACCCCGAGCGGGTCTTCGCCGCGATGCCGATCGCCACCGGGCCCCGCCATTCCGCGCAGAACATCGCGTTCCACGAGGTCGGCCGGCAGGCGATCATGGCGGATCCCGCCTGGGCCGACGGGCGCTATCTCGAGGCGGGCACCCGGCCGTCCAAGGGGCTCGGCGTCGCCCGGATGGGTGCGCACATCACCTACCTGTCCGAGCCGGCGCTGCACCGGAAGTTCGGCCGGCGCTTCCAGGGCGGCTCGGCGCCGACCTTCTCGTTCAACGCCGACTTCCAGATCGAGAGCTACCTGCGCCACCAGGGCCTGAGCTTCGTGGAGCGGTTCGACGCCAACGCGTATCTCTACCTGACCCGGGCGATGGACTATTTCGACCTCGCCGAGGACCATGGCGGCGCGCTGGCCAAGGCGTTCCAGGGGATCAAGACCCGGTTCTGCGTGATCTCGTTCACCTCCGACTGGCTGTTCCCGACCTCCGAGTCGCGGGTGATCGTGCACGCGCTCAACGCCGCCGCGGCCCCGGTCGCCTTCGTGGAGGTCGAGACCGACAAGGGCCACGACGCCTTCCTGCTCGACGAGCCGGCGATGTTCTCGGCCGCCCGCGGCTTCATCGACGCCGCCGCCCGGGCGCGCGGATTATGAGCGGCTCGATGCTGTTCAAAGGCTCTCCGGGCAACACCGCGCCCTGGCAGACCACCGACGCCCTGCCCCGCACCGCCGAGGGCAACGGCGCCCGGGTCGACCACATCGTCGTGCTGGGTCTGGTGCCGCCGAGCGCCCGGGTGCTCGATATCGGCTGCGGCGACGGCTCCCTGCTGGCGCTGCTGCGCGACCGCCGCAGCATCGACGGGCGCGGGATCGAGCTCTCCCGCGACGGCGTGAATGCCTGCCTCGCCCGCGGCCTGTCGGTGATCCAGGGGGACGCCGACACGGACCTGGAAAATTACCCCGACGACGCCTTCGACGTGGTCGTGCTGTCCCAGACCATCCAGGCGACCCGCAATCCGCGGATCGTGCTGGAGCACCTGCTGCGCATCGGCCGGCAGGTGATCATCTCGTTCCCGAATTTCGGGCATTGGCGGGTCCGGTCGGAACTGGCCTTGCGCGGCCGGATGCCGGTCACCGAGATCATGCCGGACGCCTGGTGGGAGACGCCCAACATCCACCATTGCACGATCCGCGACTTCGTCGGCCTGTGCCGCCTGATCGGCGCGCAGATCGAGACCGCCACGGCGCTGGACGCCAGCGGCCGGCCGATGCGGTTCTCCATGCCCTGGTGGGTGTGGAACCTGTTCGGCGCGCAAGGCGTGTTCTTGCTCCGGCGCGGGGCGGATTAGCGCCCCGGCCTTCCGCCGTCCGCCGGCTCCGTCCAAGTCAGCGTGGCCCGCAGGCCGCCCATCTCCGAGCGTCCGAAGGCGAGCTGGGCGCCCGCGGCTTCGGCCACGTCCCGGGCGATGGCGATGCCGAAGCCGGTGCCCGGGCGGCTCTCGTCCCAGCGCTGGCCGCGGCCGATGCCGGCGATCGCGGCCTCGCTCATGCCGGGGCCGTCATCCTCGACCGTGAGCCGTGAGCCGCCGCCATCCGCCGCCCCGGCTACCCGGACCCGCCGGTGCGCCCATTTGCGGGCGTTGTCGAGGAGGTTGCCCAGCACCTCCATCAGCTCGCCCTCGTCCCCCGGATAGGCGAGCGCGTCCGGCACGGCGATCTCCCAGGCCAGCGAATCGCCCTCCGGCAGCCGGCGCATGGTCGCGACCAGCCGCTCGGCCACCGGGGCGACCCGGCAGGTCCGCCGCCGCAGGTCGCCGGCCGCCGCGATCCGGGCGCGGGCCAGCGCGCGCTCGACTTGGCCCCCCATCGCGCGGGCCTGCTCGGCGATCTCCGCCGACAGGCCGGGATCGGCCGGCCCGGTCCGGCGCGCCAGGGCGTCGAGGACGGCGAGCGGCGTCTTGAGGCCGTGGGCCATGTCGGCCGCCGCGGCGCGCGCCCGGACCAGGGCGCGCTCCTGCGCGTCGAGCAGCCGGTTGAGGTCGGCCACCAGCGGCCGGACCTCGTCGGGGAACTGCTCGGGCAGCCGGGTCCGCGTCCCGGCATGGACCGCGCCGAGATCCTGCTGCAGCACCCGGAACGGCGCCAGCGCCCGGTGCACGAACAGCCACAGGGCCAGGGTCAGCACCACGAACAGGGCCGCGAGCGCCGGGACCAGCAGGCGCAGGAAGGTGGCGCGGCTCGCTGCCAAGTCGCGCCGGTCCTCGGCCACGATCACCCGCAAGCCGGTCTCGGCACCCCGCGGACCGATCTCCAGGGGGCGGACGATGGCGATCAGCCGGCCGCCATCCGGCCCGGTGGCCTCGACGGTCGTGGGCGCGTCGCCGGCGGTGGGCCCGAGGTCGAGGCGCTTGTCCCAGAGGGAGCGCGAGCGCAGGATCTGGCTTCCCGCCTCCACCTGCCAGTACAGGCCGCCATAGGGCGTGGCGAAGCGCGGGTCCGGCGGCTCCCGGGAGACGGTCGGGCTCCCGTCCGGGGCGAGGTTGACCCGGCCGGCGATGAGCTTGGCGGTCCGGTCGAGCTCGTCGGCGGTGCGGGCGTCGAGCACCTGGTCGAGGATCACGGTGAGGCCGGCGCCGGCGAGCAGCAGGGCGAGCGCGATCAGGGCCGCCGCCGCGAGCCCCAGCCGCAGCCGCAGGGAGTCGCGCCTCACGGCGCCTCCGGGACACGGTAGCCCTGGCCGCGGCGGGTCTCGATCACCCCCGGCCCGAGCTTGCGGCGCAGGCGGGTCAGGAGCGCTTCGAGGGCGTTGGCCTCGCGCTCGGTGCCGACCCCGTGGAGATGGTCCAGAACCTCGCCCGCCGGCACGACCTGGCCCTGCCGGTGCAGCAGGAAGGCCAGGAGCCGGTATTCGAGGGCGGTCAGTTCGGCCGGCCGGCCGGCGACGCTCACCGCCCGGGTGCGGGTGTCGAGTTCCACGTCCCCGGTCCGGAGCACCGGCGAGGCGTGGCCGGCGGTGCGCCGCAGGATCGCCCGCAGGCGCGCGACCAGCTCCTCCATGCGGAACGGCTTGACCAGGTAGTCGTCGGCGCCGGCATCGATGCCCTCGACCCGCTCGCGCCAGCCGTCCCGGGCGGTGAGGATCAGCACCGGCAGCGCCACCTCGGCCGTCCGCAGCCGGCGCAGCACGCCGAGCCCGTCGAGGCGCGGCAGGCCGAGATCGAGCACCATGGCGTCGTAGGGCTCGGTCTCGGCGCGGAACCACGCCGCCTCCCCGTCCGCGACCACGTCAGCGACGTAGCCGGCCTGTTCGAGCCCGTGCTTCACGTCCGCGGCGATGCGCGGCTCGTCCTCGACCACTAGGACGCGCACGGCCGGCTCCCGTCCTCAATCATCGTCGTCCTCGTCCAGGATCTTGAGCGAGCCGGCATCGACCTTCACGGACCGGCGCTTCCCGTCGGCGCCGAGGATGCGCAGCTTGTACAGCCACTGCCCATCGTCGCGCTTGAGATCGACCGCCACCACGTCCCCCGGCACGGCCTCGCGGGCGGCGTGCAGGACCTCGTCGAGGGGGCGGATCTCGCCCTTCTCCAGGGCGCGGCGCGCGCGGTCGGCATCCTCGGAGGCATGGGCGGGCCAGGCCGCGCAGGCGAGCAGCAGGAGCGCGGCGCGGCGGGATGGGGGCTGGATCATGCGAACTCGGTCATGACGGGGCTCCTGGCATCACACGTTTCCGGACGAGGTGCTGGTCCCCTCCCCGCAAGGGGCTAGCGGATTCACACATCGGGGTCGGCAGGATACGCTAGCGACACCGCGGCTCTCCCTCCCCCGCAGAGGGGGGAGGGAGCGCGCCTCTGCCCTTCCGGACCAGGATCTGCCGGTACCGGCACGGTATCGAAGTGAGATGTGTGAACGTCGTAGCCCGCACGGGAGAAGGAGCGCGTCGCGGCCTGCACAAGGCGAAATGCGAACCGGGTCAACCATCACGAACAGAGGTGGGGTCCGGCCCTGTAAAGTCATCCCGCATCGCATGGCGCGAACAGCCTGACGGGAGGCTGACAGGCGCCGTCAGGGTCGCGGGGCGGGGTTCCGGCAGAAGGGGGCCAGACCTCTTCCGGAGACGCGATCCCATGTCCCTGATCCTCGGTGCCCTCCTCGCCTGTGCCGCCGGCCTCGCCGGCACCCTGCTCTGCCCCGACGAGTCCGCCGCCCGGCGCTCGCGGCTGCCGCTGCTGGCGGCGTTCCTGATCGGCGGCCTCGCCTGGCACGCCCCGGCCCGGGCCGGCGAAACCCTGTACGGCCCGGCCCGGGTACTCGACGGTGGGACCGTGATGGTCGGCCCGCGCCGCGTCAGCCTCTACGGCATCGCGGCGCCCGATGCCGACCAGACCTGCTCGGACGCGCAGGACCGGCCCTATCGCTGCGGCCGGGACGCGGCCCGGGCCCTGGCCGACCATATCGGCACCGAAGCCATCACCTGCGAGCCGCGCGGGACGGAATCCGATGGCGCGGTGGCGGCGCTCTGCCGGGTCGGCGACGAGGATCTCGGGGCCTGGATGGTGGCGCGCGGCCTCGCGGTGCCCGATCGCACGACCGCGCCGACCTACACGGCGGCCGCCGATCGGGCCTGGGGACGGCGGCTCGGCCTGTGGTCCGGGGTGTTCCAGGACCCGGCCGAGCGCCGCGGCCGGCGCGCCGACGCGGCCGGGCTCCGGAATGCGGGATGAGCCGCGGCGTGAGTGTCGGGCGAGCCGATGGCGTCCGCCGGGACGCTGGCGGGCTTGGTCTCCCACAGATCGGCGGATGGTATTTCTTAGAAACCTATAAAGATAGCAGGATTGATTTTTTATTCAATTTTATATAATATAAAACTGGTTAAACTATACCGTATACTGGTAAGGGGATTGTCCCTCATGAGCGGTACCGAGAAGCCGGGGACCCAGACCTTGCTGACGCTCGCCGACATTCTCGGCATCCCGGTCGACCGCTTCTTCAACGGCGACAGCGGGTCGCTCGGCACCGCCGACATGCAAGAATGCCTGCGGCTCTGGTCATCTATCAGGACCGACGCCGGCCGGGAACGCGCCCTCACCGCCCTGCGCGGCATCATCGAGGACGAGCAGGGCTGATTAGTAGGATGGGGTCGGCGGTAAGACCACGCGCTGGCTCGTTCGGATGATACCAGTCAACTCAGGCGATGCCCGACTGAGGCGCGGGTCCCCTCTCCCGTGCGGGAGAGGGGCAGGGTGAGGGGCCAGCTGCCTCCGGATAAGGCGCATCCCTCACCCCAGCCCTCTCCCGCACGGGAGAGGGGGCACGTCGCGGCCTGCAACAACGCCTGCGCCTCAAACTTGTGTAAGCCCGTAGCCACAAGGGGAAGGAGAGAGCGCCGCGCCTACCACAAGCCGATGCGTGACCATCGCACCCCGCGCGGAACGCCCGATCCCCTACCGCGCCCCGCGGTGCAGATCCCCGTCGATCAGCAAGGCGCTGCGGCCGTCGAGGCGGGAGCGGTAGACCTGCAGGTTCTCCATCACCCGCTGCACGTAGTTGCGGGTCTCGGTGAACGGGATGCGCTCGACCCAGTCGATCACGTCGACCTCGCCCTTGCGCGGGTCGCCGTAGGCGTCGATCCACTTCTTCACGTTGCCGCCGCCGGCATTGTAGGAGGCGAAGGCGAGCACGTAGGAGCCGCGCCAATCCTCCATCAACTCGCCGAGATGGGCCTGGCCGAGCTTGGCGCAGTAGGCCGGGTCGCTGGTCAGGCGGTCGACGTCGAAGGACGTGGCGACCCGACGGGCGGTGCGCTGGGCGGTGGCCGGCATCATCTGCATCAGGCCGCGGGCGCCGACGCCTGACTGGGCCCGGGGGTCGAACTGGCTCTCCTGCCGGGCGATGGCGTAGACCATGGCCCGCTCCACCTGCGGCACCGCCGAAAACGTCTCGTAGGTCGGGATGCCGATGGTCGGATAGGCGTGGGCGTCCAGCGGCAGGCCGCGCTGCACCGCGAGCTTGCCGATCGCCACCAGGGCGCGGGCATCCTTCATCTCGGTGGCGAGGTCGCCGAGCGCCTGGATCTCGCGCGGGTCGCCGAGGTCCCGGGCGGCGTCGATGTAGAGCGGCAGCGCCAGGTCCTTGAGCCCGGCCTCGCCGAGCATGCGCAGGGCCCGGATGTAGAGCCGGTCCTCGAAGGCCTGGCGCTCGACGCCCTCGAGATCGGCCGGCGCGCGCAGGGGCAGGCTGGTCTGGCCGAGCTTGGCCCGGGCGACCTGGCCGTAATAAGCGATCGGCTGCAGGGCGGCCCGCTCGTAGAATGTTTTTGCCACGTCGTGCTGGCCGAGGGACTCGGCCGCCCGGCCCTGCCAATAGGCGGCGCGGGCGAGCGAGACCGGGCTCTCGGCGATGGTCGCCATCCGGGCGAAGTGCTGGGCGGCGCTGGCCGGGTCGCCGGCGAAGCGCAGGGCGATCCAGCCGGCGTGGAACTCGGCCTCCAGCCGCTTCTCGGGGGTGCGGGCCGCATGGCCGCTCGCCACCGTGAAGGCGGTCTTGGCATCGCCGAGGTCGAGGAGCTTGCGCGCCACGATCCGGCGCTCGACCCACCACTCGTCGCCGTCGACCAGCACGTCCGGGTTGACCGGCGCGGTGGCGAGCACCGCGGCGGCCTCCTCGGGCTTGTCGGCCCGGCGGAAATACTGCGCCCGGGAGAAGATGTAGGAGGCGTCGCCCCGGAGCGACGGCGGTACCGCCGCGAGGGCGGCCGGACCGCCGGCCTTGTCCTCCACGGCCCGGCGGGCGCGCACGAGGCTGGCATAGCCGCCGCCCGCGTAGCCCGCCGCCCGGCCGGCGCTCTCCCAATCGTCCTTCAGGAGCGCCCGCTCCATCCGGTAGCGGTGGTCGATCCGGGTGAGCACCCCCGGGAACGCGTCCTGGACCTTGGCCTCCAGGCTCTTCCCAAAACTCTCGGTGCGCCACAGGTCGTGGACGATCTCGGCGGCGTCGCCGTCATAGCCGTCGGCCCGGAGCGCCAGCGCCAGGGCGAACTTGCCCGGCGCGCTCACCGGCTTGGCCGTGGCGAAGAAGGCGCGGACCAGGGCCGGGGGCTTGCGCTCGGAGAGCAGCGCCTCCTCGGCCCGGCGGCGCAGCAGCGGGCCGGCCGGCCAGGTCGGGTTGGCCCGGGTGAAGGCCACCGTGCGGGCGAAGCCGATGCCGGCGCCGGCGCGGATCGCCACCCATTCGAGCAGCGCCTTCGCCGCGGGATCGGTGAAGCCGTCGCGCATCCGGTCGCCGTCAGCGACCCGGCCCTTGCGGTAGAGGTCGATGGCGCCGCGCAGCAGCGTCGGGTCGGTGTCGCCCGAGATTTTTGGCTTGCCCGGGTCCGGGACCTCGGGCACCGGCGCCGCCGGGGTCACCGCCGCGTCGGGCAGCGGGAAGGCCACGGGGGCGTCGGGATCGGCCGAGGCATAGGCGGTAGCGGCGGCCGGGATCTTGCCGGCGGCTTCCTCGCCCCGGTCGGAGCCCTTGGCGGTCTGGGCCGGATCGAGCTTGAGCGCGTCGGCGGTGACCGGATCGGCGACCGCCTCGGCCTCCGTGCTCCGGGTCTGGGCCGGCGACAGGGCGGCGTCGGTCGAGGGCGGCGTCGGCTGCGAGGCGGGCGCGTCGGTGCCGGCTTGGCCGGCGAGCGCGACCCCAAGGGTCGTGACAAGCGTCGTGACCAGGGCCGCCGCCGCCAGGGGCGTGCGCGTCGAGGCCAGCGCTCGGATCAGGGGACCTCGGATCGACTGGGCTCGGATCACGTTTCCCCCCTTCTCACGACCGGAGTGGAAAGAAATGAAGATCGGCGCGGGGGCATTAAGAACCCGTAAACCGTGACCACGATCTGTTTGCGCACCGTGGCGCGACCTTCTATGTCTGCCCGTCCGCGGCCGAAGGGCGCGCGGGACGCACGGCGCCGCGAACGCCGGGACCAGCCCATCCGCCGAGACCCCAGCTGATACTTTTCGGGACGCCTGAGATGACCGAGATGACCGGGAGCCGCCTGCGGGGCTCGCTCACCGCGCTTGTGACGCCGTTCCGCGACGGCGCCTTTGACGAGGCCGCGTTCCGGACATTCGTGCGCTGGCAGATCGAGCAGGGCAGCCACGGCCTGGTGCCGACCGGCACCACCGGCGAGAGCCCGACCCTGACCCATGCCGAGCACGACCGGGTGGTCGAGGCCTGCATCGACGAGGCCGGCGGCCGCGTGCCCGTGGTGGCGGGTGCCGGCTCCAACTCCACCGCCGAGGCGGTGGAGCGGGCACGTCACGCCGAGCGCGCCGGCGCCGACGCCGTGCTCGTGGTCACGCCCTACTACAACAAGCCGACGCAAGAGGGCCTCTACGCCCACTTCAAGGCCGTCAACGACGCGGTCGGTATCCCGATCATCATCTACAACATCCCGCCCCGCTCCGTCGTCGACATGAGCGTCGAGACGATGGCCCGTCTGTACGAATTGAAGAACATCGCCGGCGTGAAGGACGCGACCGCCAAGATCGACCGCGTCAGCCAGCAGCGTCAGGCCATGGGGGCGAACTTCCTCCAGCTTTCAGGCGAAGATGCGACGGCGTTGGGCTACAACGCCCAGGGCGGCCACGGCTGCATCTCGGTGGTGGCCAACGTGGCGCCGCGCCTCTGCGCCGATTTGCAGGAGGCCTCGCTCGCGGGCGATTACGCCAAGGCGCTCACCATCCAGGACCGGCTGTTCCCGCTCCAGAGCGGCCTGTTCGCCGAGGCCAATCCGTCGCCGGCGAAGTATGCGCTCGCCAAGCTCGGCCACATGACGGAAGAGCTGCGCCTGCCGCTGGTGCCGGTCTCGAACGCGACCCGGGCGATCGTCGACGCGGCCCTGCGCCACGCCGGTCTGCTCGAAGGCTAAGGAGAATCCCAAAACCATGGCCCCGAAACCGGAGCCCAGTCGGCGCGTCGTCGCCGACAACCGTGCCGCGCGCTTCCACTACACGATCGAGGACACGCTGGAGGCCGGCATTGCCCTGACCGGCACCGAGGTGAAGTCCCTGCGCGGCGGCAAGGCGACGATCGGCGAGGCCTATGCCGGCCCCTCCGGCGGCGATTTGATGCTGTTCAACTGCTACATCCCGGAATACCTGGAGGCGAACCGCTTCAACCACGAGCCCAAGCGCCCGCGCCGCCTGCTGCTGCACCGCCGCCAGATCAACAAGCTGATCGGCGCGACCCAGCGCCAGGGCTACACGGTGGTGCCGCTGAAGATCTACTTCAACGACAAGGGCCGGGCGAAGATCGAGCTCGGGTTGGGCAAGGGCAAGCAGGCCCACGACAAGCGCGAAGCCGCCAAGGAGCGCGACTGGCAGCGCGACCGCGCGCGGCTGCTGCGGGACCGGGGGTAGACCGGATCATCCGGCTTCCGGGGGGAATCGCTTCGGAGCCATTCCGTCCTTGCGAGCGCAGCGAAGCAACTCAGTGCGGCGCGCGATCTCCGACCCTCGCGCTGCCCTGGGTCACGTCGCTCCGCTCGTGATGACGGCGAGGGCGAAGCCAAAAACTGGCGATTCACCTTCGGCGCGCGGCGATCTAGGCTCGCGATCCGAGGAGACGCCCATGCACCCCAACCCCGACACCCTGCCCGCCGACCTCCCCGCCCCCGTCGATGACGGCGCCGCCGATCATCTGCGCGGGATGAAGCTGCCCGACGTGGCGCTCACCGCGACGGACGGCCGTACGGTGTCGCTCGCGAAGCTGTCCGGCCGCACCGTGGCCTATGCCTATCCGCGCACGGGCGAGCCGGGGAAGCCGGCCCTGACGCCGGACTGGGACGCGATTCCCGGCGCCCGGGGCTGCACCCCGCAGGCCTGCGATTTCCGGGATCACCATGCCGCCCTGCGGGAGCGCGGAGTCGCGCAGGTCTTCGGCCTCTCGACCCAGACCAGCGCCTACCAGCGGGAGGCGGCCGAGCGGCTGGGCCTCACGTTTCCGCTGCTGGCCGATCCGCACCGCGCCTTCGCGATGGCCGCCCGCTTGCCGGTCTTCGAGGCGGGCGGGCAGGTGCTGCTGCGCCGCCTCACCCTGGTGATCGACGACGGCGTGGTCGCCCGCGTGTTCTACCCGGTCTTCCCGGCCGATCGCGGCGCGCAGCAGCTGATCGACTGGCTCGACGGCGGCAGCGCCTGAAGTTTAGCCCTGGTCTCAGAGCCTGTTTGACTGCGCCATTGCAGTCGAAGGACGGTTCTGATCGACGGAGATCCTCATCTCTCCCCTCATCCTGAGGTGCTGCGCAGCAGCCTCGAAGGAGCCCTCCAGGGATCGCGCGGCCAGCTGGAGGGCTCCTTCGAGGGCTCCGCTTCGCTACGCTACCTCAGGATGAGGTCGAGAATGGGAATGACCGGTCAAACAGGCACTCAGCCCTCTTCGGATTCCGGCTGGCGGATGCCGTAGCGGTTCTCGAGGGCCGGGCTCGGGCGGGCGTCGCCGCGGTAGCGGCTGGCGGTCTCGCCGGCCGCCCGGACCGGGCGCTCGCTCGCCTCGCGGCCGATGCGGCCCGACAGGCTCGCCAGATCCACGAACTCGTCGGCCTGCCGGCGCAGCTCGTCCGAGATCATCGCCGGCTGAGTCTGGATGGTGGAAATCACCGTCACCTTGACGCCGCGCCGCTGCATCGCTTCGACCAGCGAGCGGAAATCGCCGTCGCCGGAGAACAGCACCATGTGGTCGATATGCGGGCTGAGCTCGAGGGCGTCGATCGCCAGCTCGATATCCATGTTGCCCTTGTACTTGCGCCGGCCCATCGAGTCCGTGAATTCCTTCACGGGCTTGGTCACGACGCGGTAGCCGTTGTAGTCGAGCCAGTCGATCAGCGGCCGGATCGAGGAATATTCCTGATCCTCGATCATCGCGGTGTAGTAGAACGCCCGCAGCAGGGTGTCGCGAGCCTGAAATTCTTTGAGCAATTTCTTGTAGTCAATATCGAAGCCGAGAGCCTTGGTGGTGGCGTAGAGGTTCGCGCCGTCGATGAAGAGAGCGCTGCGTTGCGGTGCTGCCATGGATGGGTCGAATCCTGAAGAATACGGGTTGCCGGAAATCGTGTGCTGAAACGGCTGGGATAAATCCGGGCGGAAAGCCCGGGGCCGCATCGTCGCGATCGAATGCCGAGAGAGATGAAAGCCGGGACAGAAAAGCGCGGTCCCCTTCCGGACGACGGTCGCCCGGGCTTTCTCGACCATTCGGGCGAAACATACCCCTGTCAAGTCAACCGGAAGGAATGTGGCTCTCGATAGCGCCGTTTCCCCGGGGGGTCGATAGAAAAATCGTATCGCGGCGTATCGCGCCACGCGACTGGGACGATAGACCTCGGTTAATCCGATAAACCTGAGGTCCATCGCCCGTGCGGGCGGAAAAACATCTCAGCCGTTCACGCGCTCGACGCTGTTGACCGGGCGCTTGCCGCGCAGCTCGGCGATGATTGCCGTCAGATGCTGGAGATCCCAGACCGACAGGTCGATGGTGATGTCGGTGAAGTCCTGGGTGCGGCGCTTCATCGAGATGTTGTCGATGTTGCCGTCGTGGTCGGCGATCACCTGGGCGATCTGGGCGAACACGCCGGGCTCGTTGATCGACTTCAGCGCCAGGCGGGCCGGGAAGCGCTCGGTGCCCGAGGCCTCGGTGTCCCAGCGGACGTCGAGCCAGCGCTCGGGCTCGTTGTCGAAGGCGGCGAGCGCCGCCGACTGGATCGGATAGACGGTGACGCCGACGCCGGGGGTCAGGATGCCGACGATCCGGTCGCCCGGGACCGCGCCGCCATTGGGCGCGAAGGTCACCGGCAGGTCGCCGGCCAGCCCCCGGATCGGGATCGCGTCGCTGCGGCCCTCGGATTTGCCACCCTCGGTGGCCGGAAAGGTCAGCCGCATGGTCTGGTCGGCCGAGCGCACGAGCCGGCCGGCGCCGTTCAGCGCGCCCTGCGGCGTCGACGGACGGCGCTCGTCGCGGTGGTCGGGATAGACCGCCCGGACCACGTCGCCGGAGAACATCTCGCCCCGCCCCACCGCCGCGAACACGTCCTCGGTGGTGGCCCGGGCCAGGCGCGGCAGGGCGCCGCGCAGCTTGTCCTCGGAAAACGTCTTGGCGGCGCGCTCGAAGGCGCGGTCCAGGATCTGGCGGCCGAGCCCGGCATATTGCCGGCGCACCGCCGCCCGGGTCGCCCGGCGGATCGCCGCCCGGGCCTTGCCGGTCACCACCAGGGATTCCCAGGCGGCCGGCGGCGAGGCCCCGTCCGAGCGGCTGATCTCGACCTCGTCGCCGTTGGCGAGCTCGTGCAGCAGCGGCGCCATCCGGCCGTTGATCTTGGCACCCACCGCCGAGTTGCCGACATCGGTGTGCACCGCGTAGGCGAAGTCGATCGGCGTCGCGCCCCGCGGCAGGGCGATCAGCCGTCCCTTCGGGGTGAAGCAGAACACCTGGTCCTGGAACAGCTCCAGCTTGGTGTGCTCCAGGAACTCTTCCGGGCTGTCGCCCTCGGCGAGCAGCTCGATGGTCCGGCGCAGCCATTGGTAGGCGCCGCTCTCGGCGGCGAGCTTCGGATGGACGCTGCCCGGCTCCCTGGGCACGTCCTTGCCGAGTTCCTTGTAATGGGCGTGCGCGGCGATGCCGTATTCGGCGATGTCGTCCATGGCGCGGCTGCGGATCTGCAGCTCGACGCGCTGGCTCTTCGGCCCGATCACCGTGGTGTGGATCGAGCGGTAATCGTTCTGCTTCGGGGTCGAGATGTAGTCCTTGTACCGGCCCGGCACCATCGGCCAGCTGGTATGGACGATCCCGAGCGCCGCGTAGCAATCCTGGACCGTGTCTACGATCACCCGGAAGCCGAAGATGTCGGAGAGCTGCTCGAAGGCGACCGACTTGCGCTCCATCTTCGACCAGATCGAGAACGGCCGCTTCTGCCGGCCGCTGACCTCGGCGGTGATGCCCTGGGCGGAGAGCTTTTCCGTCAGCACCTGCGCGATGGTCTCGACCACCCGCTCGGACTTGGCGGTGAGCCGGGCGAGGCGCTGGGTGATGGTGGCGTAGACCTCCGGCTCGATGTTGCGGAAGGCCAGGTCCTCCAGCTCCTCGCGCAGCTCCTGCATGCCCATCCGGCCGGCGAGCGGCGCGTAGATGTCCAGGGTCTCCTGAGCGATGCGGTGGCGCTTGTCCTCCCGCATGTGCTGGAGGGTGCGCATGTTGTGCAGGCGGTCGGCGAGCTTGACCAGCAGCACCCGCACATCCGCCGCCACGGCGAGCAGCAGCTTGCGAAAGTTCTCGCCCTGGGCGGCCTGCTTGGAGACGAGGTCGAGGCGCTTCAGCTTGGTCAGGCCGTCGACCAGCGCGCCGATCTCCGGCCCGAACAGCCGGCGGATCTCCTCCAGCGTCGCCTCGGTATCCTCGACGGTGTCGTGCAGGACCGCGGCCACGATGGTGGCGTCGTCGAGATGCAGGTCGGTGAGGATCGCGGCGACTTCGAGGGGATGTGCGAAGAACGGATCGCCCGAGGCCCGCTTCTGCGTGCCGTGCGCCTGCATGGCGTAGACGTAGGCGCGGTTGAGCAGCGCCTCGTCGGCGGCCGGATTGTAGCGCTTGACCCGCTCGACGAGCTCGTACTGGCGCATCATCCGCCGGGAGGTCGTCGGTTCCTGGATGGCACGCGGGGTCGGGGTCACGCCCGACTCTCCCGCAACCGGCGTGACGGCGCCAGCCCCCGGCGGCGGAAAAGCGCCGGTTGCGACCGTATCGCCGTCCGAACGCAAGAACCCGGCGTCTCCGCCGGGTCCGGTCTCGTTCAGGTCGTGATCATCCAGGCCCACGTGGCGCGGCTCACTGTATCCGGGTTTACTCGCCCTCGTCGTCGGTCTCGACCGGCGGGGCGAGGTTCTCGAGGCCGCGCAGCAGGTCCTCCTCGCTCATGCGGTCGAACTGGACCGCCGCATCGTCGCTGGAGGATTGCGGAGCCACGGCGGCGGCAGCCGGCGAGCTCGACAGCAGCGGCACGGTCTCGGCCTCCGGCTCGTCCACCTCGACGTATTTCTGCATCGAGTGGATCAGCTGTTCCTTGAGATCGTCGGCGGTGATCGTCTCGTCGCCGATCTCACGCAGGGCCACGACCGGGTTCTTGTCGCGGTCGCGGTCGATGGTGAGCGGGGCGCCGGCGGCCAGCAGGCGCGCCCGGTGGCTCGCCAGCAGCACCAGCTCGAACCGGTTCTCGACCTTCTCGATGCAGTCTTCGACGGTGACGCGCGCCATGCGGGGCGGCTCCTCAGCTTAAGCGACGGGTGATGTCGGGTGTGGCGCCACTCTACACGGAATGCCGTTGTGCAACAAGCACAGCGGGTTGCACCGGGCGCGGGTCGGATGGGCGGGGCGATGCCCCTCCCCGATGCCCGGACTCCAATGCCCGCGGTGGTTCGCCGACAGGATCGATCGCTCGGGCCGCGCAGGTTGGAAAGGCTCCACGAGAGGCCGGAGGTCTGCGACGGCATTGGCATCCTCCCCGTCATCCCGGGGCGCCGCAGGCGAGCCCGGGATCCAGAACCGCCGACGGCACCAATCCTTGCCGCAACTGCGTTTCTGGATCCCGGGCTCCGCTTCGCGGCCCCGGGATGACGGGGCTGTTGTCGGAACGGCTGCGGCGGAACGCCGACGTCGTCCGACAGACGGGGCAGCCCATGGGCGTCGCCAACACCTTGAGGCGCCTGCGCGGTGCCGCCCGGATTGTGCGACGCATTGTTGACACGGGCTGCCTCGGGTGCGAGTGCGCGCCGCTTATTCCAGGTGTTTCGGCCGACAGGGGCGGCGTTCGCGCGCCGCACGGCGAGAGCGATCAGACAAGCCATGCGCGCACTCATCTTTCCCGGCCAGGGTAGCCAGGCGGTCGGCATGGCGAAGGCGCTCGCCGAAAACTTCCCGCAGGCGAAGGCCGTGCTCGACGCGGTCGACGACGCCCTGTCCCAGCCGCTCTCGCGGCTGATGTTCGAGGGGCCGGTGGAGGAGCTGACCCTCACCACCAATGCCCAGCCGGCCCTGATGGCGGCGAGTCTCGCGACCTTGCGGGTGCTGGAGGCCGAGCGCGGCCTCGACCTCGCCCGGGACGTGGCCTGCGTGGCCGGGCATTCCCTCGGCGAATACGCGGCGCTCGCGGCCGCCGGCAGCCTCTCCATCGCGGATGCGGCCCGGCTGCTGCGCCTGCGCGGCGAGGCCATGCAGGCGGCGGTGGCGCCGGGAATCGGCGCGATGGCGGCCCTGATCGGCACCGATGTCGAGGCGGCCCGCGGGATCGCCGAGGCGGCGGCCCTCGAATCGGACGGCGCGGTCTGCGATGTCGCCAACGACAATGGCGGCGGCCAGGTGGTGCTCTCCGGCGAGCGGGCGGCCGTGGAGCGCGCGGTCGGCATCGCCACCGAGCGCGGGGTCAAGCGCGCCGTGATGCTCAACGTCTCCGCACCGTTCCATTGCCGGCTCATGGGCCCCGCCGCCGACGCGATGGCCGCGGCCCTCGCCAAGGTCGACCTGAAGGCGCCCCGGGTGACGCTCTACGCCAACGTCACGGCGGGTCCGGTGGCGGAGCCCGCGGCGATCCGGGCGGCCCTGGTCGAGCAGGTCACCGGCACCGTGCGCTGGCGCGAGAGCGTCGCCGCCATGGCGGCGGCGGGTGTCGACCGGTTCTACGAGCTCGGCGCCGGCAAGGTGCTCACCGGCCTGGTCAAGCGCATCGCCCCCCAGGCGAGTGCCACGGCGATCGGCACCCCCGCGGACGTGGCGGCCTTCGCGCTCTAGATCTTTCGATTCTGTGTGACCGCGTGATCGCTTTCGCAGGACGGTTCGAACCGAAGGATCTCCCACCCATCCCCTCATCCTGAGGTGCTGCGCAGCAGCCTCGAAGGAGGCTTCCAGGGATCGCGGCGCGATCTGGAGGGCTCCTTCGAAGCCGCCCGATCGTCGATTGGCCGGCACCTCAGGATGAGGTCGTGGAGGGGACGGACCGCTCAAACAGGCTCTTGAACGTAGGAAACCAGCATGTTCGATCTCACCGGCCGCAAAGCCCTCGTGACCGGCGCCACCGGCGGCCTCGGCCAGGCGATCGCCCGGGCGCTGCACGCCCAGGGCGCCACCGTGGCGCTCTCGGGCACGAAGCCGGCGGCTCTGGAGGCCCTGGCGGCGGAACTCGGCGAGCGGGCGAGCCCGGTGGCGGCCGACCTCTCCGACAAGGAGTCGGTGGAGGGCTTGGTCCCGGCGGCCGAGGCGGCGATCGGGCCCCTCGACATCCTGGTCAACAATGCCGGCATCACCCGGGACAACCTGTTCATGCGGATGAAGGACGACGAGTGGGAGCAGGTGCTCACCGTCAACCTCACTGCGGCCTTCCGGCTCTCGCGCGCGGCCGTGAAGGGCATGATGCGCCGCCGGGCCGGGCGGATCGTCAATATCGGCTCGGTGGTGGGCTCGACCGGCAATCCCGGCCAGGGCAACTACGCCGCCGCCAAGGCCGGGCTCGTCGGCATGACCAAGGCGCTGGCCGCCGAGGTCGCCTCGCGCGGGATCACGGTCAACTGCATCGCGCCGGGCTTCATCGCATCGCCGATGACTGACGCGCTCAACGAGAAGCAGCGCGAGGGCATCCTGACCCGGGTGCCCGCCGGGCGCCTCGGCGAGGGCGCGGAGGTCGCCGCCGCCTGCATCTACCTGGCGTCGGCGGAGGCCGCCTACGTCACCGGCCAGACCCTGCACGTGAACGGCGGCATGGCGATGTTCTAGCGCATCATCCCGAAAGGTGGCTTCCCGCTTTCGGACGGCGATGATGCGGAAGCCAACGCCGAATCGACCCGTCCGACACGCGTGTGCCACACCCATGAAGGGAATCTGAACGGCTCTCGCCAGGGCGGGAACCCTGTGCTACCACGCCCCGCAGCCGTACAGGGGGTTGACGGTTCAGCGGGTTTTCAGTCCAAGGCCCCCCGGCGGGGCCGTCCCGGTTCACCTCGAAACACGCGCGATCGACACCGGCCCGCCAACAAGCCCGCAGGGGCGCGGCGCGGCCACGGCACCACCCCGAGACGACTGACAGACCAAAAGGACGAGGACGGAAGACCGATGAGCGATATCGCTGAGCGCGTGAAGAAGATCGTCGTCGAGCACCTGGGCGTCGAGCCCGAGAAGGTGGTCGAGAGCGCCAACTTCATCGACGACCTCGGTGCCGACAGCCTCGACACGGTCGAGCTGGTCATGGCGTTCGAGGAAGAATTCAACGTCGAGATCCCGGACGATGCCGCCGAGACCATCCAGACGGTCGGCGACGCGGTGAAGTTCCTGGAAAAGAACTCGGCCGCCTGAGGCGCCGGATTCGGTTTCACGCGGCGCGGGTGAGGCGAAGCAGCCCCCGCGCCGTTCTGCGTTTCGCGGTTCCGTGGCACGGATCCGGCCGCGATCGGTTGTACGAGATGCGCTCCGGGGATGGCCGGCGTCGATGGCGGCGGGGGAGCGCTCCTAAGACGGGACAGGTAGCATGCGGCGGGTGGTGGTCACGGGTCTGGGGATGGTCACGCCGCTCGGCAGCGGGGTGCAGCACACCTGGAGCCGTCTGATCGCGGGCGACAGCGGCGCCGGCCCGATCCGCGGCTTCGAATCCGCCGACCTGCCCTGCCGGGTCGCCGCGCAGGTCCCGTTCGGCGACGGCACCGACGGCACCTTCAACCCCGACGCGGTGATGGAGCCCAAGGAGCAGCGCAAGGTCGATCCGTTCATCGTCTACGCGATGGCGGCGGCCGACGAGGCCCTGAAGGACGCCAACTGGCACCCCAAGAGCCACGAGGACCAGTGCGCCACCGGCGTTCTGATCGGCTCCGGCATCGGCGGCATCGGCGGCATCTACGACGCCTCGGTCACCCTCCACGAGAAGGGCCCGCGCCGGATCTCGCCGTTCTTCATCCCGGGCCGGATCATCAACCTCGCCTCCGGCCAGGTCTCGATCGCCTACGGCCTCAAGGGCCCGAACAACGCCGTGGTCACCGCCTGCTCCACGGGCGCCCACGCCATCGGCGACGCGAGCCGCCTGGTGGCGCTGGGCGACGCCGACGTGATGGTGGCGGGCGGGGCCGAATCGCCGGTCAACCGCCTGTCGATCGCCGGCTTCTCGGCCTGCCGGGCGCTGACCACCGGCTTCAACGACACCCCGGAAAAGGCCTCCCGCCCCTACGACCGCGACCGCGACGGTTTCCTCATGGGCGAGGGCGCCGGCATCGTCGTGCTCGAGGAGTACGAGCATGCCAAGGCCCGCGGCGCAAAAATCTACGCCGAGGTGGTCGGCTACGGCCTTTCGGGCGACGCCTACCACATCACCTCCCCGTCCCCGGACGGCGACGGCGCCTTCCGCTGCATGACCGCCGCGGTGAAGCGCGCCGGCATCTCGCCCGCCGAGATCGGCTACATCAACGCCCACGGCACCTCGACGCCCATGGGCGACGAGCTGGAGCTGAAGGCCGTGGAGCGTCTCTTGGGGGATGCCGCCGCCCAGGCGACCATGTCCTCCACCAAGAGCTCGGTCGGCCACCTGCTGGGCGCCGCCGGCTCGGTCGAGGCGATTTTTTCGATTCTGGTCCTGCGCGACGGCGTGATCCCGCCGACGCTCAACCTCGACAACCCCTCCGTCCAGACCAAGATCGACCTCGTGCCCTTCGAGGCGAAGCGCAAGCAGGTCGACGTGGTGCTGTCGAATTCGTTTGGTTTTGGCGGGACGAATGCGTCGCTGGTGATGCGGCGGGTCGCCTGAGAACCGGTAATGTTTCCAGCACCGCGCAAGCAATGGCTTGATCGGCTGGCCTCACAAATCTGTTTACCTGCTCTGTTTACCTGCGCGATCCAAGTCGCATGACGGATCTGATCGACGGAGATCCCAATTTTCCACCTCATCCTGAGGTGCTGCGCAGCAGCCTCGAAGGAGCCCTCCAGGGATCACGCGGCTGGCTGGAGGGCTCCTTCGAGGGCTCCGCTCCTCTACGCCACCTCAGGATGAGGGTAAGAATGGAAAGACCGGTTCAATAGGCACCCCGGGGCCGGATCATCTTGAGTCCGATCTTGGGAAACGGAGCGGTTGCGCAATCCCGAAGCGCGCCTATCATGCGGCCATGACGCTGGAATTCGCCTACCAGTTTCGACAGGACGCATCACGGTCGGGTCTGCGAGATCTCGATCGGGTCGCGCTGACGGCCGCTGCAACCAGCGACGATGGCGATGTGCTGACACCGGGCACGGAGGGAACCATCGTCAGCGTCTATCGCGATGGTGAGGCCTATGTGGTCGAGTTTCCGACGCCGGTCGGCGCCCTGGCGACGGTCCGGCCCGGGGACATTAGACTGGTCGAGCGCGCGCCGGTGTGACTGGCGAGGTCGAAGCGATCGTCTGGACCGTCGAATGGCCCAAGATCGTCAGCTACCTGCTCAACCCTTTGCATGCCGATGGCGCCTCCAAAGCCAAGTATCTGCTGGCCTTCGGCTATGCCGCGGAGGATCCCGAACGGCTCGCTGGTGATCTGGTGAAACACGCGGTCGATCATTGGCCGGGGCGCGCCGTGGTGCTTCCACTCGGCCTCCCGCGCCGCGTGTTCGAAGGCCCTCTGGAAGCGCCGGATGGACGTGTCATGTCGCTCCGCAGCGTTTGGGAAGTCACCAGTGATACGCAGTGGCGGTTCCTCACCGCTTACCCTTGGAAATCCTGACGGGTGATCCGGTCTCCGTTGAAGGAGGACATCGGCTACGCGGCGAATATTCTTGATGATCGTCCCAACCTCGCCCCGCATCCTGCGGTGCCAAAGCGTAGCGTAGGCCTCGAAGAAGACCTCCAGAGGTAACAGTGATCCCAGGAGAGCTCCTTTGAGGCTGCTGCGCAGCATCTCAGGATGAGGAAGAGATCGTCAAATCCGTTCGTGGCAGTCGGCGATCGTTTGAGCTCTTTTGCTTAAAAGGATCGAAGCTTCGGGTTGTTTATGACGGACCAAGGCGTTCCGTTTTTCAGGCACACGGGAGACGGCAACTCTCACCACCCCCGCCGCTCCTCCGCCCCCGGCACCCGTCCCTGCGGGGTGAGCGCGTGCACCACCTCCGGCAGCGCCTGGGCGAGCTGCGAAAGCAGCGCCTCGCGGTCCATCCCGGTCTGGCTCTGGAGGGTGTCGAGGGTGTCGGGGCCGAGCGCCTGGGCGAGCTGGGCCGGCGCCACCGGGCGGTTGCTGCCGGGGCTGATCCAGGATTCGATCACGTCGCCGAGGCCCCCCTGGCGGAAGCGGTCGACCAGGCCGTCGAGACCCCCGAGATCGCCCTGATGCTCCGGGGCGGCGCGGCTCGCGGTGGGGCCGGATTCGCCCGGGCCGTCGAGCATGCCGGACAGGTCCGAAAAATCGCCGGGCGGCAGGGACGGGTCGGAGGGGCCGGTCTCCCGGCGCTGGCCGGACTGGTCCCAGCCGCCGATGTCGCCCGGGTCGCCGCGTCCGCCGGCATCGGCGGGATGCTGGCCCGGATCGCGCCCGTAGGGGCCGGCGCCGCCGGACCGGTCGGCCTCGGGTCCCGGCTCACCCCGGCCGCCGCGCCCAAAGATGTCGCCGAAGCCGCCGCTGGCGCCCTTGGCGAGCAGCAGCATCAGCAGGGCCTTCACCAGGGGCGACATCCCCCCGGATCCCTGCCTCTGGCCGCCGAACACCTGACCGAGCACGCCGCCGATCGCCGATTCGAGCAAACCCATAAGCGTTCCTCCGGGGCGGGGTTCGCCCGGGCTGACAACGGCGGGTGGGGGGTGGGGGTTGCAGAGGCTGGTGTGACGCCGTGGGGCGAACGGCCTCATCCATCGCCGGATGCGGCGCGGGTCCCCTCCCCGTGCGGGCTACGATGTTCACACCTCGGCTTGCGAAAGCCGCCACGCGCCCCCTCTCCCGCACGGGAGAGGGGGCGCGTCGCGGTTGCATGACGGGCGGTGAAATTTCCGGCTCGCCCCTCCCCCGTCAGACCTCAGCGGGCCAGCGAGGCCTGAGCGGTGCTGGCTGTCGTCGGCTGCGCCAGGGGGACGGTGGCGGCGGAGAGCGCCAGGGCGGCCAGGAACAGGCCGGTGGCGGCGGCGCCGGCCCGGGGGCGCGGCAGGCGGAGGGCGTAGCGGCGGGCGGAGCGCGTCAGGTTCGGCATCGGATCGCCTCTTCTGGTTGTAGGCCCCAGGGGCCATTCTCGCAGAAGCAACGTCGCCGGGGGGCCGACCGGTTCCATCCAGCCGGCGGATCGCGGCCCTACGGGCGGGCGACCCAGTGGCGTGCCAGGGCGCCCAGGGCGCAGCCGGCGAGGTAGGGCGGCAGGATCAGGCCGGCGCCCTCCAGCCACAGGCCGGGCAGGCCCGGCACGATCCCCACGAGCGCCAGCGCCGCCAGGAGCGCGGCGAGCCCGCACAAAGCGAGCGGCACCAGCGGCCGGGCCGGCCAGCCGGCCACGGCCCCGACCACCAGGCCGAGCGCCCCCGCCCCGGCGAGCCCGGGCCAGAATCCATCAAGCAACAGCATCACGGCTGTCCGGCCTCCTGGGCGGCGCTTCGGCGGGGCTGTCCCACCCGCACCCTCATCCTGAGGTGCGGGGGACGGATCGGGGTCTGTGTCGGTCTCATACGGGTTCCGTTTGCTTGGCCCGGCCTGTCACTCCGCGCCGTCATCGCGAGCGCAGCGAAGCGACCCAGGGATCCGCCACGTTCCGCGATCGCGCGCCGCCCTGGGTTGCTTCGCTGCGCTCGCAATGACGGGAGGGAGCGATCATAGGCGCAAACCGGCGCGGGCGCGCGGCCCGGGCCTCACGGCAGCAGCGCGAAGGCGACGGGGCCGGGGGGCGCGTCCGGCCCGGCGCTGAGCTGGTCCGGCCGGACCCCGGCCTGGAGCAGATACTCGATCACGGCCTGCCCGCGCAGCCGCGGCAGGTCGAGGGGCGGGTCGTCGACGGCCGCCTTGGGCTTTGTTTCGGTTTTTTGGGTGGGGGTCGTCTTGGAGCCAGCGGCCTTCGCGGCTGCGGGCTTGGCGGGTTCGGGCTTCTTCGGCGCCGCGTGGGTCTCGGGCTCCGGATGCGCCTTCGGGGCGGCCTCCTTGGAATTGGGCTTCGGGGCCGAGCCGGTGGCGGCGGGGGTTTCGGGCCGGGCCGTGCTCGCCATCTGGGTCGGGGCCGCCTCGGCGGTCGGGGCGCCCTCCCCCGGGGCCGGCTTCGGTTTGGCTGGGTCGGCGGGGGCCGAGATCGCGATGCGCAACGACGGGCAGGCCTTGGCCAGGGCCGCCAGGGCGTCGAGGACGGGGTAGAAGGCCGGCGTCAGGGTGGCGCCGCCGGCCGGGAAGCGCAGGGACGCCCCCGCGAGCGTCGCGGCGGCCTCGGCCCGGCAGGCGGCGGGGTCGCGGGTCTCGGCGGGCTGCCGGGCCGTGACGGCGGCCTGTCCGGTCCAGCCGGGGGGCAGCGCCTCGGCCAGCCGGTCCGGCACCCGGGCGGCGGCCTCGCGGTAGAGGCTCTCGCCGGTGAGCGTCAGCGCCCGGTCCGACACCGCCACCTCCCCGGTCGCGAGGGTCACCACCAGGGGGGCGGCTGCGGCGAGCGCCGGGCCGAGATCGGGCGGGGCGCCGTCGGCCAGACGGGTGCGGTCGATCACCGGCTCGCGGAACAGGCGCGGCCTCAAGGCGGCGAGCACCCGCTCCCGGGTCGCGTCGTCCGGCAGGTGGCCGGTCAGCGTCACCGCCTCCGGGGTCCGGCGGATCGCCACCCGGTAGGGCGAGAGCGGCCGGGCCGTCAGCGCCACCGCGCCGGGCTTCACCCCGGCGGGCCGGCCCTCGCGCATCAGCGCGGCGGCATCGGGAATCGCCTGGGCATCGATGGCGTCGCCGGTGACCGACACGGTATCGTCCGCGAAGCTGACGGTGCCGGCCTGGATCAGCTCGGCGAGCTTGAACGCGAAGGCGATCAGGGCTTTGGGGTCGATCGCCGGGTCGAGCCCCCTTGCGGTGAGCAGCCGGTCCTGCACGGTGCCGCCGGGCACGGCCTCCGCGGCCGCGCGCAGGGCCCCATCCCGGTCGGCCGCGGAGGGCGCGAAGCCGTCGAGCAGGACCCCCCGGGCGGACTTCTGCACCGCGAACCGGTACTGCGCCACCGCGGGCGGCAGGATCTCGATCCGCCCGATGCTGAACCCGGCGGGCGGGTCCGACAGGGCGGCCCGCAAAGCCTCGTAGGCCGGCACGTCCAGGGCCTCGCCGGACAGGCTGAGCACCGTATCGCTCAACGCCGCCCGGCCGCCCTTGGCGAGCCCGGACAGGCGCGCCGCCAGGAAGGCCGCGGCGCTGGCGAAATCGGGGGGCGCGCCTCTGGCCGCCCGCGCGGTGTCGTCGAGATGGGTGCCGGGCGCCAGTGTCCCGGTGACCCGCGCCTCCAGGGCCCGCCGGCCGATCTCCACCGGGCGGCTGCCCTCCAGCGCCACCCGGGCCGTGCCGGTGCGGACCGCGGCCCACAGGAACGGCGAGGCCGTCTCCACCAGCCCGACCTCCGAGACGATCCGGCGGGGTCCCTCCAGGGCGGCGAGCTTCGCCAGCACGGTCTCGCGCTCGCCGACATCCGGCGCCTCGCCCTCCGCCGCGAGATCGCGCCCCCGCGCCTCCAGCCGCAGCCAGGGCTCGCCGGTGGCGGTGGCGGTGCCCGCAGCGACGCGCGCGCCCGCCGCCTCGATCCGGTCGGCGATCTGCGGGGCGGCGTAGAGGGTCGCGCTCACCCAGATCAGCGCGAGCGCGGGCAGCCCGGCGAGCCAGCCGGCGCGGCGCAAGCCTTGAGCGAACACTTCGGACAAAGTCACAATCGTGAGTTCAGGAGGATCCGGGACGCGAGACCATACCGCCAATCCGGCAGGATGAAGGCCAATTCTTCGCAGGCTGGCCGGACGCCCGCCGGGAAAAACCGCATTCTTCGCGTACTCTTCGCACGGTCCCGCCGCAAAAAAGCACGGCGCTTGCATCATTGCCGCCGCCGCCGCGAAGAGACGGCACGGAGTTCGTCGCTTGGCCCGGACCGTCTGCCCGCACGATTGCCCCTCCGCCTGCAGCCTGGACGTGCAGGTGGCCGACGGCCGCGTCGTCTCCGTGAAGGGCGGCGACAACCCCTACACCGCCGGGGTGATCTGCGCGAAGGTCAGCCGCTACGGCGAGCGGGTCCACCATCCGGACCGGATTCTCCAGCCTCTGGAACGGGTTGGCCCAAAGGGGAGCGGCCAGTGGCGGCCGATCTCGTGGGACGCCGCCCTCGACCGTCTGGCCGGCGCCTTCGCGGAGGCCGCCGAACGCCACGGCCCAGAGGCGGTCTGGCCGTACAATTCCGGCGGCACGATGGGCCTCGTCCAGCGCGACGGCATCCACCGGTTGACCCACGTGATGGGCTATTCCCGCCGCAAGCGAACCATCTGCACCGCCATCGCCATCGCCGGCTGGAGCGCCGGTGTCGGCCGCGTCGCCGGCCCGGACCCGCGGGAAATGGCGCTCTCCGACCTGATCGTGGTCTGGGGCGGCAACCCGGTGAGCACCCAGGTCAACGCGATGAGCCACATCAGCCGGGCCCGCAAGACCCGCGGCGCCAAGCTGGTGGTGATCGATCCCTATCGCACCGGCACCGCGGCGGCGGCGGACCTCCACCTCGCCCCCCGGCCGGGCACCGACGGGGCGCTGGCCTGCGCGGTGCTCCACGTGCTGTTCCGCGATCGTTACGCCGACCGCGCCTATCTGGAGGCCCATGCCGAGGACACGGCGGCTTTGGAGGCCCATGTCGCGACCCGAACCCCGGACTGGGCGGCGGCGATCACCGGCCTCACGGTCGCCGAGATCGAGGCCTTCGCGGCGCTCTACGGCTCGACGCCGCGCAGCTACATCCGCTGCGGCTTCGGCTTCACCCGGACGCGCAACGGCGCCGTCAACCTGCACGCCGTGACCTGCCTGCCGACCGTGACCGGGGCCTGGCAGCACGCGGGCGGCGGCGCCCTCTGGCAGAACGCGGCGATCTTCAACTGGGACAAGACCCTGACCGAGGGGCTCGACGCCAAGGCCCCGGGGGTGCGCGAACTCGACATGAGCCGGATCGGCGCGATCCTGGCCGACGATGCGGACGCCCTCCAGGGCGGGCCGCCGGTGCGGGCCATGCTGATCCAGTCGGCCAACCCGGCGGCCTCTGCGCCGGACAGCAACCGCGTGCGCGCCGGCCTGCTGCGGCCGGACGTGTTCGTGGCGGTGCACGAGCAGTTCATGACCGAGACGGCGGCGCTCGCCGACCTTGTGCTGCCGGCCACCACCTTCCTGGAGCACGACGACATCTACGGGGCCGGCGGCCACAGCCACATCCAGTCCGGGCCGGCGCTGCTGGAGCCGCCGGGCGAATGCCGCTCCAATCACGACCTGATCGCCGCCCTCGCCGGGCGGCTCGGAGCCGCGCATGCGGGGTTCGCCTTGAGCGCCCGGGCGCTCGCCGACGCCACCCTGGCCCGCTCCGGCTGGGGCGGCCTCGACCGGCTAGAGCAGGAGCGCTGGATCGACGCGCAGCCGAGCTTCGCCGAGAGCCATTTCCTCACCGGCTTCGGACATCCGAACGGGCGCTTCCGGTTCAGCCCGGATTGGTCCGCGCTCGGGCCGCGCGCCGCCGGCATGCCGGCCCTGCCCGACCATTGGGCGGTGTCGGAGCCGGCCGATGCCGAGCGGCCGTTCCGGATGGTGGCGCCGCCCGCCCGCCAGTTCCTAAACACCACCTTCACCAACAGCCCGGAATCGATCCGGCGCGAGGGGCGCCCGACCTGCCTGCTCCATCCGGCGGACGGCGCCCGCCTCGGGATCGCTACCGGGGACGCGGTGGAGATCGGCAACACCCGCGGCCAGGTCCGGCTGCATGCGCGCCTCGCCGAGGGACAGCCGCCCGGGATCGTCGTGGTCGAGAGCCTGTGGCCCTCCGCCGCCTTCTCGGGCGGGCGCGGCATCAACGCGCTGATCGGCGACACCCCGGCCGCCCCCAACGACGGCGCCACCTTCCACGACACCGCTGTCTGGGTTCGGGCTGCCTGATAAGGGGCCTGACCCGGCCAAGAAGCGGGATCCCAAGGGGCTCAACCCTTGGGCGGGGTATCGGGGCAAGATTTTAGGGCTTGGCCCCGATGGACCAGGGCTCTGCCCTGGACCCGCAAAAGGTCTTGAACCTTTTGAATCCAGGATTTTGAGAGATCGACCCATGACGGAACCTGCCTGAAGCGGTGCGGTTGGCTGCAGACACACTGTTTCGTGGACGTCACCAGCCATGCGAGCCCTCCTCGCTGCCGCCCTGCTGCTCCCGTTCGCCTCATCGGCCTGGGCGCAGAGCCTGTCCGCCACCGCGACCGTGCCTGCGGCGGCCTCTCTGGAACCGCTGACCGCGATCGCCAATCCCGGCCAGCTCAGCCTCGGCGGCGGCTCGACCACCGGCCCGTTCCCGACCCTCTCGGCCCAGGGCGGCGGGCTGGTGAATGCCGGCCAGCTCAGCTTCGGCGGTGGCGGCTCCGGAAGCGGCAGCATCGCGCCGCCCTCGGGGGCGAGCGGCAGCACCGGCCGGCTCGGCCTGACCGGGGCCGGCACGACCGGCGGCGCCGGTATCACCGGCAGCACGAGTTCTGGCTCGACCGGGACCGGCAGCACGATCGGGGCGACCGGGACGCGTAGCGGCTTCAACACCTCGTCGAGCTCGGCGATCGGCTCGATCTCGGGCAATGCCTTCTCGTCGTTCGGCACGGGCGGGATCGGCGGCGGATCGGCGATCGCCACCAGCCTGAACACGAACGCGAATTCGGCCTCGTCGGCGGCTTCGTTCGGAGCCGGCGGCTTCGGAGGCGCCGGCGGGATCGGCGCCAGTTCGACGGGCCTGAACGTTAATTCGGCCGTCTCCGCGACACCCACGGCGAACGGCGGCGGCTCCTCCGGCGGCGCCGGGATCGCGAGCGGCGCCAACGCGGTCACGGATCCCGATACGACCGCCAGCACGGTCCGGAATGGCGGCGGCGGAGCGGTCGGGGGCGCGGGCATCGCGGCCGGGACCGCCCAGGCCGACACGGCCTGCACCGGGCCGCTGGCGGTGGCCTGCTTCGGCGGCGCGAACGGCTTCTGACGCGGCCGCACGCCGAGGCGGAACCGGGTGGAAGCGCTGCCGTTCCTTCTGCACCGGCGCCTCGGCCGGGACAGGAGGCGATGATGCAGAAAGCCATGGGACTGGGCCGCGTTTCGCTTGCGGCTGTTCTCGTCGTCGGGATGTCGAGCGTGGCCCTGGCCCGCGACGCGGGCTCCACGGTGCAGGGCGCTAAAGGCCGCGCCGGCAGCCTTCACGGCATCGGGTTCAACACGCCGAAATTCGGCTCCGATATCCGCACCGGCAAGGACCAGCCCTACACCTGGCCGGTCGGCGACCGCTATCGTCCGGAATCCAAGCCGTTCTACGGGCGAGCTTACTAGAGGGTCGGCCGCCGAAGGAGGTACTGGCTCGGCGCATGCGAGCCCGTCACGCTCAAACACGGACCCCACCGGCGCGTGATGGCGCCGGCGATCATCCAGCGGGCAAGTGCGGAGGGACTTTGATGCCGGTGCCGTGTCGGCTGATCCTCGTTGTCCTGGTCTGCACGGCCTCGTCGGTTCAGGCGGGAGAGTTCGCGTCGGCTCCGCCGACACAGGGGATGGTGATGCCTCTCCCCGATCCCGGCATGGTCAACAGCGCCCCGAGCACGGCCTCGCCGCCCGAAGCCGCGACCCCTGCTCCGCCCGCGCCCGCCGATCCGGCAGCCGGCCGACGGCGGCTCCAGGCGCTCGGCAGCGGCTTCCCGTCGATGGAGGGCCGGCTCCCGAACCAGCGCACCGGTCACCGCCGGGAACACGTGGTGCACGATATCTGCATCGGGTGCTGAGGGGCCGGTCCGGGACCGCATCGGCCGGGAAAAGTTCGGATCACTGCAACGCGCGGGACTGGGTGTTCGCGCGGATCCAGCGCGGCGAGAGCACGTCGCCCTCCTCGGTGATGATCCAGGGCTCGGCATTCTCGGCTTCGATCGCTTGCACCGCGGCGGCAAGCGCCTCGCGCAGGGTCGCAAACGGGTGTCCCTTCGCGGACCGCCCAAGCGAGCGGCTCGGCCAAACGGTCAACTCGGCAGTTTTATCGAGGTCGGCGGGCGTCATCGTCGCGCTCCGAAAATTTTCGCGATTGGGTCGAGCATAACCGATCCATGTGACGTGGATCTGGCGATCGCGTTACTGATTCGTGTCGCGATCATCGCGACGTCGCGAGGCGGATCGAGGTGATTGGCCTTCGAGACCGCGATGCGGGATCGGCGGGCCCATCGGCTATCGATGCGGCCGCGTGTGAAATTAAATCGCGTTCGATCTCAATTTATATTTGAGAGTTCATCGATGGAAATTTAGTTCCTTTGTCCGGAATGCATGGCGCAGCTTGTGCTGAGATGCGATTTTCTCTCTGACAAGGTTGCGAAAACTGCAGAACGATGCCTGAACTGCGTTATGTTGCAATGCGCAATCAGCATACCGCATTGCACAAATTCGTGGTGTCATGCGTCCAGCGATTGCATTCCGCGATCGACCCGGAGACGCACCATGCGCACGATCCTCATCCTCGCGTCGGCGGCGCTCACCTCGGCCGCCATCTTCGCTGGTCCCGCTGCCGCGGGTGACAGCCTGCACCTGACCCCGCCGCTGTATCGGGAGCAGGCCCGCGCCACCACGCAGGCCCGTTCGGTCAGCGATCTGAGCACCACGCCCCAGCCGGTCTCGGCCACCCGCACTGTCAGCCGCCCGGTGGCGACCCTCGAGCGGCCGATCGTCCAGGCGTCCGCCGACACGAATCGCTGAGCGCCTCACGCTGATCTTCCCGCCGGGCGCTCATCCCTCCGGCGGGGCGCCTGTCAGACGATACGCAGTTCCTGGGCGGCGATGCTCGGCGAGACGCCGCGCTGGATCAGGCGCCGGGTTCGGGCCTGCTGCCCCAGCTCGTCCCTCACGGCGGCGCCTGTCACCCGATAGCTCTCGACGCAGAGGTCCAGCCAGGCATACTGGATGGCAACCGCGAGAAGGGCGGCATTCTCCGCTTGGCGGATGCTCAGCCACATGGCCTCGTCCGCCAGACGGCCAACCTCGCCATACATCATCGGCAACTCCACATCCGGGATGGCTGCGACGACACTCGCAGGCGTCGCCGACCCATTACCGAGGCGGCGGGTCCGAGAGCTCGCAGCCTCGCGCATGCGGTTTTAGTGCGACGCCTGGTCGGCGGCGTGCTGCGTCTGCTGGACAGCGTCCTGCCCCTGCTTCACCGCCTTCTGCGTGTCCTCGACACCCTGTTGTACGGCTGACCGGGCGCGCTCCGCACCCTGCTGGAACGCCCCCTGGGCGAGACCGCCGAGTTCCTTGGCCTGGGCCTGCATGGCGGCGAAGCGCTCACGCACGTACTCGGTTTGGAGCTGTATCGCCTCCGGGAACGAACGGGCGGACGCGATCTTCTGCGCCAGATCGAAGGCGGCGCGGACGTTCTGCTCGGCGTAGTCGAGGTTGCGGGTATAGATGTCGTGCGCGTTGGTGCGGGCCAGTTCGGTGGAGCCCTGCACAGTATCGGCGGCACGCCGTGCGGAACCGATGAAGGTGCCGAACGCCTTGCGGGCCTGCTCGACGCTGGTCTCGGCCAAGTCGCGCACCTGCGGGGGGACCTCGAAGCTCGGAATATTCGCCATGACTGGTCTCCTGTCAGCCGCATGTCCGGCCGCGGCCGTGCCGATTGTGCACCGCACAAGCGGTTAGGTCCAGGGATCCACGTGTAACGGGACGCTGGATCCGTCAGACATCGGTCTCGCGCCGAACGATCGCGTCCTCACCGCTTCCCTTTTGCGACAGCCCGACCTCCGGTTCTTCGTCCGGAATCGGCAAAGGCTTGTTCGAGGCGTCGGAATCGAGATCCGTGGGTGGGATCTCCAGATCGGGGTCGAGCGGATTCGAGGGCCCTCCCGGCACGGTGGCGGGTCTGCGCGAATCACTCATTCGAGGGCTCCCTGTCCCGAAGCAACGCGGTGTTCGCCCCGCGGCTCCCGGATCATTGGTCGCTGTGTGGCCGGGATCGCCCCCACCGCGCTATATGCGGGCGGGAAAGCTGAGGAGAGCGTCGTGTTCACCGTCAAGGGGATCGATCCGTCCGGCCGCGTCATGACCTTCGCGTGCGGGACCGACGAGCAGGCCATGGAGAAGACCTGGGAACTCGCCCGGCGCGGGTTCCGGGAGATCATGGTCGCCAATCCCAAGGGCCAAGAGATGTCTGCGGCCGCGTTCGAGCGGTCGCTGGACATCGATTGGGGGGAGTGAGCCGAAGCGGCAAGCGCTCGGCCCGTGAGTGCTCGGCCCGTGATCCCGCTTCGATAGCCCGGCAACCCGCTTTCGGGACAGTACTTTAGCGGTTGCCCAGGGCCGGGCCGCCCGCGGTGCCGCCGGTGCCGGGTGGTCCGCTCGTCGGGGTGCCGCCGATATTGACCCCCGGTGTCGTCCCCGGGACGGAGGAGTTGCTGGGATTGGCTGTCGTGCCCGTGGTGATTTGGGCGTTCGGGCCGCTGCCCACGGTGCCGGCCCCGACGCCGCCGGTGGTGGGCGGGGCGGTCACGCCGGTATTGCCGGCGCCGCCGGTGGTCACCTGCGCGGCGGCCGGGCCGGCCAGCAGAAGGGTCACGGCGCTCGCGAGCACCATCGTCGTGCGTGTCATGGATCCGTCCGTCGCTTGGGGTCGGACGCCAACGGGCGTGGGCCGGCGAAGTTCACCCGGGCCCGGCGCGAAACTCCTCAGTGCAGCTCGTAGCAATTGGTGATCACGCGCGGGTTGCGGGTCACGTCGTACAGGATCGAGCACTGGACGAAGTACTTCGTGTCCTTCCGCCGAAACAGGATCAGGGACGATCGATTGTCGAAGGTGCCGGTATAGCCGGCGATCTCCCAGCCGTCGGCGCTGAGCCGCTCGATGGTGAGCGGCTCGGCGGCCGAGGCCGTCAGGAGCGATCCGAGGAAGACGGCGAGACAGACGGTCAGACTCAGGCACCCGCGCATCGACCGAGCCGTCCGTACGGCACCGGCGCGCCGAACCATGCGGGCGGCCGTCACAGGCCCGACACGTCGTCGATATCCGGCGCGGGTTCCCGCCGCGGCGGCGCAGGGTCGTCCTCCGGGGCGGGCGGAAGCCGGGGCGGCGGCATGTCGCCGGTATTCGGCGGTGTCGGCAGGCCCTTGGGCAGGTCGGGCTCGGGTGCGTCGTCTGCTTGGGGCGATCTCGGATCGGGCATGGCGTGTCCCCGGCATCGGCGCCGCACCCTGCGATGGGCAGGCCCGGCACGGACAGAACGGCCGTCACGCGCGAAGGTGCCCACCGCCAAAGGGCCAAAGCAACCGTTTCGACGACCACGCGGTTCTGTCCCCGCGTGGTCGGCCCTGGCCGCGCAAGCGAGGAGCCCACGTGAACCGTTGCCTTGTCCCGATCCTGACCGCGACCCTGATCATCGGCGTCTTGTCTCCGGCGGTCTCGGCGACGAAGAAGCTCAAGATACCGAACCGGTACGACGGCGCCTGGACCATCGTGGCGACGACGTCGGAGGGGCCCTGCGCGGCGCAGACCAGCTACCAGGTCCAGATCAAGAACAGTGATGCCTCGATCCCGGGCGATGAGGTCGATATCGACGGCGGCGTCTCGGCGAGCGGCAGCGTCCAGGCCACGATCACCAGCGGCGCCAACACGGTGCCGATCGCGGGCAGCCTCGATACGCAGGGCGCAGGCGCCGGCACCTGGCGGACGAGCGGCGGCCCGATCACGTGCAGCGGCCGCTGGAACGCCCGGCGCTCGAGCTAAACGGCTTCAATAGCCTCAGACCGGCACCTGCTCGCGGCGGAGGCTCGGACGGCGTGCCCGCTCGGTCTCCGGCTCGTTCGTGGCCGCGCCGATCTCCTCCGCCTTGCGCCACACCGCCCGGCAGATGAGGATCTCGCGGCTCGCATCGATGCTGAGGACGAATCGGTCCGGCACGATCTCGGCTTCCGGCAGGGCGACGCGGACGCCATCGAGAGAGCGGTCGTAGACGATGCAGGGCAGGCTGCGATGCTCGTCGACCGAAATACTGCCGGTTTCGTTCAGGACCGTGCGCGGAGCGCGCCGTCGGTTAAGCATCGCCGCCTCGTGAACCTTGAGGCGCGCAGGATCGGCGATCCGGGTTCAGATCAGGTTCTGGAAACCCGTCGGATTGTCGGCATCCGCGCCGAGAGGCCCCGCTACCCGGTGACCACCCCAACCAGAGTCGCCAGAAAGCCGAGCGCGACCGCACCGATTCCGCTCATGAACATCACGTCCCAGCCTGCGAAGTCGTTCGACCGCGGGGCCCTGGTGAAGGCGAAGATCGTGAGCGCAGCGCCGAACACGACGAGCGCGATGGCGATGATGATCGGTGTCGACATGGCGTGATCCTCCGACGCCGGTCTCCTGGCCCTTCGGGCTCTTGTCCGGACGACCGCAGCCGGCGTGGTCTGCTTTCACGCGTCCGTCGTCGAAACATGACAGACGAGCTGAACACGAACAAGGAGATAATCTGTTCTGCATTGCAGAACGCGCAGGCGCTGCACATTCCAGATCTCGCCTGGGCCGCGGCTTTTTCTGGCGACGACTTCGTCGGTCTGCGCGCGTGCGGGGGGCCGCCGGACCTCGGCGGTATGGTTCAGTCGATGAAGACCCGAACGCCGTCGGTGTTGAGGATGTCCCGCTGGTCGGCGCACCATTGCTCGGCGCCGACCTCCGCGATGGTTTTGGCGACGCGCTGGCCCTCCTCGGCAATGGCGGTCTTGGCCTTTCGATGGCCGAGGGCCGCGTCGAGGGCCTTGCGGACCGTCCGGGTCAGGCCCTCGGAGACCGTGTCGTCCACGGTGTAGAATTTGCGGCAATACAGGACGATCCCGGCTTGGGCGCCGACGATCCGCACCAGCCCGTCGATCGTCTCGGCTCGCTTCTCGTCCTGCGCCGCCGTTGGGCCGGACGGCAGGATCGACGCAGCCAGCGCGGCGGCGAGCAGGGCGCGTCTCATGGTCGGGTCTTCCTCTGCGGACTGAAGCCGGACCCGCGCCGGCGCCGGTCCATGACGCAGAGATAGGGCTAGTGATGCCGGATGCCGCCCCGGCAAGCTGCGCCGCGAAGCGACATCGCAGCGCGGTGCCGCCGGGCAGCGCCCGCCACGACCGGTTCGAAGCCGGCGACCTCCGGCCCGCATCACGCGCCGAAGCGCGGTTCGGTCACTTCCGGGCCGACATCATGTCGTGCGTCAGCACGGTCAGCTTGCCGATCAGGCTGGAGATGTCGGCGCCCTTGCACGACCATTGCGTGCCGATCGCCTCGCCGTCCGTCGAGACCGAAACGACGGCCACCGAGCGCAGCCGTCCCTCGCGGGCGAGCGCCAGCTGGTCCTGCAGCACGGCGATCACCGATGCGGTGTCCTCGTCGGCCACGGTGGGCGCGATATGGGCCGGGAACGCTACGACCGTGTCCGGTCTCGTCTGCTCACGCTTCATCATGCTTCGATCCCGCACCAACCACTCTCGCGATCCGGCGTGGGCATCAGCTTTGTGCAGAGTGTGGCAGCTTGTCCGTGTCGTCGCATGTCGCCGGCCTGTGTGGCCGCACAGCAACAGTCGCGGTCACGGCCTTGCCGGCGCGGTCGGACGTCGGTCACGGCGTTCCAGAGACGGGATGACGGCACGCGGTCGACGGATGAGGGGTCCGGAGCGCGTGCACGCCGAAACATCAGCGCACGGAGCCACCTTGGCGGCATCCGCGCTGGAGGCGTCCAGGGTTCAGGCGGCCTTGCGGCCCTTGCGCTCGCGCTCGGCCATCGCGCCAGGCTGGCCCAGGCCGATCGCCTTGGCGAGGGCGGAGCGCTGCTCGGCATAGCTCGGCGCGACCATCGGATAGTCGGCCGGCAGGCCATAGCGGTCGCGGTAGCTCTGCGGGCTGAGGCCGTTGGCGGTCAGGTGGCGCTTCAAGGTCTTGTAGGTCTTGCCGTCGAGGAAGCTGACGATTCCGTCCTGCTGGACCGACTTGCGGATCTGGGCCGGGGTCGGCTTGTCGACCGCTTCGCTCGCGACCGTGCCGGCGGCGACGGTGCTCGTCCCGGAGGTGAGGCCGGCGATCGCGCCATGCACGCGGGCGATCAGTGCCGGCAGCTCGGCAGCCGGAACGGGGTTGTTCGAGACGTAAGCGGCGACGATGTCGCCCGCCAAGCCGATCAGATCCGGCGTGTGCGCAATGGTTTCTTCTGTCACTTCATGGTTCCCGATGTGCCCCTCTCAAGCGATTTGCTACCTCTCTCGGCCGAATGCAAGTTACAAAACCTTAGAATGGGGTGCATTTCGGTCATGATCGCTATGCATGCTGGCGCTTCAGGCTCGGAAATTCTGGCGCAACCGTCAGGTGAACTGTCCGCCAAGGCAGAGGTTTCGATAACCACTGCGCCAGTGTTTCCACATTGCGGTCAATCGCTTGCAGAGGGCTTGGACCAGACGGGTTGCCGGTGCGGCTGGAGCTCCGAGGTGCCCCCGATGGGACTGAGACGAGCCTCGCACCTTTCCATGGCGGGTGCGTCGCTTTTATTCATTGAACACTGCGATCGTTCAATTGAAGACAGTTTTCAGAAAGACTGCGACAAATTGTAATCAATCTTCACCGTGGCGAAAAAGGCGGAGGCTGTGACGACGAAGTCTTCTATTCCGCGTGCGGCTCGCGCGCTCGACCTTGGGGAAACGGTATGGGGCAGTGACCCGGGCCAGCCGGTCCACACGGTCGTGATCGGTCCGCGCATCCGGATCCCGCGCTCCCCGAGATCCCGCCTTGCGTGATCGGGATCCCGAGGGGTTCTCAACCCTCGGGCGAATAGTGTTACCAAGGCCGGCGCGCGCGGTGACGGGAGGGCTCGGCCGTGGCATTGCGCGATCATGCTCTTGCTCGCGCTCCTCCTCGCCCTTCTGGTCGTCCTGGCCATCATGATCATCACGCGGCGCTGGACTGGCCGGCTGGCCTCGCTCGCCACCTTGATCGCCGGGGCGATCATGGCCCTGTGGCTGGCCCAGGTCGGGCTGCTGCCGGGCTCGACCGGCCCGCTGACGCCGGACCGCCCCCGGGTCCCGGGGCTCGACCGGTAACGCGCCGGTAACCGTCCCGGCGCGAGCATGGGGCATGCCCACGCTGTCAGCCCCACGTCTGCTCACCTTCCTGGTCTCGGCCGTGCTCATCGGCCTGGCCGTCGCCAGCCTGTACACGCGCATCCCCATGGTCGGACGGACCGTGGTGGCGCATCGGCAATGGTTCTTCATCGGCGCCTACGCGCTGCTGGCGCTCGGGGTCACGACCCGCAGCCTGTGACGGGTCCGGTCTCCGGCCCTCGCGACAGGGCCTGCATTCCGGAAGCCCACCGCCGATTCGGTCGTCATCGCTCTATCGCAACCGCGCCGCGTGCTTCAAAGGAAGTGGATGGCGATGAAGACGACATTCGTGGTGCAGCCGTTCGAGCTGCATCGGAAGCGGCTCAGGCCGGCCCGGCAGGAGCCCGCCCAGAGCGAGTTCGGTGCCCTCAAGAAGGCGGAGGCGCTGGCCGCCCGCATGCCGGGCGCGGCGGCCCTGAAGGTGGTCGCCGACGACGAGACCGGCGAGCTCGAAGGCGTGACCATCCTGGGCCAGTTCGGCGAGGTGCCGGAGGATTTCGCCGAGAGCCTCCAGGGCGGTTGACCCGCGTCACCGGGGCCCGGATCGCCGGGGTATACGGCACGCGCGAAATGCATCGCCGGCCCTCTGGACACTACGTAGAAACAACGTAGCACGATGCTGGTGAGCGATCGCGCGCCCCGAGCCAATATCCGTGCCCCGATACTTCATCGATCTCCACGATGGTGCGAACCTGGTTCGCGACCAAACAGGTTTCGACCTGCCCGATCTCGCCGCCGCACAGGCGCAGGCCGTCCGCATGATGACCCGGATCGCGCAGGGACTCTCGGACCCGCAGGTGCGGCAGGATTACGTGATCGCCGTCCGGGACGAGCAGGGCACCGTCCGCCTGCGGCTGCGTCTGTCGTACGATGTCGAGCCGGGTTGAAGGCCAGGGCCGCCGAGCGACCGCGCCGCGACGGAAGCGGGCCTGCATGCGTTGGTGTCGCGCCGGTTCGCTTGAGCGAGGAGAACGCATGAGACGCTTACGGATCGCGACCCGGCCCTTTCTGACCGCGCTCCCTCTGCTGGCGTGCATGGCGGCGCAGCCGGCGACGGCCCAGACCACGCCGCCGCCGCAGGCGGGCTCGGCCACCGCGACGCCGGACAACGCCATCCTGCTCACGGTCTTCCTGCGGCACGACCAGTCGCGCCCGCTCGCCGATCTGAACGCGCAGCTCGCCAGGCAGGGCTTCTACAAGGCCTTCCCGCCGGCGGGCATCGAGGTCGTGTCCTGGAACGTCGTCATGGGCATCGGGCAGATCATCATCCTACGGCTGCCCGCGACCCGGCTGCGGGAGATCAACCGCGTCTTGGAGGATACGGCCTGGGGCGCGTATCGCACCGAGTTCTACCCGACTTACGATTACAAGGCTGTCGGTCTCGCGGAGCACGACAAGGCCCGGTGAGCACAGCCGGGCCGCCGGCCGTCATGAGGCCGCTTCGGCTGCCGGTGCGAGGCCCGGGCGCAGCGCATCGCTCCACAGGCAGGGATGGCCGAGGCGCTTGGCCTGGTACATCGCCGCATCGGCCCGCTCGACCAGCCCTTGCGCCTGGGCGGCGTGCTGCGGGGCGCAGGCGATCCCGATCGCCGCCCCGACGAGGACCGGCCGCCCGGCGCCGACATCGTAGGGTTCGGTGAGCCGCCGGTGGAGGCGGTGCGCCCGGTCCAGCACGGTCGAGGCCGGGGCGTCGGCCAGGAGCAGGGCGAACTCGTCGCCGCCGAGGCGGGCGGCAATATCCCGATCGCCGAGACCGTCCTGGAGCCGCTCGGCCATCCGCCGCAGCAGCGCGTCGCCGGCGGCGTGGCCGTAGAGATCGTTGACCGGCTTGAACCCGTCGAGATCGATGCACAGCAGGGCGCAGCCCCGGCCGGTGGGCTCGGCCGTGGCCCGGTCGAGCCGCGCCTCGAACAGGTGGCGGTTGGGCAGGCCGGTGAGCGGGTCGTGGTGGGCCATATGGTGCAGCAGCGCCTCCGCCTGCCGGCGCTCGGTCACGTCCTCGTAGAGGGCGACCCAGCCGCCGTCCGTCTGCGGCTGGAGCGTCAGGGCGATCTGGCGGCTGTCCGAGAGCGTCTGCAGCACGGTGACGGGATCGCGCCGGGCCAGGAGCCGCCGGCGCTCCGCCCAGATCTGCGCCGGGTCCCGCTCGGCCTTGAGACCCTTGGCGGCATTGATCGCGATGAGCGTGCAGGCATGCAGGCCCGGTCGCACCGCTCCGTCCGGCTGGCCGAAGATGCCCCGGTAGCCGGCATTGGCGAACAGCAGGCGGTTGCCGGTATCGAACAGGCAGAAGCCGTGCGGCAGGCTATCCAGGGCCCGGACAATCCGGGATCCCAGCCGGCGGTCCCGACGGAATCCGTAGCCCCGGGGACCGACGATCGGCTCCCGCGCGCGCCGCTCCAGCCGCGCCGACACCCTGCCCGCTCGCGCCATCATGGCGACCCCCTTCGAGCACCCGGCGGGATCCGGGCTCCTGCCGGATAGCCGGACGCCCCGCCGAAGACTGCTTCCGAGGCGTCTTAGAATGGGATTCCTTTAGCCAACCTTGACGAAACGGCGTTTGGCTCGAAAGGACGCGACAATCTCGTCAATCGCTCTGATAGCCCCGCGAATTCCGGCCGGCCTCAGATCAGGATCGGTCACTTAGAGTTGCCGGGTCCGGCAGCACAGGCCTGTGCCGGCCCAAGAAAATCCCCGCGGCCGGCCGCCGCGAGGATCGACGAGGACTTGTTTTCGCGCCGGTTCCTCTTGGCGAGACGGCGAAAGCGCCGTCCGAGACCTTACGGCGTCTCGTGCACGCCGTGATGCCCGTCGAGGACGGTGTCGCTGGTCGGGACCGTGTCGGCCACGGCCTGCGCCCGGCGGCGATCCGGGGCGGTCGCCTCGTCGACGAAGGCCGCCACCGCCTCCGTGAGCGGCAGGGTGCGGGTCTGCTGGCTGCCGAGCCGGCGGATCGAGACCGTCCGCTCCTCGGCCTCGCGGCGGCCCAGCGCCAGCAGCACCGGCACCTTGGCGAGGGAGTGCTCCCGAACCTTGTAGTTGATCTTCTCGTTGCGCAGATCGGCCTCGACCCGCAGCCCGGCGCGGTCCAGGGCGCGCACCACCTCATGGGCGTAGGCGTCGGCCTCGCCGGTGATCGTCGCCACCACCACCTGGACCGGGGACAGCCAGAGCGGGAAATGCCCGGCGAAATGCTCGATCAGGATGCCGGTGAAGCGCTCCATCGAGCCGCAGATCGCCCGGTGCACCATCACGGGCGGCTTCCTTGTGCCGTCGGCATCGATGTAGAAGGCGCCGAACCGCTCGGGCAGGTTGAAGTCCACCTGCGTCGTGCCGCATTGCCAGTCGCGGCCGATGGCATCGCGCAGGACATACTCGAATTTCGGCCCGTAGAACGCGCCCTCCCCCGGGTTGACCTCCGTGCGGATCCGGCCGGCCGACTGCGCCTCGATCTGCGTCAGAACCCGGGTCATCACGTCCTCGGCGTGGTCCCAGAGCGCGTCCGAGCCGACGCGCTTCTCGGGCCGGGTCGAGAGCTTCACGACGATCTGGTCGAAGCCGAAATCCGCGTAGGTCGAGAGGATCAGGTCGTTGATCTTCAGGCACTCGTCGGCGAGCTGGTCCTCAGTGCAGAAGACGTGCGCGTCGTCCTGAGTGAAGCCGCGCACGCGCATCAGCCCGTGCATGGCGCCCGACGGCTCGTAGCGGTGCACTACGCCGAACTCGGCGAGCCGCAGGGGCAGGTCCCGGTAGGACTTCAAGCCGTGCTTGAAGATCTGCACGTGCCCCGGGCAGTTCATTGGCTTGAGGGCGAACCAGCGCTTGTCCTCGGCCTCGTCGCCCGCGGACTGCGCGGCGAACATGTTCTCCCGGTACCAGCCCCAGTGGCCGGAGGTCTCCCACAGGGCCTTGTCGAGGATCTGCGGGGCGTTGACCTCGGCGTAGTCGCCCCGGAGGCGACGGCGCATATAGGCGATCAGCTCCTGGAAGATCGTCCAGCCCTTGGCGTGCCAGAAGACGACGCCCGGCCCCTCCTCCTGGAAGTGGAACAGGTCCATCTCCCGGCCGAGGCGACGGTGGTCCCGGCGCTCGGCTTCTTCGAGGCGGTGCAGGTAGCCGTCGAGATCGGCTTGGGCGGCCCAGGCCGTGCCGTAGATGCGCGTCAGCATCGGGTTGTTCGAATCACCCCGCCAATAGGCGCCCGCGACCTTCATCAGCTTGAAGGCGGTGCCGACCTTGGCCGTCGAGGTCATGTGCGGGCCGCGGCACAGGTCGAACCAGTCGCCCTGCCGGTAGATCTTCAGATCCTCGCCCGGAGGGATCGCGTCGACCAGCTCGACCTTGAATTTCTCCTGCTTGCCCTCGAACAGCGCGCGCACGTCCTCGCGTTTCCAGACTTCCTTGGTGAAGGGCGCATCGCGCGAAATGATCTCGCGCATCTTCGCCTCGATCTTCGGGAAGTCCTCGGGCGTGAACGGGGTCTCGCGATAGAAGTCGTAATAGAAGCCGTTCTCGATCACCGGGCCGATCGTCACCTGCGTCTCCGGCCAGAGGCTCTGCACGGCCTCGGCGAGCACGTGCGCACAATCGTGGCGGATCAGCTCCAGGGCGCGCGGGTCGGTGCGGTCCAGGAATTCGATTGCCGCATCCTGGGCGATCGGATCGTCGAGGTCGGTCACCGTGCCGTCGAGCGCCATGGCGACGGTGCGCTTGGCCAGCGACTTGGCGATGCCCTCGACCACGCTGCGGCCGGTGGTGCCGGCAGCGACCTCCCGCGTGTCGCCATTGGGGAAGGTGAGAATCGGCATGGGTCAGGCTCTCCGGGCTCAGTCCTGCATACGGGGCAGGTAAGCGTGTTCTGGGGAGCGGCCGTGTAGACCGATTCTTTTTCTTTGGCGAGGGAATGGCCGCGGATCGTGGCCACGCGAGCCCGGGACGGCGCGCAGCAAAAAGGCCGCGGTGGCTCCTGCCTCCGCGGCCTTCTCGATGGCTCGGTTGATCAGGTCTGCTGCTGCGTCCGGCGGGGCCGCACGGTCCAGCGCTCGAACACGCCCGCCGACTCGTCGGTCTTCGGGTCCTTGGGCTCGGCGGTGGCCTCGGGATGCTGGTGGATCGCCGCGCCGAGCGCCTGGGACAGGCTCTCGATCACGTCGTCGATCCGGGCGTCGCTGTGGATGCTCTCCTGCGGGGCGGGCTGGGGCGGGCTCGGCTCATGAGCCACCGGCGCCGCGTGATGCACGGGCTCCGGGGCGGGCGGCGGGGCCGGCTCCGGCTCGGGCTGAGGCTCCGGGGGAGCCTCGGCGACGGGGGCGGCCGGGGCCGGCTCGACGGCTTCGGGGGCCGGTGTCGCAGCCGCTGCCGCGACCGGGGCTGCCGCGGCGGCCGGAGTCACGATGCGGCGCATGGCGCTCATCGCGCCGTCGTCGGACGGCTCGCTGGTGCGGGCGCTGCTGCTGCCGTAGCGGCCGAAGCCGAACCGCGGCTCGATCAAGTCGAGGACCGCGTCGAGCGCGGCGTTGCTCAGCGGCACCTCTTCGGCCGCCGGCACGCCCTGGATGGCGAGCGCCTGACGCTCGAAGGTCGGCTCGTTGCTGACCTCGCGGCCGAACCAGTTCGGGGCCTGGAAGCCGGCGGCATCGCCGTCATTGTCGAAGGCGACGCTGATCAGGTCGAGATTGCCCGGCGTGACGTAGCGGTCGATCGTGACCTCGCGCCCGCCGATGGTCAGGACGGTGCGGTCGTAGGCGGCCTTGCCGGGGCAGACGTCGAGCAGGGCGTCGCCGTGGGCGCGCGGCACGTCGGTCCGCTCCTCGGCCGGGACGCCGTCCGGGCCCTTGTTCACCAGCACCAGCTGGCAAACCTGGCCGTCGACCCGCACGTAGGAGCTGCGGCCCCCCTGCGCGACGAAATGGCCCTCGGTGATCCGGGCGCCGCCCCGCTCCTTGCGGATCAGGCGGACCAGGGATGGCGCAACCAGGAATCGGCGAATGGTGCTCATGAACTCAAAACCCCTCCCGCTTCGTCGGCGGTGCGCCGATCCGGCGGACTGCCCTCAGGGCCGCCGGCCCGGATGGATCTGCCAAGTCGAGCCCGCGCCGACGGCGTATAAGCTCAACGGCAACGCCGTATTGGCCCGCACATGACCGCATCCATCCCCAATACCGGATGGCGACAACATGAGACGGTTAAGCGCTAAGCAAAAACACGACGAAATCAAGACCGGAACCGGGTTATGATTCGCCCGGAACCCTGCCTGTCCCCGATATCCCGTCTTTCGCCCCGGTTTTTCCAACCCAGGTTAAACCGGAACCGGACGCCTCAGGCGGCCGGCTCGAAGGTCATCGCGGCGCCGTTCATGCAGTAGCGCAGGCCCGTGGGGGCGGGGCCGTCGTCGAAGACATGGCCGAGATGGCCCTTGCAGCGGGCGCAATGGACCTCAGTCCGGACCATCCGGTGGCTGCGGTCGACGGTGGTCTCGACGGCGCCGTCGAGAGGCTCGAAGAAGCTCGGCCAACCGGTGCCGGACTCGAACTTTGTGCCCTGCTCGAACAGCGGCTGTCCACAGCCGACGCAGGTGAAAGTGCCGGGCCGCTTCTCGGCCAGCAGGCAACTGGTGCCGGCCCGCTCGGTGCCGTGCTCGCGCAGCACCCGGTACTGCTCGGGCGTGAGCGTGGCGCGCCACTCGGCCTCGCTACGGGTATCGGGGTTGGTGGTCGCGGTATCGGCCATGGAGATCTCCCTTTTCGATGGGAGATATAGGCATCCCGCGGGGGGCGGCAGTCCGTTTGCCGCAAAACAGATGCAGCGGCGGCATCCTGTCGCTCGCGGTTATGGCGATGCCCGCTATGCCGCCGCCCCCACGGTATCCGCCATCCGAGCCCGGCGGTGGCCCATCGGCAGGGGCGCGCCCGTGGTGGTGTCGCGGGCGGTCTGGTGCTCCAGCTCGGCGTTGATCTCGCCGCCGAGCAGCACGATGGTCGACGAGATCCAGATCCAGGTCATGAAGCCGATCACGGCGCCGAGCGAGCCGTAGGTCTCGTTGTAGGTGCCGAAGCTCGCCACGTACCAGGAGAACAGCAGCGACGCGATCAGCCAGAGCAGCCCGGCGACCAGGCTGCCGAATCCGACCCAGCGCCAGCGGGCATGCTCCCGACTGGGGCCGAACCGGTAGAGCACCGACAGCCCGGCGAGCAGCACCAGCAGCACCGCCGGCCAGCGCAGGGCCGCGAGCAGCCACGCGCCCGAGCCGAGGCCGAGGAAGTTCAGGACCACCGGCACCACCACGATCGCGTTAAGCGCGATGATGATGAACACCAGGGCACCCACCGTGAAGGTGAGCGAGCGGATGTTGAGCCAGAAGAAATTGCGCTTCTCCTCCTCCTCGTAGACGACGTTCAGCGCATCGAACATCGCTTTCATGGCGGCGTTGGCGCTCCAGATCGACAGCAGCAGGCTGGTGAAGAAGGTGACGCTCAGTGAGCTGCTGCCCTTGGCGGCGATGCGCTTGATCTGGTCGCCGATCAGTTCGACCGCGCCCGACGGCAGCACGGCATGCAACTGCGCGAGGTGCTCGTTGATGGCCGTAACGTCGGCGAACAGCCCGTAGCAGGTGACCAGCGCGGCGATGGCCGGGAACAGCGACAGCAGCGTGTAGAAGGTCACCCCGGCGGCCACCGCCAGCACCCGGTCCTTGTTGAACTCCAGGTAGACCCGGACCGCGATGTCCTTCCAGCCGGCCGGCGTCATCTCGGCCGGGCTTTCGGCGGCGCGGCCGCGCTCGGGCTGCGTCGCGGCGGTGAGCTGCGCGGCGCGACCGGCGATCGAGCGCGCGCCGGCATTCACGGCTTTTTTGCGCGCGGCGTCGGCTTCGTCTCGATCCGCCGGCGGTTCCAGAAATTCCGGCTGGGTGGTCGCGCGCCGGCGGGCGGGGGCGGCGGCGAGCGCCACCAGGGCCGAGCCGAGCATCAGGATCCAGAGGAGCGAGCCTGCATCCGGTTCGGAACTCGGGCGGGGGGGCGACGCGGGCATGATGGTACGAGAGGGCCGTCCGCGCGGAACTGCCGCGCTCGAAGGCTCAAACGTCGCCGAAGCGCGGCCGTTCCGCGCCCGATTTCGGGCACGCCCGGCCCCGATGCGCGTTGTGCATCCTATGCGCGATCAGCCCCGCCTCGGATTCTGCTGCAAGTTCGTCCTGGACGAGCCGCCCGGTACCCACGCCACCCTCAAGGCGGAGCGCGAGGCGACGCTCCACATGAACCTGACCAGCGTGACCATGGCGCATCTCGCCAAGCTGGACCCCGTCGCCCGGCGGGCGAAGCTCGCCGGTCTCGTCGCGCACAATCTCGATGCCCTGGCCCGCCAGATCGCCTGGGTCGGGGCGCGGCCGCCGATCGAGCGCCTGCTGCGCATGGCGAGCAACGTCCTGCCCGGCTACACCCACGATATCGCCCGCGCGATCTACGCCGAGCCCGAGATGGTCTCCCTAGTCGAGCGCGGGCTGGCGGAGGCCGGGGCGCTGGCGCGTCGGCTCGGCGTGCGCCTGAGCTTCCACCCGGGGCCGTTCTGCCTGATCGCGAGCCGCAACCCGGTGGCCATCGCCAACGGCCTGTCGGAGCTCGACTATCACGCCGAAATCTTCGACCGCATGGGCTATGGCGGCGGCTGGCATCCGCACGGCGCCCACATCAACATCCATGTCGGCGCCGGCGATCCGGGCGTGGCGGGGTTCCGCGAGACACTGCCGCGGGCGAGCCAGGTGGCGCGCGACCTCGTCACGGTCGAGAACGACGAGAACGTTTTCGGGATCGAGGCGGTGCTCCAGCTCGCCGACCTCGTGCCGGTGGTGCTCGACCTGCACCATCACTGGGTCCAGAGCGGCGGAGAATACATCGAGCCTGACGATCCACGCATCGCCCGGGTGCGGGCTTCCTGGCGCGGGGTGCGGCCGGTGGCCCATATCAGCGTCTCCCGCGAGGCGGTCTCGGCCGAATGCGACCCGGACGCCCTGCCCGACTTCCCGGCGCTGCGTGCCGCCGGCCACGCGGTCCGGGATCTCGCCGCCCATTCCGACATGATGTGGAACCGGGCCGTGAACGACCTCGTCGCCCGCCACATGGTCTGGGCCGATTTCGAGATCGAGGCGAAGGCCAAGAACCACGCCTCGACCCAGATCGCCCGCCACATCACCGATCCGGCCCGGGCGGCGCCGATCGCGGCCGAGTGACGGACGGTCTCGACGCCTTCCGCGGAGGGCGCTAGCACTTTGTTCGCGCATGATGATTCCGGAAAACCGGATTCCACTTTTCCGCATCATGCGCTAGTCAGCCGGCATGAAGACCGCCGATTGCGACATCCTCATCGTCCCGGGGCTCGGGGGCTCGGACGAGGACCACTGGCAGGCCCGCTGGGCCGGCCGCCTTGCCACCGCCCGGCTGATCGCCCAGGACGATTGGCACGCGCCAACCCCCGAGGCCTGGTGCGGGCGGATCATCGAGGCAGTCGCAGCGGCGACCCGGCCGGTGATCCTGATCGCCCACAGCCTCGGCGTTGTGGCCTGCGTCGAGGCGGCGCCCCGTTTCGCCCCGGGTATCGTGCGCGGCGCCCTGTTCGTGGCGTGCCCGGATGTCGATGAGGCGCCCGACCTGCCCGAAGCGGCCCGCGCCTTCGCGCCGGTGCCGCGAGACCCCCTGCCCTTCCCGTCGCTCCTGGTCGCCAGCCGGACCGACCCGTATTGCACCTACGACCGGGCCGATGATTTCGCCCATGCCTGGGGCGCCCTGATCGTGGATGCCGGCGAATCGGGCCACATCAACGTCGCCAGCGGCCACGGGCCGTGGCCCGAGGGGCTGATGCGACTCGCCGGGTTCATGAAGGGGCTGTAGGACGGCCCGCGCCAGGAATTGCACAGGGGCGGGCTCGCGCTTACGCTGTCGGCATGGTCTCGTCAGATCGCAACGCCTCTGCCCTGTCGCTGCTCGACCCGGACCGGCGCGCCGCCTTCGTCGCCCTCGCCGCATCGCGGCAACGCCAGCCGGCCGACCTGCTCAACGACGCCGTCGACGCTTTTCTCAACCTCGACGCCTGGCAGCGTACCGAGATCGAGGCCGCCCTGCGGGAGGCTGAGGCCGGCGATTTCGCCAGCGAAGACGAGGTAGAGGTCGCATTCACCCCGCGGTGAAGCTACGTTTCACCCGCCGTTCGCTCCGGCATCTCGACCAAGTGCGGCGGCATATTTCCGAGGCTGATCCGAGCGCGGCCAATCGCATCGTCGCGCGCATCCGCAAGGCGATCGAGGGTCTCAGACTCTATCCTCTTCGCGGCCGTGTCGGCCGCATCGCGGGCACACGGGAACTGGTGGTCACGGGAACCCCGTATATCGTTCCTTACAGGGTCGTGGACGATGTGATCGAGATCCTGGCCGTCATGCATGGGGCCCGCATCTGGCCCAGCTCCAAGTTCTGATCGGCTGACTGCGTTAACGCGCCGTTTACCCTCGCGGCCTCCAGTGTCGGCTTGGGCGGTCCTTCGCCCCGAAGGCGCCCCTGGAGAGCACCGTGACGCGTAAAGAGCTTCTGGAACGACTCGACGTGGTCCAGGCCGCCCTCGGGCAACGGGCCCACATCAACTTCAACAGCTCGCTGTTCAACGACGCCGCGCTCCTGAAGCGCATCGAGGCGTTCGAGGCGAAGGTCGGCGAGGTCGAGAAGCCGAAGGTCGCCGACTACACCGGCAACATGTTCACCCGGATCGCCAATCGCCGCGCCGCCACGGCCGCCGCCAAGTAGCCGGTCCGGCCTATTTCGCCTCGGGCTCTGCTGCGCGCAGCAGCTCGCCCGCCACGTCAGCGAGGCGCGGCGGGGCCTCGCGCACGAAGGGCAGCGGCCGGCAGACATTGAGGGCGGCCAGCCCGAATCGGGCAGTCATCAGCCCGTTGAGCACGCCCTCCCCCAGCTTGGCCGAGACTCGGGCGGCGATCCCGAGCCCCAGCACCTGCTGCATCACGCTCTCGCCCACCGCCATGCCGCCGGTGACGGTGAGATGCCCGACCGCGGCCCGCGCCAGCCGCAGAAATCCCAGGAAGCCTGGCCGGCCGCCGTAGATGGCGGCGATCCGGCGCAGCAGCCGGACGGCGGCGAACACCACGAACGCGACGTCGACGATCGCCCGCGGCGACAGCGCCGTGACCGCCGAGACCTGCTTGGCGGCGGACGCGATGGCGTTGCGCGCCTGACGGTCGAGGCCGGCCAGCAACTCGTGCTCGGCCAGGCCGATCCGGTCGTCCACGTCGAGGATCGCGTCGGCGGCGGCGTCGATCCGGGCGCGGCCCGGCGCTAGGGCTTCGCGGTCGGCGTAGAAGGCCGAGAGCGCCTGCACCACCGCCTGCGCGCCGGTATGGTCGCGGCTGCCGAGCGCGTCGACCGCCGATTGCCGCAGCCGCTCGATCTTCCGCTCGCGGCGCAGGCCGGCCAATTCCCGCCCGACGATCGCCAGGAGCGCCAGCCCGGCGACACACAGCAGCGCGAGCGCCACCCAGCCGAGCCAGGGCGCGGCCTGGAACAGGTCGGCGATCATCCGCTCGACCGAGAGCCCGATCCCCAGGGAGACCAAGCCGCCAGCCGCCGACAGGAACAGCGCCCCCCAGGGCGAGCGCCGCCGTGGCGCCACCGGCACCGCGACGCCGTCGGCCGCGTCGATGATCTCGAACGGCTCCTCGACGATCCGGGCCTGCTCCGGCCGGGCCGCCAGCGGCGTCGTGGTCACGCCGGGACCCGGCGGCGGCTCGGGATTGATCCGGAAGGCGCGGGGCTTCTGGCCTGAGGACATGGCTTACGGCCTCCAGAGGGGGTTTTTCAGTTTTGCCCTCACGGCAGTGGGCCGTTGGAGCCGGTCGGTGCAGGCGCGCCGGGTGCGGTCGCTGAATTGGGCTGCCGGGCCGATCTGTCGGGCCGCGGATCGTCGGCAGGCTTGCGGTCGACGCCTCAGCGTCGACGTGTGAGCGCGTATCCCCTCGCCCCGCTTGCGGGGAGAGGGCTCCGGCGACCTTGTCGTCGCCGGAGCGAGGCGGCAGCCGGGGGTGAGGGGGTGGCTCCGAATGAGTCTCATCCGTTCAAGCCCCCTCACCGCCGCTCCGGCTTCGCCTGCGCTTCCCGCACGGACGACGAGGTCCGTGCGGGCCTCTCCCCGCGCGCGGGGAGAGGGGAACCCGCGCCTCGTCCGGCGACGGCAGCTTCTCGGAAAGCTACCCTCCCCATCACCCGAGCCTGTCGCCGATCAGAAACTGCATCGCCCGGTCGAGGCGGATCTGCGGCAGGTGGCCGGGGCGGCCGAGGCCGTCGGGGCGGATCAGCGGCGGGCGGAAGCGGGGGAAGCGCAGCGAGCCCGGGGCGACGGCGCCCTCCAGCACGGCTTCCGCGCGGGCCGGCAGCTCGCCCGGGAACACCGCCGCCTCGCTGTTGCCGTCGAACACCTCGTCGCCCACCGTCTCGCCGGCCTCCGGCGTTCCCGCGACCGCGCGCAAGACCTCGGAGCCGTCATGCACCGTGGTCTCGCGGGTAGCGCGCACGGAGGCGAGCGCCACGGTGCCGACCCGGGCGCCCGCGGCCTCGGTCCGGCGCATGGAGCGGGAGACGAGAAGGCGCAGCAGCGCGTCGAGCCGGTCGTGGCTGGTCTGGTGGAGGTGGTCGGCCTTGGTGGCGGCGAACAGCACCCGGTCGGCCCGGGGCGCGAACAGCTTCGACAGCACCGTGTTGCGGCCGATGTTGAGGCTGAGCAGCACCGCGTCCAGCGCCTCCTCCAGCTCCGCCAGGGCCGTGGCGCCGGCATCGACGGCGGCGAGCACATCCACCAGCACGATCTGCCGGTCGACGCGCTGGAAATGGTCGCGGAAGAATGGGGTGACGACCTTGGCCTTGTAGGCCTCGAAGCGCCGCTCCATCAGCCCGGCGAGGCTGTCGGGGGCGATGCTGCCGGCGAGATTGTCCAGTGGCGCGAAGGTCAGGGCCGGCGAGCCCGCGAGGTCGCCGGGCATCAGGAAGCGACCCGGGGGCGTCGTGGCGACCGATTCCGGGCCGGCGCGCAGGGCCGCCAGATAGGCCTTGAACGCGTCGCTGGCCCGCTCGGCCGCGACCTCGTCGAGGGGGCCGTTGGGATCGAAGCCCTTGAGCGCCTCCAGCCACGGCGCCGCCACGGTGGATCGACCAGGCCGGCGGGTGCCGTTGATCGTGGCCCGGGACCACGCGGTGTAGCCGGTCTCGATCAGCGCCAGGTCGAGGAGCCATTCGCCCGGATAATCGACCACGTCGAGCATCAGGGTCGCGGGGCCGCTGCGCCAGCCGGCGGCGCGCTCGTAGGCGATCTCCAGGCGGAACTGGCTGATCCGGTCGGTGGAGCGCGGCCAGCGCCTTGCCTCGGTGAGCGTCGCGAAATGCTCCTCGAAGGGGAAGCGCGGCACGTCGTCGTCGGGCTGCGGCACCAGCCGGGCGCGGCGCAGGCGGCCCTCCTGCGCGGGCGCGAAGGCCGGCAGGGCGTGCGCCTCCACGAGGTGGTGGATCAGCGCCGTGGTGAACACGGTCTTGCCCGAGCGTGCGAGCCCGGTGACCCCGAGCCGCAAGGTCGGCTGGATCAGCAGGTCGTGCGAGGCTTCGGCGAAGGCTTTGACGGCCGAGCCGGCGCGTGCGGCAAGGTCGGTCAGGGGCACGGGCGGGCTCGTCGTCTGGGAAAAGAGGCGGGGCACAGGTGGCGCGGTTCGGCCCGAACCGCAAGGCTTGCCCCCGGTACTGGGTTTCCAAAGGGCTCAGCCCTTTGGCGGGGTTCGGGGGCGGAGCCCCTGAGGTTCGCAGGGCTCTGCCCTGCACCCGCAAAAGGTCGAAGACCTTTTGAAACCTTGCCTTTAGGGCGCGGGTGTCGTCGGCTTCAGGCGGGCGATGGCCCCGGTGACGAGGTCCGGGCCGGCCCGGAGGGTACCGAGCTCCACCGCCGACATCGCTAGCATCACCGGCGCCAGGTTGGGCCGCGGTGTGCCGTCGGGCTCGAACAGGTCGAGGTCGTCGCCCGGCTTCAGCCCGACGCTGCCGCTGATCCGGGCGGCATAGGCCTGGATCCGGACCTCGTCGCCGGTGCACAGCGGGGCCGGCAGCCGCAGGTCGAGCAGGGGCAGTCCGACCGCGATGGCCGGCAGCTGAGCGGATTCGGCGACCATTCGGTCGGGGCTCGGCACCTTGCGGTCGAGGAGCGCCGTGGGATCCGCAGCGCCGCGGGTCGTGCCCGCCCGGCCGGGCTCGGCCGAGATCCCGGCGGCGATGTCGGGCACCGGCTGGAGCATCGCCACCCGCGGCACGCGGGCGGCGGCCGGACGCGCGGCGGCCCGGCCGGCCATCCGGGCGAGGGGCGACCAGGGCTGCACCCGCAGGGCCCTGGCCCGGCCCCGGGGCACGCCGCCCGGCCGGTGCGAGGCGAGGAAGCGGGCGCGCAGCGTCCGGCCGAGCCCCCGGGGCGCCAAAGTCGCCGAGACGGCCGGCGTCGCCACGCCCTTCCCCACCCGCGCCGGTGTCGCGATCCGGCACTCGGAGGGCGCCCAGCGTCGCACGATGGCGAGCGCGTTGCGGCGGCCGTAATCCCGGACGTAGCGGCGCAGCAGGCTCGCCGCCGCGTCGGCCCCGTCGGCCAGGGTGGCGAAGGCGGTGTGGCCCTCGGCATCGGCGCCGATCTCTCCGGGCCAGCGGGCCGACTTGATGCACCAGCCGTTGTTCAGCCGGACGCAGCGGGCGACGTAGGGCGGGTCCTCGGCGAGCCGGGCGGTCAGCGCCAGGGCCCGCGGCAGCAGGAATTCGCCGGCCTGCGCGTGCCAGTTGGAGACCGATCGTGTGGCGGGATCGAAGCGCGGCGGCGCGGCCTCGGCCGGGGCCGTCGCCACCGGCGGCGCGGCCAGGAGCGTGGCGGCGCGTTTCTCCAAGAGGGGCGTCAGGCTCGCCAGCAGGACGAGGGCGTTCAGCAGCACGCGGGCGGGCTCCGGCTGTACGGCGCCGCGACGACTCCCGTCTCGATCCCGTTGTTCGCCCGATCGCGTCCCCTCACGGGTTCAGCACCTTCAAGACCGCCTCGTGCAGGCGCGGGTCGCCGGCGGCCACGATCCGTCCGCCGTTCGCGGCCGAGCCGCCGTCCCAGGCCGTGACCCGGCCGCCCGCACCCTCAACGATCGGGATCAGCGCGACGATGTCGTAGGGCTTCAAGCCGGCCTCGACCACGAGGTCGATCTGCCCGGCCGCAAGCATGCAATAGGCGTAGCAATCGGCGCCGTAGCGGGACAGCCGCACCTGGCCTTCCAGGGCGCGGAAGCGCTCGGCCTCGTCGCCCTCCGCGAACAGGCGCGGATCGGTGGTGGCCAGGATCGCCTGGCCGAGATCGGCGCAGCGTCGGGTGCGCAGGGTGCGCTCCCCCGCTGGGCCGCGCAGGCGGGCGTGGCGGCCGTCGCCGGTGAAGCGCTCGCCGAGATAGGGCTGGTGCATCAGCCCGCGCACCGGCACGCCGGTGCGGGTCAGGCCGATCAGCGTGCCCCAGGTCGGCAGGCCGGCGATGAAGGCCCGGGTGCCGTCGATCGGGTCGAGCACCCAGACGCATTCGGCGTCCAGGCGCTCGCCGCCGAATTCCTCGCCCAGGATGCCGTGGCCGGGGAATGTCTGGCCGATCATCGCCCGGAGCACCACCTCGGCGGCCCGGTCGGCCTCGGTGACCGGATCGAACGGCGCGCCGCCGCGCGCCTTGTCGTCGAGGCCGAACTGGGCGCGGAAGAACGGCAGGATCGCATTGCCGGACGCATCCGCGAGATCGTCCATGAACCGTCCGAGTTCGACGACGCTCATCGGCCCTGCCCCCTGCTCTGCCCGCGACCCGTCCGGTGGCCCGGCCGTGCGCGACGAAACCGGGGCAGCCCCCCAGCCGTCAAGCCCCCTCCGTTCATGCCTCGGCCGGTTCGGGCGTGCGCGCCGTCTTGCCGGCCTCCGGGGCGGCGGCGATGTCGGCCTGGACCGCGGCCAGAACCGCCTCGATCGCCTCGCGCAGGGAGGCGACCTGCCCGGCGGCGTTCGTCGCGCCCTCTTTGGCATGGGCCACCCGTTCCGACTGGCCGTTCTGGGCGAGCCACAGGCCGAGCAGGACCGGCACCCCCGGCATCCGCTCCTGCAGGCGCCCGACCAGCCGGCGCAGGTGCGTCGGCTCGCCGGTCAAGGCCAGCGAGACCACGCAGGCCATCCGGGCCGAGCCCGGCTCGAACCGACCGATCCGCGCCGAGGACGCGTCCGAGAACGGCAGCGTGCGGATGCCGATGCCGCGCTTCTCCAGGATCTGCGCCAGGATCGCGGCCGCCGCCTCGTCGAGGAAGCCGCGCCCGGAGACGCACAGCACCGCGCCCTGGCGCGTCCAGACCTCCGGCAGGGTCTCAGGCGACGGGCCGATCGGCATGGGGCTGCAGGCGTTCTCGGCCCCCTCGCCCGCCGTCTCGGTGCCCGCGTCGCTGCGCTCGGACAGGTCGGCGATCAACTCGCCGAGGGCGGTGCGCATGGCGCCCTTCTGCTGGGCGGTGAGCACGCCGCGCGCGGCGTCGCGGGCGGCGAGTTCGAGGCCCTTGAGCACGACCTCGTCGTAGTAGGACGACAGCGAGCATTGCTGCAGGATCAGCTCGGCATGCCCCAAAACCTCCTCGGAATCGCCCGCCAGGATGCGCTGGTAGAAGTTCTGCACCGGGGTGAGCGCCGGCCGGTCGCCGAACAGCACGTCGAGGAATTCGAGGTGCTCGACATGGCGCCCCAGCACCACCAGGCAGACGGTGAGCGGCGTCGACAGCAGCAGGCCGACGGGCCCCCACAGCCAGGTCCAGAACAGGGCCGAGACCAGCACCGCGAACGGCGAGAGCCCGGTGGACTGGCCGTAGACGATCGGCTCGAACACCTGGCCGGTGAGGGGCTCCAGGATCAGGAACAGGATCGTCACCGCGATCATCATGTTCCAGCCGGGATCGACCGCGGCGGCCAGGATGATCGGCAGGAGCGCCGACAGGAACGCGCCGATATACGGCACGAACCGCATCAGGCCGGAAAAAATCGCCCAGAGCACCGGGTTCGGCACGCCGATGACATAGAGACCGATCCCGATCACGACCCCGAAGGCGGTGTTGAGGGCGAGCTGCACCACGAAGTAGCGGCTCAGGCGTCCGGCCGCGTCGTCGATCGCTCCGGTGGTGCGATGCAGGTCGCTCGACCCCGCGAGCCGGATCATGCGGTCGCGCAGATCCTCGCGCTGCATCAGGACGAACAGCAGCACCACGAAGACGATGCCCACCGTGGCCAACGGCTGCAGCACCGGCGACAGCAGGGTGCCGAGCATCTCCAGCGGCCCCGGCTGGGTCGACGCTACCTCGACCACGACGGGTTTCGAGCCCGGCTTGGCTTGGTCCAGCCCGGAGGCGGATTCGGGGGTCTGCGGCGCGGCTTGCGGCTGTTCTTTAGCCGGCTCCTTGGCCTGTTCCTGGCCGCCGGTATGGAGCGCCCGGCCGATATTGGCGACGTAGTCGGTGATGTGCCCCACCGGCGAGGTGCGCAGGCCCTCGATCTTGCGCTCGATTGTGGCGCGGTAGCGCGGGATGTCGCCCACGAGGTCGGCCGCCTGGATGCCGATCAGCGTCGCCAGGGCACCGACGATCCCGAGCGTCAGCAGGACGCTCACGCCCACCGCCACCAGCCGCGGCAGCCGAAGGCGTCGCAGGCGGCTCACCAGCGGCGTCAGCACGAAGGACAGGAGCAGCGCGATCGCGATCGGGATGAAGATCTCGCGGCCGAAATACAGGATCGCTACGATGGTGGCTCCGACCAGGATCGGCGAGGCCATCGTGGCCCGCGGGGTCTCGGCCGCGGCGACCCGGGTCGGACGCGGCGGAACCAGCGCCTGTCCAGGCTGCTGCGCCCCGACCGGGGTTTTGGTACCCATGCTGCGAGTCCACGCCCCGAACGCCACACGCGGGCGCCCGCCGGGGTCGCGGGGCCTCGCGGCATGGGAACGGCACGGAGCCGGAAAACGATCCCGCTTGCCTCGCGGATCCGTGAGGGGGCTTCAGAGGCGGAGCGTCGGACTCAGGCGGTGGTCAGGTCCGCGCGTCGACCAGCAGGAGCGCCAGGATGTCGGCAAGTTCAGCTGCGTTGATGGTGGCAAGAGCCTGGATGGCGAGGTCGGCTGCATCGCATGCGTCCACTGCGTCCGACGACCGGAAGACCACCTGCGGGTCGTAATCGGCGCTGTGCCGAAGCTCCTGCAAGCTGGCAAAGGCACTGGCGAATTCCCGTGCCGCAGGCGAGACGCCCGTCCGCTGCAGCAGCGCCTGATGCCGCTGGCTGAGAACCGGCCTGTCGATGGCACGGCAGATTTCCTTCATCCGGCCGTGGGCGAAGCCGCGATACACCAGCGCGTAAGCCGCGGTGCCGCTCTGGGCGGCTCCGACGAAGCGCTCGGCCGCCAGTTTCAAGGTCGTGTGGAACAGTGCGTAATAGGCCGTCGAGATCGCGCGCCGAAGCTCGGCATCACGCGGCGCCGGTCCCGATGCCCGCGCACGGGCCGCTGCGAGCAGCTCAAGCGGGTCGAGCACCGGCCCGGGCGTTCCAGTCGTCGCGCGAGAGGAAGCGCACGAACGGGTAGCGTTCGTCACCGGCCTCGATCAGGGCGTCCCGGATCCTCTGGCCGATACGGATCCGCGCCGCCGGGGTCAGGAGCGGTTGCTGGGTCCGATCCAGCTGCAGCGTGATGAAGTAGGCCGGCTCGTCCGACGAATCGAGACGGATGTCGACCTCGGCATCGCCGGCTTGCGAGCCCGCGACGCTGTGAACGGCATCAAGACTGATCGCGCGAATCTCTGCCATCGGAAGGTCGGCCATGCCGGGATCCTGCTGCCGCGGCAGGCGACCGTCAATGTCGGCCGGCCGTCGTCCTACGCCCCTTGCACCCCGGCCCGGGCCACCTCGCTCACATCCTGCAATTCGGGGAGCGACCAGCACATCTTCATCACCCGCTTGGCCTGGGCCTCCGGCAGGACGCCGGCGGCGAGATCGGCGAACTTCGCCTCCAGCTGCGCATCGGACATCGGCTTCTCGACGCTGCCGATCGCGTGCTCAATCCGGCGGTGGAAGCTGCGCCCGTCGGTCAAGGTCACGGTCATGTCGACCTGCGCGGCGTCGATGCCCGGAGTGATCACCGGCACCACCTTCTGGCGCAGGGCCACGACCCGCGGGTCGTTCACCGCCCGGTCGCTGAACTGCTTCTCGCCGCCCGCGCCTTCCACCAGGGCGATCGCGGCGGCATGGTAGATGCTGAACTTGCCCTCCAGCCCGGTCTTCGGCGCGGTCTTGCCGGTGAGCTCCAGCACCAGCGGGTGGACCTTGAGATCGACCCGGGCGATGTCTTCCGGCCGGACATGGTCCTGGTCGCGGATCTGCACGCCCGCATCGATCGTCGGATGCATGACGATGCCGCAGGCGAAGGGCTTGTAGGTGTTGAGCAGCGCCTCGTAGCGGGTGCCCAGCCCGTCGGTGATCTCGGACCAGTCCTGCTTGGTCGAGATGGTGTTGGCCCAGCCGCGCTTGGCCTCGATCATGCCGTCGGATGAGGTAAACCCCTTGCTCGCCAGGATCGCCGCGAACAGGCCGTTCGAGGCCGCCCGGCCCGGGTTGAAGCTCTTGTTCATCGAGCCGAACGATTCGCGCAGGCCCACCGGCTGCGAGGCGGCGAGCCCCAGCGCGTAGATCATCTGCTGTTCGGTGAGCCCCATCAGCTTGCCGACGGCGGCCGCGGCGCCGAACGGCCCGCACGTGCCGGTGATGTGCCAGCCGGCATCGTAGTGGTTCGGGTAGACCGCGTTGCCGATCCGGCACTCGGTCTCGATTCCGACTACCAGCGCGTCGAGGAAGTCCTTCCCCGAGACCGGCTTCATCTGGGCATAGGCCAGGATCGCCGAGGCGACTGGGCCGGCCGGATGGATGATCGTCTTGAGATGGGTGTCGTCGAAGTCGAAGATGTGGCTCGCCACGCCGCTGAGGAAGGCGGCGTTCATGATGTCGAACCGCTCCGCCCGGCCGAACAGGCCGGCCTGCGGCGGCCCGGAAAAGGGCTGCAGCGCCGAGACCGCCACATCCACGGTCTCGTGGTGCGAGCCGCCGATCGCCACGCCGACCCAGTTGAGGAAGCTGCGCACGCCCTCGCGGCGAACATTCTCCGGCAGGGTGTCGTAGGACGAGGCCAGGATCCACTGCGCAAGGATTTTTGTGACGGGCGGCGGCGCCTTGGCGGCTGGCTTCGCAGCCTCGGCGGCCTGTGCGCTTTCGAGGCCCGGTGCCGCGAGGGCGAGGCCTGCGGCGCCGATGAGCGAGCGGCGATTGAAGGTCATGGCGTTCTCCCGTCAGGCCGGCCGCCTGAGGCTTGCCCTGTTGGTCGACACGATACTGAATAAAGCGCGGGTCCGTCAGGGGGGCGTTTCGTATCTGCGCGCAGGCACCGCCCTTTCCCGGGCGTATGGAGCGTGAGCGGAATGCGACCCGGGATCCAGCGCAAGACGACGCGCAGCGTCTGTGTGGTTTAGGTAAGGTGCCGCTGCGCGGCGCTTTTCGTGCTGGGTCCCGGATCACCTTCCACTGACGTTGCAGGTGTCCGGGAAAGGGCCTCGCGCCTCACACCAACACCGGCAAAGCCTCCTGCTCGCCGATCTCGAAAACCCGGCGGTAGCGGGCGATCTCGTCGGCCGGCCCCTGCGCCTTGGTCGGGTTGTCGGAGAGCTTGACCGTCGGGCGGCCGTTCGCCTCCACGACCTTGCAGACCACCGAGACCGGATCGAGCTTGCCGTCGGGCAGGAGACCCCGAAAATCGTTGGTGAGCAGGGTGCCCCAGCCGTAGCCGATGCGCATGCGCCCGTGGAAATGGCCGTGGATGCGCTCGATCTCGTCGATGTCGAGCCCGTCGGAGAAGATCGCGAGTTTTTCCCCGGGATCGTAGCCGCGATCCTGCCAGAACCGGATCACCTCCTCGCCGCCCGCGATCGGGTCCTTCGAATCGATGCGGATCCCGGTCCAGTCGCTCACCCAGTCCGGGGCGTTCGCCAGGAACCCGGTGGTGCCGTAGGTGTCGGGCAGGATGACCCGCAGGTTGCCGTCGTAATCCTCCTGCCAGTCGGCCAGAACCGCGTAGGGCGCGGCGGCGAGCGCCGCGTCGTCCTCGGCGAGCGCCGCGTAGACCATTGGCAATTCGTGGGCGTTGGTGCCCACCGGCTCGACCTCCTGCCGGGCGGCGATCAGGCAGTTCGAGGTGCCGAGGAACGCCGAGCCCAGCCCCTCGGCCATCGCCTGCACGCACCAATCCTGCCAGAGGAAGCCGTGGCGCCGGCGCGTGCCGAAATCCGCTACCGACAGGTCGGGCAGCTTCTGCAGCCGCTGGATCTTCTCCCAGACCCGGGTCATCGCCCGGGCGTAGAGCACCTGAAGGTCGAGCTTGCCGAGGCCCCGCAGCACGGCGCGCGCCCGCAGCTCGTTCAGGATCGCCAGCGCCGGGACCTCCCACATCGTGGTCTCGATCCAGGGGCCGTGGAACGTCAGCTCGTACTGGCCGTCATGGACGGCGAGTTCGTAGTCCGGCAGCTGAAAACCCTCGAACCACGCCACGAATTCCGGGCCGAGGATCCGCCCCTGGCCGCGGAACACGTTGCCGCGCAGCCAGGTCACCTCGCCCTTGCTGAGCCGGAGGCTGCGGGCATGGTCGAGCTGCTCGCGCAGCAGGCCGGCATCGACTTCGTCGGCGATGCGGATGCGCTTGGTGCGGTTGGTGATCCCGAAGGTGGTGTCGATCTGCGGATGCCGCCGCAGGATCGTCTGCGCCATCAGCAGCTTGTAGAAATCGGTGTCGAGCAGCGACCGCACGATCGGGTCGATGCGGAAGCTGTGATCGTAGACCCGCTTCGCCAGATCAATCATGTTTTTCGGACTCGTCCGCGCGTCTCACGGCGCAGAGCGCATGCCGGGCGCGGCCGCGTCAAGAAGAAGGGCGGCACGTCCCTACGACGCGCCGCCCCCCGTTACCCACGTCGCCAAGTCACAAACAATCAGGCGAGGTCGACCTTCTTGGTCTCGGTCTTGGGGCTCTCGCCGGTGAGCGACGCCTTCACGTAGCCGTAGAGGTGCAGCATCGTGCTGTTGGGGCTGTCCCAGTACTCGCCCTTCTCCGGGTGGACGCGGATCAGCGCGACCTCGGGATCGTTCTTGCCGTTGGGGAACCAGGTCTTCAGGCTCTCATTCCACTTCTCGTCGATCTTGGCCTGATCGCGCACGATCTCGGCCTTGCCGGCCACCGACACGTAGGTCTGGCTCGACGGGTCGGAGTAGGCCAGGTTCACCTGGTTGTCCTTGCTGATCTCGGTGGTCTTGGGCGAGTGCAGCTTGGTGAAGAACCACAGATCGCCGTTCTCGTCGGCGTCATTGTTCCACATCGGGCGGCTGTTGAGCGTCCCCTCGGCATCGACCGTGGTCATCATGGCGATCTTCACGTCCTTGACCAGCTCGAACAGCTTCTTGGCGCCCTCGTGGTCGCGGTGGTTGCCCTGATGCATCGGGAAAAGTCTCCTGGTCGTGGTCTGCGGGCGGCGTACCTGCGCGGTGCGCCGATCCCGAAAGAGTCTCGACACAACGGGCGAGGGCCACGTTGGTTCAGGCCCCGAGACGGACTCCCGCCGGCAAGGCTGGCGTTTGCCGCACGCAGGGCTACAAGGGACCAAATTCCGGGGCTCCGACGGCCAGCGAATACGGCCGGATACGCCCGTCCCGAGACGCCCCATCAGGAGTCGAGAATCGTGGCTATCACTCGCGACGACGTGCTGCGCGCGCTCCAATCCGTCACCGTCGATGCCGCCGGCACCACGCTGCCCGGCTCCGGGCGACTGTCCCAGGTCGTGGTCGATCCGAGCAACCGGGTGATGTTCTCGATCCTGGTCGATCCGAGCGAGGCCGAGCGGTTCGAGCCGGTGCGGCGGCAGGCGGAGGGGCGCGTCCTGCAGATGCCGGGCGTCTCGGGCGTGTTCGCCAGCCTCACTTCGGAGCGCGGCCCGGGCATGCCGGCCCAGAGCGACGCCGCGCCCCGGCCGGTGACGCCGCCGCCGGTGGCACCGCCGAGGCCCGGGGCGCCGCCGAACCAGGGGCCGCAGATCGCCGGCGTGCGCCACATCGTGGCGGTCGCCTCCGGCAAGGGCGGCGTCGGCAAGTCCACCACCGCTTGCAACCTCGCGCTGGCCCTCCAGGCCCAGGGGTTGAAGGTCGGCCTGCTCGATGCCGACATCTACGGACCGTCGGTGCCGAAACTGTTCGGCCTGTCGGGCAAGCCGACCGTGGTCGACAACAAGTCCATGGAGCCGATGGTCGGCTACGGGCTGAAGGTGATGTCGATCGGCTTCCTGATCGAGCCCGAGACGGCGATGATCTGGCGCGGGCCGATGGTGCAATCGGCCATCACCCAGATGCTGCGCGACGTGCTCTGGGGCGAGCTCGACGTGCTCATCGTCGACATGCCGCCGGGCACCGGCGACGCCCAGCTCACCATGGCCCAGGCAACCCCGCTCTCGGGCGCCGTCATCGTCTCGACGCCCCAGGACCTCGCGCTGATCGATGCGCGGCGCGGCGTGACCATGTTCAAGAAGGTCGCGGTCCCGATCCTCGGGGTGATCGAGAACATGGCGACCTTCATCTGCCCGAATTGCGGCCACGCCTCGCACATCTTCGGGCATGGCGGCGCCCGCATCGAGGCGCAGCGCCTCGGCGTGCCGTTCCTGGGTGAGGTGCCCCTCGACATGACGATCCGCGAGACCTCGGATTCCGGCCGGCCCGTGGTGGCGACCGATCCGGACGGCCCGCACGCTAAAATCTATCGCGACATCGCCGCCGCCCTGTGGGCGAACCTCTCGGGCGCCCCGGCCGGGCGCACCGCGCCGAAGATCGTCTTCGAGTGATTTTTTCTCTGTGGACCGCCCGCAGATCCTGGGCCTGATCCTCGCCGGCGGCCTCGGCCGGCGGATGGGCGGCGTCGACAAGCCCCTGATGCGGCTGGGCGGGCGCACCCTGCTCGACCGGGTGGTCGAGCGGCTCGGCCCGCAATGCGGGGCGGGGCTCGCGCTCAACGCCAACGGCGATCCGGACCGGTTCGCCGGGTTTCCGGGGCCGCTGCTACCGGATCCGCTGCCAGGCCAGCTCGGACCGCTCGCCGGCATTCTCGCGGGGCTGGAGCACGCCGCCGCGCATCATCCGGGTGTGACTCATGTCCTGAGCGTGCCCGGGGACGCCCCGTTCCTGCCGGGCGATCTCGCCGCGCGGCTCGGATCAGCCCTGAAGGACTCGCCGATCGCGCTCGCCGCCTCGGGCGGGCACGAGCACTACACCGTGGCGCTCTGGCCGGTGGAGCTGCGGGCGGATCTGCGCCGCGCCCTGGTGGAGCGGGACGAGCGGCGGGTCGGCGCGTTCATCGCGCGCCACGGCGCTGCTGTCGTGGAGTGGCCGGTTGAAACGGTCGATCCGTTCCTGAACCTCAACACGCCGGAGGATCTGGCTGCGGCTGCAGAACTCGACCGCGGGCTCGCCCAAACGGGCCGTGCTGCCGAAGGACTGCCAAGCGCTTGAGCGCCCCGATGGCGTCCGGGCGGATTACTCGTCCCACACCGTCATTGCTGTGGAGGTTCACAAATTCGCTGATCGCGGCACGCTGCCCCTGGAGGGCTTTGCGATGCGCGACAACAGCTTTGACCGGACGATCGAGCGGAACTACGTCCAGAAGTGGCGCTTCCTGATCAAAGAATACG
>NZ_JAKSYO010000106.1 GCF_022829635.1 Methylobacterium sp. E-066
CGGGTCCCCTCTCCCGTGCGGGAGAGGGACAGGGTGAGGGATGCGCGTTTTCCGGAAAGACCTGGTCCCTCACCCCAACCCTCTCCCGCACGGGAGAGGGGGCGCGTGGCGGCTTTCGCAAGCCGAGGTGTGAACATCGTAACCCGCACGGGAGAGGGGACCCGAGGCTCCTTCGGTCACGCCACGACCGTGGCTACGATCGAAATCTGGTCGCCGATCGGCTTCACGCCGTCGCGATGATGCAGGTGACGGAAAGCGTCCAGACCGAACGATCGGCCTGAAAATGGATGTGATGCAGGGATGCCGACAGAATTGGCTGCAAGCATGCGCCGAGCATGACTGATAGATCTCAGTCGCGGCGATCAGCAAAAGCGGGAAGACCTGTACTCCCTGAAGGAGCTTGGTCGGAGTGGCAGGATTTGAACCTGCGACCCCCACGTCCCGAACGTGGTGCGCTACCAGACTGCGCTACACTCCGAAGGCCGGCTTGCGTGTCCGCAACTGCCGGCAGCGGGCTTATAGCCGCGCCTTTCCCGGACCGCAAGGCCGGTTTTAGGCGATCACTGCAGTCGGCTCGGCCAATCGCCCCGGAGATGCCGAACCGCGATCCCGGCCTCCGCGGATCGCACTGCGATCGTTGCCGCGTATCCCGCTCCGCAATCGATACCCGCGAGGGTCCACGCACCGCCCTCTGCCATACGCAGGAGACGCGGCGGCTCCGGCGGCACGCTGACGCTGAAGCGGTTGAGCGGCAGCGACAGGCCGGAGCCCAGCGCCTTCACCACCGCCTCCTTGCGCGTCCAGAGACCGAAGAACGCGTGATCGATAGCGTTCGGCGACAACGCCGCCAGCGCAGCGGCCTCATCGGGCGCGAAATGCGCGCGGGCGATGCGCAGGGCGTCCGTGATGGGCCGGATTTCCTCGACATCGACGCCGATGGCGGCGCCGCGTGCTAGACCGATGAGCGCGCGGCCGCCGGAATGGGACAGATTGAAATCGAGGGTCCCCCGCGCGGAGCCGGCGAGTTCGGGCTTGCCGCCGGCGCCGGCCTCCAGGCGGATCTCGGCAGGAGCGAGGCCCAAGGCCTCTCCGAGGATCAGCCGAAGCGCTGCATGGCTGGCCCGGTAGCGCATGCGGTCAACCGGACGCAGGAAGCGCGCGGCGCGGTCGCGCTCGGCGGCGTCGAGAACTGCCGCGCAGAGATCAAGCTGGTCCGGCGACAGGGCGAGATCGACGATCCAGATGTCGGCCGCGCTCACGCGACGCCTCGCGGCTTCTGGGCGCACGACGTAGTCTGCTCGGGACGAGGCGGCACGGGCTTGGATCCGGTGACGGTGGGATGAGGAGCATCGTCGTGCGGCACCGGACCGGCAAGTGCATCCCGGCTTGAGCGCACAGTCGCGTGACGGATGGCTGCGAACCCCGAGTCTGGCCGGGCAGCGTGCCCGCTACGGCGTGTTCTTCGCGACCTACCTCTATCAGGGCCTGATCGCTGGATTCTCTCTGACCGCCCTGGCCAATCACCTCGCGGCGCGCGGCGTCCCGGCGACCGAGGTCGGGTTCCATTTCGCCCTGGCCGGGCTGCCCTGGACACTCCAGCCGATCCTTTGGGGACCGCTGGTTGATCGGTCCGGGAATCTGCGCATGGGCCGGCGGCGGCCCTTCGCGGTGGCGGCGATCCTCGGATGCCACGCGGCGGTCGCCCTGATGCTGCTGCTCGGTGCCGATCAGGTTGGCCTACTCGGCCTCGTCTTCCTGGTCCACAGTGTGTTCGCGTCCCTGCTCGACACCGCCTGCGACCGGATGATCATGGATCACGTCCCGGCAGACGAACTCGGCCGGGTCAGCGCCTGCACGCGGGCCGGGTTCGTCGCCGGCACCAGCCTCAGCGCTGCGGTCTTCGGCTGGACGCTCGCCGCCTACGGGCTGGATGTCAGCCTCGCCGGGCTGCTCGCGGCCGGCATCCTGGCAAGCCTGCCGATGCTGCTGCTGCGCGAGGCGCCCGGTGACGCGCTGGTGGATTTTAGCAGGCGCGGCCCGGCGCCGCGGCGCATCCCGTTTCTGCGCTTCCTGCGCCGCCTCGGCCTCGCCCTGCGGCGGAAGCGGGCGCTGCAGCTGCTCGCCCTGTGCTTCGGCCTCGACGGCGCCCTCGGGCTGTTCGAGCTGCCCTTCTCGATCGACCTGCTCCAGAGCCGGGGATGGGACCCGGCTGCGCTGTCGCGCCTTCAGGCCGGTCTGGCCCTGGTGAGCGGGACCGCGGGCGCCTTCGCGATCGGCGTCTGGTCGGACCGGGCCGGGCCGGTGCGGCCTCTGAAAATCCTGCTGCTGGCGAGCGCGTCGACCTTCGTGCTGGCGGGCATCCTGATCGCCGCCGGTCTGCTGGGGTCGGCGGCGCCGCTGATCCTGGCGCTCACCAACGCGCTGCCGGGGCTGCTGATCGTCGCGCTGATGCCGGCTCTGCTGCAGGCCAGCCGCGGGCCCGCCGGCGCGGCGACGCAGTTCGAGGTCTACATGGCGGCGATGAATCTCGGCTCGGTCACCGGAACGATGCTGGCGGGCTGGCTCGCCCCGGTGATGCCGCTGGCCGTCCTCAGCGCCGTGGTCGCCGCGGTGTTCTTGGGGGCCTTCCTGTCGGTCGGCCGCGGCGATCTGCTCGCGCCCCGGCGCTGAGGGACATGGGGATGCCGCGCCCCAACCGACTCCCGCGCGGCCCGCGATGCGCTAGAACGCCCCCATGCCAGCCGCGAAGTCCGATACGCCCGAGCTCGACCTGACCGCCGAGGAGGCGCGCACCGAGCACGCGCGGCTCTCGGAGGCGATTCATGAGGCGGACCGGCTCTACCATCAGGAGGATGCGCCCGAGATTTCGGATGCGGAATACGACCGCCTGCGCCGCCGGCTCGAGGCGATCGAGACCCGCTTCCCCGATCTCGCCGGGACCGGGGCGGTCAGCGCCTCGGTGGGCGCCAAGCCCTCGGAAAAATTCGCCAAGGTCCGGCATGCCGTGCCGATGCTGTCGCTGGGCAACGCCTTCGACCCGGAGGAAGTCAGCGAGTTCGTGGCTCGGGTCCGCCGCTTCCTCGGGCTTGCCGAAGACGCGCCCCTCGCCTTCACGGCCGAGCCGAAGATCGACGGCCTGTCCCTGTCGCTGCGCTACGTGAACGGCAAGCTGGAGACCGCGGCGACCCGCGGCGACGGCGAGGTCGGCGAGAACGTCACGGCGAATGCCCGCACCGTGCAGGACATCCCGGCCACGCTCGCAGGCACCGGCTGGCCGGAGATCTGCGAGGTGCGCGGCGAGGTCTACCTGTCGCACGCGGATTTCGCCGCGATCAACGCCCGCCAGGAGGCCGCCGGCAAGCCGCTCTTCGCCAATCCGCGCAACGCCGCCGCCGGCAGCCTGCGCCAGCTCGACCCGGGCATCACCGCCTCCCGGCCGCTGAAATTCTTCGCCTATGCCTGGGGCGAGCTCTCAGGGCCGATTGCCGAGACGCAGTCCGGCGTCCTGGAGCGCTTCGCCGCCTGGGGTCTGCCGGTGAACCCGCTCACCCAGACTTTCACCGACATCGAGGCCATGCTCGGCCATTATCGCCGGATCGAGGCGGACCGGGCCGGGCTCGGCTACGACATCGACGGCGTCGTCTACAAGGTCGACGATCTCGCGCTGCAGAAGCGGCTCGGCTTCGTCTCGCGCTCGCCCCGCTGGGCGCTGGCCCACAAGTTCGCCGCCCAGGAGGCGACGACGGTGGTCGAGGACATCGTCATCAACGTCGGCCGCACCGGCTCGCTCAACCCCCTGGCGAAGCTGAAACCGGTGACGGTGGGGGGCGTGGTCGTCTCCAACGCGACGCTGCACAACGAGGGCTACGTGAAGGGCGTCGGCGGCGACGGCGAGCCGATCCGCGACGGGCGCGATATCCGCGTCGGCGACACCGTCACGGTGGTCCGGGCCGGCGACGTGATCCCCAAGGTGATGGATGTCGACCTCACCAAGCGCCCGCCGGATTCGCAGCCCTTCGCCTTCCCGGAGACCTGCCCGGCCTGCGGCAGCCGCGCCGTGCGGGCGATCAACCCGCGCACCGGCCGCCCCGACGCGATCCGCCGCTGCACCGGCGGCCTGATCTGCCCGGCGCAGGGGGTGGAGCGGCTGAAACACTTCGTGTCGCGCAACGGCTTCGACATCGAAGGCTTCGGCGAGACCTATATCGAGGTGCTGTTCGAGGCCGGCTTGGTGCGCCAGCCCGCCGACCTGTTCCGACTCGATTTCGAGACCCTGAAGGCCGCTGTCGTGGCGCGGCGCGAGGCGCTCTCGGCCGAGCGGCGCGCCGGGGCCGGGACGACCGAGCCGCCCAAGAAAGCCGCCAAGAAGAAGGGCGAGGACGAAGACAAGGCGATCAAGAACCTGCTCGCCGGCGTCGAGGCGCGCCGCCAGGTTCCGATGAACCGCCTGCTCTTCGCCCTCGGCATCCCGCAGATCGGCGAGGCCACCGCCAAGGCCCTGGCCAAGCGTTTTTCTGAGATGCCGTCGCTGATCGGGGCGATTCGGGAAGCGGCCGCTGTGCAGCCAGGGCCGGACTGGGTCGAGCTGCGGTCCGTGGACAGAATCGGCGACACGACCCGCGACCGGCTGCTCGATTTCGGCTTCCCGGAGGACGCGCCCTCCGACGCGCCGCGTGCGCGCCTCAGCGCGCCCCAGCGGGAAAACCTTCTGCAGCATTACGGCGATGCCGATGCCGTGCGGGCCGCGCTCGCCCGGGCCGCCGCGCAGAAGCCAGGCGATGCCTATCGGCTGTTCGCCGATGACGGCGAGATCGGTCCGGTGGCGACCGACGCGCTGATCCTGTTCTTCTCCGAGCCGCACAATGCCGACGCGGTCGCGGCCCTGCTCGAAGAGGTGACGGTCGAGCCGATGGAGCGGCCGACAGCCGCTTCAACCTTCGCCGGCAAGACCGTGGTCTTCACCGGCACTCTGGAAAAAATGACCCGCAACGAGGCCAAGGCGGTGGCCGAGCGGCTGGGCGCGAAGGTCTCTGGATCTGTCTCGGCCAAGACCGACCTCGTGGTCGCGGGCCCGGGGGCCGGCTCGAAGCTCAAGGATGCCGAGAAGCACGGCGTCCGGGTCGTGTCGGAGGACGATTGGCTGGGGATGGTCGCCGAGGGTTGAAGCGCGAGTCGTGGGGCTTTAGACCGCTTGGGAACACCCCGAGAACGTTCCCCGGCATGGTCCACCCGCGATGACGGTCCTGGCCCTCGACTTCGAGACGGCCAACGAGCGGCGTGACAGCGCCTGCGCGGTGGGTCTTGCCTGGATCGCGGACGGGCGGATCGTGCGGCGGGAAAGCCACCTGATCCGGCCGCCGGAGATGCGGTTCTCGCCGGGCAACATCCGGGTCCACGGCATCCTGCCGGCCAACGTCGCCGATCAGCCGGACTTCGCCGGGGTGATGGCGCCATATCTCGGCGACCTGACCAGCGGTCTGATCCTGGCTCACAACGCCAGCTTCGATATCGGCGTGCTGCGGGCCGGCCTGGCCCGCGCCGGCCTGCCGGTGCCGGCGCTGTCCTATCTGTGCACCGTCCAGATCGCCCGCCGGGTGTTTCCCGCGCCGGAGGGATGCGGCCTCGGCAAGGTTGCCCGGCGCCTCGGCATCCGCTTTGAGCACCACGATGCCGGCGAGGATGCCTATGCCTGCGCGGCGATCGCGCTGGCTGCCATGCGCGAGACCGAGACCCCGGACGTCCACGGCCTCGCCGCGGCGATCGGCGTGCCGGTCACCCGGGTTACGGGCGGTCCCTCCTTGCCCCGCCGGGCTCCGGGGGCGATCAGCAACCGCGCGATGGCCGCCTTTCCGACGGCCCCTTCGGCGCTGAGCTTTACGATCCGGGGTTCGACCGGCAACCAATACAGCGTCTTGCTGGAAGAGCGTGCCGGCGGCCCGCAGTTGCGTTGCACCTGCACGGCCGGCCGCTACGGAATGCGCTGTCGCCACGTAAAGGCGCTGGAAGTCGGCGACATCACCGACCTGCTTTCCGACAACGCCAACGATGTCGAACTGCTCGCCCGCATGCTCGGCGCGAAGGTTTGCGTCGCCTGACCCTGATCAGGCTGCCTCCAGGCAAGACCGGAACGCAGCGACCGCACGCGCGATATCATGCGAGGCAATATGCGGTGCATGACCAGCCGCAGGCGCAGTGACCCGAGCCGTTCCCGAAGCGATCGAGAACGGCTCTCAAGCCCTGGTCTGATGTCCTTCCGCCAAAAAGATCAGGCGGCGCGCTTCTGCTCCCCGTAGAAGGTCCCGCCCTGCTCGGCCATGGCCGCCAGGGTGTCGGGCACCCGGAAGCGGGGACCGTGCTTGGCCTCCAGGCCTCGGGCGAGCGCCACGAAGGAGGCCGCGCCCATGAAATCGATGTAGGACAGCGTGCCGCCGGTGAACGGCGCGAAGCCGAAGCCCAGGATCGAGCCGACATCGGCCTCCCGGGGATCGGTGACCACGCCCTCGCCGACGGTGCGGGCGGCTTCGAGCGCCTGGACCACCAGGAGCCGCTGCTTCAGCTCGTTGAAATCCACAGTCTCCGGGGCGAGCCGGTTGGGCTGCAGCTCCGCCAGGCCCGGCCAGAGGCGCTTGGGCGAGCCCTCCGGGTAATCGTAGAAGCCCTTGCGGTTCTTGCGCCCGAGCCGGCCCTGGCCTTCGACCATAGCGGTGAGGATCGACTTCTGGGCCGGGTCGACCGCCCCCTCCCCGACCTGGGCCTCGGTGGCCTTGGCGATCTTGAGCACGAGGTCGAGGGCGACCTCGTCGTTGAGCGAGAGCGGCCCGACCGGCATGCCGGCCTGACGGCCCGCGCTCTCGATCATCGCGGGCGGCACGCCCTCGGCCAGCATCTTGTGACCTTCGAGGATGTAGGCGCCGACGCAGCGGTTGGCGAAGAAGCCACGGGCGTCGTTCACGACGATCGGAGTCTTCTTGATCAGCCGCACATAGTCGAGGGCGGTAGCGAGCGCCGCGTCGCCGGTGGCCTGACCCTTGATGATCTCGACCAGCATCATCTTCTCGACGGGCGAGAAGAAGTGGATGCCGACAAACCGATCCGGCCGCTGCGAATTCTTCGCCAGGCCGGTGATCGGCAGCGTCGAGGTGTTGGAGGCGAAGATCGTGTCGGGGCCGATCACCGCCTCGACCTTCTGGATCACCTCGGCCTTGACCCTGGGATCCTCGAACACCGCCTCGATCACGAGGTCGCAACCGCTGAGGGTGGCGTAGTCCGCCGTGGTGGTGATCCGGCCGAGCAGCGCGTCGCGATCGGCGGTCTTGGCGCGGCCCTTGTTGATCTGGCCGGTGATCAGCGTGTGGGCGTAGGCCTTGCCCTTCTCGGCGGCCTCGATCGACTGGTCGACCAGCACGACTTCGAGGCCGGCCTGCGCGGTGACGTAGGCGACGCCGGCGCCCATGAAGCCGGCGCCGATCACCCCGACCCGCCGCAAGTTGGTGGCCGGCACGTCCTTCGGCCGGCGGGCGCCCTTGTTCAGCTCGCCCATGGAGATGAACAGCGTGCGGATCATCGCCGCCGCCTCCTTCGAGCGCAGGATATGCGCGAAGTACCGGCTCTCGACCCGCAGGGCGAGGTCCATGGGCAGCTGGAGGCCCTCGTAGACCGAGGCCAGGATCGCCTTGGCGGCCGGGTAATTGTCGTGGGTCTCGCGGCGGTAGATCGCGTTGGCCGGCGGCCAGATCATCATGCCGGCGGGCGAATAGACCTTGCCGGAGGGCGCCTTGAATTTTGGCACGTCCCAGGGGGCGACCGCGGAGCCGCCCTCGCGGATCCAGGCCTTGGCGCGCTCGACGATCTCGGCCTGCGGCGCCACCGCGTGGATCAGGCCCATGCCCTTGGCCATGGGCGCCCGGATCTGCTCGCCCTTGAACAGCATCTGGAGCGCGTCGCCGGTCTGCATCAGCCGGGCGACCCGCTGGGTGCCGCCGCCGCCCGGGAACAGCCCGACCTTGATCTCCGGCAGCCCGACCCGCGTCTTCGCGTCATCCGACGCGACGCGGTGGTGGCAGGACAGGGCCAGCTCGAAGGCGCCGCCCAGGCACAGGCCCTGGATCGCCGCGGCGAACGGCTTGCCGCTGGTCTCCAACCGGCGGAACAGCAGCGACAGCCGGCGCGACGCCTCGAAGAAGTGGCGCATCGCCACCTCCTCGCCCTGCTCGGCTTTCAACTGCTCGTAGGCCCGGCGGTGAGCTTGCAGCATCGTGAGGTCGGCGCCCGCGGAAAAATTGTCCTTGCCGGTGGCGATCACGCAACCCTTGATCGCAGCGTCCGAGGCGACCGTCTCGATGATCTGCTCCAGCTGATCCATCACCCCTTCGGTGATCACGTTCATCGAACGGCCCGGCATGTCCCAGGTCGCCACCGCAACGCCGTCTAAATCGGTCTCGAAGCGGAAATTGTTTTGCGACTCCGTCATCATCAGCCCTCCTCGCTAATTTCCTTCGCTAACTGCTCGGCGACAGCTTTCAGAATGGCCGATTCAAGCCATAGCGGGACTTCAAACCAAGCAGCCCGAGCAGATGATTGTGGAAATCCGAGCTTCCGACCGGGTTGATCGCACCACCGCATGGCAATCCGGCGCCGATGACCCTCGCCATATGGCCTGACGACGGCCACTGCGAAGCCATGAGGTCCCGTGTCGGGATCATCGTATTGGGTATGATAGACGATCTGCTCGAGATTACCGCCGCCGGTCACAAAAACGTCGCTTAGATCATCCTTTTGGATCGACATTGGCGGTTTTCCCGAACAAGATTGTCGCTTTAACCCAATAGCATGCTTCGATTCATTTGGGCGGCGGAACCGGCGGCGCACCGGTCTTCGGGGCGTTGTCGGTGGCGGCGGCCACCGCCAGCATGTTCAGGAGCTTGGTCACCGAGTTCTGCGAGATCGCCGTCACCGCCGAGTTCGGATCGGCGTTCATCGTCTGGAACTTGAGATAGGTCGGATCGGCATAGATCTCGTCGAGATGCTTCAGCTCGGCGAGCGTGAACTTCTGGGCGTATTCCTTCGACAGCCCCTCGATCATGATGCCGCGCTGCTTCTCGAACTCGTCGGTGAGTTCCTTTCGCACGGCCTCGGCGCGCGATTCCGGCATCGGCGCCACGGTCTTCTCCAGGGCGACGTTGAAGCCGGTCTGAAGGTTCTTGATCAGGGTCTTGTTCACGAGCGAGGTCGCCTCGGCGACGCGGTCCGACGCTTCGTCGGCGCGCGCAGCAAGCGGCAGGCTCATGGAGACGCCCAGGCAGAGCGTCGCGATCAGGCGGTTCAAGGGCTCGACTCCCAATTTGTTATCGTTCGGCCCGGATTCGCGCCGCACGTCATCCGCGCCTCTACCAGCGTTCCCGGGCTTTGGGGAGCGGCCCCCGCCGGCTCCCGCGCCGCAGGGCCGCTCAGACCCGCTCGATGATCGTGGCGGTGCCCATGCCGGCTCCGATGCAGAGGGTGACCAGGGCGCGCTCCTTGCCGGTGCGCTCCAGCTCGTCGAGCGCCGTTCCGAGGATCATCGCGCCGGTGGCGCCCAGCGGATGGCCGAGCGCGATCGCGCCGCCGGTGACGTTGACGATCTCGGGATCGAGATCGAACGCCTGGCAGAAGCGCAGGACGACGGCCGCGAAGGCCTCGTTCACCTCGAACAGGTCGATATCGGACAGGCTCAGCCCCGACCGGGCCAGGACCTTGCGGGTGACGTCGACCGGGCCGGTGAGCATCAGGGCCGGGTCCGAGCCGATATTGGCGAACGCCCGGATCCGCGCCCGCGGCCGCAGCCCGGCGGCGTCGCCGGCCGCCTTCGAGCCGATCAGCACGGCAGCGGCGCCGTCAACGATGCCCGACGAGTTGCCGGCATGGTGGACGTGGTTGACCGTCTCGACATCCGGATGCGCATCCGTCGCCACCGCGTCGAACCCGCCCATCTGTCCCATCTGGACGAAGGAGGCCTTCAGCGCGGCCAGCGACTGCATGTCGGTGCCCGGCCGCATATGCTCGTCGCGGTCGAGCAGCGTGATGCCGTTCACGTCGCGCACCGGCACCACCGAGCCGCCGAACAGCCCGTCCGCCCAGGACTTGGCCGAGCGCGCCTGCGAGCGGACCGCGTAGGCGTCGCAATCGTCCCGCGAGAAGCCGTACTTGGTGGCGATCAGGTCGGCCGAGACGCCCTGCGGCATGAAATACGACTTGATGGCGATCGCCGGATCGACCGGCCACGCGCCCCCCGAGGCGCCGATGCCGATGCGGCTCATCGATTCGACGCCGCCGCCCACCGCCATCGCGTGCTGGCCGCTCATCACCTGCGCGGCAGCGAAATTCACGGCATCGAGGCCCGACGCGCAGAAGCGGTTGATCTGGATGCCCGGGACATGGTCGCCGTAATCCGAGACCAGGGCCGCGGCGCGGGCGATGTCGCCCCCCGCCTCGCCCACCGGGTCGACACAGCCGAGGATCACGTCGTCGACCAAAGCCGTGTCGAGGCCGGTGCGGTCCTTGAGCGCTCGCAGGGCCGTCTCGGCAAGGCGCAGGGCCGTCACCTCGTGCAGCGCGCCATCCGCCTTGCCACGGCCGCGCGGCGTGCGGACGTGATCGTAGATGAAGGCTTCGGGCATCGGCGTTCCCCAGCGTGTTCTTGCCTGTTGGCGACGCGGCCATACCGGGCCGAGTCGCTGGGCGCCAGTCTGCCACGGCGCATGCGCCTCGCACCATCCCGGGCCGCGGTGAAACGTAGAGCTTCGAAGGGAGCTCGAAACAGAGCCGCGCCCGATCGGGGTTCGATCGGGCGCGGCTCGCAATCTCGATGGCCGGTGGCGGCCTGTATCCCGGTCGGGACCTTAGTCTTGGAGCATGCGCTTCAGGAGCTCGACCTCGTCGCCGAGGATCGTATCCTCGCCGATCAGCTTCTCGATCTTGCGCACCGCGTGCAGCACGGTCGTATGGTCGCGTCCACCGAACCGACGGCCGATCTCGGGCAGCGAGCGCAGGGTCAGCACCTTCGACAGGTACATGGCGATCTGGCGCGGCTTGACCACGGCGGCGGTGCGCCGCTCCGACAGGATGTCCGAACGCGAGACGTTGTAGCGCGAGGCGACCAGCTTCTGGATGTCCTCGATCTTGATCCGCTTCGGCTCGCGGTTCTTCACGAGGTCGCGGATCGCGCTCTCGGCGGTCTCCATCGTGACGGCGGTGCCGGTGAGCGTGGCATGGGCCAGCAACCGGTTGACCGCGCCTTCGAGGTCGCGACCGTTGGCCGTGATCGCCCGGGCCACGTAGGTCGCGACCTGCGGCGACACGTCGAAGCCCGGATGCGCCGCCCGCACCGCGGCGAGCCGCGCCGACAGGATCGAGACCCGTAGGGCCTCATCGAGGGCCGTGATCTCGACCACGAGGCCGCCGCCCAGGCGCGAGCGCACGCGCTCGTCCAGCGCCTCCAGCTCGGTCGGGGGACGATCCGAGGCGACGACGACCTGCCGGCCGGCATCGATCAGCGCGTTGATCGTGTGGCCGAACTCGGCCTGGATCGACTTGCCCTGGATGAACTGGACGTCGTCCAGGATCAGCAGATCGATGCCGCGCAGGCGCTCCTTGTAGGCGAGCGCCGACTGAGTCTTCAGGGCGTTGACGAAGCCGTACATGAACCGGTCGGCGGTCAGGTAGATCACCCGGCGCCCGGCCTCGCGGGCGGCGTGGCCGATCCCGTGCAGCAGATGCGTCTTGCCCAGGCCGACGCCGGCATGGAGGTAGAGCGGGTTGTACAGCGCGCCCTCGCCCTGGTGCCGGGCGACCCGCTCGGCGGCGGCGTGGGCCAGCGCGTTCGAGCGGCCGATGACGAAGCTGGAGAAGGTCAGCCGCGCATCGAGCGGCGTGCCGCTGAGGTCGCCCCCAGCATCGGCGTTGCGCTGCTCGGAGGCGGCCGCGACAGTGGTGGCCACGGGGGCCGGCGTGTTGGTGGCGTGGAGCCGGGCGAGCGGGCCGCTGGCCGGGCCGGCCTTGGGCGCGCCGACGACGGCGGGACGCGCCGGGGCGCCGGTGCCGCGCACGCCGACCTCAATCCGGGCGATCTCCTCGGCCTCGGCCTTGAAGGTGCCGAGCACCCGGTCGAGGTAGTGCGATTCGATCCAGCTCTTGAGGAAGCGCGTCGGCACCGTCAGCCGTGCCGTGCCGGCCGATACGCCTTCGAGTTCCAGACGGGCGAACCAGCTGGCGAACACGTCCTCGCCCAGCTCGGCGCGCAGCCGCCGCTTCACCCGCGCCCAGGCGGGTCCGAAATCCGTAGTGCCGCCGCTGCGGCCACCCTCGTCGTCGCTCGCCACCGTTCCGTCGACACGCATCACTGGCTCTCCCGACGCCGCCGGCGGAAACCCGCAGGCTGCGCGTACGCACGATTTACGCCCTCAGCGTCCCGCATGACCGGGCGGGACAGACTCCTTGGGTGGAGTCAACTCCCCACCAAGGAACTTTTGCCGATTGGAAGAGCCTATCAACAATTACCTACAGTTCCTTTAACAGTGGGACTTGTGGGGATGGCCCAGATTCCCAACCGCAAGTGTTTCCTGACCCAACCAAGCCGCTTGCTAGAGTCTTGGCGAATCGGATTGATTCGCTCTCGTCCCGATATCGGCAGTTTTTGCTTGAACGCAGTCAGCTTCTGTTAAGCTACACGCCGCCCCTAGACTCTGCAACGTACCAAATTCTGGTCTAGGGTTAACGCTTCGCGACGGCCCGGGACACGGAGCAGCCAAGCGCATCCGGACAGCGGACACGAAAAAGCCCGGCGCGAAGGCCGGGCTTTGTCTCGTCCAGTGGTGCGGTGGCGGCTTAGGCGGCCAGCGCCTTCACCCGGGCGGCCAGGCGCGAGACCTTCCGCGAGGCGTTGTTCTTATGGACGATGCCGTGCTGGGCAGCGCGCATCATCTCGGGCTCGGCGGCCCGCAGGGCGGTCAGCGCGTCCTGCTGGTTGCCGGCGGCGATCGCCTCCTCGACCTTGCGGACGAAGGTGCGCATGCGCGAGCGGCGCGAGCGGTTGACCGCCGTGCGCTTCTCGATCTTGCGGGTCATTTTCTTGGCCGAAGCGGTGTTGGCCATGGAGTCCTCGTTCTCTTCGTCGGGCGATGCCGACGGGCCGGCTCAGCCGGGAATCGGTCGTCGCATCAGGTTGTCAGGCGATGGCCGAGACGCAGCGCGCGCGAAAGCGCGGCCCCTCGGCGAAGCGCGCTCTATAGACACGGTCCGATGTCGCGTCAACGCATCGGTCGGAGCAAGCCCAGCGACACGGCGAGCTTCGGCGAAGCCATCACAGGTTCTCGGGTGGTCATTTTTTCCTTGTAAATAGGCTTTAATTCAGATACAAGTCTCTCAGTCCATACGGGAGAGAGGGCCGTCCGTGAATGGCGTTACGCTCAAATCCGTCATTCGAAGTGGCGTTGCTACGCAGCCTTGTGGCTGGTCTCACATTCGAATTTAAGCTTTTAAAGCTGCGACTTGCTCTTCAACGAGCGTATTCGCCAGAACAGCCTCGTGTACCCGCCGGCCAACCCAATGCCGGACAGTGGGCGCGTGAAGCGGAAAACTCGCGCCCTGGATCGAATTATCAGCAAATTGCCGAAACATGCCAGGAGTATATCGAGGCCAACTGCGTAGGATAAATTTATCGCGAATTCCCTCGACAATTCCTCGGAATGGATATCTCAGATTTGAAGGCTGCCGCGCGAGCTAATGAACCCGGAGCCAAGAAAGCACATAAACTATTATTTGATAATCGCTTCAAAAAGTAGGAGGCATAAGAATGGAACCTGTATCTATTTTTAGAATTTTGAATCTTCTCGAAAAATCGAAAGTGAAATTTCGTCTCGCCCGTGACCGTCCAGACACAATTAGGGTTGATGCGACATTATATGGTCTGCGACTCGAAATAGAGTGCTTCGATGACAATCATATAGAAATTTCAACATTCCGAGGCACGGAAGATATCGACGGAGAATACGATTACCTACTGAAGATCTTGTCCGAAAACTCAATGGATTAGATCGAGACAATTCAATATGATGATTTGAGGCATGGCGGCAGGTGATCACGTGTCACTCCGGCCAGCGCAAAGCCGCCGCCGCCGCCAGCGTGCCGACCACGGCGGCGATCAGGGTCAGCGCCGCCAACACCGCCAGCGGCACCAGGAACGGCACCGTGCCGCCCGTCGCCGCCTGGGCGGCCGAGACGCCGAAGATCAGGCTCGGAATCATCAGCGGCAGGACCAGCACCGCGAGAATCAGGCCGCCCCGGCGAATCGAGGCCGTCAGCGCAGCTCCGACCGCGCCGATGAAGCTGAGTGCCGGGGTTCCGGCGAGCAGGGTCAGCGCCGTGGCGCCCATGGCGGTGCCGTCCAGGGCGACGAGCAGGCCGAAGAGCGGCGAGGCGAGCGCCAGGGGCAGGCCGGTGGTCAGCCAATGCGCCGTGACCTTGGCGAGCACGACGCCTTCGAGGGGCACCGGGGCGGCAGTCATCAGGTCGAGGGAGCCGTCCTCCTCGTCGGCTTGAAACAGGCGGTCGAGGCCGATCAGGGTCGAGAGCACCGCCGCGAGCCAGAGGATCGCCGGGCCGATCCGCGACAGCAAATTGAGGTCGGGCCCGAGCGCGAACGGCACCAGGGCGACGATCATCAGGAAGAACACCAGCGACAGGGCGCCGGAGCCGCCGACCCGGCCGGCCAGGCGCAGGTCGCGGGCGATCAGGGCCAGGATCGCGCGGGTCACGCCCAATCCTCCATGGGCTCGGGCTCCGGAGCGACCGACGCCTCGATGCACAGCTCCGCCGCCCCGTCGAGGCCGAGCGCCTGGTGGGTGGCGGCGATCACAAGGCCGCCCCCGACCCGATGCGCCGCCATCAGGCCGGCGAGCAAGGCCTGCGAGGCGGTGTCGAGGGCCGCGGTCGGCTCGTCGAGGAGCCAGAGCGGGCGCTCGCAGACCAGCAACCGCGCCAAAGCCACCCGCCGCCTCTGGCCGGCCGACAGGTAGCCCACCGGCAGGTCATGGGCATGGCCGAGGCCGAGCTGCTCCAGCGCATTCCGGGGCGACAGCCGCGGCGCGCCGAGGAGTTTTTGCGCGAACAGCAGGTTCTCGCCGGCGGTCAGCGAACTCTTGAGCCCGTCGCGATGGCCGACGACGTGGAGGCATTCCGGCAGGCTCGCCTCGCCGACCTCGGCCACCTCGACGCGCCCGGCATCGGGCCGCAGCCGGCCCGACAGGATGGCGAGCAGGCTCGACTTCCCGGCGCCGTTCCGTCCGGTCACCGCCAGGGCATCCCCCGGCCCGAGGGCGAAGGCCAGACCGGAAAAAATGCGGCGCCCGGAGCGGCGGCAGGCGAGATTGTCCACGCTGAGCCGCACCCGATACCCCGCCCTCTCCCGCCGACGCGCGGCGCCTCCATGCCCGATTGCGGCCCGCAACGGAACCGTGCCGCTACGCTCCGTCTTTTTCACCGGTTACGGAGGCTCCGATGAACGAGGCGAGAAACCCGACTGAATCCGAAGTCGCCACGACGGCGGACGCGATGGCCGGCCGGGCGCTGGTCGAGGCGCGAATGGCGCTCTGCACGCCCGAGGAACAGGCGGCGTTCTGGGAGGCGGTGGGGCGCTGCTTCGGCGGTGGCAAGCCGCCCGACATGCAGGCCGCCGACTGATCAGGTGCCCTTTCGCGTCAGCGCCCGCAGCGCGCCGCGGAAGGTGCGGACATCCTGCTCGGTCAGGCTCATGCGGTGGAGCATGTCGCGCATGTTGCGGGCGATGATCTCCCGCTTCTCCGGCGGGTAGAAGCCGGCGCCGTCGAGGGCCGTCTCCAGGCTGCCGAACAGCGACATCAGCGCCTCGCGGCTGGCCGGCGGCGATAGCAGCTCCCCCGAGAACGGCAGAACCGCCCGCCCGCTGGCCTGGCGCCAGGCATAGCCCACCAGCAGCACCGCCTGCGCGAGGTTCAGAGACGGGAAATCCGGGGAGACCGGGAAGGTGATGATCGCATCGGCGAGCGAAACTTCTTCGTTCGTCAGCCCGACCCGCTCCCGGCCGAACATCACCCCAATGCGCTGCCCCTCCCGGGCGACCACCTCGCCCATGGCGGCCTCGGGGGCGAAGACCCGTTTCATCTGCCCGCGCTCGCGCGCCGTGGTGGCGAGCACGTAGTGCAGGTCGCCGATCGCCTCTGCGACGCTGCTGTGGATCGTCGCCCGGTCGAGGACATGGGTGGCGCCCGAGGCCGCCTCGCGCACGCCCTTCTTGGGCCAGCCGTTCTTGGGGTTGACCAGGCGCAGCTCCGACAGGCCGAAATTCGCCATGGCCCGGGCCGTCATGCCGATATTCTCGGCGAGCTGCGGCTCAACCAGGATCACCACCGGGGCGATCCCCGGCGGCACCTCGGTGGTCGTCGACGGTTTCTCGCTCTGTTGCTCTGGCGTCGTCATGCCGGCCCTCTGGCACAGGGGGCGGCAGCCCGTCGAGGCCCGGGTGACGAAGCCGGCCGGATGACAGCCCGCGCCTTCCGCTGCCGAAAAGGCCGCGCTATGTCGCCGGGGCGATACGGACCCGGTCGATATTCGGGCGGGCGACCGCACGGCCCTTGCATGCCGTGCGCGGGGACAACGGGAGAAGGCATCGGTCCATGGCGAAGATCAAGGTAGCGAACCCCGTCGTTGAACTCGACGGCGACGAGATGACCCGGATCATCTGGGCCGAGATCAAGAACAAGCTCATCCACCCCTATCTCGACGTCGACCTCGAGTATTACGACCTCGGCGTCGAGCACCGCGACGCCACCGGCGACAAGGTCACGGTCGACGCCGCCGAGGCGATCAAGCGCCACGGCGTCGGCGTGAAATGCGCCACCATCACCCCCGACGAGCAGCGGGTGAAGGAGTTCAACCTCAAGGAGATGTGGCGCTCGCCCAACGGCACGATCCGCAACATCCTGGGCGGCGTCATCTTCCGCGAGCCGATCATCTGCAAGAACGTGCCGCGGCTCGTGCCCGGCTGGACCCAGCCCTTCGTGATCGGCCGCCACGCCTACGGCGACCAGTACCGCGCCACCGACTTCAAGGTGCCCGGCAAGGGGCGCCTGACCATCAAGTTCGAGGGCGACGACGGCACCGTCATCGAGAAGGAGGTGTTCAAGTTCCCGGACGCCGGCGTCGCGATGTCGATGTACAACCTCGACCAGTCGATCATCGACTTCGCCCGTGCCTCGCTGAACTACGGTCTGGCCCGCAAGTACCCGGTCTACCTGTCGACCAAGAACACCATCCTCAAGGCCTATGACGGCCGGTTCAAGGACCTGTTCCAGAAGGTCTACGAGGAGGAGTTCGAGGCCAAGTTCAAGCCGCTCGGGATCACTTACGAGCACCGCCTGATCGACGACATGGTCGCCTCCTGCCTGAAATGGTCGGGCGGCTACGTCTGGGCCTGCAAGAACTACGACGGCGACGTGCAGTCGGACACCGCCGCGCAGGGCTTTGGCTCGCTCGGCCTGATGACCTCGGTGCTGATGACCCCGGACGGCCAGACCGTCGAGGCCGAGGCCGCCCACGGCACCGTCACCCGCCACTACCGCGAGCACCAGAAGGGCCGCGAGACCTCGACCAACTCGATCGCCTCGATCTTCGCCTGGACCCGCGGCCTGTCGCACCGGGCCAAGCTCGACGGCAACGACGATCTGGCGAAGTTCTCGGCGACGCTGGAGAAGGTCTGCGTCGATACCGTCGAGGCCGGGCACATGACCAAGGACCTCGCGCTTCTGGTCGGCCCCGAGCAGAAGTGGCTCTCGACCACGGGCTTCCTCGACAAGGTCGATCAGAACCTGAAGACGGCGATGGGCGTCTGAGCTGTTCTTCCGGTCACGTTCAGCGGCGGGCGCCCCCGGGCGTCCGCCGTCTTCATGTCGTGGTCCGGCGCGGCCGGCTGAGCGCCAGGGCGGTCGCGGCCAGCGTCACCGCCATCCCGACGGCCTCGGCCGCATCGATGCGCTCCCCGGCGAAGGCGTAGCCGACCAGCACGGCGATCACCGGGCTGACGAAGGCGTAGAGTCCGGCCCGGAACGCGCCCCAATCGCGCAGCAGCATCAGGAAGATCGGGAAGGCGATCAGCGATCCGCCGCCGACCATGACGGCGAGACCCTGCAGGACGCGGGGATCGCCGATGGCGGCGAAGCGGCCGGGATCCCAGCCCTCTACAGCGAGGCAGATCGGGATCAGGCCCAGCGTGCCGAGGCCGGATTGCCAGAACGCCAGCACGGCCGGCGGGGTCACGCGCACCAGGGGTCGGCTGATCACGGTACCCCAGGCATAGGCGAACGTGCCAAGGGCCACCGCCCCGAGGCCGAGGGCGGCCTGCCCGCCCTCCCCGCCCCCGCCGAGGCGGCCGGAGAACAACAGCGCGAGGCCCGCGAGTCCGAGGACGATGGCGGCAATCCTGCGCGGGGTGATCGGCTCCTGTCCGTAGGCCGCTCCGATGCCGATCAAGAAGATCGGCATCAGTCCCAGGTTGACCACCGCGGCGAGCCCGCTCGGGGCCTGGGCCAGCCCCCAGAACACCAGGGCGTAGCAGGCCGTGGTGATCAGCATCGAGGCCGCCAGGACGCGCGCCGGTCGCTCGACCCGCAGCGTGAAGCCGCGCAGCCGCGCCATCACGAGAAACCCCAGCGCCGCGAAGCTGAAGCGGAGGCAGGCGAAGAAGATCGGCGGCAGGACCTCCATGGCGAGCTTCGTGGGGAGCCAGCCGGCCCCCCAGATGAACGCCATGGCGGTGAAGGCGAGGATCCGGCTCGAACCGGCCTCGCGTCGCGGGGCTGCGTCGACGAGCGGCGCGTCAGACATCTTCGGCTGCCGTACCGCTGGTGAGATCGACCCGCCCGAACTGACGCCGTCTCCCCAGACGGTCAAGCGTCGAGACGGCATGACAGCCCGGAGGTCCGAGCCGACCTCGAAGCGCTTCCGGATCAGGCCTCGCCTTGGCCGTCCGACGACGAGGTCTCCGCGAGGGCCCTGCCGACCTCCATCAGCAGCAGGTCGATGGCGGCCCGCATCAGCGGATCGCCAACCGAATCGATCAGGTCGCGGACCGAAAGGCACTGCGCCGCGAGGGCATCCAAAGGGGCATCGTTCATGTCGGGGCTTTTCATCAGGCGGCCAGGTAGGCCGGCTCGGACACGAGGACGGACCGGCTGTCGCCGTGGACCGTGCGGAGGCGTGCCAGGGTGCGGTCGTCGAAGGCGGCGGTCGCCGCCATGATCTCCTCGCCGCCGATCTGGACCGGCAGGCCCAGCGGCTGGGCGCGGAAATGCAGCTGGATGACGTGGATCATGTACAGCGTCGGCATCTGCAGCAGCAGGCCGGTGAGCCCGTGCGCCATGCCCCATTCGACGATGCCGGTGAGCAGCGCGATCGAGACCGGATTGACCACCCGGCCCCGGGCACGATGCGAGCGGGCGACGCCCTGTCGGGTCCATTCCCAGAGATGCGGGCCGGCGGGACGTTCGCCTTCGCAGAGCTCCGGATAGACGTCGGACAGGAGATGCGGGCGCGTGGTCGGCAGGAGGCGGCTGTAGCCGATGACCCTATCGCCCTCCATCGCCAGGAAGTGCACCGCGTGGGCCGTGTCGAACTGGTCGATCTCTCGCCCGTCCGGCCGGGCCAGATCCGTCCAGCCCTTCTCCTCGACAAAGATTTCGTGCCGCAGGCGCCAAGCCTGCTCCATCGCGCCGGCATATCGCAGCGCGTTGGCGGGGGTGACCACATGGATCATGGAACAACCTCACGTCTCTATGGCGTGAGTGTCCCGCGTCCGGACCGAAGTTTGTACTACGTAAAACCGTAGGGTTTGCGTGTGCTGGCCATGGCCAGCGCAACCTTGGATTTTGGTGCTGGACCGCGTGCGGGGGCCTGCCGAGACGGTGTCGTGCCTCGCGCATCGTCCTGGACATCAGAACCAGGAGGATGCGCGAGGTCTTCAGTTTTGCATCATCTTTTCCGAACGTCGGAAACCAGCCTTCGGGATGATGCGCTAGGTGATCAGACCGGCCCGCAACGCCTGCGCCACGGTGTGCGCCTTGTTGACCGTGTCGAGCTTCGTACGGGCCGAGCGCAGGTGGAAATCGACGCCCGAGGCGGTGATGCCCATCACAAGCCCGATCTCCGCGTCGGTCTTGCCCTCGGCGGCCCATTGCAGGGTCTCGCGCTCCCGGGGCGACAGGCGCACCGGCTCGCCGGGCACCGGACGACTGTTCATCAGAAGCAGCTGCCCGACCGCGTAGGTCGCCACCAGATTGACCGCGATGCGGTCGGCCGCCTCGATCTCGATCGCTTCGCCGGAGAAGCTGATCCCGCCCGGCTCGCCGTCGAGGGTGACGAACGGGATCGTCAACCCGGCCCGGATGCCGAACTCGGTGGCCTCGTTCATCACGCGGCCGGCCGCCGGCGTGTCGGGCTGCACGGCGCTCCAATCGAACGGCGTGGCGCTGGTGCAGAGCCGGCGAACCGTCGGGTCGTGCACGGCGTAGCCACGGGTGACGTAACGGCGGCCCCATTCCTCCGGCATCGTGCTGGCCAGAACGTAGCCGGCGTGGCGCCGGGCCGGCAGGTTGGGCTCCGGCACGATGCCGGCCATGACGTAGGAAATCCCGTAGCGCCCGAAGGCGGCGACCAGCAGGCGAGCAATCTCGTCCGGCGTCGCGGCGCGGTCGAGATCGCGTAAGATGTTGAAGGTTCTATCCAAATGCCTCGCTTGCGGCATGCTCGCCCCGGGGTTTTTGCACGTAGCGCGACAAATCGCAGACCACCACAACCTGAGGATGGCATCTGCGGCGCTTCGGCGATAGGTTGCAGAAGAATTCTCTCCCGCGGCCGGGGTCTCTTCGACGTCGATGCGGGAAGCGGATCGGGTGCGAGCTGCGAGCCAATGATCGACGACGAGACCCCTCCGACGACGCGCTACCTGCTCGAGCGCATTGCCGTGACCCTGGACGTGCCGGCGTCCTACTTCTTCCGCGTCGAGACCCTGCCGGTCGATGTCTCGGGCGCGAGCGCCTCGGACTGTGACGAGGTCGCATCCCTGTTCCGCGCGATCAAATCACCGACCCGCCGCGGCGCCGTGCTGAAGCTGCTCCGCGAGATGGCGAGCGATCGCTGACGCCTGGCCACGTCCGGAAGCCGGCACCGCCTGGTCGGAACACGCCAGCCAAGCGGGTGAGCGATCCCACCGCCGGATGCACGTCATCATCCGCACCCGCCTGCGGCGCCGCCCGAGAAAACCAGTCGATGTTCAGGCCGCCACGAGCAACGCGGCCCCGGCGACGCCGGACAGGACGAGCCGCAGGCGGCCGAGCCAGAGTGGTACGAGGCCGCGGCGGGTCAAGTCCTGGTCGACCAGGCCCCAGGCCAGCACCAGGGCGCCGAGCACGCGCAGGTCCCAGGGTGCCGGAGCGGCCATCGCCGCCCAGGCCACCAGGGACGGCACGATCGCGATGACGTAATCGCCGTTGCCAGTATTGCGAGCCGCGGCCGCCCCCCAGCGGATGCCGCCCAGGAACGACGCGATCACCGCCCCGTAGGCCGACAGGATCGTCCGCGGCGACAGGCCGATGCTGCTCAGACCCCCGTCCGAGCCCGAGACCGCAAGCGCCGCGAAGCCCAGGAACGGGATGAGGCCGGCCACGCCGAGCACGAGCGCGCTCATCGGGACAGGGTTCCGGTGCGCCATCCATCCTCCGAGCCGCCGTACCGGCAGCGGCTACGCCACCTTCAAGGCAGGCGCGTAACGCCCACATGGAGCGATCCCGCATCGCGGCAGAGCGGTCAAGCTGGGATCGGGGCGGCAAAAGAGAGCAGGACGTCAAACGGTTTGCCGGCTTTCGGAGTGCTGCTTTATTGTACGCGACGCTGCCTTGGCAGGGCGGTCGGGTGAGCGGACACAACCATCGGTCCGGTCCTAATCGACGATCATCCCACCCCCCCCCCTCATCCTGAGGTTTGAGCGAAGCGAGCCTCGAAGGAGCCTTCCAGTCTGCGCGCGATTCCTGGAGGGCTCCTTCGAGGGCGCCGCTGCGCGTCGCCACCTCAGGATGAGGGGGGTGGGTTGGACAAGCGCCGATCAAGACGACGCCAGACCCTGTCCTCTACCGTGGTGATGCTCGAACCGCCGTCGGCAACCGTTACGATTTGCGCGACGGCGCGGTGAAGCTGGTCGGGCTCGGCGTCGGGGCGCCGAGGAGCGACATCGGCGCCGTGATGCCCTCCTTCGGGGCAGGCGGCTCGTTGACCGCCAGATCGATCTTGCGCGGCTTGAAGGTCGCCGCAAGGGTCTTCGCGCTGGCGAGGTCGGCGGGATTCAGCTTGTTCGCCACGTCGTCTCGCTTCTTGGCGGCGTCGTCGTCGCCCTGGGCGGCGGCGGCCGAGAACCACGCGTAGGATTGCACCAGATCCTGCGTCAGGCCGAGGCCACGGGCGTAGAGCACCGCCAGGTTGTACTGGCTGTCGCGGACGCCGAACTCGGCGCCCTGCCGGAACCACGAGGCCGCCGAAGCGAAATCGGGCTTGCCGTTGGCGGCGGGGTTCTCGGCGTAGAGCACCGCCAGATTGTGCATCGAGCGGGCATGGCCCTGCTCCGCGGCGCGGCCGTACCAGAGCTTCGCCTTGTCGAGGTCGCGGACAAGGCCCGAGCCCTTCTCGTAATGGCCGGCGAGCTTGTACTGGGCCGGGGCGTAGCCGGCCGTCGCCAGCTTCTCGAACAGCTTCGCCGCCACGGACAGGTCGCGCGGCATGCCGCGGCCATCCGCCTCGCGGGTCGCCAGATCCCAGATCGCCGCCCCGTCGCCGTCCAGAGCCGCTTGCTTCACCTTGGCCAGCGCCGGCGGCAGGGTGCCGAGATCCGCCTGCATCGTGTTCATGCCCGAGATCTGGGGCACCGCAGCCTTGATGGTGGCGGGCCGCGGCTCGGCAGGAAGCGGGGTCGGCAGAGCTTGCGTGGTAACCGGATCGGCGATCGGCGCCTTGGGTGCCGGCGCCTCGGGGGCGGCCTCCTGGCGCGACTCGCGGGCGGGCTCGGCGCGCGCCGGAGCGACCTGGGAGGTCTGGACCGTGCGGGGCGCCTCCTCGGGCGCGCGCAGGCTGATCGCCTGGAGTGCGCCGAGCGCCAGAACGATGGCGGCGAGCCCGAGCAGCAGCGGCCGGCGGCGGCGGTTGATCTCGGCGCGCAGGCGCTCGAAGCGGCTCTCCCCCGACGCCGCCGGCTCGCTCTCGGCCCGGTTGGCGCGCAGGTCGCGGCGATCGGCCGGCGCTTCCGCGGCGAGTTCCGCCTGGGCGGCCTGGGCGGCGCGCCGGGCCGCCGCGATGAAGCTGGTCTTGATGTCCGTCTCGCCGCCGGCGTCCGGTGCCGGGCGGCCGCGCTGCGGCTCGGCCGAACGGTCCCGCGTGGCCCGGCGGGCCGTGGTCTCGCGCGCCGGGCGCGGCTCGCGTCCCGGCCGTCCGCTGCCGGGCTCCAGCAGGTCGTCGGCCAGGCGCGAGGCCTCGGAGCCGACGCCGCGGGCGATCTCCGGGCTCGTCGTGGTCATCAGGCGCTCGTCGAGGGACGGCACCCGTGCATTTGCCGATTCGGCCGGGCCGAGCCGGTTGACCAGGCGTTCCAGGGCGGACTGGACACCCTCCAGGGTGGCGCCGAGACGCTGGTCCGACGCGATCTGCCGCGCCTGCATGTCGGCAAGGCTCGCCCGCAGGAGCCCGATCTCGCCGAGATCGGCGCTCGGGATGCTGGATCCCTTCAGGGTCTGAGCGACGGCGTTGCGCGTGGCGCGCTCGACCGCGGCCTCGCTGGGCGCCGATTCGCGCAGAGCCGCGACCTGCTGCAGCAGGTCGTCCATGGTCCGCCCGAGGCCGGCCAGGGCCGGGTCGCCGCCGCGGGGTGCATCGAGCCGGCCCGCCAGCGAGACGACCTGCTTCTCCAGGGCGTCGAGACCCTCGTATTCCGAGCGGCTGCCGACCTGATCGACCTTCTCCACGAGGCTGCGCAGCATCGCGTGGATGGAGGCCATGTCGCCGGACTGGGCCGCATCCGGCGCCCCGGCGCGATCGTACCGCTGGTCGCGGGTGTAGAGGCCGTCGACCTTGTCGGCCAGCGTCTGGATCTGCTCGGCGATGGCGGCCGGCGCGGCAGTGCGCACGTCGCTGCGGATCTCCTCCAGGAGCGGGCGCAGGCTCGCGTCGCTGCCCATCCGCTGCAGCTGCGCGATCTGGGCGCTCACGGCCTGGAGGCTGTTCGCCAAGCCCTGGATGCGCTCCGGCCCGGCCAGGGCTCCGATCAAGCGGCGGATCTCTTCGAGTTCCGCGAACAGGCCGGCCAGGGTGTGACCGTCCGAACCGGCCTGTCCGGTCGCGGCGACGCTGTCGAGACGCTCGGCCAGGCGGCGCACGTCGTCGGCGACGCGGGTATGGACGTTCTCGGCGACCTCCTCGGCCAGGCGCTCGACCTGGGCTCGGACCTCCTCGATCGGGGCGGCAATGGCGGCGAGATCGGTGCCGACCTGTGCCCGTTGGATGCCGTGGGCGAGGGAGTTTACCGCCTGTTCGAGGGCGCCGACATCCCGGCTGGTCGCCAGCTGGTTGATCGCCTCGCGCAGGCGCATCGTCTCGCGCTGCAACTCGGACACGGCGGCGGACGGTCCCGCCATCTCCTCGACCCGCGCCTCCAGGCGGCGGGCGAGGTCCATGCGCATGCTGGCTACGACGCCGCCGTCCGACTGACCGGCCGCGAGCGCACGCTCGCCGACGCCTTCCGAGAGCTCGCGCTGGCGCTGGCGGATATCCTGGACGGCGTTGCGGATCTCGGCCACGTCCGGCCGGCCGCGGCGGCCAGCCGGGCGCCCGGAGGCGAATTGCTCGCCGAGCTGGGACATCCGCCGCTCGATGTCGCCGAGCCGCTCGGTCACCTGCTGGACCGGCGTCGCCTTCAGGGCCCGCTCGATCCGGGTCTCGATCTCGGCCAGGCGCCGAGCCTCGGATTCCTGGGCGAGGCGCCGCTCCTCATCGAGCGTGCGGTTGAGGCCATCGATTCGGCTCATCAGAGCTGCGAAACCCTGGCCGTAGGATTCGGGGCTCTGCTCGTGCCGGCTCTCGGTCGGCCGCTCGAATGGGGAACTGCCGTGCGCGACGTGATCGTCGTGCTGGTTGATCTCGTGCCGGCTCTCCGGGCGGGCGGCCTGCTCGGCCCGTTGGCGGCGGCGCTGGCGTCGGTTGCCCTGGAGGCCCTGCTGCTGCGGCACCACGGAGGCGATCCAGGTCTCGAGCGGGACGCCCGCTCGCGCCGCGACATCCCGGGCGGCGTCGAGCACCTCCGGGTCGAAACTGTCGAGCTGCGGCATGGCGTTGCGGGTCATCGGAGGCCTGTCGTCGGCAGCGTTCGGCGTTGATCCTGTTCGCGGGGCGGGACCGAGAGACGGTATCCACGGAACGCGGGTGCCGGATCGTTCGAGGGGACCTTTAACTTTCTTGGTAAACACACGGTTAAGGCGAGCTTGACCCAGTAATCTTCGGCGCTCGCGTGCATGCCCCTGACAGATCCCGCATCCGCGACGGCAGAACCGTTGCTCCGGATGCGGCGGCGCGCTTAGATGCTGGGAAACGGGCGGGCCGATGGTGGCGCTCAGCCTGAGCGAGGGGGAACCAATTCATGCCGCACTACCGCGCCCCGGTCGACGACACGCTGTTCCTCCTCAACGATGTCCTAGGCTTCCATAGCCGGGACAATCTCGCCGGATTCGCCGATGCCTCCCCGGACGTGGTCGAGGCGGTCCTGCGCGAGGGCGCGAAACTCGCCGAGGAAGTTCTTGCCCCGGTGAATCGGGCCGGCGACCTCGAAGGCTGCCGCCGCGAGCCGGACGGCAGCGTTCGGACGCCCACGGGCTTCAAGGCGGCCTACGACGCCTACGCGAAAGGCGGCTGGATGGGCCTCGCGGTCCCGGAGGAATTCGGCGGCCAGGGTCTGCCCCACACCGTCAACACCGCGATGCAGGAATTCGCCTCGGGCGCGAACCTCGCCCTCGGAATGTATCCGGGCCTGACCCAGGGCGCGATGGCCGCGCTCTTGGTCCACGGCACCGAGGCGCAGAAGGCGCTTTATCTCCCAAAAATGGTCGAGGGCGCCTGGACCGGCACCATGAACCTGACCGAGCCGCATTGCGGCACGGATCTCGGGCTCCTGAAGACCAAGGCGGTTCCGAACGGCGACGGCTCCTACAGCCTCACCGGCACCAAGATCTTCATCTCAGCCGGCGAGCACGACCTCGCCGAGAACATCATCCACTTGGTCATCGCCCGGATCGAGGGGGCGCCGGCCGGGACCAAGGGCATCTCCCTGTTCGTGGTGCCGAAGTTCCTGGTGAACCCGGACGGCTCGCTGGGCGCCCGCAACGGCGTGTCCTGCGGCTCCCTCGAGCACAAGATGGGCATCCACGGGAACAGTACCTGCGTGATGAACTACGACGGCGCGACGGGCTGGCTGGTCGGCCAGGAGAATCGCGGCCTCAACGCCATGTTCGTGATGATGAACGAGGCGCGGCTCGCCGTCGGCGTCCAGGGGCTCGGCCAGTCCGAGGTCGCCTATCAGAACGCCGTCGCCTACGCGAAGGAGCGGCTCCAGGGCCGGGCGCTGACCGGCGCCAAGGCGCCCGACAAGGCGGCCGACCCGATCCTGGTCCACCCGGATGTCCGCCGCACCCTGATGCAGATCCGTGCCTTCAACGAGGCCGCCCGGGCCCTGATGCTCTGGACCGCCCTCCAGGCCGACATCCTGCACCGCTCGGAAGATTCCAAGGAGCGCCAGACTGCCGACGACCATCTCGGCCTGCTGACCCCGGTGGTGAAGGGCGTGCTGACCGACCGCGGCTTCGCCAATGCGGTCGAGGCGCAGCAGCTGTTCGGCGGCCATGGCTATATCGAGGAATGGGGCATGTCGCAGTTCGTGCGCGATGCCCGCATCGCCATGATCTACGAGGGCGCCAACGGCATCCAGGCCATGGACCTGATCGGCCGCAAGCTGCCCAAGGACGGCGGCCGGGCGATGATGGCCTTCCTGGGCGAGGTCCAGACTTTCCTGAAGGACCACGGCGAGGACCCCGCGATGGCGCCGTTCACCCAGCCGCTCCAGGCCGGGCTGAACGATCTCCAAGGCGCCGTGATGTGGCTGATGCAGAACGCCTTCTCGAAGCCCGACAATGCCGGCGCTGGTGCCACCGAGTTCATGCACCTCTTCGGTCTCGTGGCGCTCGGCTACATGTGGGCGCGGATCGCCAAGGCGGCCCAGGCCCGCAACGCCGAGGAGGCCGCCCCCCGCTGGGAGGCCAAGCTCACCACCGGCCGGTTCTTCATGGAGCGGATGCTGCCGGAGACGAGCCTGCGTCTCGCGCGTATCAAGGCCGGGGCGGAGACCACGATGGCGCTGGCGGACGAGGTTTTTTAGGCCTGGGCTACCCTACCCATTCATCGCATCCTGAGGCGGTGCGAAGCGACCTCGAAGAACGTCTCCAGCGCTCGCTGAGCTTCTGAAGGCGTCCTGCTTTGCGAGCGCGTCCCAAAGAAAAGGCGCAGGCGGGAAATCGCGAGTTACGCGATTTCCGGCCAGACCATTCAGCCGATCACCCCACGTCGTCATTGCGAGCGCAGCGAAGCAACCAGGGTAGCGCACGGTCCCAGAACGTAGCGAATCCCTAGGTTGCTTCGCTGCGCTCGCAATGACGGGATCGCTACGAGCAGTCCCCAAAATGCTGCGGGAGACAGCCGCCCTGATCACGCTCGACAGCGGGAAGGCCGCTCTTAAGCCCCCAGCGCGCCGTCCAGATCCTCGATCAGATCCGCCGGATCCTCCAGCCCGATCGACAGCCGCACCACTTCCGGCCCCGCCCCGGCGGCGGATTTCTGGTCGTCGGTGAGCTGGCGGTGCGTGGTCGAGGCGGGGTGGATCACCAGCGAGCGGGTGTCGCCGATATTGGCCAGGTGCGAGAACAGCTGCAGGTTCGAGACCAGCTTCACCCCGGCCTCGTAGCCGCCCTTCAACCCGAAGGTGAAGACCGCGCCGGCGCCGTTGGGCGTGTAGCGCTTTGCCAGCGCGTGATAGCGGTCGGTCTCGAGGCCCGGATAGCTCACCCAGGCCACGGCCTCGTGCTGCGCCAAGTGTTTGGCCACCACCAGGGCGTTGTCGGAATGGCGCTGCATCCGCAGCGGCAGGGTCTCGATGCCGTTGAGGATCAGGAAGGCGTTGAACGGCGACAGGGACGGCCCGAGATCGCGCAGGCCGAGCACCCGGCACGCGATGGCGAAGCCGAAATTGCCGAAGGTCTCGGCCAGAACCATGCCGGAATATTCCGGCCGCGGCTGGCTCATCATCGGGTAGCGGGCGTCGCCGGCCCACTGGAACGAGCCGCCATCGACAATCAGGCCGCCGATCGAATTGCCGTGGCCGCCCAAAAACTTGGTGGCCGAGTGCACGACGATGTCGGCCCCGTGCTCGAACGGCCGGATCAGGTACGGCGTCGCCATGGTGTTGTCGACGACGAGCGGGATGTTGTGCTTTTTTGCGACATCAGACAGCGCCTTGATGTCGGTGATCACGCCACCCGGATTGGCGATGGATTCACAGAAAATCGCCTTGGTGCGCGGCGTGATCGCGGCCTCGAACGAGGCCGGATCGTCGTTGTCGGCCCAGGCCACCGACCAGCCGAAGTTCTTGTACGAGTGGTTGAACTGGTTGATCGACCCGCCATACAGCTTGTTGGAGGCGACGAACTCGTCCCCCGGCTGCATCAAAGCGTGCATGGTCAGGAACTCGGCGGCATGGCCCGAGGCCACGGCGAGCGCCGCGGTGCCGCCTTCGAGCGCGGCGATGCGCTCCTCCAGCACGGCGTTGGTCGGGTTGGTGATCCGCGAGTAGATGTTGCCGAAGGCCTGGAGCCCGAACAGCGAGGCGGCGTGGTCGACATCGTCGAACACGAAGCTCGTGGTCTGGTAGATCGGGGTGGCCCGTGCGCCGGTGCTCGCATCGGGCGCGGCGCCGGCATGGATCGCCAGCGTGTTGAAGCCGGGCAGGCGGTCGGTCATCGTCGGGTCTCCTCCTCGCACCGTCTCGCCTGTATGCCCGCCCGGGAGCGGCGCGCAAGGTTTGCCGAGCGCCGTCGCGCTAGTCGTGCGAGGCGCTGATATCGACGTGCGGTTGCCCGGCATCGACCAGGGCGCGATCGACGGCCTCGATCGCCAGCAGGGTCCGGGTCAGGTCCTCGGCCATGGAAATTGGGGCGACGTCGATTCCGCCCAGCCGCTTGGCGATGGCGTTCCGCTGCCGCGCCAGGGCACCGCGCGCGCGCTTCAGGTCTTCGACCTCGTCCACAGTCATCCGCTATCCTTTTCCAGCCCCGGGCCGGTCAGTCGCCGGGCGTCCAGTCGATGTTCGGCCGTTGCGCCAGCATCCGGTCGAAATAGTTGGCCACCGCCTGCGCGCCATCCGTGTGCATCATCGCGACCGGATGCGCGAGGTAGGCGCGGGCGAGATCCATCGGAATCTGGCCCGCCTGGAGGGCTTTCAGCACCTCGTCGATGAAGGCGTCGTTGGCCTCGTTGAAATCGCTCGACAGCTTCTTGCGGTCGTTGAGCGCCTTGATCGGCATGCCGTGTCCTTTGGTGCGGAATCGGGCGGCGCCCACGGAAGAGGTCGCGGGCGGTCTTGCAAGTCTCTGTGCCACGTCAAGAAACGGCGGGTTGCATCTGCGCGCCACCGTCTGGTCGAACCGCCGCGCCGATCAGGTCTTCACCGTCTTCGATTAGTCGATGCAATTTCTACGAGCGTGCGATTGCACACTTAAGTAACCGCGCGGCGCGATGTGTTGGAGCGGAAATCCGACGTGGCACGTTAATCCACCATGTCGATCGATCTGATACCCGCGCACAGCGTCGAAGTCATTCCCTGCGCGAGCGATCCGCGGTGCTTTCGCTGGATCATCCGGGCCGGCGGTGGCGCGGTGGTGGAGCACTCGCCCTACGCGTTCGTGACGCAGAACGGCGCCCGCATCTCCGGGGAATGCTGGATCCGCGAACATTTCGCGGATGGGATGCGGGGCTGAGCCCACCATCTGCGTTGGATCTTTCCGGACATGCCGGCGGGCTGACGATTTCCGTTCGGCCAAGCCGACGATCCCAGCTTTCTCCGAACGCATTGCCGCCCGGCCGTTCGGCGCGTTGAGCGAAGCAGTTCGTCATCGGCAAACGAAGGCTCAAAAAGCAAAAAACGCCCGTGAGGGCGTTTTGCGAAGATCTGGTTGGGAGTTGGAAAACTGGAGCGGGCGAAGGGATTCGAACCCTCGACCCCAACCTTGGCAAGGTTGTGCTCTACCCCTGAGCTACACCCGCTCACTAGTGCCTGGCCGCCTGGACTTGCGTGCCGGCGGCCCCGGCGGCGCTCTCTAAACACCATTCCGCCGGGCGACGCAAGCGTCTCTTTCGCGGTTCGTGTCGATTCACCAGTCGGGGTCGGGCGGGAGCCCTTGGCGGATCTCCCGGAGCCGGGCCACGGTCGCCCGGGTGGTGCCCTCGGGGAGCGCGTCGGCCGGGAAGAACCCGACGGCGGCGATCTCCCGGTCGGGGGCCTTGGCCCGCAGCACCGCGAAGGCCGGCAGCACGAACACCGCGACATGGTCCCGGGGCGCGGCCCCGGCGTTCCGGTAGAGCCCGTGGAGCCGCAGCGGCGCCTCGGCGACGATCTCCGCCTCCTCACGGAACTCGCGCTCCATGGCGGCGGCGGCAGTCTCGCCGCGCTCGACGCCGCCGCCGGGCAGGTGCCAGCCGCTGACATAGGTGTGGCGGACCAGGGCGACGCGGCCTTCCGCGTCGAGGGCGACGCCGCGCACGCCGAGCGTCATGCCCCGGGACGCGAGCGCCCCGAGGTGGAACAGGCGCCGCAGGAACGGCCGGTCGAGGAGCATTTTTTGGGACGCGGTCAGACGACGTCGAGGGTGATCTCACCCAGGCCGGCGATCGCCGCAACCATGCGCTCGCCGCGCCGCACCGGGCCGACGCCCGACGGCGTGCCGGTGAAGATCAGGTCCCCGGGCTGCAGGGTGAAGTAGGTCGACAAGTAGGCGACTTGCTCGGCGACGGACCAGATCATGTCGGCGAGGTCGCCCCGCTGGCGGATGTCGCCGTTCACGGCCAGCGTGATCGACCCCTTGGCAGGATGGCCGATCGCCGAGGCCGGATACAGCGCGCCGATCGGCCCGGACCCGTCGGCCGCCTTGCCGAGATCCCAGGGCCGCGACAGCTTCTTGGCCTCGTCCTGGAGGTCGCGCCGGGTCATGTCGAGGCCGATCGCGTAGCCGTAGACGTGGTCGAGGGCCGATTCCACCGGGATGTCGCTGCCGCCGCCGGCGAGCGCGGCCACCAGCTCGACCTCGAAATGGTAGTTCTCGGTCTTCGGTGGGTAGGTATGGGGCGTCGGCTCGGCGCCGACGATCTGCAGGGCATCGGCCGGCTTCATGAAGAAGAACGGCGGCTCCCGGTCGGGATCGGCCCCCATCTCGCGGGCATGGGCGGCGTAGTTGCGCCCGACGCAGTAGACGCGGCGCACGGGGAACAGGTCGCTGCTGCCGGCGATCGGCAGGGCGATGCGGGGCGGGTTCTGGATGACGGAGAGCATCGCAACCTCTGCGGTGGGGCGCCCTGATCCGGGCGCTTGGCCGTCCCGGGCGTGGATAAGGGTTGTAAGGCGTGCAGGGGCCTGCGCCATCCCGGCGCTTGCAAGGCCCACGCCCTGGTCTACAAAATTTTGCCGATGATGCCCCCAGCCCTCACCCACGATACGCTGCTCAGCGCCCTGCGCGATTGGCTCGGCGCGCGGCACGTTCTGACGGAACCGGAGGACCTCGCCCCCTACCTGGTCGAGAGCCGCAAGCTGTTCACCGGCTCGGCGCTCGCGGTGCTGCGGCCTGGCAGCACCGAGGAGGTCGCGTTCGCGGTCCGGGCCTGCACCCAGGCCGGCATCGCGGTGGTGCCGCTGGGCGGCAATACTGGGCTCACCGGCGCCGGCATCCCGCAGGGCGGCGTGGTCCTGTCGCTGGAGCGGATGAACCGCCTGCGCGCGGTCGATCCGGTGGATTCCACGATCACGGTCGAGGCCGGGATGATCCTCTCGGAGGTGCAGGATGCGGCCGAGCGGGCCGGCCTGCTGTTCCCGCTCTCCTATGCGTCGCGGGGCTCGGCCCGGATCGGTGGCGGCATCGCCACCAATGCCGGCGGCATCGCAGTGCTGGCCTACGGCAACGCCCGGGATCTCGTCCTCGGGCTGGAGGTGGTGCTGGCCGACGGGCGGGTCTGGAACGGGCTGCGGGCGCTCCGGAAGGACAATGCCGGCTACGACCTCAAGCAGCTGTTCATCGGCTCCGAGGGGACGCTGGGCATCGTCACCGCAGCGGTGCTGAAGCTGTTCCCGAGGCAGCGCTCGACCAGCGTCGCCTTCGTGGGCCTGGATTCGGCGCGCGCCGCCCTCGACCTGTTCGTAAACCTGCGGGCGCGGATGGATCGCGACCTCACGGCCTTCGAGTACCTGCCGCCCTTCGCCCTGGAGATCGTGCTGCGGCATGTCCCCGGCACGGTCCGACCGCTGGCAAGCGAGCACGGGGCCTACGCTCTGATCGAGGTCTCCTCCGCGCGGCCGGACGCCGACACCCGGGCCGAACTGGAAGCCGCCCTCGGCGAGGCTTTGGAGGCTGGGGTGATCGCCGACGCGACGATCGGGTCCGGCGGCGCCCAGAACACCGCGCTCTGGGCCCTGCGCGAGGGCGTGCCCGAGGCCCAGACCCGGGAAGGCGCCTCGATCAAGCACGACGTCTCGGTGCCGCTTTCGAAGCTGCCCGATTTCCTGGAACGGGCGAGCGCGGCGTGCATCGCGGCGATGCCGGGACTGCGCCCCTGCGGCTTCGGGCATTTCGGTGACGGCAACATCCACTTCAACCTGACCCAGCCGCCTGCCCTGGACCGCACGTTGTTCCTGGCGGAATGGGGCCGGTTCAACCGGATCGTCCACGACATCGTGCACGAACTCGGCGGCTCGATCGCGGCGGAGCACGGCGTCGGCCTGATCAAGCGCGACGAACTCGCGCATTACGGCGATCCGGTCGGGCTCGATCTGATGCGGCGGGTGAAAGCCGCCCTCGACCCCGCGAATTTGATGAATCCCGGAAAAGTTCTCCCGAGCCCGGATCATACGCCGTCGACTTTGGCTTAGGGGGCGAAAGCTGAACCTTTGTGGGGTCGGGTTTCGACCGCTCTCGGTCACACGGGCAGCTCTCGGCACTTTTCGAAAGCGGTCATTCTTCGGACGTCCAGCCACCTCCGCTTGGGGCGTAAAGCAAAGACCTCACGCCGGCTTCTCACATGATCGATTCGGCTAGTAGACCACAAGCACTCACCGTCCTCGTAAAAAGCATTTTTTTAGTGATTTTCTTCCATCTCATTTTCCGTCTTGATCCGGCAAACCTCTATGTGACTTCATTTCCCGGGAAGTAAAATATATCGACGATTATTAAAATTACTCCATTAGTTGTTTAATAGTTTCCTCAATCCAATGCTTTACCGATCACATTTTCAAGAACACCGGCACTTGGCTTCAAGCATTACAAAAAATCAGAGACATCTCGCCAAAAAATACCGCGCAATTGAAGCAATATTTATCATGAGTTAATCTGCAAATTTAGATACGGCTTCCGTTTCGTAACAATTTTATCGAAGCCTGTTAAATTCTCGCGCCACAAAGCCGCATCCTGCTGTGTTATGGATAGATCTGAGACCAAATCTTTCATTCTATCAACAGAGAAGGGCGGATTCGGGCAGAAATACGGCGTCAAAGGCTTATTGGCATAGTAATTAAAAAATAACGCTCGCCGATTTCGCCCTACAGCAGGTTTGCCTCTGTGAAAATACTTGAATGTGTCGCAGAGTATTACAGTCCCTGTCGGTCCGGTGAAGGACGTGATTTCGAATTTGATCTTGCCTTCGTTTTGAAGATCGATCAATTTTTGCTGCCTAAACCCTCGTAAGTTTTCAAAAACAGGGGCGTTGTGCTGCAAATGGAGAATTTCTAGCGGACCGTCGTTCTCACCAACATCATTGAGATACACGGCAACCTTAACCATTGGATTGTCTTCACTGTCTTTATGCCAAGCTCTCGCGCCTCTTTCTAACCCGTCAGCTACAGTAAAAAATATATCGACGCCGCCATAACCCACGGGAAGCCGCAGATAATGTTCGACGATTCTCAGCAGCTTAGTATCAAGGCCGGCACGGAAAATCGTTTTAAACTGATCCAATAATAAAGGCTTTGCGGCAAGCAACTTCACGATATCGATATTTTCCCCGGTCTCAAGATAATTTTTCTCAATCACGTCATAGATGTCATTCGTCGCCGTCTGAAATTTTTCTGACCTAAAGGCTTCAAATATCTCTAAATTCGTCGTGCAAAACCCTTGCCTGGCCAAACCTTCAGCAAGCAGTGTCTCATCGGTATTTAATACTGATAAATTTTGGCTATGGTGTTGAACAAGATCGATTCTGTGTCGATCTCTTTTGTTTTTGATCGGTCCTATTGAATAAATGCTATGGACTGTCTTGGAGGGCCACTGCAAAATTCTGTGAATAATCTTTTTTGCAACAATCACAATCTTTCGAGCGACGTCCATGGGGCACCAAGTTTTTAAAGCTGGAAACAGCTATGTATTAACTCACTTTGCAAATTTCTTGCCATAAATTAATATTCACGCTCGGCAAGATCAAAAATAATACTCTGCGACAAACCGACTTCGGAATACAAAAGCATTTATTGCTACGGCAGTTTGATGGCGAGTCAATAGCTATGCGTCAATTTTGGGCCGAGCTGTCGATGACTCTGACATATTTCATATTAATTTGAGCGTATTCAATCTCTTTTACCCGGGCGCGCTCGACTAACTCATCAAGATCAATCTGTTGCCATCGGTTGTTCCCGGTCCTAAATTTCCCAAATGAGCCGTCGTTTTTTGAACAAGTCAGCCCAGACTACCGAATGACTGCTCGGGTTTAAAAGAGGAAGCCAAAACGACGTCTGCGTTCATGCATTGCCGCCTCAAAGCGGACCAGCGGAAATCCACCCGTTGCCGACACACCGCTGCCAATCAAAGATGCGGAATGTACACCGCCCGACCGGTTCGTGCCCCAGTCGGTCCTCCCTCCCGGCTCTGTTCGCAGCGTCCGAAATCAGCCGTGCCGCCGAATCCGATGAGCAGGCCGAGCGCACCTGGCGGGAGACGATGGCGCAACCGCGTGTCCCCGTCTTTGTGTCCGATGATCACGACCGCCTCGCGGCCACCTGCACGCACATCGTCGCACCGAACCTGCTGCGCGGCGGGCGCCGCCACGGGTTTTTGAAAAACGTGGTCACACATTCCGAGCTTCGATGGTGTGGGCATGGCCGTACCGTCGTCGCGGCCGCACTGTCACGGGCCTGGGCGGACGCGTGTCACCACGTGTTGATGCAGAGCGGGTGGCCGAACCCGCGGTTCGCCTATGTCGCCCAGGGGTCTCGGCGGTCCGGCGAGGCGTGATCACGTCGCTTTCGGTACTGCCTTTGAGGGCAGCCACCAGGCATCCAGTTCGTGCCGTGTGTGCCGCATCGCCTTCGGACACCGGCGATCACATCTCGGCATGAGACCCCGAAATTTGTGCGGCGCGCCATAATTCGGCACGGCGGCGGGTGCAGGAGTGGCCGCAACGGCACGGTTCGTCGCCGCCGGACTGTGCGTTAAGCGACTGCTAACGCTTCGGGCCGACCCTCATTGCAGAGATCGGGGACACCCGCCCCCGCACAGGCATGGTCTTTGCTCAGGAACCATTCATCTCGCATGTGCGAGATCAGTGATGAGCCGTCCACCGACAGACAGCCTTTCCTTTTTCTGGAGACCGACGGAATGCCTACCTCCCAGGCCCGCGTGCAGACCACCGAGGCTAGCCGCTACCTGCAGCAGCTGTGCCGGCACTGGAGCCACAAGTTCAAGGTCGAGGCGACCCCCGAGCACGGCACCGTGCCGTTCGGCGAGGACCGCGTCTGCACCTTCGACGCCGAGCCCGACGCCCTGGTGATGCGCATCGACAGCGCCGACCCGGTGAACCTCACCCGTCTCGAGAACGTGGTCGCCGACCACCTCGCCCGCTTCGCCTTCCGCGAGAGCCTGGGCGACATCCGCTGGTCCCGCGCCGCCTGATTTTTTCGGCGATTGGGGTCACGTTGACCCGTCGCGAGCGGCGCCGCCCTTCGGCCTGTCCGGCGCCAGGTCGGACCGGCCTTCTCGTCTCAAGAACGTTTCTCGGCCGGTTGCTGGCGTAGGCTTTGCAGCCGTGGTGGGCCGCGCGACAGCGTCGGCGACTCCTGGATACGAGAGCGGGACGACGGAATGAAGCGACGCACCCTGCTGCGAGGCGCCGGCGCCCTGATCGCCGGTGCCGTGGCGCGACCCGCCCTGGTCCGGGCGGCCTCGGCGACGACGCTGCGCTTCGTCCCCTACGCCGACCTGGCGCTCCTCGACCCAATCATCACCACGAATTACGTCACGCGCACGCATGCGCTGATGGTGTTCGACACGCTCTATAGTCTCGACGCGTCCTACCGCGCCCAGCCGCAGATGGTGGCGGGCCACGATGTGTCGCCGGACGGGCTGACCTGGCGCCTGACCCTGCGGGACGGCCTGCGCTTCCATGACGGCACGCCGGTCCTCGCCCGCGACGTGGTGGCGAGCCTCAAGCGCTGGTCCGTGCGCGATGCCTTTGGCGGCGCCCTGTTCGCCACGGTGGACGAGCTGTCCGCACCATCCGACACGACGGTGCAATTCCGGCTCAAGCGGCCGTTCCCGCTGCTGCCGGACGCTCTGGCGAAGCCGACCTCCTACCTGCCGGTGATCATGCCCGAACGGCTGAGCGCCACGCCCGCCACCCAGGCGGTCTCTGAGATCGTTGGTAGCGGCCCCTACCGCTACGAGGCCGCCGAGCGGGTGCCGGGCTCGCTCAACGTCTACCGCAAGTTCGAGGAGTACCGGCCGCGCCCGGATGGCAGCGCGAGCTTCACCGCCGGGCCGCGGATCGCGCATTTCGACCGGGTCGAGTGGCGCACGATCCCCGACGGCGCCACCGCGGCCGGCGCCCTGCGCTCCGGCGAGATCGACTGGTGGGAGCAGCCGCTGGTCGACCTCGTGCCCGACCTGCTGCGCCAGAAGGACGTGCGCGTCGAGCTCGTGGAGAGTGCCGGACTGATCGGCCAGATCCGCCTCAACCACACCCTGCCGCCCTTCGACAATCCAAAAATCTGCCACGCGCTGCTGTCGGCTGTCGATCAGACCGAGATGATGGATGCCGTCGCGGGCAGCGATCCCGCGATCCGGCGCGGCCCGGTCGGCATCTTCACCGCCGGCGGCCCGATGGCCTCGGAGGCCGGCATGGGCGTGCTCACCGGCCCGCGCGACCTCACCGCCGCCAAGAAGGCCCTCGCGGCGGCCGGCTACAACGGCGAGCGGGTCGTGCTGCTCGCCGGCACCGACGTGCCGCGGATCAACGCGGTCTGCGAGGTGATGGCCGACCTCTGCCGAAAGCTCGGCATGAATCTCGACGTCGTCGCCACCGACTGGGGCACGGTCAATCAGCGGATCCTCAACGCGAAGCCCCTGGACCAGGGCGGCTGGTCAATGTTCGGCATTTTTTCGGGCGGCCTCGATATGATCTCGCCGGCCTATCATCTGGCGGTCCGCGGCAACGGCCGTGCCGGTGTCCCGAGCTGGCTCACCGACGCGCCGCTGGAGGAGCTGCGCGGCGCTTGGTTCGCGGCCCCAGATCTCGACGGGCAGAAGGCGCTGGCGGCCAAGATCCAGGCCCGGGCGCTCGAGGTCGGCGCCTACATCCCCTGCGGCCAGTACTTCCAGCCCACCGCCTACCGGCGCGACCTGGAGGGCATGCTGACCGGCCTGCCGCTGTTCTGGAACCTGCGCCGATCGGCTTGAGCGCTCAGCCGATCGCCATCAGGCTGGCATTGCCGCCCGCGGCCGCGGTGTTGATCGCGGTCGAGCGCTCTTCGATCAAGCCGGGCAGCGCGTAGAGATCGCCGGCCGCGAGCACCTCGGGCGTGCGGCCCTGGACCTGGACGATTGAGCCGGGCCGCTCGGCCAAGGTGCGGTTCAGGGTCTGCAACGCCGCGGCGTCGCCCTCAAACAGCACCGCCCGCACGTCGCCGGCCTGGTTTAGGTCGGGCACCCACGTGACCAGGACAGCGAGGTCGGCCGGCAAATCGCTCAGGGGATCGAGGACGCCGTCGGCGCCGATCACCACCGCGTGGTTGCCGGTCGCCAGGATGGCTCCGAGCTGGAGGAACAGCCCGGTCTCCGTCGTCGCGACGGCCGCCACGCGTCCGCGGGGATGCAGGGCGTAGAGGTTGCGCTCGCCGACCGGCCCGGCCAGCTCGACCTCGGCGCTATGGGGAAAACGTTCAGCAACGAGCCGGTCCGCCAGCGAGCCGTGCCCCCGCGACCTTAGCCAGTCGGCGTAGCGGTGGCTCAGTTCCTGGTCGTCTGCCAGCCCGTCGAGGGCGGCGGCCGGTGGCCGCTTCAGCAGGCGGCCGAGATAGAGCGGGCCGCCGGCCTTGGGGCCGGTGCCCGATAGGCCGGACCCGCCGAAGGGCTGCACCCCGACCACGGCGCCGATGACGTTGCGGTTCACGTAGCGGTTGCCGGCGCCGATGCGGGCCAAAACCCGGTCGGCGGTCTCGTCGATACGGGTGTGGAGGCCGAAGGTCAGGCCGTAGCCGGTGGCGTCGATCTCGGTCAGCAGCCGGTCCAGGTCGGCGCGGGCGTAGCGCAGGACGTGGAGCACCGGCCCAAACACCTCTTGTTCAACGTCGGCGATGCGGGCGATCTCGATCAGCGTCGGCGGCACGAAGGTCCCGAACGCCACCGCGTCCGGCAGCGGCACTTGGTGGACTGCAAACCCGCGCGCCCGCATCGCGGCGACATGCCCGTCGATGCGCTCGGCCGCCGCCCGGCTGATGACCGGACCGACATCGACGGCGAGCCGGCGCGGATCGCCTACGGCCAGCTCGCGCATGGCGCTCTTGAGCATCGCCAGGGTGCGATCGGCGATTTCCTCCTGCAGGCACAGGATGCGCAGGGCCGAGCAGCGCTGGCCGGCGGAATCGAAGGCCGAGGCGATCACGTCCCCGACCACCTGCTCGGCGAGCGCGGAGGAATCCACCACCATGGCATTCTGACCGCCGGTCTCGGCGACGAGCGGGACCGGCTCGCCGTCGCGGGTCAGGCGCTGGGCTAGGCTACGCTGGATGCTCTTGGCGACGGCGGTCGAGCCGGTGAACATCACCCCCTGCACCCGCGCGTCGCCGACGAGCGCCGCGCCGACCTCGCCCGGGCCGGGCAGGAATTGGAGCGCGTCCTCCGGCACACCCGCCGCATGCAGCACCCGGATCGCCTCCGCGGCGATCAGCGGCGTCTCCGCGGCGGGCTTGGCCAGGACCGGGTTGCCAGCCGCCAGGGCGGCGGCGACCTGCCCGACGAAGATCGCCAGTGGGAAATTCCAGGGCGCGATGCAGACCACCGGGCCGAGGGGCGCGTGCGTGCTGTCCAGCGTCCGCTCGGCCTCGGTCGCGTAGTAGCGCAAGAAATCCACGGCCTCGCGGATCTCTGCGACGGCATTGGCGAAGGATTTTCCGGCCTCGCGCACGATCAGCCCGATCAGCACCGGCATCCGCGCCTCGAAGGCGTCGGCGGCGGCGCGCAGGCAGGCGGCCCGGGCTTCGGGCGCGGTCGCGCCCCAGGTCTCGGCGGAAGCGTCCGCGCGGGCGAGCGCAGCCTCGATCTCGGCGGGCGATGCGGCCCGGACGCTGCCGACCCCATCGCGATGATCGGCCGGATTGCGGACCGGCGTGTCGGCCGAATGCGGATCGGCCCCGGATGGGACGGCCCGCCACACGGCCCGGCCGCTCTCGCCCAGATGTTCGGCGAGCCGCGCAAGGACCACCTCGTCGGCGAGGTCGAGGCCCGCGGCATTGGCCCGGGCCGGACCGTAGAGGTCGCGCGGCAGCTTGATCCGCTCATGCGGTGCGCCCGGAACCGGCATCGCTTCGACCGCCGCCACCGGATCGGCAATCAGCGATTCCACGGGTACGGCGGCGTCGCTGACCCGGTTCACGAAGGAGCTGTTGGCGCCGTTCTCCAGGAGCCGGCGGACCAGATAGGCCAGCAGGGTCTCGTGGGTGCCGACCGGCGCGTAGATCCGGCACGGCCTGTCGAGCTTATCCGGCCCGACCACCGCCTCGTAGAGCGGCTCGCCCATCCCGTGCAGGCACTGGAACTCGTACTGGCCGAGGGAAAAATCCGGCCCCGCCATCTCGACGATGCTGGCAAGCGTCTGCGCGTTGTGAGTGGCGAATTGCGGGAACACTGCATCGGGCGCGGCGAGCAGCTGGCGCGCGCAGGCGAGGTAGGACACGTCGGTGTGCAGCTTGCGGGTGAAGACCGGGAAGTCCGCGAGCCCGTCCACCTGCGCGCGCTTGATCTCACTGTCCCAGTAGGCCCCCTTCACCAGGCGGACCATCAGCCGGCGTCGGCTGCGGCGGGCGAGGTCGACGAGCACGTCGATCGCGAACGGGCAGCGCTTGCCGTAGGCCTGCACGACGAAGCCGAGCCCGTCCCAGCCGGCGAGATCCGGGTCGAAGGCCAGGGTTTCGAGGATGTCGAGGGACAGGTCGAGACGATCGGCCTCCTCGGCGTCGATGTTGAGGCCGATCTCGTAGCGCCGGGCGAGGCGCGCCAAGTCCCGGACCCGGGGCGCCAACTCGGCCATCACGCGCCCGCGCTGGGACCGGGTGTAGCGGGGATGGAGCGCCGAGAGCTTGATCGAGATGCCCGGCCCCCGGAGGATGCCGCGCCTCGCCGAGGCTCCGCCGATCGCCTGGATCGCCTCTTCGTAGGATTGCAGATACCGCTGCGCATCCTCGGCGGTGAAAGCCGCTTCGCCGAGCATGTCGTAGGAGTAGGTGAAGCCCTTCGCCTCCATGCGCTTCGCGTTGCGCAGGGCCTCCGTGATGTCGCGCCCGGTGACGAACTGCTCGCCCATCAGCCGCATGGCGAGATCGACCGCCTTGCGGATCAGCGGCTCGCCGCCGCGCCCGATCAGCCGGGTGAGCGCCGCCGACAGACCGGCCTCGCTGCGCGTCGCGGCCAAGCGGCCGGTGACCAGCAGGCCCCAGGTCGCCGCGTTCACGAAGGGCGACGGGCTGTGGCCGAGATGCGCGGCCCAATCGCCGCCGGCGAGCTTGTCCCGGATCAGCGCGTCGCGGGTGGCGGCATCGGGGATGCGCAGCAGCGCTTCCGCCAGGCACATCAGCGCTACGCCCTCCTGGCTCGACAGAGCGTATTCGTGGATCAACCCCTCGACGCCGCCGTGCCGGGTCTGGCGGCGCAGGGCCTCGACCAGGTGCCGAGCCGTCTGTGCGACACGCGTGGCCGCCTCGGGCGACAGGCGCGCGCGATCGAGGAGCGGCGCGATGCAATCCGGCTCGGGCCGCCGACAAGCCGCGACCATCGCAGCCCGCAGGGGCGACAGGGTGGCGACCTCGTCCGCGAAGGCCGCGAACGGATGGGCTTCGGCGTCTGCAGATCGATCGGGATGGCCGGATCCGGACATGGGGCGCCTCTCGGGGTTGCGCGACGACTCACACCGTCACCCCAGGCTACATCGTCCGCCGCTCTTGTTCAGGCCTTGTCCGCCGGATCTGAGGTCGCATTCGGCACCGCCCAGCCGGAGGCGCGTCCTACGGACGCTTGGCATGCGCGGCGTCCATCGCGTCGGTGAGGACAGCCTGAGCGCCTTCGCGGCGCAGCGTTGCGGTGGGGATGACCACCGTGTCGGCGCAGGCCTGGACCACGTGGGCCAGATCGAATTGGACCGCGAGCCCGCCCGCCTCGGCGTCGGGCCATACCGTCATGGCGGGCGGTTCGCCGGAGTAGGTCTCCGTCACTGCCTCCCGACACGCTTTGTCGTCCTCATCGACCTTCGGCTTTCCCGTCTTGGGGCGGTAGGCCTGGAGGTAAAGGGCGTGCAGCCGCTCGGACGACAGGGTCACCATCTTGGTCTCGTCGGCCTGGGTCGCCAGCGCGACCTTGCCGGTCAGCGCGGGTGGCAGCAGCGTCGTCCAATCCACCGGCGTGCCGGTGGTGAGATCGTAGACGATCGCCGTCGTGCCGGTGTTCGGATGGGCACCGCCGCAGAACGTGCTGTCGTGAATCTCAAAGCTGAGGAACCGGGGACCACGCATCGCCGCGCGGACGCTCCGCTCCCAGGAACTCTGCGCGCCGCCCTCGGCCTTGCAGCTCTTCGCCGCCTTGCGGACCTGGGCGTCGAGGCGCTTAACGGCGGCGTTGATCCGCCGCTCCGCATCGTCGACCGGATCGACGATCTGCGGAAAGGCATCGATGTTCGGTCCAGCTTGAGCCGGCTGCACCTGCACGATCCGGTCGGCGGCCTTCGCCGGTACACCGGTGGCGACGAGCAGGGCTCCGAACGCCGCAAGCCGAAGACGTGCCTTCATCGATCGCTCCCACGCATCCCGCGCGCCCCGTCCGCGGCGACTTTGACCGCTAAACCCAAGTGAGATCCCGAACAGGGACCGCTCTCGCGGTGCTCAACCTGTCGCGTGAATGCCGATCTAACGGATTGGTGGAGATCGCCATGTCTTCGAGCGCACATCGGATAGGCCGCACAGGGTTTGCGCTGGGACGAACATTGTTCGGCGAGCGCAGGCGTGGCGGGCAGCATCGGCGTCCGCATCAGATCGACGTCCGAACGACTATCCGCACTGGAAACCGGGCTTCCGAACACCTGGCCTGCGTCGCCGCATCGACCGCCCGTGGGAGGTCTTCCCTGCCGAGGCGGCCGCTCGCCATGGTACAGGGACGGCCATGACCGCGATCCTGATCTATGGCGCCACCGGCTACACCGGCACGCTGCTCGCCGAACACGCCGTCGCGCAGGGCCTGCGCCCGATCCTGGCCGGGCGCGACTCCGGCAAGCTCCGGCCGCTCGCCGCCCGGCTTGGGCTCGACTGGCGCGCCGCGCCCCTCGACGATCCAAGTCGCCTGCGCGACATGCTCGCCGGCATCGCCGCGGTGATCCACGCGGCCGGACCGTTCTCGAAGACGGCCCGCCCCATGGCCGAGGCCTGCCTCGCCGCGGGGACGCATTACATCGACATCACCGGCGAGATCGACGTGCTGGAATCGCTCGCCGCCCGGGATGCCGAGGCGAAGGCCGCCGGCATCGTCCTTCTCCCGGCAGCCGGGTTCGACGTGGTGCCGAGCGATTGCCTCGCCGCCCAAGTGGCGAACCGGCTGCCCGGCGCCACGCATCTGCGTGTCTCCATCGGTGGTTTCGGCGGCTTCAGCCGGGGGACCGCCCGCACCATGGTCGAGGGCATCGCCTGGGGGACGCGGGTCCGCCGGGACGGCCGCATCGTCGAATTGCCGAGACCGCCCCGCGGCAGCGCCGATTTCGGCCGCGGCGCCCGGCGCACCGTGGGGCTGGGCTGGGGCGACGTCTCGAGCGCGTGGTACTCGACGCGAGTGCCCAACATCGAGGTCTATTTCGAGGCCTTCCCGGCCATGGCCGCAGCCGCGGGCCTGCCGTCCGGCCTGCGCCGGATCATCGCCGGCCCGACGGCGCAGCGCCTGATCAACCGCGGCATCGACCGGCTGCCGCCGGGCCCCTCCGAGAGGGCGCGGGCGACGGCGCGCAGCACCTTCCTGGCCGAGGCCTGGGACGGGAACGGCAACCATGCGGCGAGCCGCATGGAGACCCCCGAGGGCTACACCCTGACGGTCCTGACCGCTCTGGAATCCGCCCGGCGCGTGGCCGCGGGCGCGGTGGCAGCGGGGTTCCACACCCCGGTCACCGCCTTCGGGCCGGATTTCATCATGGGGTTTCCGAACGTGGTGCGGACGGATCTCTGATCCTCCCGTCATTGCGAGCACAGCGAAGCAACCCAGGGCTGCGCGCGATCTCCAAATGTGGCGTGTCCCTAGGTTGCTTCGCTGCGCTCGCAATGACGGGGAGCGGCGTTCGAAGGCATCAAACGCTGCGCGATCGCAACGGGCTCACACGGTCGCGCCCAACTGCCACGGCGCGAATTCCGACGAGCCGAAATCGAACTGCTCGCTCTTGGTCCGCTCGCCGCTCGCGACCCGCAGGATCAGCTCGAAGATCCGTTGGCCCGCCTGCTCGACGCTCTCTTCACCGTCGAGGATGGTGCCGCAATTGACGTCCATGTCCTCTTCCAGCCGCCGGAACATCGCCGAGTTGGTGGCGATCTTGATCGACGGCGACGGCTTGCAGCCGAAAACGCTGCCGCGCCCGGTGGTGAAGCACACGAGGTTCGCCCCGCCGGCTACCTGCCCGGTCGCCGAGACCGGGTCGTAGCCGGGGGTGTCCATGAACACGAAGCCCTTGGCGGTGACGGGATCGGCGTAGCGCACCACGTCGACCAGGTTGGTGCTGCCGGCCTTGGCCATGGCGCCGAGCGACTTCTCCAGGATCGTGGTGAGGCCCCCGGCCTTGTTGCCGGGGGACGGGTTGGCGTCGATCTCCGAGCCTTCCCGGCGGGTGTAGTCTTCCCACCAGCGCATCAGGTCGACGAGCTTCTGGCCGACCTGCGGGCTCACCGCCCGCCGGGTGAACAGGTGCTCGGCCCCGTAGGTCTCGGTCGTTTCCGACAGGATCACAGTGCCGCCGTTCTCGACCACGCGGTCGCTGGCGATCCCGAGTGCCGGGTTGGCCGAGACGCCGGAATAGCCGTCCGATCCGCCGCATTGCAGGGCGACGATCAATTCGCTCGCCGGCACAGTCTCCCGGCGGACCACGTTGGCCTCGGCCAGGATGCCGCTCACGAATGCGATGCCGGCCTCGACGGTCTTGCGAGTGCCGCCCAGCGTCTGGATGTTCATGCTGCGGATGCGGTCGCCCAGGCCCTGCTCCTCCAGGAAGGCGCCGATCTGGTTCACTTCGCAGCCGAGCCCGATCATCACGATGTGCGAGAAGTTGACGTGCCGGGCATAGCCCGCGAGCGTCCGGCGCAAAAGCTTCAGCGGCTCGCCCATCGCCATGCCGCAGCCGGTCTTGTGGGTCAGCGCGACCACGCCGTCGACATTCGGATAGGGGGCGAGCGGATCGAGGCCGAGGATCGGATGGCGCCGGAACGCGTCGGCGATCAGGTCGGCGACGTGGGCGCTGCAATTCACCGAGGTGAGGATGCCGACATAGTTGCGCGTTGCCACCCGCCCGTCCGGGCGGCGAATACCCTGGAAGGTCGCCGGCGGCGTGATCAGCCGAGTGGGGCGGGCATCGACCCCGAAGGCGTAGTCGCGGGCGAACTCGCCCATGCCGAGATTGTGGACATGGACGTGCCGGCCGGCGGCGATGTCGTCCTTGGCGAAGCCGATGATCTGGCCGTACTTGGTCACCGCCTCGCCGGAGCGATGCGGGCGGACCGCGACCTTGTGGCCGGGCGGGATCCGCTCGGCGGCGGCGACGCCCGGGGCCACCGGCGTGCCGGGCTCGATGGCGGTCCGCGCGACCACCACGCCGTCGTCCGGCCGCAGGGCGATGACGGGATAGGCGGACAGCAGGTCGGCCGTGATCGGCATCGTGGTTCCTCCCTGGGCCGCGCCTCGTTGGGCGCGTGCTTCAAGAACCTAACGCGCCGACCCGGACAGCGCGAGCATCGCGGGTGACGCAAGAGACCCGATGTCGGCGGATGGTCTCAAGAAATCTCGCGGACCAGCTTGGCGATTAGCGCCCGGCCGAAGGCCTCGAAGCTCTCCGCCGTCATGACGAACGCCCCTTCGCCGCCGATCACGGTCTCCCGGTAATAGGCGGCGAGCCCGTCGGGGGGATTGGTGTGCTCCTTCAGGTAGCCCGGCATCCCGGCGGGGTCGGTGAGGATGACGATGCCGTTGACGGTGGTGCCCAAGGCCACGGCGGCGTCCCGGGCCTCGGCGATCGCGCGGCCGGAATTGCTGGTCCCGTCGCCGGAGATGTCGATGACCGTCCGTTCGGCGCGGTAGGGCGACCGGTCGAGCAGCATGGAGGCGAAGCCGATCGCGGACCCGATGGCGGTCCGGCCGTAGAACGGGCGCGTCACCGCGCCGAGTCTGCGCGCGAAGGCGGTCGCGTCGGCGGCCGAGGCAATGATCATCCAGTCGACCGCGACCTGCTGCTCCCCGGGGCCCGCCCAGTCGAACAACGCCACCGCGATGCGCCCGCGCTTGCCCTCGGCGATCGCCCGCAGGACGAGCGGATTGCCGAAGGCTTGGGCGTAGCCCTGCCGTTCCAAGTCGAATCGCGCCGCGCTGATGCTCAGCGAGACATCGACCGCGAGCACGAGGAGAACGTCGACTCCGGTCTCGGCGGCGGCGGCCCGCCGGCCTGCCAGCGACAGCGCGGCGAGCATCCCGGACAGTAGATGGCGTCGCCGCATGGCCGACACTCGGTGACAGGCACCCGCACGGTACGGCGGACGGCCTCACGCATGCAACGAGCCTGCCGCCGCGGTGGTTCGCGACCGCGCGCACCGTATCCGCGGCGCGTCGGACCGACGGAGCCGACAGGCATGCCCGGATGAGGCCGTCCTGCAGGACGGTTCCGTCCGATCCGCGGCGGGCGACGCCGCCTTCGGTCGCATCGGGCGTCGATCGGTCCGCTCTATCTGAGGCTGGACCGGCGCAGCAGGCGCCGACTCTCCGAAAGCTCGAAACCGACAATGCGCATCTTCAACTGGATCGGCCGCATCACGAAAATCGTCGTGGTCGGCGGCTTGACCGGCGCGGTTACCCTGACCAGCCGGCTCCTCGACGGGACCATCGGGCTCGTCGGCCGATCCTCCGAGCGGCTGGATGCGAAGCTCGGCGCCCTGGCACGAGCCTCGGAAGAGCGCCGTCGCCAGCAGGGCCGGCGCCCGATCGACCCGATCAGCCTGCGATATTCGGAAGCCCTACAGGCCTGGGCCCTTGGCAGCGCCGAGGATGCGGCCCGGCCTGCCCTCTGCAGCACCCTGGACCAGGATCACCCAGCTGTCGGCGTCGGCGATCTCCGCCAGGGTGCAGGGCACGTCGAATCGCGTCGGCTGGCCGGTCCAGGCGCCGAGACGCTGCATGCCGCGCACGACGTTGACGTAGGTGGCCGTCCGGCCGCCATTTTCGCCGCCCTGGATCGCGATGGCCCGGCTGCGCAGCACCGGCACCAGCCAGACATCGCCGCGCGTCTCGGCCTTGAGTTCCGGCGCGGCGCCGACCTCGACCGCAATGCGGTCGCCGTGGATCTCGCCGCGGACCGGGATCGGCAAGCCGCCGTGCTGCGTCGCCTCGCGCATCAGCCGTTCGAGGGCGGCGCGGTCCGAGCCCACGGCGAAGCCGCTGCCGTCGACTACGACCTGCGGGGTGAAGACCTGCCGGGCGCCGCGGACCCGGGCATAGGCGCGCTGACGCTCAGTGAACGGCCGCAGCGCCAGGGTGTCCTTCCAGCCGAGATAATCCCAGTAGGTCACCGGCAGGGTCAGCGCGACCACGCCGGGCTGGCGGGCCAGGTCGCGGATGATCGGATCGGCGCTCCGGCAGGCGCCACAACCCTGGCTGGTAAACAGCTCGACCACGGCGCGGACCGGTTCCGCCCGCGCCTGGGCGGACGCCGAGACCGCGCAGACAAGCCCGGCCGCGCAGAGCGCGCGGGTTACACCGAACCGGGTCTGGGCGCGGGGCCGATGGGTCATCGCGCCATCAGAGCGTCTGGCATGCCGTCTGGGAAATCACGTTGGCTTGAGGGTTTTCTACCATCGGTTGCGACGTATTCCGAAGACCTCTCGCTTTAGGCAACATGTCCGGGCGCCAGCGGCGATGCATCCACAGCCATTGACCCGGATTCTCGCGCACCCAGCCCTCGACCACGGCGGTCATCGCCTGCATGGCGCCGGTGACATCGATCACCCCATCGGCATTGCGCGGCAGGTCCAGGGGCGGGGTCAGCTCCAGACGGAACCGGCCCTCCGGCAGGCGCACCACCCGAACGCCATGAACCGGGCAATCGTAGTGCCGAGCGAGCTTGGCCAGCAGCGGGTTGGCCAGGCACGGCCGGCCCATGAAGTCGACCACGACGCCGCGGGTGAAATGCTGGTCGATCAACTGCCCGAGATGGCCGCCATTCTCGACCACGTCGCGCATGGCGAAGACGGCGCCCGGGGTCGAGGCCGCGAGGCCTCCCATAGAGCGTCGGCGGACTTCCTGGACGAGCCGGGCGGCGGCGGGGTTGTTCGGGGGCCGGAACACGGCCGTGGCGTCCAGGCCGAACCGGGCCGCGCAGATCGCCGGGAGTTCCCAATTGCCGAGATGAGCGGAAAAAATCAGCCCCGGCTGGCCGTCGTCGCGCAGGGTGGCGAAGTGGTCGATGCCCGCAACCTCCGTGCGCATCGGACCGGTGGCATCGGGATCGAAGTCGAACAGCGAATCGAGATGGGCGTATTCGGCGCCGGTCCGCCCGAGATTGTCCCAGGCTTCCAGGGCGATCCGCTTCCGCTCCGCCTCCGGCATCTCCGGGAACGCGGCGCGCAGGTTCGCCATGGCGGTGCGGTGGGCTGGCAGCATCGGCCCGATCGTGCGCAGGAGCGCGGCCCCGAACGCCGTCGAGCGATCCGGCCCAAGGGCGCGCGCCAGCCAGACCAGGGAGCGGATCAGCGGGATCATGGCGAAGCCCGCGAGCCGCGGGAAGGATCGTCTGAGGATGAGGGCGAGGCGCAGCACGTTGGATTCCCGGGCACGATGCGGGCAGGCCCGGCAGTTCGCGTGTAAGGCGAAGCTTATCCGATGTCCCGCGCGGTGCGATAGCACATCGTCCCGAAGGGCGGCCGCGGGCGGCCGGGACGATGCATCAGGCGTCAGAGGCTGACGAGGATTTTCCCGAAGACCTTGCGGGATTCGAGCCGCTCCAGCCCCTGCGCGAAGTCGCCGAGCGGGTAGACGGTGTCCACCACCGGGCGGATGCCCTGGGCCATCTTGTCGAGGGCTTGGCCGATATTCGCCAGTGCGCAGCCGAACGAGCCGGTGATGCGGTATTGCTGCTGGAACAATTGCATCAAGTTCATGGTCGCCGAGACGCCGGAGGTCGACCCGCAGGTCACCAGCCGACCGCCGCGCTTCAGGCAGAGCAGCGAGCCGTTCCAGGTATCGGCGCCGACATGCTCGAACACCACGTCGACGCCCTTGCGCTTCGTCAACCGCCGGACCTCGCCCTCGAACCGCTCGGTCCGGTAATTGATGACGTGATCGGCGCCGAGTTCCGCCGCCTTGCGACCCTTCTCGTCGTCGCCGACCGTCGTGTAGACGGTGCAGCCGATCGCCTTGGCCATGCGGATCGCCGCGGTGCCGATGCCGGAGCCGCCGGCATGGACCAGCACGCTCTCGCCGGGCTCCAGCCGGGCGTTGTCGAACAGCATGTGCTGAACCGTGCCGAAGGCGATGCCGGCGCAGGCCGCGTCAGTATCGCTGACCCCGTCCGGCACCTTCACCACCAAGCGGGCCGGTATGTTGACCAGTTCGCGGGCGAAGCCGTCGATGTGGAAGCCCATCACGCCGGATACGTCTTCACAGAGGTTGTCGCGGCCCTCGCGGCAGGCCCGGCACTGGCCGCAGGTCATCGCCCCGTAGGGCACGACCTGGTCGCCGACGGCTACGTTCGCGACATCCGCGCCGACCGACTCGACCACGCCCGACGCCTCGGCGCCGACGATCAGCGGCATCTTGCGCTTGGCGAAGGCCATGCCGCGAAAGCCCCAGACGTCGATGAAGTTGAGGCCGACCGCGCGGATGCGGATCTGCACCTCGCCCGGACCCGGGGCGGCGGGGGCCTCGACCTCGGTCAGGCGCAGATCGCGGTCGCCGAATAGCTGGAGGGCTTTCATGCTGTCTCTCATCATTCCGGCGCCAGATAGCGCCGCCGCGCCCAACCCACGGCGCGTCCGGCCTTGACCCGGCACCACGTGGTCCGGCTCGGCGTGTCGTTGGTGCAGCCGAAGACCAGGGCGCGGGTGCGGATCTCGCCGACCTGCTCGGACGCGGCATCCGGCTCGGCGCGGATCGAGAGCGGCTCGCCGGGGGGCAGCCCGGAGATCCGGTAGGCTTCCGGTTCGGCGCCGGCGCCGCCCGGGACGAGGGGCGCCACGAAGCAGAATCCGGCGAGAACGATGAGGCGGGCGCGCATCGGCAGGTCGCTCAAGCAGGGCGCGTGTGTGGGGAAGTCCGGTCTTCGGACTTATCACGGCAGCCACGAGAGCCGTGAGCCTCCGACGGAGACACGCAAACACAAAAAAAATCAGGTGCGGTGGACGCCCATCATCGCGGTGAGGCCGCCATCGACCGGCAGCACCGTCCCGGTGATGTAGGCGGCGGCATCACCCATCAGGAAGGCGGCGAGCGCGGCGACATCCTCGGGCTGGGCGAACCGGCCGGCGGGGATCTGGCGCTCCATCCCGGCCCGGTGGGCGGCGTAGCGCGCCATCATGGCGGTGTCGACGAAGCCTGGGGCGATGACGTTGACCGTGACCCCGCGCTTGGCGGTCTCGATCGCGAGGGTCCGGCAATAGGCGATCAGCGCGCCCTTGGTCGCCGCGTAGGCGGCGTTGCCGGCATTGCCGCGGAGCGCCGCGACCGAGCCGATGGCGATGATGCGGCCCGACCGCGCCTGGGTCATCGGGCGGACCAGCGCCTTGGCCAGACGGGTCAGCGCGAAGAAGTTGACCTGCATGGCCGCCTCGGCCTTGTCCTGGTCGAACATCGCCGCGAGGGCGTCGCTCGGCTGGCCGGCATTGTGGACGAGGCCGTGATAGCCGGATTCCTCGGCCACCGCGCAGAACGCGTCGAGGGCGGCCTTGTCGGCGAGGTCCAGGGCGTGCCCGGTGAAGGCGCGCTCGGGATGGGCGGCGCGTAATTCGGCGAGCAGCGCCTCGGCGGCCTCCCCCGAGGCGCGGTAGGTGAAGTCGACCGCGTGGCCGGCGCCGGCCAGCGCGCGGACGATCGCCGCGCCGACGCCCGAGGCGCCACCGGTGACGAGGACGCGGCGGGCGGCGCTCACGCCGGCTCCGCCCCGAACACCAGGCAGGTGTTCTGGCCGCCGAACCCGAAGGAATTCGACAGCACGGTGCGGACCGGCAGGTCCCGGGCGGTCTCGACCACGTCGAGGCCGATCGCCGGGTCCGGCACCCGGTGGTTGATGGTCGGCGGGATGCGGCCGTGGCGGATCGTCAGAAGCGAAACCGCCGCCTCGATGGCGCCGGCCGCCGTGAGCGTGTGCCCGATCATCGACTTGTTGGAGGTCACCGGCAGGGACGGCGCCCGGTCGCCGAACACCGCGGCGAGCCCCAAGGCCTCCATCTTGTCGTTCTCCGGGGTCGAGGTGCCGTGGGCGTTCACCGTGTCGATCGCCTCGGGGCCGAGCCCGGCATCGTCCAGGCTGGCCCGGATCGCCGCGATGACCGGCGCCCCGTCGGGGCTGGAGCGGGTGCGGTGGAAGCCGTCGCCCTTCTCGCCGCAGCCGAGCACGTAGCCGAGGATTTTTGCTCCTCGACCGACCGCAGCCTCGGCATCTTCGAGGACCAGGGCGGCCGCGCCCTCGCCCATCACGAAGCCGTCCCGATCCTTCGAGAACGGCTTCGAGGCTTCTTCCGGCACGTCGTTGCGGGTGGAGAGCGCCGAGAGCAGCGAGAACCGGATCAGCGATTCCGGGTTCACCGAGCCGTCGGTGCCGATGCAGAGCGCCGCCGCGGTCTCGCCCCGGCGAATCGCCTCGACGCCGAGCTGGATCGCCGTGGCGCCCGACGAACAGGCGGTGGAGAGCGAGATCGGCGAGCCCTTGGTGCCGAACCTTTCGGCGATGCGGTCGGCCACGGTGCCGAAGATGAACAGGTCGTGCCAGGCGTCGAAGCGCCGGGTCGCGGCGGCCCGGAGCAGGCCGGCATAATCGACGTCGCCATCGCCGCCCGCGGCCTCGGCTAAAGCCTGCCGCTGCGGCCATTCCATCTCCACCGGCGGGACCGCGATGAACAGCGCCCCCGGGAAATCAACCTTCGCGCCGATCCCGGCCTGCGCGACCGCCTCCTCGGCGGCCTCCGCGGCGAAGCGCTCGGACAGGAGCGGCGCCACCAGCGGCTCGGTATCGAGGAAATCCACCGTGCCGGCGATGCGCGTGCGCAAGCCCTCGGTCGAGAACCGCGCGATGGCATGGATGCCGGACCGGCCGGCGCTCATGGCCGCCCAGGTATCGGCCTGGCCCTGTCCGAGGGAGGAGACGACGCCGATGCCCGTCACCGCGATCAGCGGCCGGCCCCTGGCGTCGCGATAGGATCGCGCGCTCATGGCGCGTCTGTACGGGATTTTTTGGTGGCGTACACCCGGTCCGCTCAGAGCCTGCGCCCCAACCCGAAACCGTTGATCGCCCTGAACAGCACCCGCGCCCCAGCCTCGATGTCGTGGAGGCTCGCGAATTCCGCCGGGTTGTGGCTGATGCCGCCCCGGCAGCGCACGAACACCATGGCGACCGGCGCGATCGCCGCCACCGCCATGCCGTCATGGCCGGCGCCGCTCGGGAGGGCGAGGACGGTCAGGCCTTCGGCGATGATCGCATCCCGGATCAGGGTGGTCAGCCCGGGATCGCACGGCACCGCCGCGGCCTCGTGCATCGGTTCGACGCCGAGATCGAGCCGGCGGCGCTCCACGATCTCCATGCACGCGGCTCGGATGTCGGCGAGCGCGGCAAGGCGCTGGGCATCGTCGGGCGCGCGCAGATCGAGGGAGAAGCGCACCAAGCCGGCGATCGTGTTCCCTACCCCGGGATGGACGTGCATCCGGCCGACGGTGCCGACGAGATGCGCCTCGTCGCAGCAGCGCGCCTCGATGGCGAGCACGCATTCCGCGGCACCCGCGAGGGCATCGCGCCGCTCGTTCATAGCGACGGTGCCGGCATGGCCGGCCTCGCCGGTCAGGGTGAATTCCAGGCGGCTGGCACCCGAGATCGCCGTCACGACGCCCACCGGCAGGCCGGCCTTCTCGAGCATCGGACCCTGCTCGATATGCAGTTCCAGGTAGCCCAGGATTTCGTCCGGCCGGCGCGCCGCAGAGGCGGTTGCCGTGGGGTCGAGGCCGTAAGCCCGCATCGCTGCCGCGACCGTGGTCCCGTCCGCATCGGTCGCGCGAAGCGCCGCCGGGTTGAGGCGGCCGGCGAAGGCATTGCTCCCCGTGAGCGTGGCCGCGAAGCGCACACCCTCCTCGTCGGCGAAGGCCACCACCTCCAGGGCGTGCGGCAGGCGGATCCCATCGCGGGCCAGCGCCTCGACGCAAGCGATCCCGGTGATCACGCCGAGGGGCCCGTCGTAACGGCCGGCGTTGCGGACCGTGTCGAGATGCGATCCGATGACCAGCGCCGGCCCGCCCGGTTCCGACCCTTCCAGGCGGCCGATCAGGTTGCCGACGGCGTCGTGCCGCACGCTCATGCCGGCCTCGCGCATCCAGCCCGCAACCAGGGCTTCGGCCCGGGCCTGCTCGGGGGTGAGGTAGAAGCGCGTGATCGCGCCCGGCTCGGCGGTGATCGCCGCCAGCGCGTCGAGGCGCTCCTGGATGCGCGGGGCGAAGATCATCGCGCGGGCAGTTCCGTCCGGGGTGCGTTGGCGAGGCGGAGCACCGTCTGCAGCAGCACGTCCGCGCCGGCCGCGCAGTCGCCCGGGGTGGCGGATTCCGATTCGTTGTGGCTCACGCCGTCCTTGCACGGCACGAAGATCATCGCGGTCGGCACCTTGGCGGCGAGGTTGCAGGCGTCGTGCCCGGCCCCCGAGATGATCCGGCGCCGCGCATGCCCGAGGCTTTGGGCCGCCTCATCGACCGCGGCCACGATGGCGGGATCGAACGGCACCGGCTCCTTGCGCCAGATCCGGGTGAGCGCGATCTCCAGCCGGCGGCGCTTGGCGATCTCGGTCGCCGCCTCGTTGAGGCGCGCCTCCATGGCGTCGAGCGTCGACGAGCTGGGATCGCGGACGTCGACCGTGAAGGCGACGCGGCCCGGCACGACGTTGCGGGACGGCGCCAGGATCTGGGCCTCGCCGATCGTCGCCACCGCCGAGGGGGCGTGCGCCAGGGCGATCCGCTCGGCCGCGAGGGCGAACTCGGAAAGCGCCAGCAGCGCGTCCCGGCGGCGCGGCATCGGCGTGGTGCCGGCGTGGCTCTCGAAGCCGGTGATCAGCCCGTCGAACCACATGATGCCTTGGCCGCCCTCGACCACCCCGATGGTCTTGCCTTCGGCCTCCAGGATCGGGCCCTGCTCGATATGCAGCTCGACGAAGGCGCCGATCGCGCGCGTACCGACCGCCTCGGCGCCGCGATAACCGATCGCGTCGAGGGCCTCGGCCACGGTGATCCCGGCGGCGTCGCGCTTGGCCAGGATCTCGTCGGTTGTGAATTCACCCGCATAGGCGGCAGAGGCCATCATGGCGGGGGCGAATCGCGAGCCCTCCTCGTTGGTCCAGTTGACCACCATCAGGGGCGCCTCGGTCTCGATCCCGGCATCGTTCAAGCTGCGCATCACCTCGAGCCCGGCCAGGACTCCGAGCACGCCGTCGAACTTGCCGCCGGTCGGCTGCGTGTCGAGATGCGAACCGAACGCGATCGGCGCGCGGTCCATGTCCCGCCCCGTCCGCAGGGCGTACTGGGTGCCCAGCGCGTCGACCGAGACCGTGAGCCCCGCGGCCTCGCAGGCCTCCCGGAACCAGTCGCGTACGCAGCCATCCTCCGGGGACAAGGTCAGACGGTTGATGCCGCCGGCCGGCGTGCTGCCGAACGTCGCCGTCTCCAGGATCGTGGCCCACAGGCGTGCGCCGTTCGCGCGCAGGTTGTCGGTCTTGCTCGGGTTGGTTTCGGCCATGGCGGGTCCTTTCACGGCGCGGCGCCGTGCGACACGAGTCGCAGTCACCCTTATCGGGCGTTGCGTGGGCCCGGAGCAACGGTGATGCCAGCCGGCCCGCTCAGGCCGGAGGCCGCCGTACCGGGTTGGCGCGCAGCAGCGCTTCGCCGTGGACCTGCAGGGCAGAGGCAATCTCGCCCAGGGCAGTGGCTTCGATGCCGCTGATCCCGTCCTGATCGGCGACGTCGGCGGCGATCAGGAAGACGTTCTCGCGCTGGCTCACCGGCCGCTCGGCGATGGAGGCAACGTGGCGCAGATTCTCGGCGCGGCCGAGGCGCGTGCGCGCGCGGGCGATGCCCTCGTATAGCTCCGTCTCCAGCATCAGCGCGTCGTAGCCCTTCACCAGGACCGGATCCGCGCGCAGGCCGTGCAGGGCCGCGTCGAATTCCTCACTCGCGACCTCGCCGTCGGCCACGATGACGTTGGCGGCAGCCGAAACGGCCGCGAGCATCAGGGCCTTGTCGCCGGCATAGGCCGTCACGGTGCGGCCGACACGGCCGAAAATGTCGCTCAGAAGGGTCATGCCGAATATTCGAGGCTGTCCGCCGGGCCGCGAGGGATAGCAGACCGTGCTGCGGAAGAAAGGTGCCGGGGAGCACCCGGTCAACGCGACGCGGGTCTGATCGAGGGCGGGAATTTCGAATGCGGCGCGATCCAGAAATTCTCCGGCAACACGCGTGTGGGAATCAGGCGTTCAACCGCGTCCCCAGCGCGGTCCGACGGATCCCGGGCCTGCCATCCCCCCCTCGGGCAGGCCCGGTTCCTGTTCAACGCCGTCGGGACGGTGCGCGGGTGGCCCCAACCGCGTCTCCCGTTCCGGCGGCGGTCTTTCCCAAGGCAGTCTCCTGGGCGAGATGATCCACCACCGCCGACAGGGCTTCGCGTTCCCGAGCGCCGCGCTTGCGCGCCGCCGAGAAGACCGCGATCTGGCGATCGGCGCTCGATCCCTCCGCCGCGATGATCCGGGCGTGTGCGCAGGCCTCCGTGCAGGCGAGGGCGTCGGCATCCTCGGCCGTGTCGGCGAGGAGCGTCTCGACGCATTCGGCCATCGGCACCGCCTGCTCCCGGGCCTCGTCGATCAACTTCGCCTGCACGCCGTCGCGCTCGGCGCGCCATAGGTTCTCGCGGATGAAGCCCCGGGACGCGGCCGTCATCTTGGCATTGAGCGTCCGGTCCCGGACCACCCGGCGCACCAGGCACCGGAAAAGGCTGGCGATACAGAGCGCGTCGTCCAGCCGGGTGCAGCTATCGGCCACGCGCAGTTCGAGCGTGGGGTATTTCAGGGACGGGCGCAGCTGCCACCACAGGAACGTCGCGTCCGGAATGGCGCCGCTGCGGGTCATCACGTCGACATAGCGGGCATAGTCGGCCGGGTCGGCGAACAGCTCGGGCAGGCCGGTGCGGGGCAATTCGGCGTAGGCGCGGGTCCGGTAGCCGGCCATGCCGGTCCGTTCGCCCTGCCAGAACGGCGACGAGGTCGAGAGCGCGAGCAGCACCGGCAGGAACGGCAGCAACCGCCCCATCAGGTCGATGCGGGCGTCGGGATCCGGCACCTCGACATGGACGTGCAGCCCGCAGACGAGGTTGCGCTGCCCGACGATGCGCAGGTCGGTCATGATGTCGTGGTAGCGGGCTTTGTCGGTGGCGCTCTGGTCGCGCCACCGCGCCACCGGATGGGTCCCGGCGGCGAAGGGCAGGATGCCGCGCTCGGCGCCGATCTCCGACAGGCTGCGGCGCTGCTCGGCCAAATGCGCCCGCGCCTCTCCGATGTCGGCGGTCGGGGGCGAGGCGACCTCGATCTGGCACTGGAGCTGCTCGCGCTCGGCGGTGTCCAGCCGGGCCTTCACGGCGGCGTGGAACGCCCTCAGGCGGGCCCGCGGCGAGCCGCGGGTGCGGGCGTCGGCGAGGAAGAACTCTTCCTCCATCCCGAATCTGTAGGCATGGGCCATCCGCGCTCCTCGCCCGGTCTGCCGGCGCAGGCCGGCATTCCCGTCAACGACGCGTCGCGAGATCCGTGCCGGTCCCGATCGCGATCGGGCCCGGATCCGATGCTTCAGCCTCGTTTAACCGGCTGCCAGACGATCCTCAGCGCCAGAACGGCTTGACGTCGAGCAGCTCGGCGCGCGCCTCAGCGGCCGCGGTGAGCAGGTCTCGGGTGCTCTCGTCATCCGGTCCCGGCACCGGCGGGCCGCCCAGGCTCTCCATCATCGACCGGGCGGTCTCCAGGTCGTTCAGGGTGCCGAGATGGTCCTGCAGGTCCGAGAGCGCTGCGCCGAACTTGTCCTGGCGGCGGCGGGCCTTCTTCTTGGTGTAGAGCTCGGCGAAGAACTCCGCGCCGTAGCGGAGTTTCTTCGCAGCGATCCGCGCCCGGTGGCGGGTATGCGGATCGAGCTTCTTCAGGCCGCGGCCGCGCTTCTTCAGGCGCTCGCGGGCGTGATCCAGGACCTGCGCCGCGAAGGCAGGGCCATCCTCGGCGGCGGCATCCTGGGCCGCCCAGGCGCCGGCCTCGACCCAGCCGGCGAAGTCGATGATCAGCCCGCGCCATTGCGGGCTTTCCAGGATCGCCAGCACCGCATCGTAGGCGTCAGTGCGCTCCGCCTCAGCCAGCTCGCGCACCGCGGTGAGGTCGCCGTCGTCCGGGCGCTCCTTGGCGAGGTTTGGCAGGGTGTGGCCGAGGAAGACGTCGAGGTTGCGGGCATGCCCGAACGGTTCGGTGACGCGCTTGATCTCGTCGCCGAAGCTGACCGCCCGCGGATCGGCTTCCAGCATGGGGGCAAACAGCGACAGCGCCGAGCGCAGCCGCCGCAGCGACACGCGCATCTGGTGGAGGGCCTCCGGGGCGTGGCTCGCCAGGAACGCGGTCTCGTTGAGGCGCAGGTGACGCAGGCAGGCGAGCGCCACAAGGCGGAAGACGTCGCCGGCGCTCGCGTCCTCGGGCAGTTCGATCGGCTCGGCCTTGACCACCGATGGTCCGGTCCCGTCCACCAGGGCGTAGCCGCGGGCGCTCTTGGCGGTCGCGCTCAGGCGCAGCGGCACGGTCTCGGCGAGCGCCTGCGCCAAGGCGAACAGGTCGGCTGGCTCGCCCGCGGCGAGTTCCAATTCGAGTTCGCAAAACGGCGCATCGCCGGCTTGGCTCTCCACGCGTCCCTCGTCGAGGGTGACGAGGATCCGCGAGGCGCCCTGCTCCACCGGGATCACCCGGCGCGTGATCACGGTGGAGAACAGCTTCTCCAGCGGCGCATCCGCCTTGCGCAGGACTTTTTCCGCCGCCGTCTCGGCCCAGGCCGCCGGATCCGGCGACTCGCCTGCGATCTCGATCTCCCACTCCGCCCGGTCGAACAGGCCGACGCCACCGCTGCCGGCCTTCACCGTCTGGATGTGCCGATCGCCCTGGGCCCGGACCCGCAGGGTCAGTCCAGCCGCGCGCAGATCCTGGTTCGGCGTATCATAATAGCTGGTGACGAGGAGTTCGGGCTTGGAGCTTTCCGCTCCCTGAAGCCGCGGGTGCGCCGCGAGTGCCGTCAGATCGGGGCCCGCGCAGTCGAGCTTCAGCTCGATCTCACGGGGGGCTGCCACGGCGTGGCTATCGGTCTCGCTCATGCTCTCCTCTTCAGAAACGTCCGGTTCATAACTCGGCTGGGCGCCCGCCGGGTTGCATCCGAGCGTCTTGAAAGATGATCTAGGGCCGATTCCGACGGCGACGCAATCGGGTCTGGCCCTAAGCCCTTGATTCGACACGCACGGTTGCCGCCGAACCGATAGCGACGTCTGCGGCGTACGCCCCGCGGCGGCGCAATCGGAAGCGGCCGGACAGCCGAACCTTGCCGACACGCCAGACGGCGGAAGCCGAACTTGCCCGCAGCCTGCGTGAAGAATCGCCTCACATTTACACTTTCCCAATTCGGGATGCCGTGGCAAAACCGATTGTCCACAATTCATCTGCCTCCTGCGCCCCGGCCCCGACCGCTCGGCGGCGACCCGCACGACGCCGTGCCAGCGAGTCGGAATCCCTAGCTGAGAATGCGGTGCGCCCAGCGTGGACGGTTGCGCCGCGGAGATCGTCGGGTCGGTGGCTCCCTTGAAGACACTTTTGGTCGGTGTGATCGGGCATGTGGATCACGGCAAGACGGCCCTGGTCCGAGCGCTCACGGGGGTCGAGACAGACAGGCTGAAGGAAGAGCGGGATCGCGGTGTCTCGATCGTCCCGGGCTTCGCGCTGCTCACGAGCGACGAAGGCGAGATCGACTTGGTCGATCTGCCCGGGCACGAGCGCTTCGTCCGCGCCATGGTTTCCGGCGCCACCGGCATGCGCGCCGTCCTGCTGGCGGTCGACGCCAACGAGGGCATCAAGCCGCAAACGGTCGAGCACCTCGAGATCGCGCGGCTGATCGGCGTCCGCCGCGGCGTGCTGGCGCTGACCAAAGCGGATCTGGCGACGCCCGAAACGATCGCGGCGCGCGCGGCCGAGATCACCGCCGCCGCGTCCCGTGCCGGGATCGCAGCGGGGCCGGTGATCGCCACCTCGACGCTGACCGGCTCCGGGGTTCCGGATCTCGCGCGCGCGCTCTCAGCGTTGCTGGCCGACGCGGAGCCGGGGACCGACGACGGGTTCCCGTATCTTCCGGTGGACCGGGTCTTCACCCGTCCGGGCTTCGGCACGGTGGTGACCGGGACCCTACGGCGGGGACCGTTGGCAGTCGGCGACACCCTGGAGATCGTCCCGGGAGGCCGCAGCGCGGTGGTGCGCAGCCTCCAGATCCACGGCCGCCCGGTCGAGCGCGCCGAGCCTGGGCGGCGGACCGCCGTGGCCCTGCGCGGCATCGGCCTCGACGAGATCGTCCGCGGCCAAGCGCTCACGGTGCCCGGCCTGCTGGCACCGTCGCAATGGCTCGACGTCGTGCTGACCGCGGCGGCCAGCGCGGATTCCGCCCTGGCGGGCGGCAGCGCCTGCCGGCTGCTGTTCGGCACCACCGAGGTCGAGGCTCGCCTGCGGCTGCTCGACCGCGATGGGCTGGAACCGGGCGCGACCGCGCCGGCGCAGTTGCACCTCGCCGAGCCGGTCACGGTGCCCGCCCGCGAGCCCTTCGTGCTCCGCCTCGATTCCCCGGCCGCGACCGTGGCCGGCGGTCGCGTGCTCGATCCGGTGAGCCGCCGGCGGCGGCGGCACGATGCCCGCGTGCTCGCCGACCTCACCGCCCTGGCGACCGGGAAGCCGACGGACGCCGTGGCAATCCGCCTGTCGCAGGCCGGGGCGGCTGGGGCGACGCTCCCGGATCTCGCCCGCGCGGCTGGCACCGGAGCGGAACGCGCCCGGCAGATGCTCGCCGCCTCCGGCGCTCGCGAGATCGGCGACCGCTTCATCGGGGCTCCGGCCTTCGCTTCGCTCCGCACCGGCGCGCTGGCGGCCCTGTCCACGCACCACCAAGACAATCCGATGGAGCACGGCATCGCGCTGGAACGCCTCGCGCGCCTCCTGGCCCTTCCGGAAGCGATGACCGCCCTGGTCCTGCGCGACCTCGCGGCGACGGGCGGCACGGTCCAGGCCGGAGCACTCTGGCGCCGGTCCGATTTCGACCCGGCCCGCAACGAGAGCGAGACCGCGCGCAAGCTCGAGCACCTGTTCCGCCGGGCCGGCCTCAACCCGCCCGACGAGGCCGAGGCGGTCGGCCGCGATGTCCGGCGGCGGGAAGCGCTGACCTACCTGGTCGGCGCCGGCACGGTGATCCGTGCGATCGACCGGGTGCAGCGCCGGGCGGTGCTGTTCCATCGCGAGGCGGTGGCGGTCGCCAGGACGCGGCTGGCGGAAGCCTTCCCGAACGCCACCACGCCGGAGACCGGCTTTCTGGCCCGGGAGGCCGGGGCCGCCTTGGGGATCTCGCGCAAATTCTCGATCCCGCTCCTTGAGCACCTCGATGCGGTGGGCTTCAGCCGCCGGACCGGGGACCGACGGGTCATCGTCGAGCTGGAAGCCGGCAAGCGTTGAGGCTTACGCACCCAGGCTAAAAACCCTCGCCGGGCCAATCGTCGGTGCCGGGCTCGTAGCAGGTGTAGCCGATGAGGCAGTTGGGGTTGTCGCGGGTCGGCCGGAAGGCGCGCCTCGCGATCTCGGTCGCCTCGCAGAACGACCGGTCCCTCACGAACCGGTCATAGGTCTGGCCGCCGGTCCCGAGCACGAGGGCGCCGCGGGCCTGGATCAGCCGGACCGTCTGCTGGCAGGTCATGGCGGTGCTCGACGGGCGCGTCTGCGCCGCGGCGGGCGCCGCGACCACCATGAGGGCCGTGGCGATCCGGAAGATCATGGGGTGTGCCTGGTTCACTGCGCTCGTGCTCAAGGACAACGCCACCGGGCCAGGGATCCGCGCTGTGTCGGTTCGACACGTATCCGCGGGGATCCAGGCAATCCGCTCCGAGCGTATCGTCCCGCAATCCCCCTCGGCGAAACGCGGAAAAAATCACTCCTCGAACGCCTCGACATACACGGTGCCCGGCTCCTGGCGGCGGGCGGTCTCCTCGATCCGGGCGAGTTGCGCCTCGGCGCGACTGCAGGGGAAGCCGTAGCGCTCACGGACCCGTTCGCTGGCGATGCCGAGGGCGAGGCGGGTGAGCGCCAGGAACTCGTCGAGCGGGTAATCCTGGCCGACCGCGAGATGATCCTTGATCACCAGGGACGGTGCGTAACAGGCGTCGCGGCTCCCGTCCGGCCAGCGGATATGGAAGCGCATGTCAGGCATCGCCGGGGATCCGGGTGGTGTTCCAGGCGGCGGACCCCGTGGCGATCGTCCCCAGCGGGGCCGGTCCGGGGGCGAAGGACGCGTAGGTCGGCAGATGGCGCGCCGCGCAGGCATCCCAGGCATGGGCCCGGGCGACCTCAAGGCCGCAGGCCCGCAGCCGGGCCCGCCGGGACGGCTCGAGGCTCGCCTGCATCGCGGCGGCGATCGCGTCGGGATCGTCGGGCTCGACCGCGAGCGCTTCTCCGGGGGCGAGGTACTCGGTGAAGGGCGGCTGTGCCGAGACGATGACCGGCGTCCCGCAGGCCATCGCCTCCAGGACGCACAGGCCGTAGCCCTCCCGCAGCGACGGGAATACCAGCGCGTCGGCGATCCGGTACAGCCCCGGCATGTCGGCTTGCGGGATCGGCCCGGTCCGGACCACCGGCTTGCCGGGGCCGACTTCGAGGCCCTCGCGTTCCAGCGCGGCACAGCAGCGGGCCTCGTAGCCCGCATGATCGAGGAGCGAGGCACCTCCGGCGATCACGAGTTGTGCGGCTGGGATATGCTGGCGCAGGCGGACGAAGGCCGCGATGATCGCCAGCGTGTTCTTGCGCGCCTCGAACCCGCCGACGCTCAGGAAGACCGGCCCCGCCCCGAGCCCGAGGCGCCGGCGCAGGTCGGCATCGCCGGGCGCCGGTTCGGGCGTGTAGACCATGCCGTCCACGCCGCTGCCGACTACGTCGGCCCGGGCCCCGTACTCCGCCGCGAGGGTCGCGGCCCAGGTCCGGCTGACACAGAGCAGCCGCCCGGCGTCGACGATCGCCCGCTCCTGCAACTGACTGAGCTGCGGGTCCGTCAGCGTGTCGATGTGGTGGACCGTGCGGACGAACCCCGGGATCAGGCGACGGCGCGTCAGGGTCGCCAGCGCGTTGCCGCTGATGCCGCAATGGGCATGGAAGATGTCGAAGTCGCAGGCAGCCGGTGTCGAGAAATGGGACAGGTAATCGGCGATCCGCGACTGGACCAGCGCCCCCGTCGGCGCCGAGACGGCTTTGGCCGCGACAGAGACCACGGGGCAGCGCGCGTCGCGGAAGAAGCCTCGGCCGGTCGGGTCGGGCGCGTGGACCACCGCCTCGTGCCCGAGGTCGCACAGCGCCTCGCCGAGGGCCAGGGCATGGACCACCCCCCCACGGGGATTGGTCGAGTGCGTGAGAATCGCGATGCGCAAGCGATCGACCATGGGGCGGCTCACAAAGGCCCGCAGCCGGTCCGGACTTCGCGCTCGAAGGTCCGGACCCGGATCGCCGCCGCCCGCTCGGGGATCCGGGCCGACCGTTCGCATCGTTCATGCCGAAATCGGACCCGGCGAACCAAATCGGTGATTTAACACCGCAGTCCGTAGTCTCCGTTGGGCGAACGCCGGGAAACCGCGAGGCTGATTGTCGGATCTGAGCCACAGCGTCGCGTATCGGAACCACCAACCCGCCGCATCATTGCCGCCGAGACACCCGGGCATCCGAAGCAACGTCCTGAATATTGAATTCAAGGCCGTAGCGTTGGGATTAAAACGTGGCGCTGTCCTCCTGCGGACGCCGATCCTCGGCTCTTCGGACGACGCTTCGGCCGCGGGATATGGCGGAGAACCAAGACCTTGCGACGCATTCTGATGACCGCTGCCTTGGCCACGCTGCTCGCGGGCGCAGCCAGCGCCGAAGACAACCCGCAGCTCGGCAAACCCGCCAGCGCGGTGATGCCGCCGGTCGAGCTGACCGTCACCCTGCAGGACGGCAAGCCGGTCTGCGCGCCGGCGGATCTGCGCCTGCCGGCCAACACCGACGTGATGCTGCAGGTCGTGAGCCAGGCCAACGTTCCGGTGACGATCACGGCGGAGGGCCAGTTCGAGCAGGGCCATCTGCTGCACGCCGACGGCGACCTCGTTCACGTGATGAGCGAGAAGGGCTACACCGTGAAGGCCAATGGCCACGGGACGCTCAAGCTGCGCACCCTGGATGCCGGCGAGCATAGCTACGCCTGCACCGCCAACAACATGCGCGATGCGCCGTTCGTGGGCAAGATGACCCTGTCCCCGCCCGCCGGCTGATTCGCGTCTTCACGCCGTGCGGTTCCGGCCGGGCGGCGTGCCAGCGTTTATTTTGTGTTACGAATTCACTTCGCCTTCAACGCGCCCGCGGAACTGCTCTTTTCAAGTCCCTGTGTCAGATTGTATCTGTCGTCGACGAGCGGCGGAGCAATCGGTCCCGTGTCCCAGAATCCGACATCAGTCTCTCCCGCCAAGTCACGCCGCAGGCGGCTGCGCGAAGTCTTGGTGGTGTGCGGCCTCCTGCTGGTGCCCACGGCGGTGCTCGCCTACGCGGATCTGCTGCCCGATTCGCTGGATCTCCTCGGCTTCGACCTGAGCGACAGCCCGGACCTGCCGCACGTCGCCCGGCAGATCGCGATCGGCGCCCCGCTCAAGATCGTGGCGTTCGGTTCGTCCTCCACCGAGGGCATCGGCGCCTCGAGCCCGGCCCATTCCTACCCCGCGCGCCTGCAGATCGACCTGCGCAAGAAGCTGCGCGGCCTGGATGTCGCCGTGATCAACCGCGGCATCGGCGGCGAGCACGTGGACGACATGCTGAAGCGCCTGGACCGCGACGTGATCGCGGCCGAGCCGCAGCTTGTTATCTGGCAGACCGGCAGCAACGATCCCCTGCGCGGTGTCTCGATCGAGCATTTTCACGAGGCGACCGCCGCCGCGATTCGGCGCATCCGGGAGGCCGGCATCGATGTGGTGCTGATGGAGCCGCAATGGTGCCCGAAGCTCGATTCGACGCCCGGCTCCTCGCGGTTCCGCGACGCGGTGCGGGCGATCGGGGACGAGCTCGATGTGCCGGTGATCCGGCGCGCCGACCTGATGCACGGCTGGGTCCGTGAAGGAAAACTCACCGCCAAGCAGCTCTTCGCCTCGGACGGCCTGCACATGGCCGATGGCGGCTACGCCCTGCTGGCCCAGGCCGCGGCCGAATCGATCCTGCACGATGCCGGCCCGGTTCAGACTACCGAGGCGGTCGCCGAGTAGCTCACCGCTGGACTCGGCCTGAAAAGCTCCCCATCTCGGCCCCACCGAGATCGGAGCCGACATCTTGAGCCACGACGCATTCAGGTACGACGACCGGGGCTTCGTGCCCCAGATGCACGCCACCACGATCCTGATGGTCCGCAAGGGCGGCCGCGTGGTCGTCGGCGGCGACGGGCAGGTCAGCCTCGGCCAGACCATCGTGAAGGGCAACGCCCGCAAGGTCCGACGCTTGGCCAAGGGTTCCGTAATCGGCGGCTTCGCCGGCGCCACCGCGGACGCCTTCACGCTGTTCGAGCGGTTGGAAGCCAAGCTGGAACAGTATCCCGGCCAGCTCACCCGGGCCTGCGTCGAACTCACCAAGGATTGGCGCACCGACCGCTACCTGCGCCGCCTCGAAGCGATGATGGTCGTGGCCGACAAGGAGGTCAGCCTGCTCCTGTCGGGCTCGGGCGACGTGCTGGAACCGGAGAGCGGCGTCATGGCGATCGGCTCCGGCGGCAACTACGCCCTGGCGGCCGCCCGCGCGCTTGAGGATACCGACCTCGACGCCGAGGCGATCGTGCGCAAAGCCATGGCGATCGCCGCCGAAATCTGCGTCTACACCAACGGCAATCTGGTGATCGAAGCGCTTGATCAGGCGTGATCGAAGGCTGGGACGCTGATGGGATGATGGCCTCGCCGCCGGTGAAAACGATTGGCGCGGTCGATTAAAAATCACGTCTCCCGCGGTATGCTCCGATCCGCCGAACGGGCAGTCGGGCCGATACGGTGAGCCGGCCAGTCCAAGGTTCAAAACGTACGGACTCGCCAGCAGGACCCACTTTAACGGAGCCTTGATCCGTCACCGGCACAATCGTTCCACAAAAGCTTTCGGTGGAAACGGCCATGAAGATCGGCGGGAAACTTCTGGGCTTCGTGGCGGCCTGCAGCCTCACGACGCTGGTGGTCGCTGGCGTAAGCGTCGCGACGCTGCAACGCTTCGAGCAGGCGCTGACGCGCGTCGAGGACGCCTCGATCCGATCCCTCGATGCCGCCAACTTCAACCGCCTCGCCGCCGAGGTCACGATGGATTCGCGCGGCGTCTACGCCTCGGCGGACCGGACCGAGGCCGGGAAATACGCCGCCGGCATCCGCAAGGGTCTCGCCGCGATGGATGCCCTGCGGGCCGACTGGGCGCCCCGGGTGACCGATGCCGAGCGCCCGCTGTTCGACACCATGGCGCGGAACGCCGATGCCTTCCGGACCCTGCGGACCGCGCTGGCCACCGCCGGCGTGGAGACCGGCCCGCGCGCCGCCGCCGATCTCGGCTTCAACGAGGCCAACCAGTCCAACCGCAGGGCCTTCCAGGCGAGCATCGATGCCCTGGTCACCGGCGGTCGGGCCGAGATGGCGGCGATCAAGGCCGAGACGCGGGATCTCTTCCAGGCGCGCACGCTCCTCGTCTTCGGGCTCGCGCTCGCCGGAACGCTGCTGTGCTGCGGCCTCGGTCTCCTCGTCGGCCAGCGCCAGATCGCCCGGCCGTTGCGTGCGGTCTCTGCGGCGATCCAGCGCCTGTCCCGGGGCGATCTGACGCTTCCGGTCGTCAAGGCCGGCCGCGACGAGATCGGAGCGATCTGGGCGAGCATGGCGATCTTTGCCGGGACGATGCGGGAGGCCGAAAGCCTCCGGTTGGAGCGTGAGCGGAGTGGTGCAGAAGCGGCGACGCGCAAGCACGCCGAGATGGTCGCGCTCGCCGACCAGTTCGAGGGCAGCATCGGCGGCCTGGTTCATCACTTGGCCGGCGCCGCCACAGGCATGGAGCGGGCTGCGGCCACCATGGCGGGCAATGCCGAACGCACCGACAAGCAATCCCGAGCCGTGACCCGGGCCGCCGAAACCACCGCGCACAATGTCGAGGCGGTCGCCGCCGCCACCGAGGAACTTGCCGCCACCGCGAGCGAGATCGGCGTCCAGGTCTCGCAGACCTCCGAGGCCGCGGCCGGCGCCGTGGAGGCGGCCAAGCGGACCCGCGCGAGCGTCCAGGCGCTCGCCCGCAGCGCCGACGGCATCGGGCAGGTCGTGTCTCTGATCTCGACCATCGCGGGCCAGACCAACCTCCTCGCCCTCAACGCCACCATCGAGGCAGCGCGCGCCGGCGAGGCCGGGCGTGGCTTCGCGGTAGTTGCCACCGAGGTGAAGGCCCTGGCAAACCAGACGGCCCGGGCCACGGACGAGATCGCCGGGCAGATCGAGGCGATGCGGGCTGCGACTCACGCGGCCGTCGAAGCCATCGAGGAGATCGGCGGCACGATCGAGCAGGTCCACGGCATCGCGATCGGCGTCGCCGCAGCCGTGGAGCAGCAGCAGGTCGCCACCCAGGAGATCGCCCGCAGCATCGCCGAGGCGGCGAGCGGGACCCGCGCCGTGACCGAGACCATGTCGCTGGTGCTCGGTGCCGCCCATGAGACCGGCGCCAGCGCCGGCCAGGTCCTGGACGCCGCGGCCGACATCGCCCGCCGGTCGGACGGGCTGGGCGGCGAGGTCGCGGGCTTCGTCGCGCAGGTGCGGGCGGCCTGACGCGGGCGATGTTGCATCGCAGCGCGATGCCCCCTAGGGTCTGAGGCATTCGCAAGGACCCGGTGAAAGCCCGGGTGGCTCTTCCGGCCGCCGATCCGCCGGACCACGCATCCGAGACGCTCTCTCCTCCGCCTCCAAGTGCGGACGCGCGTCTCGTGCGGATTTTTTCATGCCACGCAACACATCCGGAACCGCCGGCCTTCTCGGGTCGTGGGTGTCCAATATCCGCGGCGACACCCTGTCGGGGATCGTCGTCGCTCTCGCGCTGATCCCGGAGGCGATCGGCTTCTCGGTCATCGCCGGGGTCGATCCCAAGGTCGGGCTCTACGCCTCGGTGGTCATCGCCTGCACGATCGCCTTCGCGGGCGGGCGCCCGGCCATGATCTCGGCCGCCACCGCCGCCACCGCGGTGGTGATGGTCGATCTCGTCCGCGAGCACGGCGTCCAATACCTGTTCGCCGCGACCATCCTGATGGGGCTGATCCAGATCCTGGCCGGCCTGCTCAAGCTCGGCCGGCTGATGCGGTTCGTGTCGCAATCGGTGATGACCGGGTTCGTCAACGCCCTGGCGATCCTGATCTTTCTGGCACAGATGCCCGAGCTCACGGGCGTCACGCCGGCGACCTACGGGCTGATCGCCCTCGGGCTCGCGATCATCTACGGGTTTCCCCGGATCACCCGGGCGGTGCCCTCGCCTCTCGTGGCGATCGCGGTGCTGACCGCGGTAACGGCGATCTTCCACCTCGACGTGCGTACCGTCTCGCATCTGGGCGCCCTGCCCTCGACGCTGCCGAGCTTCGCCCTGCCGAACGTGCCGCTCACCTTCGAGACCTTGCGGATCCTGCTGCCCTACGCGGCGACGCTGGCCGCAGTCGGCCTGCTGGAGAGCCTGCTCACCGCGCAGATCGTCGACGACATGACCGATACCGGCAGCGACAAGAACCGGGAATGCATGGGCCAGGGCGTCGCCAACATGGCCTCCGCCGTGTTCGGCGGCATGGGCGGCTGCGCGATGATCGGGCAATCGGTGATCAACGTCTCCTCGGGGGCGCGGGGCCGCCTGTCCACGCTGGTGGCCGGGGCGTTCCTGCTGCTGCTCCTGGTGGCGTTGCAGGACCTGCTGGCGGTCGTCCCGGTCGCGGCCCTGACCGCGGTGATGATCATGGTCTCGCTCAACACCTTCTCCTGGCGTTCGCTGGCGCAGCTGCGCACCAACCCGCTACCCTCCTCCGCGGTGATGCTGGCGACCGTCCTGGTCGTGGTCGCCACCAAGGATCTGGCGATGGGCGTCCTGGCCGTCGTGCTCCTGTCCGGCGTGTTTTTCGCCGGCAAGGTGTCGCGGCTCAGCCAGGTGACATCCGAACGCTCGGCCGATGGCCGGACCCGGACCTATCGGGTGACCGGCCAAGTGTTCTTCGCCTCGGCGGGCACGTTCTCCGAGGCGATCGACGTGCTGGAGCCGGTGGATCGCTTGGTCATCGACGTGCACGGCGCCCATTTCTGGGACATCTCGGCGGTGGCCGCCCTCGACCGCGTGGTCCTGAAGGCCCGGTCCCGCGGGCGGAACGTCGAGGTCGTCGGCCTGAACGCCGCGAGCGCGACCCTGGTCGAGCGCTTCGGCACGCACGACAAGGCCGGCGCCGCGCCGGCGCCGGCGGGACACTGAGGCGGCAGGACGCGCACCGCCGGCCGCGCTTCGCCTCTTGCGTCGCGCGCGCCGGGACCCCATTCCCGGCCTGGGCTCTTGGTTTCTTCGGGCCGGGAAAAACAGGATGGCACAGCGGTGACGACGTTCTCTCCGCGCGAGATCGTGTCCGAACTCGATCGCTTCATCGTCGGGCAGCACGACGCCAAGCGCGCCGTCGCGATCGCGCTCCGCAACCGCTGGCGGCGCCAGCAGCTGACCGGCCCGCTCCGTGAGGAAGTGGCCCCCAAGAACATCCTGATGATCGGGCCGACCGGCTGCGGCAAGACCGAGATCGCCCGGCGGCTGGCCCGTCTGGCCAACGCCCCGTTCCTGAAGATCGAGGCGACCAAGTTCACCGAGGTCGGCTATGTCGGCCGCGACGTCGAGCAGATCGTGCGCGACCTCGTGGAGGTGGCGATCGGCCTGACCCGGCAGGCCAAGCGCGAGACCGTGAAGGCCAAGGCCGAGGCGGCGGCCGAGAACCGGATCCTCGACGCCCTGGTCGGGCCGACCGCCAGCCAGGCGACCCGCGACAGCTTCCGGCGCAAGCTGCGCGACAGCGAGCTCGACGACAAGGAAGTCGAGCTGGAACTGGCCTCGGGTGCGCCCGCGGGCCTGCCGATGTTCGAGATCCCCGGCATGCCGGGCGCCTCCATGGGGGCGATCAATATCGGCGACGTGCTCGGCAAGGCGCTGGGCGGCCAGCGCGGCAAGCCGCGCCGGGTCCTGGTGCGCGACGCCTACGCGCCGCTGCTCGCCGAGGAATCCGACAAGCTGGTCGACGACGACGCCCTGATCCGCGAGGCGATCCGCGAGGTCGAGAACAACGGCATCGTCTTCCTCGACGAGATCGACAAGATCTGCACCCGCGAGGGCCGCTCCTCCGGCGACGTCTCCCGCGAGGGCGTCCAGCGCGACCTGCTGCCGCTGATCGAGGGGACGACGGTTGCGACCAAGCACGGCCCGGTGAAGACCGACCACGTGCTGTTCATCGCGTCCGGCGCCTTCCACGTCTCGAAGCCGTCCGATCTCCTGCCGGAACTTCAGGGCCGCCTGCCGATCCGGGTCGAGCTACAGCCGCTGACGGTAGACGATTTCCGCCAGATCCTGACCTCCACCGAGGCGAGCCTGCTCAAGCAGACGGTCGCGCTGATGCAGACCGAGGGCGTGACCCTCACCTTCACGGACGACGCCGTGGACGCGCTGGCCCGCGTCGCCGTCGAGGTGAATTCCTCCGTGGAAAATATCGGCGCCCGTCGGCTCCAGACCGTGCTGGAACGGGTGATCGACGAGATTTCGTTCACTGCTACCGACCGCTCCGGTGAAACGGTGCCGATCGACGCCGCCTATGTCCGGGCGCGGGTCGAGGATCTCGCGGCCAACGCGGATCTGAGCCGGTTCATCCTGTGAGCGTGCGCTGATCCCCCGAGGCCGATGCGTCGATTAGGCCGGACAATCGACGCATGATATGCGTCGATTGGTGTATATCTACGACCACCCCGACTGGCCTCGCTTCCGCTGGGACGAGACTGCGCTCCTCGCCCCGCTGGGCGCGGTTCGCTACCGGCAAGGCCGGCTGCTGGGCCGCATGGAAGCCCTCGGCTTCCATCTGCGCGAGGAAGCGATCCTCGACACCCTCACCCAAGACGCGGTCAAGACCAGCGAGATCGAGGGTGAGACCCTGACCCGCAACGAGGTCCGCTCGTCGCTGGCGCGGCGTCTCGGGATCGAGACCGCAGGCCTCGTTCCGAGCGGGCGGCAGGTCGACGGGATCGTCACGATGGTCCTGGACGCGACTCAACGTTTCGCCGAACCGCTGACCGTCGAACGTCTGTTCGGTTGGCACACGGCGCTGTTCCCGCACCGCGATATCGGGCGCCAGCCGATCACCATCGGAGCGTGGCGGACCGATGCGCTCGGACCGATGCGCGTCGTCTCCGGCCCCTGGGAGCGCGAGCGGGTGCACTTCCAGGCACCGCCTGCCGACCGGATCGCCGCGGAAATGGATCGCTTCCTGAGGTGGTTCGAGGACCCGGCCGATCCGGCCGACCCGGTCCTCAAGGCCGCGATTGCACATATCTGGTTCGTTACCATCCATCCGTTCGACGACGGCAACGGCCGCATCGGCCGGGCCATCGCCGACATGGCGCTGGCCCGGGCCGAGGGGACGGGACGGCGCTTCTACAGCATGTCCGCGCGGCTGCGGGTCGAGCGGAACGCTTATTACGAGACGCTCGAAGCGACCCAGAAGGGCGATCTCGAGATCACGGCGCGGCTGGCTTGGTTTCTCGGAATCCTTGACGCAGCCATCACCGATGCCGAGACCATGCTCACGGCGGTCCTGCGCAAGGAGCGGTTCTGGCGCGCTCTGGAAGCGCAGCCCGTGAACCCGCGCCAGCGCATGATGCTGGGCCGCCTCCTCGACGGATTCGAGGGCAAGCTCACGACGTCGAAATGGGCGCAGATCGCGAAGTGCTCGCACGATACCGCCCTTCGGGACATCGAAGAGCTGAGCGCGCGCGGGCTCCTGATGCGCGGCCCGGCGGGGGGACGCAGTACCAGCTACCGTCTGGTCGAGCCGCACGTCTGAGAGATCCGTGTCCGTGACGATCACCAAGCCGAGCCTCGGCGCCACACTTCTCCCGGTCGCCGCACTGGTTGGCGGCATGGTCTCGCTACAATACGGCGCGACCGTCGCGAAAAGCCTGTTCCCGGTCGTCGGCGCGGCCGGGACCTCGTCCCTGCGCGTGGGCTTCTCGGCGCTGATCCTGATCGCCGTCTGGCGGCCGTGGCGGCGCAGCCTGTCGCGGCGCGAAGCCGGGTGGATCGCGCTCTACGGCGTCACGCTGGGGCTGATGAACCTGCTGTTCTACCTGTCGATCGCGCGCCTGCCCCTTGGGCCTGCGGTTGCGATCGAGTTCGCCGGGCCGCTCTCCATCGCGCTGATCGCGTCGCGCCGCAGGGCGGATTTTCTCTGGATCGGCGTAGCGGTGGTGGGCCTCGGGCTACTCCTGCCGGTCGCGTCGACCAATGCGCTCGACCCGCTCGGCGTTGCCCTCGCCCTCGGGGCGGCCCTGGCCTGGGCGCTCTACATCCTGTTCGGGCAGCGGGCCGGCCGAATCGACGGCGGCCAGGCCGTGTCGTTGGGTATGCTGATGGCCGCCCTGGTGGTGGCGCCGTTCGGCTTCGCCGAGGCCGGCCCGGACCTGCTGGCGCCCGGGATCCTGGTTGCCGGGCTGACCGTGGCGCTGATGTCGAGCGCCCTGCCCTACTCGCTGGAGATGTTCGCGTTGCGGCGCCTCGACCGCAAGAGTTTCGGCGTGCTGATGAGCCTGGAGCCGGCGGTTGCGGCCTGCGCGGGCTTTGCCCTGCTCGGCGAGCGGCTCGGCGCCGTTCAATGGCTCGCGATCGGCTTGGTGATCGCCGCATCCGTGGGCATCACCGCCACGTCGCGCCGGGCTGTCCCGGAGGCCGCGCTCATCGAAGGCTGAGAGATTTTATTTGCCGGCCAGAACGCGCGAGGCGACGTTGATGTACTTGCGGCCTGCTTCCTGGGCGTGGAGGACGGCGTCGCCGAGATTCTCCTCGTCGCGGACGCTCGCCAGCTTGATCAGCATCGGCAGGTTGATGCCCGCCACCACCTCGACCGAGCCACCGTTCATACAGGAGAGGGCAAGATTCGAGGGCGTGCCGCCGAACATGTCGGTGAGCACCACCACACCGTCACCGGTGTTCACGCGACAGACCGCGGACATGATGTCCCGCCGTCGCAATTCCATATCGTCTTCCGGCCCGATCGTGATCGTCTCGATCTGATCCTGCGGGCCGACCACGTGCTCCAGAGCGGCCTTGAATTCGGTCGCCAATAGCCCGTGAGTGACGAGCACCATGCCAATCATCGACACGTGTTCCAACGTCCTCTGTCTGCCGCCATGTTGTGCAATGCACAGGTCCCAACAAGGCGATCGCGACGTTTTTGCTCGGACATTGCCGCGATCATGCCATGCGCGCTCCTTGGGCGCCATGGGGTCTCACCACCACGACGCGAATCAACGACCTGTGCGGCTGCGAAGTCACGGCCTCTGCTTCCGCAGTGCCGCACGAATCAGCAGCGGCGCCAGTCCGGCATTTCGTACGCCGCGGTCAAGGACCAGGCGGGGTATTCGAAGGTCCAATATTTCGGCGTCCGCCAGCGGCTCGGGCAGCCGGGGTGATTCTGCGACGAGATCGATCGCGAGGCGCACGATCGCCTCGGGGCGGATCGCAAGGCCGAGTTCTTGAACCGGCAGAATACCTTGTCCGTGGATCTCGACCTGCCCGACAAGGGCGTCGTGCGGCCGGGCCACCAGCGCGCCGGCGCGGCGCTCGCAGACGACCCGGTCGTCCGCGACGAAGGCCCCGTCGCTCTCGGCGGCGAGAAGCAGCGCCAGGCTCGACTTACCCGCGCCCGAGGGACCGCGAATCAGGACGCCGGACTCGCCTAAGGCGACGCAGGCGGCATGAAGGCTCGGCATCAGGCGTGAAGCTGCCGCGGCGCGGCGGGCAGACGGACGGTAAAGCGAGCGCCGCGCACCGTGGGTTCGCCGTCCTCGTCGGGCGCGCCCGGGCGGTTCTCGGCGCGGATCATGCCGCGATGGGCCTGGACGATCTGGCGGGAGATCGAGAGGCCGAGGCCCGAATTCTGGCCAAAGCCCTGCTCCGGCCGGTCGGTATAGAAGCGCTCGAAGATCCGTTCCAGGGCGTGCTCCGGGATGCCCGGCCCCTCGTCCTCGCAGACCAGCTCGACCTCGCCGCGGACCCGGCGCAGGGCGACTCGCACCTTGGCGTCGGTCGGCGAGAACGAGCGAGCATTGTCGAGGAGGTTGTTGACCACCTGACCCAGCCGGCTGTCATGGCCGATGACCGTGAACGGCGCGTCCTGGTCGGGGATCGGCTCGACATCGAGCTGGATCAGGCAATCCTTGGGACGCCGTCGCTCGTTCGCCACCGAAACGACTGTGGTGAGCAGCTTCTTGAGATCGACCCGACGCGCCTCGGCCCGGGCGAGCTCGGCATCGAGCCGCGAGGCATCGGCGATGTCGCTGATCAGCCGGTCGAGGCGCTTCACGTCGTGCTGGATGATCGCCATCAGCCGCCCGCGAGAATCATCGGACTTCGCCAGCGGCAGCGTCTCGACCGCGCTGCGCAGCGAGGTGAGCGGGTTTTTTAGTTCGTGACTGACATCGGCGGCAAAACTCTCGATGGCGTCGATGCGCCGGTAGAGCGCCTGGGTCATGTCCCGCAGCGCCCCGGAGAGGTGGCCGATCTCGTCGGTGCGCTGGGTGAAATCCGGGATCTCTTCCCGGGTCTTGATCCCCATCCGGACCTTTTCCGCGGCCTCGGCGAGACGGCGAACTGGGCCGGCGATGGCACCCGCCAGCAGCGCCGACAGCACCACCATCACGGCAGACGCCACGAGAAACACTTGGAGCAGGCCGAAGCGCTCGGAGGCGATCACCCGGTCGATCGCGTCGCCCTGCGTCGAGATCAGCAGCGCGCCGCGCACCGAACCAGCCCGATGGATCGGCACGGCTACCGACACGGTGGTCTCGCCCAGCGCGTTGCGGCGGACCAGGCTGCCGCGATTGCCGCTGAGCGCAGCCTGGACCTCGCGCAGCGAATGGCCGTTCACCGGGCCGGTCTCTTCGAGCTGCGTGGTGCGGCTGCCGAACAACCCGCTCAGCTTCGCCTGGACTGCCTGGAAGGCGGATTCGAGCATGCCGGCCTTGTGCGGCTTGGCGGCGATGGGGTCGCTGCGGCCGGCATCGCCGCGCTTGAACAAGGTCCGCGTGTCGAACAGCAACCCGCCTTCTTGGTCGTAGACCCGGGCGCGGTTGCCGGTGGGCGTCACCAGGCGCGACAGCAGCGGCGCCACCTTCTCGGGGTTGAGCGAGAAGGCGAGCGGCTGCGATTCTTCTTCCGCGGACTCGCCCGCCTGCTGCTGGAGCAGCTTGTCGGGGTCGATCTGGATCGTGTCGGTATCGACCGACGCGGAGGCCGCGATGGCGCCCGCGATGATCTCGCCCTGGATCGCCAGGCTCTGGATCCGGGCCTGGATCAGGCCCTGCCGGAACTGGTTCAGGTAGAGGAAGCCGACGAGCAGCGCGATCAACCCGACGAGGTTGAGCACGACGATGCGGCGCGTCAGGCTCGACGACGCGCGCTGGCCGATCGCGTCCCAGAGGGCGCGCGGCCAGGTCAGCGGTCGGGAGAGGAGCTGGGTGAACGAGGCGCGCGGTTGCACGTCCTCGGTTTGGGCGGGGGTACGGCCGGTCACGGAGCGGATCCTTGGATCACGCCTCCTTGAACCGGTAGCCGACGCCGTAGAGCGTCTCGATCATGTCGAAGCTCTGGTCGGTCACTTTGAACTTCTTGCGCAGGCGCTTGATGTGGCTGTCGATGGTGCGGTCGTCGACATAGACTTGGTCGTCATAGGCCGCATCCATCAGGGCGTTCCGGCTCTTCACGACGCCGGGGCGATGGGCGAGCGCCTGGAGGATCAGGAACTCCGTGACGGTGAGCGTCACCGGCTCGCCCTTCCAGGTACAGGTGTGGCGCTCGGGATCCATCATGAGCGAGCCGCGCTCCAGAGACCGGGCCGCGACCTCGGCCTCACCCCGCGGGGTGGACCCGGCCGGCTCCTTGGCGAAGCGCCGCAGCACCGCCTTGACCCGCTCGACCAGCAGGCGCTGCGAGAACGGTTTATGGATGAAATCGTCCGCGCCCATCTTGAGACCGAACAATTCGTCGATCTCCTCGTCCTTCGAGGTCAGAAAGATCACCGGAAGGTCCGATTTCTGCCGCAGGCGTCGGAGAAGCTCCATCCCGTCCATGCGCGGCATCTTGATGTCGAAGATCGCGAGGTCCGGCGGGGAGTGCCGCAGACCGTCGAGGGCGGAGGCGCCGTCGGTGTAGGTCTGGATGCGGTAGCCTTCGGTCTCAAGCGCGATCGACACGGAGGTGAGAATGTTCCGGTCGTCGTCGACGAGGGCGATGGTTGGCATGCGCGATCCCTGAATGAACGGGCTCAAGCGCGGTCCCGGCTGTTCGCGCGGGCCGCGCTTCACCCCGGCCCCCGAGGGGCAGGCGGACGTGCGAACCAGGCCGGTGTCGGCGCCGCCCGGTTCGCGCAACGGGACAGGTGCTTTAGTACGGTCGATCGGAAAAAGCGAGCGGCGGTCATAGCTTGGCCGTAAAGGCCGATCTGACGCGGGCCGCGGCGCTCGTGCGCCGGCTACGGCATCGCTACCATGGCGCGCGATTGTGGCGGCGGTTCGAAACGGGAGGGATTCGATGGCGGACGTGAGCACAGGTGCGTCGGAACAGCGCGAGCCGGCCCGCCCGCTTCCCGCAGCGGACGCGCCGTTCGACGCCATCGGGTTGTCCCGGATGCTGCTGCGGAGCATCCGCTCCGGCGCGCTGGCGACCCTCGACCAGGAGGGAACGCCGTTCGCCTCGCTGGTCACCATCGCCACCGACCAGGACGGCACGCCGCTGATGCTGTTGTCGCGGCTCTCGGCGCATACCCGAAACCTGCTGGCCGATCCGCGCTGCTCGCTTCTGTTCTCGCAGGGCGGCAAGGGCGATCCGCTGGCGCATCCGCGGCTCACCGTGGTCGGCGAGGCCGTCCAGACGAACGAGGCGCGGGCGCGGGAGCGGTTCCTGGCGCGCCATCCGAAGGCGAAGCTCTACGCCGACTTTCCGGATTTCGGGTTCTTCGCATTGTCTGCGAAGGCCGGCCACCTCAATGGCGGTTTCGCGAAGGCCGCGACGCTGACCCGCGAAGAACTGCTCCTCGACCTGACTGGGGCGGACGCCCTTGCGGCGGGCGAGCGCGGGGCGGTCGAGCACATGAACGCCGACCATGCCGATGCTCTGGCTCTCTACGCCGCCGCGGCCGGCGCCGAGGCCGGGCTGCCCTGGCGCCTGACCGGGCTCGACCCGGAGGGCATGGATCTGATGGCCGGCGAACGGACGGCGCGGGTCGTCTATCCGGAGCGGGTCACCGATATGGGCGCCCTGCGCAAAAGCCTGGTCGCCATGGCCGCGCAGGTGCGCGGGGGTGGTGGCGGTACGGCAGAAACGTAACGCGGGAGATCGCGCTCAGGCATGGCGAAGCATCGCCCGGTGCACCATATCCGCGCGATGAGCGACACACAGACAGACACCTATCCTTTCAGCCTCGATGTGCAGCCGGTCGGCGAGAGCGGGTCGATGTTCCAGTGGAGCATCCGCAAGCACGGCAAGCTGCATCAGCGCTCGGACCGGAAGCACCCGACCGAGTCGAAGGCGCGGACCCACGGCGAGGCCGAGATCGAGCGCCTGATCCGCGACCGCGGTCGCTGATCGCATCGGAAATCCGCCGGAACCGGCGGGACGTTGCCGACAGGCGGGGGCTGGATCGTTCCGGCTCCCGTCTCGTCGTTTGTTCCGGCTCGACCGCAGGGCGGTTGCCGGCGCGCTTGGCGCGTTCCCGCGGCGCTGCTATCTCGCGCGTGAGCCGATCCTACCGAACACGCCCTGACGTCAGACGGTGCGCGCCGTCGCGCGCCCGAACGGAATGCCGATGACAACCCCGATCGACAACATCCGCAACTTCTCGATCGTCGCGCATATCGACCACGGCAAGTCGACCCTGGCGGACCGGTTGATCCAGGCCACCGGCACCGTGGCCTTGCGCGACATGAGCGAGCAGATGCTCGACTCGATGGATATCGAGAAGGAGCGCGGCATCACCATCAAGGCGCAGACGGTGCGCCTGGAATACCGGGCCGAGGATGGCAAGGATTACATCCTCAACCTGATGGACACGCCCGGCCACGTGGACTTCGCCTACGAGGTGTCGCGGTCGCTGGCCGCCTGCGAGGGCTCCCTTCTGGTGGTGGACGCCTCCCAGGGCGTCGAGGCGCAGACGCTGGCCAACGTCTACCAGGCGCTCGACGCCAACCACGAGATCGTCCCGGTCCTCAACAAGGTCGACCTGCCGGCTGCCGAGCCCGAGCGCGTGAAGGAGCAGATCGAGGAGGTGATCGGCCTCGACGCCTCCAACGCCGTGCCGATCTCGGCCAAGACCGGCCTCAACATCGAGGCGGTGCTCGAGGCGATCGTGACCCGCCTGCCGCCGCCCAAGGGCGACCGGAGCGCGCCGTTGAAGGCCCTGCTGGTGGACAGCTGGTACGACGCCTATCTCGGCGTCGTCGTGCTGGTGCGCATCATCGACGGCGTGCTCAAGAAGGGCATGACCATCCGGATGATGGGCGCCGATGCGGTCCACGGCGTCGACCGCATCGGCGTGTTCCGCCCGAAGATGGCTGAGATCGGCGAACTCGGCCCCGGCGAAGTCGGCTTCTTCACCGGGTCGATCAAGGAGGTCGCCGACACTCGCGTCGGCGACACGATCACCGAGGATAAGCGCCAGACCACCTCGATGCTGCCGGGCTTTAAGGAAGTCCAGGCGGTGGTGTTCTGCGGCCTGTTCCCGGTTGACGCCGCCGAGTTCGAGAACCTGCGCGCGGCCATGGGCCGGCTCCGGCTCAACGACGCGTCGTTCTCCTACGAGATGGAGAGCTCGGCCGCGTTGGGCTTCGGCTTCCGCTGTGGCTTTTTGGGCCTGCTGCACCTGGAGATCATCCAGGAGCGGCTGGAGCGCGAGTTCAACCTCGACCTGATCTCCACCGCACCCTCGGTGGTCTACCGGCTGAAGATGCGCGACGGCACGCTCAAGGAGTTGCACAACCCGGCCGACATGCCGGACGTGATGAAGATCGAGCTGATCGAGGAGCCCTGGATCCGCGCCACGATCCTGACCCCCGACGAGTATCTCGGCGGCGTGCTCAAGCTCTGCCAGGACCGCCGCGGCGTCCAGATCGATCTCAACTACGTCGGCAAGCGCGCCATGGTGGTCTACGACCTGCCGTTGAACGAAGTGGTGTTCGATTTCTACGACCGTCTGAAATCGATCTCGAAGGGCTACGCCTCGTTCGACTACCACGTCTCCGACTACCGCGAGGGCGACCTCGTGAAGATGTCGCTGCTCGTCAACGCCGAGCCGGTGGACGCCCTGTCGATGCTGGTCCACCGCACCCGCGCCGAATCGCGCGGCCGGGCCATGTGCGAGAAGCTGAAGGACCTGATCCCCCGCCACCTGTTCCAGATTCCGGTCCAGGCGGCGATCGGCGGCAAGATCATCGCCCGCGAGACGATCAAGGCCCTGTCCAAGGACGTCACCGCCAAGTGCTACGGCGGCGACATCTCGCGCAAGCGCAAGCTGTTGGACAAGCAGAAGGAAGGCAAGAAGAAGATGCGCCAATTCGGGCGCGTGGAGATCCCGCAGGAGGCGTTCATTGCGGCGCTGAAGATGGACGATTGAAGCGTTGCATTCGTGATGCGTGCTTCCCTCCCTCACTTGTGGGGAGGGAGACACGGGGGGCTCGTCTCCGCGTTCGGACGTAACGACCGGTTTTAGAACTGAAAACGGCCGTTCCCGTCATTGCGAGCGGAGCGAAGCAACCCAGGGAAACGCCACGGTTTGCGATCGCGCGCTGCCCTGGGTTGCTTCGCTGCGCTCGCAATGACGGTGTGGAGCGCCGGAGAAGCTCCTACCCCGGCGGCAGCACGTCAATCTGGATACCGGCATAGTACGCCGCCAAGTTCGCGATGTCGGCATCCGACAGCTCCTTGGCGACCACGTTCATGATCTCGTTCTGCCGCTTGCCGTCGCGGTACTCGCTGAGCGCCTTCACCAGGTAGGGCTCGACCTGGCCGGCGAGGTTCGGCGCCTCCGGCAGCTTCGAGAGCCCGTCCATCCCGTGGCAGGTCTGGCAGGCGGTGGCCTTCTTGCGCCCGAGGGCGGCGTCGCCGGCCTGGGCCGAGAGCGGGACGAGGGTCGCGGCGAGAAGGAGAAGTGGGCGGATCATCGGCGGGGCTCGGAATGCGCGACACAACTCTCCTCCCCCTTGCGGGGAGGAGTTGGAGGTGGGGGTGGCGCAAGATGGAGCGGTGCGGTGCCATCTGCACCACCCCCACCCTCGATCCCTCCCCGCAAGGGGGAGGGAAGAGCGCCCTTATTTCTCGTAGGAGATCCGGTAGATCGCCCCGGCGGCATCGTCCGAGACCAGCAGGGAGCCGTCGAGCATCACCGCCACGTCCACCGGGCGGCCGAGATACTCGCCGTCGCCGGTCAGCCAGCCTTCCGCGAACGGCTTGACCGCGCCGAGCTTTCCGTCCGCCCCCATGGGGGCGAACATCAGCCGGGCGCCCACCGGCTCGGTGCGGTTCCAGGAGCCGTGCTCGGCGATGAAGATCCCGCCCTTGTACGAGGCCGGGAACTGCTTGCCGTTGTAGAAGGTCATGCCGAGATCGGCCGCGTGGGGCGGCAATTCGGCCACCGGAGCGACCGCGTCGGCGGGCGGGGTCTGGTCCTTGTACTCGACGGTGCGGATCGCGCCGCCGCCATACCAGGGGAAGCCAAAATTCTCGCCGGCCTTGATGGCGTGGTTCAGCTCGCCCGGCGGCTTGTCGTCACCCATGCCGTCGACTTGGTTGTCGGTGAACCAGAGCGATTTGTCGGTGGCGAAATCCATGCCCACCGAGTTGCGGATGCCGGTGGCGTAGACCTCGCGGTTCTTGCCGTCGGCATCGATCCGGATGATGCCGCCGATGCCGGCCTTCCGGTACAGGTCCATCTTCTCGGCCGGCGGCACGTTGTAGGGCTGGCCGAGCGCGATGTAGGTCTTGCCGTCGGCCCCGACCCGGCAGACCCGGGCGGTGTGGTTGAAGCTCTCTTCCGCGGCCGGAATGAGCGCGCCCTCCTTCACGAGAATGCCGGCGGCGACATCCGGATTCTCATAAAAAAACTCGGCGGCCGGGAAGGCGAGGACCCGATTCTGCTCGACGACGGTGAGCACGCCGTCCTTCGAGAAGCAGACGCCGTTGGGGATCTTGAAGGTGATGCCCGGCGCGAAGGCGCGGACCTCGTCGGCGACCCGGTCCTTGTCGCGGTCGGTGACCGTGTAGACCTTGGTCTTGCGGGTGCCGACGAACAGCACGCCGGCATTCGGGCCGACCGCGATGGCGCGGGCATCCGGCACCACGGCGTAGAGATCGATCTTGAAGCCCTCGGGCAGCTTGATCTTGCCGAGTGTCTTGCGGATCGCATCGGCGCGGCGGCCGCTTTGCGGGATCTCGGGGGCGGCCTGGGTGTCGGTGCTGCGCATGCCCTGGAGCTTCTCCAGGTCGTCGGCCTTGGACTTGGTCTCGGCCGGCGCCGCGCCCTGCGCGAGGGCCGGCACGGCGATGGCGGGCATGGCGACACCCGCCCAGAGCGCAGCGATGATCAGCGATCGCATCGTCGAAAAATCCTCCCGGCCGCCCTTGGGTTCGGGCGGTTCCGGATCGGACATAGACGACCCGAGCGGGCGGGCAAGTTGCGGCGGTGACGCGCGTCCGCACCTGTCGCGTGTCAGGCGACCTTGCGCGGGACGAGCCGCTCGCTGCCCAGCGCGGCCTGGGCGCCGGACACGCCGGACTCGGTGTATTCCGCGTCCTCGTTGACCTGCCAGACGTCGTGCCGGCGCCGGCCGCAGAGGATGTTTTCCACGGTCAGCATCGCGGTCATCATCGCGTGGTCCTGGTTGTTGTACTTGTGCATGCCGTTGCGGCCGACGAGGTGCAGGCTCGGGAAATCCCGCTCCAACTCCCGCCGCACGGTGACGACGTGGCCGGCATAATCCTCGTCGTAGACCGGATAGGCCTTGGGCTGCCGGACCACGCAGGCATCGACCACGTCGGCCGGGTCGATCAGGCCGATCTGGCCGATCTCGCGCTTGGCCAGAGCCACCAGCTCGTCGTCCGAGGCGGTCCAGAGCCCGTCGCCCTCGAAGCAGAAATATTCGAGGCCGAGGCAGGTGTGATCTTCGTCCGGCACCATCTCGGGCGACCAGGAACGGAAGTTCTGCACCCGCCCGACCTGCACCGACGGATCGTGGATGTAGATCCAGTTATCCGGGAAATTCTTGTGGGATTTTGCGATGAGCGCGACGGTGAGGAAGTCGCGGTACTTGAGGGACCGTGCGTTGAAGGTGCTGAGCGGGCGCGGGCGGATCGAATCCACCATTTCTCGCACCGGCGCGGACGAGATCACGTGCCGGGCCGTGAAGGTCTCGCGGCTGCCGTCGGCGCTGCGGGCCGCCACCGTCCAGATGCCGGTGCCGGAATCATAGCTGAGGGAATCGACGCCGCGGTCGAGGATCACGCGCCCGCCCTGCGCCTGGATCTTGGCGGCGGCCGCCTCCCACATCATGCCGGGGCCGCGGCGGGGATAGCGGAACGACTCGATCAGCGTCTTGATCACCGGGCCGCCGGCCTTCGGCGCCTTGCGCAGGCCGAGCGAGCGCTTGAGGCCGTCGCGGATCGCCGAGCCGAGATCGAGACCCTTGATGCGCTGGGCCGCCCAATCCGCCGAGATCGCGTCGCAGGACATACCCCACACCTTCTCGGTGTAGGTCTTGAAGAAGATCGAGAACAGGCGCTCGCCGAACTGGTTGCGCACCCAGGCGTGGAAGTTTTTCGGGTCGCGCACCGGCTTCATGCGGGCATACAGGTAGGACGCGACGCAGGCCGCGCTGGTGAAGACACCCAGATTGCGCAGCGCCTCGAAGGCCTTAAGCGGATAGGCGTAGTACTTGCCGCGATAGTAGATCCGCGACAGCCGTGGCCGCTCGATGAAATCGTTGGGCAGGATCTCGTCCCAGAGATCGACCACCGCCTTGGACTTCGAGAAGAACCGGTGGCCGCCGATATCGAACAGGTAGCCGTTATGCGAGACGGTGCGCGAGATCCCGCCGACCTGCGCCGGATCCCGCTCCAGAACAGTGACCGACCGCCCCTGCTTCGACAGCAGGTAAGCGGCCGTGAGACCGGCCGGCCCCGCGCCGATCACCAGCGTCTCGGTGTGGTGGCTCATCCCCTGCTCCGGCTGCCGTCGCGGCCGGATCCCGACCGGCTCGCGCGGAGATTGCGGTCGGATGGTTAAGGAACCGCCTTACGGTCGATTGACCGGCCATTAAGCCGGTGCGCGCACCCTTCATCCCGCGCCGGATCGCGGCGCGTCCGGGAACCCGCAACGATGCCGCCCGCGGCCGCCGCCTCGCCGGCACGGATCGACACCCGCGCCTTCCTGTGGCTGCTCGTCGTCCTGTCGCTCGCGACGATGCACGCGCCGCAGGACATCTGGGACACGATCCGGCACCTGCGCGTGCCCGATACCGACGACGCCATGCGGCTGGTCGAAGTGCGCGACCTCCTGGCCGGCCAGGGCTGGTACGACAACACCCAATATCGCTTCCTCGCGCCCGAGGGCGTCGCGAGCCACTGGTCACGCCTCGTGGACGCGCCGATCACGGGGCTGATCTGGGCCCTGACGCCGCTGGCCGGCCGGTCGCTCGCCGAGGGGCTGATTGCCGCCTTCTGGCCGATGCTGCTGTTCGGGCTGTTCTGCGCCCTGCTCTATCGCGGTGTGCGGCAGAGTTTCGGGGATCGCGCGGCGATCCTGGCGGTGCTGGCGGCGACGCAGACCTTTGGCATCGCCATCCAGTTCCAGCCGGGCCGGGTCGATCATCACAACGTGCAGATCCTGGCGATGCTGGGCCTCGCCCTCTGCCTGATCAGCGGCGGCTTTCGCGCCGGCCTCATCGGCGGTGGACTGGCGGCGCTGTCGCTGGCGGTGGGCCTCGAAGGACTGCCCTATCTGGCGCTCGCCGCCCTCTACCTTGCCGGCGACTGGTGCTGGCGCGGACGCCCCGCCCTCCCCTGCCTCGCGGGCTTCGGGCTGGGCCTCGGGCTCGGAGCGCCGCTCCTGTTCGCTGCGCAGACGGCCCCTGCCCTCTGGACCGCGACGCATTGTGACGCCCTCTCGCCGCCCTGGCTGTGGCTGGCCGCCGGCGGCCTCGGCTTCGCGTTGGCGGCGGCCGCGCTCGGGCGCCGTCTTGCAACGCCCGGATCACGCATCGCCCTGGCTGCCCTCTGTGGCGTCCTCCTGATCGGCGGCTTCGCCCGCGCCTTCCCGGTCTGCCTGGACGGGCCATTTCCGGGCATGCCGGCCCTGGTCCGGGACCATTGGCTGCTCACCGTCAACGAGATGGCCTCGCTGCCGAAATCCATCGCCCAGGGGCGCTGGGAGATGCTGATCTTCTATCCGGTGATCCTGCTCGCAACGCTGGCGGCAACGTGGATGGCTTGGCGCGGCACGCAGCGACGGGCCTGGTCGGTGACGGCTTTGTTCCTGTGGCCCGGTCTGATCCTCGGCATCTTCCAGTTCCGCGGGCTCTACATCGCCTCTGGCTTCGTGCCGCTGGTGGCGGGGCCGGTGATCGACCGCGCGCTGACGTTCGCCGCCGCACCCGGAGCCGGCCTTCGCCGCTGGGGTGCTCTCGCTCTCGGCGGCTGCCTGATCAGCACGCTCTGGCTGGCAACGGCGGGGCTGGGCGAATGGCTCGCCCCGGCCTCGCGGACGGCCCCCGATCCGGCCGGCGCCCTCGCGTGCCAGGGCGACGCCGCCGTGCGTCCCCTGGCGGCGCTTCCGGCCGGAACCGTGCTGGCGCCGATCTTCTTGGGGCCGTCGATCCTGCTGCGCACGCCGCACACGATCGTGGCCGCGCCCTATCACCGGGCGATCCCGGGGCTCACCGCGGCGATCGAGGGCCTGGGCGGAACGCAAGCGGATCTCGACCGGATGCTCGATGCCTTCCGGGTCCGCTACCTGGTGGCTTGCCCGTCCCGGCCCGCCGACGACCTCCAGGCCGAGCCGGCTTTCGCGACCCGGCTCGCCCGCGGCGAAGTTCACACCGACCGGCTGGAGCCCGTGGCGCTGCCCGGCCCCCTGGAGGTCTGGCGCGTGGTGCGGTGAGTTTTCAGAGCAGCCGGCGGTCCAGCCGGATGATCCGGCACGGGTCGCCCGCCTTCGCGGCCGGCTCGTGCGGCGCGCGGATCAGCAGCGCTTCCGCGCGTCCGAGCACCGCCAACATCGAGGAATCCTGGCGCTGCTCGGGCGACGCCACCGGCAGCCGACCGGGCTCGATCGCGAGGCTCGCGCGCATGTAGTCGGCACGGCCGTCATTGGCCGGCAGGTCGCGGCCGAGGGTGGCCGGTTCGCTCCGGTCGGCGCCGGCCTGGGGATCGCCCTGGAGCGCCCGGATCGCCGGCACCACGAACAGCAGCCCGCAAACGATCGACGAGACCGGATTCCCCGGCAGGCCGATCACCTGCATGGCGCCGAGGCGCCCCTGCATCAGCGGCTTGCCCGGCCGGAGCGCCACCCGCCAGAAGCCGAGTTCCAGCCCCTCCTTGGCGAGCGCCGCCTGCACGAGGTCGTGGTCGCCGACCGAGGCGCCGCCCAGCGTCACCAGCAGGTCGGCCCGGGCCTCGCGGGCGCGGCGGAAGGCGTCTTCCAAAGCGCCGTGATCGTCCGCAACGATGCCGAGATCGATGATCTCTGCGCCCGCCTCGGCGGATAGTGCGGCCAGCGCCAGGCTGTTCGAGGCGACGATCTGGTCCCAGGCCGGCGCGGCGCCGGGCTCCACCAGCTCGTCGCCGGTGGCGAGGATCGCCACGCGCGGCCGGCGCCGGACCGACAGGCGCGGATGCCCGGCCGCCGCCGCCAGCGCCAGGCGGCGCGCGTCGAGAGTCATGCCCGCGACCAGCAGAGTCTCACCGGCGGTGAAGTCGAGCCCGGCCCGACGGATGAAGCGATTTTTTTCGACTCCCTCCATAACCCGGACGGTCTCGCCTTCGGCTTCCGCGTCCTCCTGGATCAGGATCGCGTCGGCGCCCTCCGGCACCGGCGCGCCGGTGAAGATCCGCACCGCCTCACCAGGGCCGATGTGGCCGGAGAAGCCGTGCCCAGCCGCGCTGGTCCCGATCAGCCGCAGGCTCGCGCCGACAGCAGACGCGTCGGCGAAGCGTACCGCGTAGCCATCCATGGCGGAGGCCGGAAACGGCGGCTGCGTGCGGGCGGCAGCGACATCGGCCGCGAGCGTCCGACCGGCAGCTTGAGCCAGGGGAACGGTTTCGGCCTCGACCGGACCTGGCACGCTCGCCAGGACCCGCGCCAGCGCCTCGGCGACCGGGATCAGGCCGCTCATGCCTCGGGCGCCCGGTAGGCGCCGGAGCGGCCGCCATCCTTGGCGACGAGCCGGATGCCCTCAATCCGCATGCCGCGATCCACCGCCTTCACCATGTCGTAGACCGTCAGGCACGCCACCGAGACGGCGGTCAGCGCCTCCATCTCGACGCCGGTCGGCCCCTGGACCCGCACCTCGGCGGCGATGCGCAGTCCCGGCAGCGCCGCGTCCAACTCGCACTCCACCCGCACCTTCGAGAGCAGCAGCGGGTGGCAGAGCGGGATCAGCTCGTGGGTGCGCTTGGCCGCCATGATCCCGGCGAGCCGGGCGGTGCCGATCACGTCGCCCTTCTTGGCGTCGCCCTCGCGGATCAGCGCCAGGGTCTCGGGCCGCATCACCACGCTGCCCTCGGCCCGGGCGGTCCGGTCGGTGGCGGGCTTGTCGGTGACGTCGACCATGTTGGCCGCGCCGCTAGTATCGAGATGGGTGAGCGTCGAACCGGGCTCCATGCTCAGCCCTTCTTCTTGGCCTTGCCGGCCTCGCCGAACAGCAGCGCCCGAGTCGCCTCGGTCACGTCCGCCTGGCGCATCAGGCTCTCGCCGACCAGGACCACGCCGAGGCCGTGCTGCCGGAGCCGCTCGACATCGGCATGGCCGCCGATGCCGCTCTCGGCCACGGCGATCCGGTCCTTCGGGATGCCCGGGCCGAGACGGATCGCGGTGTCGAACGAGACCTCGAAGGTCTTGAGGTTGCGGTTGTTGATCCCGATCAGGGCGGTGCCGAGCGGCAGCGCCCGCGCCAGCTCGGCCTCGTCATGCACCTCGACCAGCACGTCCATGTCGAGTTCGTGCGCGGTGGCGACCAGGGCCTCGGCCTCGTCGTCGTCGAGGCAGGCCATGATGACGAGGATGCAATCGGCGCCCCAGGCCCGCGCCTCGTAGACCTGATAGGGCTCGAACAAGAAGTCCTTGCGCAGGACCGGCAGCCCGCAGGCCGCCCGCGCCTCGGTGAGGTATTCCGGGCGCCCTTGGAACGAGGGCTCGTCGGTGAGAACCGAGAGGCAGGTGGCCCCGCCCGCCTCGTAGGCGGCCGCCAGCATAGCCGGCGCGAAATCTTCCCGGATCAGGCCCTTCGACGGCGAGGCCTTCTTCACCTCGGCGATCAGGGCCGGCCGCCCGGCGGCGAGATGGGTCCGGATCGCCGCCGCGAAACCGCGCACCGGCTCGGCCTGGGCGGCGCGCCGCTCCAGCTTCGCCAGCGGCACCCGCAGCTTCGCCTCGGCGATCTCGCGGCGCTTGTAGGCCTCGATCCGCGCCAGCACGTTGGGCCGCTCGGGGGGTGCCTCGGCGGCCCCCGCTTGGGGCACCGGATCCTGCGTGAGCGTGCTCATCGGCACTCCTGCCCGTTCGAGCGTTCGTTCGAGGCCCGGACCAGGCGGGCGAGGGTTTTTCGCGCCGCCCCGGAATCGACGGCATCCTGCGCCCGCGCGAGCCCCTCCGCCAGGGTCGACGACGCCCCCGCGACGACGAGGGCCGCGCCTGCATTGAGAACGGCGATGTCCCGGTAGGCGTTGCGTGCACCCGCCAGGACGGCTTCGAGCGCCCGGGCATTGTCGGCGGGATCGCCGCCGCGCAGGTCTTCCGGCGCGCGCAGCGTCAGGCCGAGTTCCTGCGGATCGATGGTGAACCGGGACAAACGGCCGTCCTCGAGAGCGACCACGCGGGTCGGCCCGGTGACGGTGATCTCGTCGAGGCCGTCGGAGCCGTGGACGGTCCAGACCCGGCGGCTGCCGAGTTCCGCCAGCACTTTCGTCAGCGGCTCGGCCAGCGCCTCCTGCGCGACGCCGAACAGCTGGTAGGCGACGCCGGCCGGATTACAGAGCGGTCCCAGCAGGTTGAAGATCGTCCGCACCGGCAATTCGGAGCGCACCGCCGCGACATGGCGCATGGCGCCGTGATGGGCCTGTGCGAACAGGAAGCATAGATTGGCCTCGGAGAGGCACCGCGCCTGCCCCTCGGCATCGAGCCCGAGCTTCACGCCGAGCGCCGCCAGCACGTCGGCGGCGCCGGAGCGCGAGGTCGCGGCGCGGTTGCCGTGCTTGGCCACCGGCACGCCGCTGGCCGCGACCAGGATGGCGGCGAGCGTCGAGACGTTGACGCTGCCGGAATGATCGCCGCCGGTGCCGACCACGTCGACGGCGTTGTCCGGCGCCGCGATCCGGGTCATGCGGGCGCGCATCGCCTCGGCCGCGCCGACGATCTCCTCGACGGTCTCGCCGCGCACCTTGAGCGCGGCCAGGAAGGCGCCGGCCTGGACGGGGGTGACCTCGCCCGACAACAGGTCGTCGAAGGCCGCGCGCGCCTCGGCGCGGTCGAGGGCCAGGCCCCCGGCGACCTTGGCGAGATGGGGTCTGAAGCTGTCCATGCGCTCTGTCGGAAGGCCGCCCCGGCCGTCCGGCGTCAATGCACGTCGGGGCGGCCTCTGTCACGCGCCGCGTTCCAGGCGGCGGCGAGATCCAGAAAATTCTTCACGATCTCCGTGCCGTGCTGAGACCGGATGCTCTCGGGATGGAACTGCACCCCGTGCAGGGGCCGCTCCGCGTGCTCCACGCCCATGATCAGGCCGTCGGCTTCCGCCGTGACCCGCAGGGTCTCCGGGCAGCTGGCGCGGTCGATGATCAGCGAATGGTAGCGCGTCGCCTCGAAGCTGTCGTTCAGGCCGCGGAACAGACCGCTGGCGCCGTGCCGGATGGTCGAGACCTTGCCGTGGAGCGGCAGCGGCGCCCGGATCACGTCGCCGCCGAACGCCTGCCCGATCGCCTGCAGGCCGAGGCAGACCCCGAAGATCGGGATGTCTTCGGAGAGTTCGCGCACCACGTCGAGGCAGATGCCGGCTTCGTTCGGCGTGCAGGGGCCGGGCGAGAGCACGATCGCGTCCGGCGCCTTGGCGCGGATGTCAGCCACCGTCAGCGCATCGTTGCGGGCGACCTCGATGGCGCCGCAGAGCGGGCCGATCAGGTGCACGAGATTCCACGTGAAGGAATCGTAGTTGTCGATGACGAGGACGTTGGGCATCGCGGCGGCACGCTCGGGCATGAGGGCGATGTGACGGCTCGGGGCGGAACGGTCAACCGTGCGCGACGCGCGGGGCGTCGTTCCAACCTGAGACCTCATCCTGAGGTGCCCGCGTCAGCGGGCCTCGAAGGAGGGCTCCAGGAATCGCGGTGCCGGCTGGAGGGCTCCTTCGAGGCCTCCGCTGCGCTTCGGTACCTTGTATTAGCGAATCATGTCAGATTGCCCCTGTCCCGCGAGGGATGCCGGCTCTGGGGTGGCCACCCCAGAGCCGGCGGCGACTGTCGGATCGTTGGCTACTACACGCCCGGGGTGGGCGAGCGGACGCCGATCTACACCCTCGGCTTCGATCTCTACGAGAACGGGGTCAGCGGCGCGCTCAAGCTCGATTACGGCGAGTTCGCCATCCTGGGCGACATGACGGCCCTCGACATCG
>NZ_JAKSYO010000110.1 GCF_022829635.1 Methylobacterium sp. E-066
CCGCCGCCCCAGCCATCGATGCCGGCGATCCGCCAAGCCATCCTGGATCACCTCAGTCAGCCACCACCGCGGCGATGCCCGCACTGTGACGCCGTTCTCAATCTGCCACCCTGAAGTCAAACTGCCAAAGTAGTGCTAGGCGCTCTTCAGGTTGGCGGCGCTCTCCTTGCCGCTGCGCCGGTCGGCCTCGACGTCGTAGGAGATCTTCTGCCCCTCGATCAGGTTGCGCATCCCTGCACGCTCGACGGCGGAGATGTGCACGAACACGTCCTTGCCGCCGTCGTCGGGCTGGACGAAGCCGTAACCCTTGGTCTCGTTGAACCACTTCACAGTGCCGGTAGCCATCGCGGTATCCTAGTCGTCTCCAGCGCACCAACGTGGTGTGCCATGGAGGGGCGAATTGGTAGCGCTGGCAGCCTGTTTCGGAAAGTCGGCAGTCGCCAAGGCTCTCCGCGCCGATCCAGGCCGCTCCGGGAAAAGGGTCTTTTAGGGGTTGCAGGAATGAGCGCTTCTCCCGAGGGGCACCCCTATTCCCGATTAAAAAAATGGGGTCCTTTTTATGGAACGCCTAGGAGCGGTCGGTAGGCTTGGTCTTGGCCACTCAGGACGGCATAGCCAACACCGCGGCGGCGGGGTATTCTTCGTCCGTAATCCCGTTACAAAGCCGTCCGGGTCCGGTCTGCTCGCCCCACGGGAGCTGGGCCTGGATTAGCCCGCCCGGTTCGCCGGTGCGGGCTTCTTCGTACCCTCAGTGTCGCCCGGCCGGCCGCGCACGGGTGAACGTGTCCAGACCGTCTGCCTCGACCATGGCGAGGAACGCCGCGTAGGCTTCCGTCTCAGTCGCGAAGGTCTGCGCCCACTGGGTGCAGCCGCCACCGAGGGCGACGACCGCGAGCTGCCACCGATCCTGCGTGCCGGCGAAGCGGTAGATCTCGACATCGACCTCGATGTCGCCTCGGGTGAACGACCCGGACAGCGGGGAGTGCTCGAACTCACGGTCGTCGTCGTTCACTGCCGGGCCAGTCATGGGAGCGGTCGCTGCTTCCGATGCGCGTAGGACGCCATGACGGCAGCGATCAAGATGGTGGCGATCGCGATGTAGGCCAGTTCGACGGGGGTGATGTCGAAGCCCGCCGGCCGCACGACGGCCAGCCACAGCATGAATAGCAGCCCCGCGACCGGCACGCCGAGGGCCAGCACGCTGATCACGAACACTAGCCATTGCGGCATCGCTTTAGGGTGGCGTTGCACGGGCTGGTTGTCGTTGCTGATCCGCGTCACGGCGCTTTCCGCTCCCGGAACCGGATCCCAGCCCCGCCGCCGTTCTCGGGGATGAACTCTAGGCTGGGGGTCATGATCGAAGATCCACGGCGGCTACGGCCACAGCCGCCGTGACAGCTGCAACAGCGCAGTCCTCGAACGCGTATTCCAGGCCGGCCGCCTCAAGCGTGCGTTCGACGCTTACGAGCACGACCGCAACGCCGATCGCCAGCAGCCGACCCTTGATCATGCTCATCCAGCTGGCTCCGCAGTTGCTGTTTCTTGGATACCGAGCCACTCAAGCGCCGCCGGGCGCGACTTGAACACGTGCCGCTGGTTCGCAAACGGTGCTGGGCGCTCGGCCGCCGGCATCTCATCGAGCAACTCGACTTGCCATGTGTCGCTCGGGCCGCTGCGGTGAACGCTGCGCACCAAGCCCGCGATCACAACGCCGTCGAGCAGCACATCGTAGCTGCCGGGCGCCAGTTGCTCCACGGTGTAGGTCACTGCTGTTCCTTGGTGCGGAAACCGGCGAAGAAGCGGGTCAGGCCTTGCAGGTCAACGCCCTCCGATGGCTCTGCCGCTGGCTCTGGCCCCGATCGACCATCCTTGTCCGCGAGCTCGTGCATCACGTGGGTCAGCAGCGGTGGCCATTCCACACCGTGATCCTGCAGGAGCCGTGCGGCCTTCGCCAGTGCAACGGTCTGCTCCGCAGGCACTGCCCCACCCGTGATCAGCGCGTCGAGCGCACGATCTGAGAGCACGGTGCAAAGGCGCAGGACCTCGGAAAGTCGCTCCGGCGAGGCAGCTTCGCTAGTCACGCTGGATCCTTCCGCCGAAGCTTCACGCCGGGCTCGCCACCGTTGGTGAATTCGACGCCGGCTGCTTCTAGGGCGCGCTTGATCGCTTCGGCATTGGCCACTGTGATCCCCAATGGGCCGTCCTGCAGTTCGGCTCGGCGCACCGTTGCAACACCGATACGGGAAGCGTCTGCAACCTCTTGAGCCGTCCAGCGCAGGAAGGCGCGGGCCGCTCGCAGTTGGCCTCCTGTGATTGTCAAAATATCACCTGATCGCCAGTTGACCACTCATTGATCGAGTGATATTCAAGCTATCACACGGTCACTGAGCGATCAATGCCATGCACTACCGCACCGTCTCTTGGAACACCCTCTCCCGCAGCCTGCACGACAGCCGCCCGCAGATCCCGACCGGCCTGCTCAGCGCCCGCGCCCTCTGCCAGGGCTTCGCCCGGTTCCAGCGCCGCCCCTTCGCCGTCGCCGGCAAGTTCGACCGCTCGGCGATCATGGCCGCTGCTGTGGCCGCCGCGACCAACCTGCAGGAGCGCCACGGCCTCACCCGTGCCGCCGCCCTGTCCACCGCCCTCAAGGCCGCCTGGCAGGCCGCCAAGATGGCCCGCACTGCCGCCGCGCACTGACGCCGTAGCCACGCCGGGCTGACCCGGCCCGCATCCCCTTCGCCACCACCGACCCACCGCCACGAGCCCTCACCGGAGCCCGAATGATGACGCACGCCCGCATTCCCGATTTCTCGCAGCCCGCCCTCCACCGGCATGATGCTGTCGAGCCGCGTCGCGTAACGGTCGGGCTCGCCGCCGGTGAGATAGACGACCTCCCCCGCCAGCCCGTGATCAGATCGGGCGGCGGGGCCGAGCCGGACGGCTCAGCAATGTGCCGCACCGTATTTTGAATACATAGTGCGATCAGCGGCCTATCTCGTGCGTTGCCGGGGCCATGGACACGCTTGACCCCCACACCGACCGCCACGCCGCTGCGCTGAACCGGCTCGCTCACACACTTGACGTGCCGGTGGCTGAATTCTTCGGCGAGCCAGCCAACCACGAAGCCGACGATCTTCTTGCCCTCGTGCGCCTCTGGTCAGAGATCGAGGGCGCCCAAGGCCGTGGGCGCGTCTTAGAGATAGCTCGGCAGGAGGCAGAGCGTGGCGGCTACAAAGGCTGTGCCTGAGCCCGCTCAGTTCATGCCGGGCAACCCCGCTTCTGGCTGCATGGCCTGTGAGCAGACCTTGGCGTAGCTCGGCCGGATGTCATCCGGTCTCGCCCCCACCCTGATCCCGAACCCCGTCGCGATCTGGCACGGCGCCATCGAGAACATCTCCGAGCGCGCCTCGCCCTGCCGCTACCTCACGCCGACGCAGTGGTCGGCGATGCGGGAGTCGGCGCTCGACTTCTGCGACCGGCTCGGCGCCGACGCTCATCGCCTGGGCTGGACGGCGCAGCAGCTCTTCGGCGTCCACCCCGAGCACGGCACGCTCCGGGTCGACTACTGCGGTGCGCTGATGATCGCCGGCAACCGGGTTCAGGGTGTCGACGCCGACCGCATCATGTTCGAGCGGACGGCCGCGCGGCGCGACAAGCCCGGCCAGGTCTGGGGCGCGCCGATCTGGGAGTTCAAGGCCAAGGGCGATTAATGGCAATGCCGGCCCGAAAGACGATGAATTTCGAACCGCTGAATAAAATGGTCGAATATCTGTTAAATTTTCTTAACCATTGATCGATTGAACCCTGAACGTTTCCGCCAGAAGGAACATTGCTACTCATACATGTAGAAATGGAGGCGGTTTGCGATGCCCTCATACTCCATATTCACGCGCAATGTCTCAGGATACGACGCTCCCCGCCCGAAGCTACTCGCTTATGACATTGATGACGCTGGCCATGCCGAAGCGCTGATATCTGGGATCGCTGCCTCGTATCCTGTCCATGGGCAGCGGCCGGGATCGCAAGTGCGCTGGTTTTGCTACGCGGGTGATGTCCACGAGATCTATGCTTGTCCACATTCTTGAGCCCGTTGGGCATGCGCCTCGGTCGGCATCTGGTCATCTCCCGTCGACGAGCCAGAGCATCAAGGCGGACGCCACCAGCAGGACGACGAAAGCCGCTGCGCCCCCGATATCACGCCGCTCAATCGCTTTCCCGTCCCGAACCGTCGTGAGCATTCGGGCCGCCGAGTAACCGCCGCCCGCACCCGACAGGACGACGGCGGTGATCAGGATCCAGCCCGGTAAGGGTCTGAGGCATCGCGCGCTACTGCAGCCGGCCGCCCTCGGCGTTCAAGCTGAGGCAGATCGCGAGAGCCAGCAGGTCACCGGCGGTGATCCATGCGCCGCCATCGACGGGCCAGTTCTCGAATTCATCGTCGGGCTCGACGAAGTGGCCGCGGGACGTGATCACCGCCACAGCTTCCACGATCGGGTCCGAGTCCTCGAACATGCGGCTACGCGGACGCGATCATCTAGCGCCACTGCTCCTTCATGCAGGGCAGCACATAGACGGTCCGCATGCATCGCTCTGTTTCGGACTGGGAACGCGCACTGCCCATGCAGGCGTCCATCCCCGAGGAGAGCAACAAGCGATCGACATCCTTCGCGGTGGCGCAGGTGAAGATTGGCTGGAACCCCTCGAACTTGCTCACCTGCCAGAAGATGGCGACGACCGACAGCAGGCAGAACGAGCAGACCATCAGCCTGCTGTCATAGAACCAGTGCCTGCCGTTGGTGGTCATGGTCGTAGGCTCGCTCACCCCTTCACCGGATGCGCTAGCAGGATCGCGGCACGCACCCTGCCGCGCTTCCATTGAGCCTGATCGGATTTCAGCGCTATCGTCACCTGCTCGTTCGTGCGGACCATCTCGACAAGGTCGAGCACCCACCCCTTTGCCAGGGGGTAGGCCTCGGTCTTGAGATCCGCGAGCACGGCATCCACTGCGGCGGTGATCTCGCCGTGGGTCACCTCGGAGACCTTGCGAAGGTCGGACACGGTCGGGTTGGTGGCCATAGTGGAGAGCTACTGTGCCCGGCCTGGCCCGTCCATGAGACCGAGGCGGATCGCCAAGGCGAGCACGACTGGTCCAGTCACAGCGCCGCCACCATCGACCCGGTAAACACCATTGGTACCGGGGATCTCCTCAACTTGATGCCCGGCCGCGCGTAGCGCTGCGACGGCCCGAACAATGCGATCTGCGATCATGTCTCAGCGCTATCGCAGTCCGATCGATCGAGTCTACTGCACCGGTCGGGCGGCCATATCATCACGGCTCGCCCGGCCTTGCGCACTCCCGACCGCGACGCGGCTGGTAGGGGCGTAAATAAGCAGTGCCGCATCGAAGCAGCAAACTATGTTGCTAACACCGTAGTTACACACGGGAGTACAGCGATGGCTTAGTATCGAAGCACGAAGCTGCCGGCCTCAATGCCTACGAGAGCAGCCGTTCTGATCGCAGATGTAGGTGCCTGTCTCGGCCTGCATGACACAGGGGCGCGGAGGCGTCGGGATCTCAACACGGCGATCATGTTCGACCCACCGCTTCACGAAAGCCGCCGAACAGGACGGGAGGGGCATGATTGATCCAGCCGAGCTCGACGCCATCACCACGGCCGCGACCACAACAAGACCCGTTAAGCGCATCGCCCCCCCTCCGTCGTACCTGCGCGATCACGCCACCGGCGGTTTACCGTGCTTGGCAAGCACGTCGTTGATGGCCTCGGTCATCACGTCCTGCAGCGTCACCTCGCGGTCGAGGGCGACCATCTTGAGGGCCTTCCACGCCTCGGGTCTCGCGCGGACCAGGATCCCGCGGCGGCCGTCCGGCTGGCGCTTCCCGCGTGGGGGCTTCGCCGCGGCCGTCTCGGCCCGGGCCGCCTCCTCCATCACAGCCAGCGGCACGGCGGCTGCCGCTTCGACGGCTTTCGGAGCCAAGCGGGCGCCGAGGTTGGCGAACGAGGGCTTTTTGCTCACTTCTTCGATCCCTTGATGCCGAGCGCGCGGCGGGTCTCCTGCCACAGCTCCGAAACCTCGCTGGCCGCAGCGCTGCCCGGCTCGAACTCGCCGACAGCCTGCCCGCTGGCGAGCGCATGCGCGAATGCGGCCCGGGTTGTGATCTGCCCGGCCCAGGGTGTCGCGCTCATGGCGAACAGCGCTTCACGAGCCTCGGTCACAACGTGCGCCGGCTGGACGCCTCGCCGGGGCGGGGCCGAGTTGATGACCGGCAGCACCGGCTTGCCGATCGCACGAGCCATTTCCAGCGTGGCCGCCACCGCGGCGATGTCGAAAACGGCCGGCCGGAACGGGATCACGGCAAGGTCGGCCATGCGCATGGCAGCGGCGATGTCAGCTGTGTTGTGCGGTGGGGTGTCGACGAAGCACCAGCCGATCCCATCCTTGCGTGCCGCCTCGATGGTATCGGGCAGATCACGGGCCTCACACTTCACCAGGACCGGCGTCTCGGCCTGGCGCAGCTCGTGCCAGAGGGCGAGACTGCCCTGCGGATCGGTGTCAATCAGGAGGGCCGGCGCCTTTGGGGCATCGGCGTAGACGGACAGGTGGGCGCACAAGGTGCTCTTGCCGCTGCCGCCCTTTCGGCTGGTGAAGGCCACAACTCGCAACGTCCGTGCTCCCGTGTCTCGCCGTCACCGTGCGGGCGCAGCGTGAAACACTCGTTAACCGCTGACTCGCTGCTGACTCATCGCAGCAGCACCGTGCAATCGTTCGAGTGCATCGACGTAGCGTGCTAGCACCATAGCGGCGTGGCTTGCTGCGGTGCTGTTGGTGTGGCATCGTCTCGAACGCAATACAAGAAGCGTTATCTTGCGTTGGAGGCCGACATGGATGTCGTCGTCACGCCGACCGGGTCAAAAGGCACGTCGTGGCGCCTGAACGATCGGCTCGATCGCCCGCTCGGTGCGATTGATCAGGATCAGGAAGAGGTTTTCAAGATCACGCCGGCTGCGGGCGGTCTGATAAGCATTCAGCGGACGCATCCCACGCTCAACGACGCAATGACGGCGATCGCGAACCACCTACACGGTGAGTGCACGCTCGACAGCCAGGATTGGGGCTGAGCAGATGTCTACGCTCCCCGCGGTCGTAGAACCCGTCGAGACGCTGCCGCCGGCGCAGGCAGACGACGACGCACAGATGGTGCGGCTGTGGCTGGCTCGGTCGTCGAGCCCGAACACCCGCCGGAACTACGAGCGCGCGGCGCGGCGCTTCCTGGCGCATGTGGGCAAGCCGCTCGGCTCGGTGCGGATGGGTGAGCTGCAGGACTACCTGGCCGGTTTGCCTGGGTCGTCGGCCACGGTGGCACTCGCGGCCTCGGCGCTGAAGTCGCTTTTCACGTTCGCCCAGGAGGTCGGGTTCCTACGGTTCAACATCGGCGCGGCCGTGAAGGTGCCGCCGATCAAGAACACCCTGGCCGAGAGGATTATGTCGGAGGCCGACGCGCTGCTGATGATCCGGCAGGAGCCGGTCCTGCGAAACCGCGTCCTGCTAACCATGCTCTACGGCGGCGGCCTACGCATCTCCGAGGTCTGCGGCCTGCGCTGGCGGGATCTCGCGGTCCGGGATGAGGCCGGGCAGGCGACGGTGTTCGGCAAGGGCGGCAAAACCCGGGTGGTGCTGTTGTCGGCGGCGACGTGGAAGGTGCTGGCGGCGCTGCGCGGTGAGGCGCCGGCTGATGCCCCAGTGTTTTTGTCGCGGAAGGGCGGGGCGCTCGACCCGAGCGCGGTCCACCGGGTTGTGAAGGCGGCCGCGGCGCGCGCCGGTCTCGGGCCAGAGGTCTCGGCGCACTGGCTGCGGCACGCGCACGCCTCACACAGCCTCGACCGCGGGGCGCCGATCCACCTCGTGCAGGCCACGCTAGGGCACGCCTCCGTAGCGACGACAGGGCGCTATCTACATGCACGGCCAAGCGAAAGTAGCGCTCGGTTCCTAGGGTGTAGCGACCTACATCGCAACGAACGCACAAAACTAATTCAGTAGGTTGATAGCAGCGTAGCAAAAGACCACGCTGCATCAGTGCCAGCGTTACGTCAAACAGCTGGTCCACCCAGCATCAATCTTCGGGCGTGACACAGGTGCCCATGAAGGCCTTCCGAGCAGAACCCTTCAGCTTCTGATCCGCGGCTTGTCGGCGGCAGCGTGCCAGCACCTCTGGATCGACGTCGTCAGCTGCCTCTTCACCTGGGGATGATATGCCAGAGGCTTTCCCTTCATCAGGCTCCAGCCGGCCCTGTGCGGTTCCCACGGCAGGAAGGCAGGTGAGAGCGGTTAAGGCGGCTATGAGCGCGAGGGTGGGGCGCATGAGTGTCCGCCTGGCTTGGCACTTCGGGCGGGCATCGTGAATGCGATCTGAGGCGAAGGTACGACCCGCCGATCTCGCCCGGATCATGGACCAGTCAGGTCACCGTGACCCGCGGACCGTGGGCAGCTACATCCGACGGGCCAACGCCTTCAAGGGGCGCTCGGGGAGCGGGTTCCTGTAGGATCAAAGACGCCTCTGCAGCTGAAGAGCACAACTAACACTATTCCTAAAATAATATACAACTTATGAATGCACCTCAGCATACTTGATAGTTAACCGCACATTAATCCGCCCCAGACATCGTGCCATTATTCAGCATGACGCGCATGCGTCACATTCAATCCGCCGTGTCTACGAAGCTTGCCCCTGATGCAACGTGGTGCTCTCCTTAGCGCTTTCACGCGCCACCGCGGTGGCAACGTCGCGATCCTGTTCGCTTTTCTGAGCGTACCGATGCTCATGTTTGGCGGCGTGGCGATCGATTACGGCTTCGCAACCCGGCTGGAGACCAAGCTGCAGGCGGCGACAGATGGTACGGCGCTGCTCCTGTGCCAAACGCCACTCAGCACCTCGACCGCCGACCTCAATACGATGGCCCAGACGGCGATGACCGGCGCCATGGGAGCGCCCAACCTCGTGGTCGATCCGCTAACGATCACCAGCAACCCACGCCAGATCACCCTCACCACACACAAACTCTCGACGGTTTTTTTTCGGCAAGTTGACCGGAACGACCCGCATCAATCCAGGCGCCTCCGCCCAATGCGCCACGCCGCTGCCCAAGACCTTCGAGATCGCGCTGGTGCTCGACAATACCGGATCGATGGCGGAGTCGAGTGGCGGGCAATCGAAGCTGCAGGCCGTGCAGACGGCAGCAACGAACTTCGTCAATTACGTCTACACAAACGCGGCCTTCTCCAACGCGACCAAAATCTCGATCGTGCCGTTCGCAGCAGCGGTTGCGGTTAATCCTTCGACCTATCGCTATGCGACATGGATCGATCAGAACGGTCAGTCCAGCTATCACTGGACCAATGTGCTCTCGCCGAGCGTATCCGGGTTCAGCAGTCGGTTCGACATCTTCGCCAAGCTTCAGGCCGCCTATTCCGGCTGGGGTTGGGCTGGATGCCTGGAGACGTTGCCCTACCCACTTAATGTCCAAGACGGCACGCCGACAAGTTCTAACAAGGAATCGTATTACGTTCCAATGTTTTCTCCTGATGAACCAGGGGATGCCAGCAAAACATACTCTGGATTTACGGTCAATAACAACACATATTATATTTTTAATAGTTACATTGACGATGATAACAGCAGCAAAAGCGGTAGCTGTGCGATTATGGCGTCAGGAACCTCTTTTAACACGGCAGAAGGTCGAGCCTGCAAATACGTCAGCTGTATAATTCCGCGCCAACTAGTTTAAATTCATCCACTGGCATTCCCAACGGGCCTAATTTCGGTTGTACGACGCAGCCTCTTCAGCGCCTGACAAACGACACCACAGCCTTGAAGAGCCTTATCAGCAAAATGGCGCCGCTGGGCTCAACCAATATCCACGAGGGCTTCATGTGGGGATGGAGGACGCTTTCCCCCAAAAGCGTCTTCGCAGATGGTAGCGCATACGCTTCAAGCTCAAACAGCTCGAATGCCACAACTATCAACAAGATTCTTATCTTAATGACCGACGGCACTAACAGTTGGGCAACAAATCCATACTCTCCAAATGGGTCAATGTATTTTGCCGCTGGTTATTTTCAGAACGCCAACGGTACAAACGCGAACCCGCGTCTACCTTCAGCCAACCAAAACGTTTCTGACACTGCCAGTTCCAGGAATGCCCTTGACGCACTTACTGCCCAGGCGTGCACCAACGCCAAGGCAGTCAACGTCTCGATCTACACGATCGGTTTCAGCATTCCGTCCGATCCGATTGATGCGGCTGGACAGACGCTCTTAAAGAACTGCGCCTCGTCATCAAACCAGTTTTTTATTGCCAACACTTCTGACGATCTAATTGCAGCCTTCAAGCAGATCCAGGCGAGCATCGGCGCCTTGCGGCTGACGCAGTAGGCTGCTGAACCTACCCTTCAATAGGCGCCTTGGCCTTCCGCGGCCGCCCAGCAGCGCGCTTCGGCTTATCGGAGACGGTCTCTGCAGGCTCGGCGGCCTTCGGAGCCGCCTTCCTGCGCTGCTGACCAAGCCCGAAGCTCCTAGCGAGCGCTGAGCGCTGCTCGGAATAGCTGGCCGCGGTCATCGGGTAGTCGCGCGGCAGACCGTAGCGCTCGCGGTATGCCTCGGCGGTCAGTCCCCTGATTGTCAGGTGACGGCGGAGCGTCTTGTACGGCTTGCCGTCTTCGAAGCTGATCAGGGCGTCATGCGTGATCGACTTCCGGATCTGGGACGGGGTGAGCTTCTCGGTCGCTGGAGCGGCTGTAGTGCTGCCCTGGCCGATCCCTGACAGCGCGGCGTGGGTGCTCGCGATCAGCGTTGCAAGCTCAGCACCCTGCACGTGATTGTTCGACACATAGGCCGAGACGATGCCGGTTGTCAGCTCGATAAGATCGACGTTTTCAACCTCAGATGTTTCGATCATGTCGTCCATGCTGCACCTATGCGAAGAACTAACATCACTCGTTCTAAATGCGGCCGAATTTGGTGGGTTGCATCAAGATTAAGCATGGATCCGAAGTCAGCGCAGCCCTCTTTGAGAATGCCGATACAAAACACCGCGCTGAGTGAGTAAGATAGCGCATGCGAAAGACTATGTTAACCAAGCTCTAAGCAGCCTGCTGTTGAGCAGGTTACAGGTGTCGCCGTGAACCGAGCCTTCCCCGTCAGCGCTGAGGATCCCGCCGGCGATTGTCCAGTCCCGATCGATACGCTCAGCCGGCTCTACCGCGCAGAGCCAGCGACATTGGCTGATCAGCTCGGGGGCATCCCGGAAGCCACGCGAGCGCGGTTGGCCATCTACCTCTACGGGCGCAGTCACACACGCCAACTCGGTGTGCAGATCGCGGCGACCTGCGAAGGTGCCAGTCTTCGGCGCGTCGCCGGATTTGTCGGGAACGCTCTACACGACCTCTCCCGACAAAACCCGAGCGCATGGGTGGATGCCATCCCGTCGACCGGCGGTAAGCGAGGGGTCAGTCTTGCAGGGTCACGAGGTGCCTCGCGCTAACGCATCGGCCTTCAGCCTACCCATCCGCCTTTTCGTCAAAGTGCGTCACAGACATACCGGTCACCTGGTCATTCAGGATTTCCGCAATCTGCTGGGCATGGGCGTAGGTCACACTATCCCGTAGATCGAGGCCCAGCACCGCATCCCCAAAGGCGGAGATCGGCTCGCCTCTTGGTTCCAGGACCAGGCGAGGGCGCCCGTCAGCGTCCTCCTTCGCGATGAACCGATACTGGCCGCTCTCGGTCCTCGTCATCGTCACCGCCTCCAAGTCACTGGTTGGTCTATCACATCGCCTTCTGCCGCTGCTGCGCCTGCCAATCGGTGATGAACGCTTCGATTTGGCCAGCCATTTCTTTGTCGGCCGAGTGAGGGGATGCCTCGAGGCCTAGCACCATGGCGCCGAAGGACGGCCACTCTGTCACCATACCGTTCAGCCCGTCCACGATCTGTCGATCGAGCTCCGCGTCGGAAAGGCGGGCCAGGCCACTGAACCGGGGGCTGGCCTCAAGCCGGGCGATCTTTGCCTCGATCTCCTTGATCCTCATTGGATCATTCCCTCTCGGCGCAGCAGGCCGGCTGCCCATTCCTCGGTCGCCGGATCCGGCTCTTTCAGCCAGGTGATCAGGGCGTCCAGCTCCTGATCGGTGTAGCGGTCCGGCCCCGGCAGAAAGCCCGGGGTCTTCCGCTCCAGCCGCATGATGCGAGTCTCGATCTCTCGGATCCTCATGCTCCCTGTCCCTCCAGTGCGGCGAGGCGGCGGTGCAGGTCGGCCGCCGTGATCGCCTCGATGTGGGCAGATACCGCCTTGCCGATGTCAGCGGCTTCGCTTGGGGTGACCTCGCCGGACGACACGGCGCGCAGTAGGGCCTCGGTCGCCTTGGGCAGATCCTCGGCCGTCTCGATCACCGGCAGGTCGAAGGTGATGGAGCGGTCGCGCTTGGGCGACAGCAGACGGTCGAGGCACAGCTTCATGGCGCCGCCGTCGCCGGCCAGGGCCTGCTCGATGGCCTTGCGGGATAAGGCCTCGGCCTCGCCCTCGAAGATGGCTTCCAGGGCCAACGTGGAGCGGTTGCGAGAGCCGCGGGGGCGCCCGGCTGGGTTGCCGGACTGGCCTTCTACGAATGGTTTTCCGTCACCCGGCATGGTCGGATCTCAGCGGTGGGCGTGGCTGTAAACACCAGACAAGAAACAGCCACGGCAGCGGGTTCGTCTGAATAGATAGCACCGGCTATGAGATTTCACGATAGGCATTCGGCTGACAGACATCCAGTCCCAAGCACCAACGGTAAGAGTTAAGCGCATCATGGTCAGCGCAACGTCCGACCCTGTCGCAGCCGCCTACGCTAATTCGTCATCGACAGACGTGAACGGCGCCGATCATGCCGCGTACCCCCAGCACAGATAGCCTTCCGTCTACGCTTGCCATCGGATTGCAGCCTTGGATCAACGTCGTTGAGACGGCGACCATCGGCATGGGCGAACACTTGTCCGCGGCGGCCGCGAACTCCTCCTCCGGCATTCGGCGACGGATCGTACCGACGCCCCTGCTGGATCACGCACTCGTACAGACTCGGATGGCGACCGACATCCTAGCGGTCGCGCTGGATGAACGGCGAGCGGACGTTGAACGTCTGCGTGCAGACGCCTTGGCGGCACTCCGTGAACTGATCGTGTGGCTTCAAGAGGCGAAGCCTAATGCGGTCACGGGAGAATTGGGGCTCGGCTGGTAGACGGAGCCGGCATCGGCTCCACGCCGGCTATTGCGCAACCTTTCAGGTCTATTCTCGGCGCCAATTATCGCTGAGAGCTGCTCGATGTCCGCTCTTCCCGCTCGTTCCGCACGCAGCCCTGTCTCGAAGGCCGCGGTCATCTCGCATGGCGGCTGGATGGCCGGGTGCACCATCGTCGACATCTCGGTCAGCGGCGCGCGGCTGCTGGTGTCCCGGCCCGAGGCGGTACCGGATCAGTTCGAGCTGGCCACCGACCTATCTGGAGGTTCGCGTCGGTGCCGTGCGGTGTGGCGCGAGGGCGGGCAAATCGGTGTCGAGTTCGTTGATTGGGTTTGAGCCGGGATCACCACGGCCAACGCCGCCATTAACAAAATGATCTAAACCTAACATTAGATAAAGCGCCTGATTCACGCATGTCCAAAATGCTCTGGGAAATTCAGATCAAGCGGCATCCATGAACAATCAACCGCAAATTCCAACGGATTTTTGGACCGAGCTTGAGCGCAAAGTGTCATCCAATGTCGATGATGCCCTTAACACAGATGAAGTTCCGCGCGAGCTGCTGATCTCATATCTACGCGATCTTGAGATCATGGCGCGGACCGCCTGTGACCGCAGGCAGACCGTCCAGATTATCGCCTCTGCCCGCAGTGTCCTGGGAGACCGGACGGCGGTCGAGCCGCAGGGTCGGCCGTTCACATACGCCATCACATGAGCGGATGGGAGTTCGGGCCAACGGGCTATGTCATGACCGAGCAGGTGCTCGCAGTTCTGATGGCCTCCGCCTTCACCTTCGGCTGCGCGCTGATCCAGATAGCCAGACGGCATACTCAAGCTTTGACGGCAATCCTGCTACTCGTCGTGCTCAGCCTTGGTCCGTTCGTGGGTCTCGTCGCCCTGGCACAGAAGGCGGAGCCAAGCATCCAAGCCGAGAAGCCTGTAGCCGTTCACAGGCTCCGTTAGACCATGGCTGTGCTCGCTTGGGCCAGCATGACCTTGGCCTTCCTGGCGCCCGTACCGCCGATGCACGAGTGGACGGAGGAGCCAAAGCGTCCCACTCTCGGTGCCGTAAATTGGTTCTTGTTGTCCCTGTGTGGCGGCCTTGCCCTGCTGGTGGCGGCCTCGCCTATTTTCACAGCCGTCAGTTCGTCGCACGCTTACGATGCTTTCCGAACGCGCTGTGAAGTCGAGGGTGGGACCATTCTTTATATCTGGCAGGGATCGCGTCCCTACACCTGTAATCACAAAGGTCCGAGGCGGGGCTGAGCGACGCTCCGGCACGGATTATCAAGCTACGGATGGCATGCAGACGAGGTGATAATGCAGGATCGCATCGTGCCAGACGACGCTGCTCCGCTCATGATCTCGTTCTCCGACGGTTCGCACATCGAGCAAATCGGTGTCAAAACGATGCCGCGCGCGCACGAGACTGGTAATCTCCCCCCGATCCTCGCCATAGCCCTGTGGCCTTGGATCGATATCGTCGAGACCGCGACGGGTAGGATGGGCGATACGGTACGGCTGACGGCAGAGAACACGGTGGCGAACCTGCGCCGCCGGGTTGTGACGACATCGCCACTAGCACTACTTTGGCAGTTTGACATCAGGGTGGCAGATTGAGAACGGCGTCACAGTGCGGGCATCGCCGCGGTGGTGGCTGACTGAGGTGATCCAGGATGGCTTGGCGGATCGCCGGCTGTGAATAGGCGTCGAAGCTTCACCGCACCCGGAATTGGGTTCAATGCGTTGAGATATGTGCTGAATTTTAATTCGAGGCGGGGTCACGGTCGGCGCCGATCGTGACCCCGCCTCTATCTCGATTTTCGCATTTTGAAGAGAGAGTTAGCTAAGTTTTTGCCGGGGTCATGCTTCGAAACCGATTCACACGGGTCTTCGTATCTGTGGGTCCGTCAAGCGCGATACTGTCGTCAACGAGCTATCATGCGGCGTATCGTCAACCGTGCCTCCAACTCCCATGGCTGGGCGGCAGGTCGCGGCTGGGCTTGGAATTCAGAAGAATGGCCCGGCACTGTCTTCAGCATCATCCAGACGGACACGAAGTCGTGATTATCGACCTCCATCCGTGAACTCCGCAGATGGCAAAAACAAGTTCAGCGCGATATCGACCATCGATATACAACTCAGAGTGGGGCCGTATCTATTTTTATATAACTCATGTTGCTGCAATAATGTTTCGAAGCACCTCGACCGAATATAATAACACAAGCGTGATTAACCTAATTTTAATAGTATCTCGTTGAGATGACTGCCGTTAATGTAGACGAGGGAGAGGCGCGTGTTCACGATGCGCAACAACGACGCCCAGGCGACCCTCGGGGCGATCGGCCTGTCACAGGCGATTATCGAGTTTAAGCCGGACGGCACTATCCTGACTGCCAACGCAAACTTCCTCACGGCCGTGGGCTACACCCTGGCGGAGGTTCAGGGGCAGCATCACAGCCTGTTCGTCGAACCAGCCCATCGCGACAGCCCTGAGTACCACGCCTTCTGGGACGCTCTGCGCTGCGGCACCTACCGGGCTGCCGAGTTCAAGCGCATCGCCAAGGGCGGCCGGGAGGTCTGGATCCAGGCGAGCTACAACCCCGTGCGCGACCGGTCCGGGCGGGTGTCGAAGATCATCAAGATCGCCTCCGACATCACCACGCAGAAGACCCACAGCCTCGACCTCGATGGCCAGATCGCCGCCCTGCATCGCTCGCAGGCGGTGATCTCCTTCACGCCGGACGGCACCATCCTCGACGCCAACGCCAACTTCCTCACGGCTATGGGCTACGCCCTCGAAGAGATCAGAGGTCGCCACCACAGCATGTTCGTGGACGCGGTCGAGCGCACGAGCGACGACTATCGTCGGTTCTGGGCGGCGCTGGCCCGTGGCGAATTCCAGTCGTCCGAGTTCCGTCGCATGGCCAGAGGCGGCCGTGAGATCTGGATCCAGGCGACCTACAACCCGATCACCGGGACGGACGGGCGCGTGACCAAGGTGGTGAAGTTCGCCACCGATGTGACCGCGCAGGTTCTGGAGCGCCAGCGCCGGGCGGACGCGCAACGGGCGATCAGTGGCGACCTCGACGCGATCGGGCGGGCGGTCGAGGACGTGACCCATCAGACCACCGATGCCGCCGCGACGGTCGGTCGGGTGTCGGACGACATCCAGGCGGTGGCGGCCGGGGCCGAGGAGTTGTCCGCGTCTGTCGGGGAGATCAGCCAGCAGGTCTGCAACGCCGCGCGCATGGCGGGGGAGGCGGTCGAGCAGACGCACCGGACCGGGGGCATCGTCGCGAGTTTCAGCGACCAGGCGGTGCAGATCGGAGACGTACTGACCATGATCTCCGGCATCGCTGGGCAGACCAACCTGCTGGCGCTGAACGCGACGATCGAGGCGGCGCGGGCGGGCGCGGCGGGTAAGGGCTTCGCGGTCGTGGCGACCGAGGTGAAGGCGCTGGCCGAGCAGACGGCGCGGGCGACGGATCAGATCCGCAGTCAGATCGGTGCGACCCAGGCGGCGGCGAAGGATGCGGTCGAGGCGATCGGCGCCATTCAGGGCACGATCCGGGCGTTGGACGAGGTTTCGGCAGCGATTGCCGCCGCGGTCGAGGAGCAGTCGGCGGTCACCCGAGAGATGTCTGGCAGCATGCAGACGGCTTCGCGAGGGGCGGCGAGCATCGCGATCGGGGTCGAGGCCATCGCCAAGGCCAGCGGGCGCGTCGAGATGGCGACCCAACAGGTGCGTGAAGCTGCACGCAGGGTCGGCTGATGGATGTCGGCGGCACGCCAGCCGTATCGACAATTCAGGCAGCGCCGGACGGGCCGAATTCTTGAGTCGTGTCTTCGGCTCCGTGGCCTCGGCGTTGAGCACGACGAGGCCACGGAATCCCTGGACGCTCCGGCCATCGACCGCAACGCGTACAAGGGCAAGATGGTCGGCACCGCGATCCTTCGCGCCTCTGGCGCGGGTACTATGAAAGTTGGCGATCTTTCAGCGAACCGTAGGGCTCAGCCGTGCGGCTCACTCACACGCCCTATCGCGACGGCTCGCGCGAAGGCCAACACCTGCTGGCGGTCCGCTCGATGTCTCAGACCATTCCAGATCCGCATCATCTCGCACGCGTTATCGAGGTCGGTTTGCGCTGCGGAGCCCTCATGAAAATCCGTCTCGCATAAGCCGAGCGTCGCGGCGATGCGTCGGAGAGAACGGATCGCCTTAGTATCCTCGTCCTCGCTGCCATCAGGTGAGGCATCTGGCAAAGCAGACTCCCAGTGCGGTTCCAGGGACGAAAAAAATGCCAGACGCTGGAAATATTGCAAATAGTAAATTTGACACTTTATCTCCCCAGAAACTGGTGCAAAATAACCAATCTGGGTAAATTTAACTATTGATTGAGACGACCGCAGCCATCGCGACCTGAACCGGCCGGTACGGCGACGTGCATGAAAGCTGTCGATGCGAAGCCGGTTGCTGTCATCATTCAGTCGATCGGCTCGGAACGCCCCTCGATCAGGCGGGCATATTCCACCTCGGCCCCACCGTAGCTGTCTCCGGCGCAGTCGAGCAGGCCCTCGCGGTCGAGAACTTCGACGCTCCCGCGGCGCTTCCGCACGAAGCCACCCTTTTCCAGGGTCCGCAGAGCCGCCGTCACGCCCGGACGCTCGACGCCCAGCATGAACGACATGAAATCCTGCGTGACCGTGACCATGTCGCCGTCGATCCGATCGTGGCACATCAGCAGCCATCGAGCGAGGCGGGTCGGAGTGGTGCCCCGCGCATTCGCGAATGCCGTCTGGGCTGTCTGCACATGTTGGGCTTGGATGTAGCGGTGGATCAGGCGGCGGAGGGAAGGGAGCCTCTCGACCGCAGCGCGCAGCACTTTCGCGTCGATGCTCAGCATGTGCCCGGCCGTCTGTACGAAGTGAGTGTGTGGACTACGGTCGTCGCCGAGTAGGATCGGGCCTGCCCCGACTACGCCTTCCCGCCCAACCAGCCCGATCTCGACCCGGCCACTCGCGCCATCGGCCGTGATGGAGACGAAGCCCTCTTCGGGAAAATAGACGACCTCAATCGACGAATGAGCGGGGATCAGTACCTGCCGTAGCTGCATCCCCTCGATACGCAGAGCGGGTCGCAGGCAGGCGAAATCCTTTGGTGAGAGGCCAGCGAGGAGCTTGTTGCGCACATCGGGTTGCTGGAGGGGAGCCACGGATGTTCGCCTGCTAAGGGCGAGAGCACACGTTGTCCCTCAATCATCAGCGCCCTGAATACGGCTGGCGATCAGTTCGATATCGTAATTTTTTGACGAATAACAAGCCAAATGTTTTTATGTAAGTAATTTACAAATACAAGACAGATGGGTGCGACCGCGCAGCGCGCCCGGATCGCGAAAAACTTAACCCAGGATGCTTCAGGCCGATAATATACCACCTACCCGTGCGCCATCGTCGGTTGCTCTGGAACGGATGCTGCCGCCTGGGAGCGCCGTGTGCTTCCGCCTGCAACACAAGGCGAAGCCGCCATGGCCTCGAAGCTCCCCCACGCCCTCTACCCGCTCATCCGCAAGCTGGAGAGCGTCACGCGCCTCTCGGATAAGGAGCGGCACGCGATCGAGAGTCTGCCGGTTCGGGTGCGGACCCTCTCAGCGCGACAGGACATCGTGCGGGACGGAGACCGGGCGACCCAGTGCTGCGTCATCCTCGAAGGCTGGGCGTGTCGGTACAAGTTCCTGAGCGAAGGGCGCCGCCAGATCTTCTCGTTCCACATCGCGGGCGACATCCCGGATTTGCAGAGCCTGCACATCCCGCTGATGGACCACACCCTCGGGACGATGACCCAGGC
>NZ_JAKSYO010000111.1 GCF_022829635.1 Methylobacterium sp. E-066
TTCGTGACCATGGAGCGGAACTTCAGGCAGCCGAAGCTGCGCCCGTCGCGGCCGAGCCGTGTGTGGCGGAAGATCGGCGCCTTGCGGTCGCCGGCCCAGACCAGGGCGGCGATCACCAGCATCAGCGGCAGCAGCAGGAACTGGGCGGCCAAGCGCGGGCTCGACATCGGGGTCGCGGCCACCGCCCTGTTCTTGCTGATGCCGCTGATGCTGGTGATCGCGGCCCTGGTCTGGGCCGGCGACCGAAAGGCGCCGATCTTCCGCCACACACGGCTCGGCGGCGACGGGCGCAGCTTCGGCTGCCTGAAGTTCCGCTCCATGGTCACGAACGGCGGGGCGGTGCTCGCTGCCCACCTCGCCGCCAGCCCGCGCGCCCGGGCTGAATGGGCGGCCACGCACAAGCTCAGCGACGATCCGCGCATCACCGCCATCG
>NZ_JAKSYO010000122.1 GCF_022829635.1 Methylobacterium sp. E-066
GAACCTGATCCGGGACCCAGCACACGAAGCGCCGCGCCAGCGGCACAGGTCGATCGGACGGACGCTGCGCGCCGTCGTGTGCTGGGTCCCGGGTCGCATTCCGCTGGCGCTGCATGCGCCCGGGAAAACGGCCGTGCAGACAGGCTCTCAGCCCCGCCGGCCCGGGCGGTCGACCATGCCGACCCGGCCGCCGAAGAAGTCGCCCCGGCTGCCGGCCACCACCACGAGGCGCCGGACCTCGCCCCGCAGGAACGCCTGCAGGAAGCGGTTGTAGTCGCGGAACGAGACGCAGCCGTTCGAGGCGCCGGGCTGGCGCAGCATGTAGGTGTGGGCGAGCAGGCCGTCGCGGCCGTGGATCGCGCCGCTGCCGCCCACCGGGTTGAGGCGGATCGCCCGCACGCCGTGGAACAGGCGCTCGCGCTCGGTCAGGTCGTAGGTGGCGGGGGGCGTCGAGCCGCGCATGCGCAGGTGGACGTAGCGCGGATCGTCCATGGCCTCGCCGAGGCCGGAATGGGCCTCCAGCACCTCGCCGGAGGGGAGGGTCACGGTCCGGGCGCTGATGTCGTAGACGGCGGTGCCGGCGATCGATTCCGGAGCGGCGCTGATCCGGGTGCGCGGCGCCTCCTGGGGCAGGGCGTCCGGGCTGGCATAGGCCAGCGCCTGGCGGGATTCCGTGCGGGGCGCGGCGGCGCCGACGCCGAACAGCTTCTCGAGGAAGGACGGCTCCTCCGCCATGGCGGCGCGGAACACGTCGCGGGTGCGGGGCAGGGCGCGGGTGGCGACCCGGGGGGCCGGGGCCACGGCCGGGCGCCGCAGCTCGGACGGCCGGGCGACCGGGAGCGGGACGACGCCCGGCGCGAGGGCCGCGGGCGTCGGCTCGGCGGCGGCGATCCGGACCGGCGCGGCTGCCTTGGCGGGCACAGCGGCGGCTTGCGCGATCGGGGCTCGGACAACGGGTGCCTGCACGACGGGAGCCGGGGCCGGCTCGGCCGCGGCCATCCGGGCCTGGACCACCTTGCGGGCGACCCGCTGGGCGATCTCCCGGACCGCCAGGGACGGCTCGGCCACCGCGACCTGGAAGGACGCGGCCGGGGGCGGGCCCCCGAAGGTCGTGGCGGCGCCGGAGCCGAGCGCCGGGCTCGGATCGAGCATCCAGGCGATGCTCGGCCGCGGCGCGGGCCGGGCTTCGGGGGCGGGCTGGACCTCGGCCACCGGGGCGGGGGCGCTCCCGAGGGTCGGCAGGGTGATCGGCAGGCCGTGCGGCAAGGTCAGCACGGTCCAGCCGGCCATGGACAGGGCCGCCAACGAGATCAGGGCCGTCAGCCGGGCGCGGCGGCGGGCGCGCCGCATGGCGCTCGGGTAGGGGGCCCGGACCGGCGGCGCGTAGGGCGCCTCGTAGGCAAGCCGCGGATAGGCCGCCGGGGCAAGGGCCGGAATCGGGGCCGCGTCGCGGTACGCGGGTCGGGAATACGCAACCTGGGCCATGCGGGAACTCGCGTACGCGCTTCCCCACATGGCAGCCGCCGCCGTTCGCCCGCGGAGGCATTTTCCGCGCACGTGGCCTGGGTTGCCCGTCTGGGGAGGACATCAACCGTCCAGCCCATTAGGCATCCCCATGGTTAATCTTGGCTAAAGAGCCGGATGCCCCGGGCGGGCCGACATGGAACACTCGTCGAAGCGCCGCGGAACACCAGAGTATCGATCCGAAAATCGGTCGCTCGCCCTCCGAAGACTGCTGCGGCCGACACCCGGCACCTTACCCGGCCGGCGCCTCCATGGGCCCGTGCCGGCGCGCCACCAGGAGACACAGCAGGGCCACCGGCACGCCGATCAAGGAGGTGCCGACGAAGAACCACGCGAACCCGGTCCGCTCGATGACGAAGCCCGAGAACCCGGCGAGGACGCTGCCGGGCAGGGCGCAGAGCGAGGTCAGCAGGGCGTACTGGCTGGCCGCGTGCTCGGTGGCCGCGAGCCGGGACATGTAGGTGATCAGCACGATCGACGCGAAGGCGTAGGCGAAGCCGTCGATCCCGACCGTGACCGCGAAGGTCCAGAACGCCGCCCCGCCATGGCCGCCGTGCCAGGCGAGATAGGCCAGCGCGAGATGGGAGGCCGAGGCCACCACGGTGCCGATCAGCAGGCTCGCCATCATGCCGATCCGCGGGATGATCGCGCTCGCCAGGAAGGTGCCGCCGAGCGCGATCCAGAAGCCGAACAGCTTGGTCACCGTGGCGATGTCGGTGTTGGTGTAGCCCAGCGTCTTGAACAGCGGGATCGCCATGGCGTTCGAGACGTAGCCGGGCATCCGGAAGCCCGCCACCAGCGCCAGAACCGGCACCGCCAGGGGCCCGAGCCGGGCGAGCAGGTCGCGGATCGGCGCCCAGACGGTCTCGACGAATCCGGCGGCCGGGGGCGCCGTGGCGGCGGGGGGTTCGGGCGCCAGCAGCGCCGCGATCGTGCCGGGGGCGAGGAGCACGGCCATGCACAGATAGGCGGCGCGCCAGCCATAGGCATCCGACAGGTAGAGGGCACCGGCCCCGGCGGCGAGGTTGCCGATCCGGAAGCCGATCTCGGCCCAGGACGACATCAGCGCCTGGCGCTCGGGCGGCGCGGCGGTGATGCGCCAGCCGTCGATCACCACGTCCTGGGTCGCGCCCGCCACCCCGAGCGCCAGCGAGAACGCCACGGTCCAGGCGAGCCAATGCGCCGGATCGCCGAAGGCCACCCCGGCGAGCGCCAGCGCCACCAGGATCTGCGCGGCGACGATCCAGCCCCGCCGCCGCCCGAGCCAGCGCCCGAGCAGCGGCGCGTCGTGCCGGTCGAGGAACGGCGCCCAGAGGAACTTGAGCTTGTACGCGATGGTCAGCTCGCTCATCAGCCCGATGGTGGCGAGCGGCACCTTGGCCTGGACCAGCCAGGCCGACTGGGTCGCGTAGACGAGCAGGAACGGAATGCCCTGCGCGAAGCCCAGCCCCAGCATCGCCGCGACCCGCCGGTCGGTGAACAGGGGCGTCAGGAAGGCGTTCTTGTCGGACCTGTCCGGGCCGGACGCGCCGGTGGCCTGCGCCGGGTTTGCCATCCACGCGTCTCCTGGGGTTTGCCTCGGCACAGAGCCAGAGACGGGCGGATGGCGCAACGCGGTCGGCTTCGGATTTTCGGCGCGACAGGTGCGCACAAGGCCCTGTAGGATGCCGGCCTCAAGGATGGCGACGGAGGCCGACATGGACGCTCCAACGGTCCTCCCGGCCGCCGAGGCTCAGGGACAGGCCTCATACGGGATGGCGAACCTGCGCTCGAAAACGACAGGGCTGCCGTTCGTCGTGTTCATCTCGCAGAAGGCCGGAGCCCGGCACGACGCCCGGGTGAAAGTCTCAACCGGGCCGCGTGTCCAGCCCGACCAGATGGGCTCGTATCAACTGCGCCCCTTTCGGCACACGGATGGTCCGCGCCTAGAACCCGACGACGAGGCGAACCTGCGCGCCTGGGTCGAGCTGAACCTCGATGTGCTGGTCAGCTACTGGGACGGGCGCATCGAGTTCACCGAGGATGCGATCGAGCTGCTCAAGCCGATCTAAAGCGCTCGCCGCCGAAGTAGATTCCGGTTCGGCGTCAGCGAACGCGTTCAAGCAAGGACTTAAAGCATCCCGACGGATCGTCGGACGCGGCTCAGCCCGTCAGGAGCGGCACCAGCGAGGCGACGAGCAGGGCCGCCATGCACACGTTGAAGGCTCTGCGCCGGACCGGGTCTGCAAGACGGTCGCGCAGCACCCGCCCCATCCAGGCCCAGATCGCGACGCACGGCGCGTTGATGACGGCGAACAGGGCAGCGATGCCCAGCATGTCGGTGACGGAGCCGGTCTTCGCCGCATAGGTCGTGACCGCGCCCAAGGCCATGATCCAGGCCTTGGGGTTCACCCACTGGAACAGGGCGCCCTGAAGAAAACTCATCGGTCGCGGCCGACCGCCCGCCGAACCGCCGCCGCCGGACCGCGCGATGTTGAACGCCAGGTAGAGCAGGAAGAGCATCCCGGCCCCCTGCAGGACGCTATGCAGCGCCGGCACAGCGGCAAAGACCGCGCCGAGGCCCAAGCCGACCGCGAGAACCATGACGGAGAAGCCGATCGCGATCCCCAGAACGTGCGGGATCGATCGTCGGAAGCCGAAATTGACGCCCGACGCCAGCAGCATCGCGTTGTTCGGCCCCGGCGTGATCGACGTGACGAACGCGTAGGCCGAGACGGCGAGAAGAAGATCGAAACTCATCTGGCCCCCGTTTGGAACGGCGCCCAATTTACGACCGTGACACTTCGGCGATACATCAAAGGTGTCACGTGACACTTCGAGAGATGCCGATGCGTGCGCGCTCGCCCTGGCCCCCTCGGCTTGCCGAAATCGGCGCCTCGCTCTCCGAACGGCTCGTCGCGGCCATCGCCACGGACATTCTCGAAGGCCGCCTCGAAGCGGGCGACCGGCTGCCGGCCCATCGAGATCTCGCCTGGCGTCTCGAGATCGGGCTCGGGACCGTCACCAAGGCCTACGCGGTGCTGGAGCGTCGCGGGCTCACCCACAGCATCAGGGGGAGGGGCACCTTCGTGGCGCGGGTGGAGGCACGGGGTGCGCCGCTGATCGACCTCTCGATCAACGCGCCCCCCGTCGCATCCGGGGGACGCATGCTCACGCGCGCCCTCGCCGCGGTCGCCAGGACGCTGGATCCCGCCCTGCTCACGCAGTACCCGCCGGCCGCAGGCTTTCCGGAGCACCGCCGCCTGATGGCGCAGTGGCTCGAAACACGCGGCCTGAACGTCGAGGCCGGTCGTCTGCTGCTCACGAATGGCGGGCAGCAGGCGCTCTCGATCGCGTTCGCGATCGGATGCCGGCCCCGCGGCCTGATCCTCACCGAGGCCCAGACTTACCGAGGTGCCATCGCGCTGGCGCGGCAGGCCGGTCTGCGCCTGCGCGGCCTCGCCATGGACGCGGAGGGGCTGATGCCGGAAGCCCTGGACGCGGCGCTCGCCGCCGCGGCCGAACCGGCTCTGCTCTACGTTACACCGACCCTCCACAACCCGACCACGGCCACGATGGGGCCGAGCCGGCGAACCGCGATCGTCGAGATCTGCCGCAGACACGGCGCCGGCATCGTCGAGGACGACGTGTATGCAGGCCCGGCGGAGGTCGGCCGTCCCACGCTGGCGCAGTTGGCGCCGGAGCGGGTGATCTACGTCAACAGCCTGTCGAAGACCGTGTGCCCGGGGCTCCGGATCGGCACCCTCGTGGTTCCCGAGAGCCTGGTCGAGGCCGCCGAGGCGAGCCTCGCCGTCGCCGGGCTGAGCGCGTCGCCGCTCTCCTGCGCGGTCCTGGAGACCTGGCTCTCGGACGGGACGCTCGTCTCGCTGTGCGACGCCATCCGCGACGAGGCCGAGCGCCGTCGCGCCATCGCCGCCTCGCTGCTCGGGGATGCGATGGTCGGTCTGCGCCGGGCCGGCTTCCATGTCTGGCTTCCGATGACGCGCGCTGCGGCCGAGCGCGTCGCGACCGAAGCGCGTGCAGCCGGCATCGCGGTGACGCCGCCGGAATCCGTCATGGTCGATCCGGACGCCGAAGCGAGCGGGATCCGCCTCTGTCTGGGCAACCCCACGCGCACCGACCTGACGCGAGGCCTGACATTGCTGGCCCCGATCGTGAGCCCAGCCGCAGCGGCATCGGGCACCCTTCGATGACGGGCGCCTACGTAGCGCGGACGCTCGACACCCTCACGCCGCCGTCTTCACCCGCTCGGCGATCTTCACGAGGCTGCGCAGCACCTCGGTGGCGGTCTTGAGCCGGGCCGGGATCGTGGTGAGCTCGCGCACGAACACGACGCTCATGTCGGGCCGCACCTTGGCGAAGGAGGCCTGCTCGGCCACGAACGCCACCAGCCCCTGCGGGTTGGCGTAGGACTTGTCCCGGAAGTGGACGACCACGCCCTTCGGGCCGGCCTCGACCTTCTCGACATTGGCCTTGAGGCACAGGATCTTGATCGTGCCGATCTTGAGGAGCTGCTCCACCTCCGGCGGCAGCGGCCCGAACCGGTCGATCATCTCGGCCCCGAAACTCTCCATCTCGGCATCGTCCTGGAGGGTGGCGAGCCGCCGGTAGAGGGACAGCCGCGCGCCGAGATCCTCGACATAGGTCTCCGGGATGGTCACGGGAGCGCCGAGCGCGATGGTCGGCGACCACGCCTCCTCGGGCACGTCCTCGATGCCGGCCTTGAGCGCCGTGACCGCGTCCTCCAGCATCTGCTGGTAGAGCTCGTAGCCGACCTCCTTGATGTGGCCGGACTGGGCATCGCCCAAGAGGTTGCCGGCGCCGCGGATATCGAGATCGTGGCTGGCGAGCTGGAAGCCGGCGCCCAGGGTGTCGAGGGTCTGGAGCACCTTGAGCCGCTGCTCGGCCTGGGTCGTGAGCTGGCGGTTGGCCGGGGTCGTGAACAGCGCGTAGGCCCGGGCCTTCGAGCGGCCGACGCGGCCGCGCAGCTGGTAGAGCTGGGCCAGGCCGAACATGTCGGCCCGGTGCACGATCAGCGTGTTGGCGGTGGGGATGTCGAGGCCGGATTCGACGATGGTGGTCGAGAGCAGCACGTCGAACTTGCCCTCGTAGAAGGCGGTCATCACGTCCTCGAGCTGGCCCGCCGCCATCTGGCCGTGGGCGATCGCGACCTTGATCTCCGGCATCTCGGCGTCGAGGAATTTCTTCACCTCCGCCAGGTCCTCGATGCGCGGCACGACATAGAACGACTGGCCGCCGCGGTAGCGCTCGCGCAGCAGCGCCTCCCGGATGGTCAGCGGGTCGAACGGCGTCACGAAGGTGCGCACCACCAGCCGGTCCACCGGGGGGGTGGCGATGATCGAGAGTTCGCGCACGCCGGTCATGGCGAGCTGGAGCGTGCGCGGGATCGGGGTCGCCGAGAGTGTCAGCACGTGGACATCCGCCTGGAGCGCCTTCAGCCGCTCCTTGTGGGCGACGCCGAAATGCTGCTCCTCGTCGACGATGATCAGGCCGAGATCCTTGAACGCGATGTTTTTCGCCAGGAGCGCGTGGGTGCCGACCACGATGTCGACGGTGCCGTCGGCGAGCCCGGCGCGGGTCTGCTTCATGTCGCCGGCCGAGACGAACCGGGAGAGCTGGGCGATCTGGATCGGCAGCCCCGTGAACCGCTCGGTGAAAGTCCGAAAGTGCTGGCGGGCGAGCAGGGTGGTCGGCACGATCACCGCCACCTGCTTGCCGGCGATCGCCGCCGCGAAGGCCCCGCGCAACGCCACCTCGGTCTTGCCGAAGCCGACATCGCCGCAGACCAGCCGGTCCATCGGCCGGCCGGCATTGAGGTCGTCCAGCACCGCGTCGATGGCGTTGGCCTGGTCCTCGGTCTCCTCGAACGGGAAGCGGGCGGCGAACTCGCCATAGAGGCCCTCGGGCGCCTTGAGCACCGGCGCCTTCCGGACGAAGCGCTGGGCCGCGACCTTGATCAGTTCACCCGCCATCTCGAGGATGCGGCGCTTCATCTTGGCCTTGCGGGCCTGCCAGGCGCCGCCGCCGAGCCGGTCGAGGGCGACCTCCGAATCCTCCGAGCCGTAGCGGGTCAGAAGCTCGATATTCTCCACCGGCAGCAGCAGCAGGCCGCCGGTGTAGCTCAGCTCCAGGCAATCGTGCGGCGCGCCGGCGGCGTGGATCGTCTTCAGGCCGGAGAACCGGCCGATGCCGTGGTCGGCATGGACCACGAGGTCGCCGGGCTGGAGCGCCTGCACCTCCAGGATCACGTCCTGGGGCCGCTTGGCCTTGCGCTTCTGGCGCACCAGCCGGTCGCCCAGGATGTCACCCTCGGAGACGACGGCGAGTTCGCCCACCGTGAAGCCCGCCTCCAGGCCCCAGACCGCCACGGCGGAATCGGCGCCGCGCTTCAACGCGTAGACGTCCGACAGGCGGGTGATCGCCACGGGCTTCCTCAGGCCGTGGTCGGTGAGCACGCCGCAGAGCCGGTCGCGAGAGCCGTCGGACCAGGATCCCAGGATCACGTGATGCCCGGATCCCTGGAGGTCGCGGATATGGGCGACCGCCGCGTCGAACACGCTGGCGCTCTCGTTCGCGCGCTCCGGCGCGAAGTTTCTTCCGGCCTTGGCGCCGCAATCGATGACCGCGCGCTCGGGCGAATCCGGCTGGGCGAAGGGCGTCAGCCGCGCCACGGTGGCGGTGGCGATCCGCTCCTTGAGCTCGTTCGGGGTCAGGTACAGGGCGCGCGGCGGCAGCGGCTTGTAGGGGGCGACGCCGGCCTGCGGCGTCTTCATCGCGCCCTCGCGGGCCTGGTAGTAATCCTGCACGAGGCTGATCCGCTCGGCGGCGGCGTCCTCGACCTGCGGGTCGAACACCAGGGGCACGCCGGGAAGATAGTCGAACAGCGTGTCGAGGTGATCGTAGAACAGCGGCATCCAGTGCTCGAGGCCGGCATAGCGGCGGCCCTCGCTCACGGTCTCGTAGAGCCGGTCGTCCCGGGTCGCGGCGCCGAAACTCTGGATGTAGCCCTGGCGGAAGCGCCGGATCGTCTCGGTGGTGAGCTGGACCTCGCTCATCGGCATCAGGTCCAGCGAGCGCAGCTGGCCGGTGGTGCGCTGGGTCTCCGGGTCGAAGGCGCGAATCGATTCGAGGGTGTCGCCGAAGAAGTCGAGGCGGATCGGCGCCGGCAGGCCGGGGGGCGACAGGTCCAGGATGCCGCCGCGCACGGCGTACTCGCCGGTGTCCCGCACCGTCCCGGTGCGCAGAAAACCGTTGGCCTCGACCCAGGCGACCACGTCGTCCATCGCCACGACGTTGCCGATCGCGGCCGAGAACGCCTCCTTGGCGATGTGGCTCCGGGGCGGCACCCGCTGCACCAGGGCGTTGACCGTGGTGCACAGGATGCGCGGCCGATCCTCGGCGGAGCGGGTCCGGGCGAGGCGGGCGAGCGCGGTCATCCGGGCGGCGGCGGTGGCCGTGGTCGGCGAGACCCGGTCGTAGGGCTGGCAGTCCCAGGCCGGCAGGTTCATCACGTCCATCTCGGGCGCGACGAAGCCGAGCGCCGACTGGAACGCCGCCGAGCGCCCGGAATCGCGCGCCACGTGGACCAGTACGGCAGGCGCATCGACGGTGGGCGCCAGGGCGCGGGCGAGGTCGGCCACCGCCAGGGCGTCGAACCCCTCCGGCGCGTTCGCCAGGACCGGGCTGTCGCCGCGCTTCAGGGCCTCGAGCACCTGCGCGAGTGCCGAGGATTTCGGCAGGGCGAAGCGCGCGACCTGCGGCTTGGCGGCCGGGGCAGGGGGCTTCTGGGAGGATTTCGGCTGAGGCTTGGCCATCGGGTCTTTCGCGGGGAGTCCCGCCGGGCACAGGGAGGGCTGACGCGGGCCGGCGTTAGCCCATTGAGCCGTCGTGATAAAGCGTTTCGGCGGCGGCGTTCGGGTGGCTGACGGTGCCCTATATGGCGGCTACGCTCCAGCATGGAACGCGTGTTTAGCTGCGATTCGGGGAAGCGTGCGCTCCTGCTGGAGGCGCGGCACTTCGACCTGTTGGATATGGCCGAGGTTTTCGCCGACGATGCACGGCTCGACCTGCTGGACGATCGCCGTGATTACGGCGAAGAACGCCGCGTGACCATCGGCCAGGCGCTGGGCGGCATTTTCACTGTTGTCTACACTATGCGCGGACCGGTTACGTGGCTCATCACCGCTTGGCCCGCGAACAGGAAGGAGCGCACACGCTATGGCGAACGCTGATGCGATCACGTTCATGCGCCTGGCGGATGGAACGCTGCTGCAACGCCATCCCGATGGCGCGTTCCGGCCCGTGGTTGCCGAGAGCGACCGCGCCAAGCTCGCGGCTCTTACAGAGGACGAGGTCGAGCGCATGAGCGCGACTGACCTAGACCACCCCGGCCTCGACGATGCCTTCTGGGAACGTGCGGCCCCGCCCCCGACTCAGGAAGCCGTCTCGATCAAGCTCGACAGCGACGTCCTGCAATACTTCCGAAAAGCCGGCCGCGGCTACCAAGCCCGGATCAACGCCGTGCTGCGGCACCACATGCGGGCGGCCGGGAAGGGGCGCTAAGCCCCCTCGACTTCACGCGTCAGCCCCGACGATCTCGGCCAGCGCCGCCTCCACCCGGCCGCGAAAAAAGTCGGCGTTGGGCATGGTCTCGGTCATTGCGGCCGCCCGGCTGGTCGCCTGCCGCAGGATCTCGGCGCGGAGGGACGGGTCGCTGCGCTCCATCATCTCCAGCATGATGCGGACCACGAGCTCGGTCGCGATCGACCGGGCCGGGTGGTCGTAAGGGGGCTTGGGTTCGTCCATCGCGGGCTTTCGCTCTCAGGAGTGGATCGGCGCGTCGTGCCGGTGGAACGCCTGCACGCGGCGCCAGACCGACGTATCGTAGTTCGACGGCGTCTCGGCCTCGCCGGTGAGCCACTTGAACAGGTCGCGGTCGGGCACCTCGATCAGCGCCTCGAACTGGTCGAGTTCCGTCTCCGTCAGGGTGCCGATCTCGGCATCGGCGAAGCGGCCCATGATCAGGTCCATCTCGCGGATGCCCCGGTGCCAGGACCGGAAGAGCAGGCGGCGGCGGCGCGGATCGAGATCGGCGCTGGTGCGGGTGGTGCCGGACATTTTTTGGGACTTCCGGTCGGAGAGGACGGGCAGGACCAAGATAGGCGGCCGGGGGCGCCGGATCCAGGATCCGGCATCGGATCGGGCCGCAACCGCAGGGCGAACGACAAAAAGAAATTGCCTCCGGCGGCCGCTCCGTTATCTCGGATCCGCGACGTCCCGGCGCAACGGGGCTTGAGCGGGAGTACGACGATGCCGAAGGCGATCCGGGTCTACGAGTACGGCGGCCCCGAGGTGATGCGGTTCGAGGACGTGCCCCTGGCCGAGCCCGGCCCCGGGCAGATCCGGGTCAAGCAGGCAGCCATCGGCGTCAACTTCATCGACATCTACTTCCGCACCGGCGCCTACAAGTCGCCGCACCTGCCCTACACCCCCGGCAAGGAGGGCGCCGGCACCGTCTCGGCGGTGGGCGAGGGGGTGACGCAGTTCAAGCCCGGCGACCGGGTGGCCTACGGCTCGGTGCCGGATGGCTGCTACGCCGAGGAGGCGGTGATCCCGGCCGCCGCCGCGGTCCCGATCCCCAACGGCGTCGACGAAAAGACCGCCGCCGCCATGATGCTGAAAGGCCTGACGGTCGAGTACCTGCTGCACCGGACCTACGCGGTGAAGCCCGGCGACACGATCCTGTGGCAGGCCGCCGCCGGCGGCGTCGGCCTGATCGCCTGCCAATGGGCCAAGCATCTCGGCGCCACGGTGATCGGCACCGCCGGCAGCCCCGAGAAGGCGGAACTCGCCAAGCAGAACGGCTGCGACCACGTCATCCTGTACCGCGAGGAGGATGTCGCCAAGCGGGTGCGCGAGCTGACCGACGGCAAGGGTGTGCCTGTCGTCTATGACGGCGTCGGGCAGGCGACCCTGATGGGCTCCCTCGACAGCCTGGCGCCGCTCGGGCTGCTGGCGAGCTTCGGCTCGGCCTCCGGGGCGATCACCGGTCTCGACCTGGGGCTCCTCGCCCCGCGAGGCTCGCTCTACGTGACCCGGCCGACGCTCGCGACCTTCTCGTCCAACCGCGCCACCCTGGAGGAGGCGGCCGCCCGCCTGTTCAAGGTGGTCGGCGACGGCGCCGTGACAATCGCCGTCAACGCGACCTACCCGCTCGCCGAGGCGCAGCAGGTGCACCGGGACCTGGCCGGCCGGGAGACCACAGGCTCGATCGTGATGCTGCCTTAGCGTCATGACGCCAGGCCCTGCCGACCTGCTCCTCGTCATCGACGTGCAGGTCGATTTCCTGCCGGGCGGGGCCCTCCCCGTCCCGGACGGCGACGCCGTGGTCGAGCCGGTCAACGCGCTCCAGCACCGCTTCCGGCACGTGGTGCTGATGCAGGACTGGCATCCGGCCGACCACGTCTCCTTCGCCGACACCCATCCGGGGCGGGCCCCGTTCGAGACGATTGCGCTGCCCTACGGGCCGCAGGTGCTGTGGCCCCGGCACTGCGTCCAGGGCAGCCCGGGCGCGGGTTTCGCGCCGGGGCTGGCCACCGACCGGGCGAGCCTGGTGGTCCGCAAGGGGCTGGATCCGCGGGTCGACAGCTACTCGGCGTTTCTCGAAGCCGACCGCACCACCCGCACCGGGCTCGCCGGGGCGCTCGCCGAGCGCGGCATCACCCGCGTCGTCCTGTGCGGGCTCGCCACCGATTTCTGCGTGCTCTGGAGCGCCCTCGACGCCCGCGCGGCGGGCTTCGACGTGTGGGTGGTGGCAGACGCGGTGCGGGGGATCGACCTCGACGGGTCGGTGGCTGCGGCCTGGGCCCGGATGGAGGCGGCCGGGATACGCCGGATCGCGTCCGCCGCGATCGCCTGACGGCCCCGGGAGGCGAACCGCCGCATGCCGGCCGGGCGACCGCCCGGAGACCGACGCGTTGGCCTGGCTCCGAGACCCGATCAGGAGTCAGGCGATGTCATCCAAGCACCCGAAGACCGAGACCCCGACCGACGCCGACCTCAAGGGCAATCCCGGCATCGGCACGTCCAAGGGCATGAGCGGCGCCGACCCGGAAGACCTGGAGGCCGACTCGACCTTCGAAGGCGACGTCGACAACGAGACCAAGCCGGACGGCGGCATCGACCCGAACCACCGCCCGCGCAAGAACGCATGAGAGACAAGAACGCGTGAGAGCAACGCCCGGGCCTGCCAGGCCCGGGCCGCTTCGTATCAGCGGGCGCGGGAAGGCACCTTCGGCCGCTGCGGCGCGGAGGTCCCGTCGGTGACGAAGCCGGCGCCCGGGCCGCCCGAGGACACGTAAAGCTGCGGTGGGCTCGCGGTGTAGCCCCGCAGCAGGATCGTGTTGGCGGCGCTGAAGGAGCCGGTGCCGCCGGCGCGGGCGGCCCCGGCCGGGACGCTCAACAGCAGAGCGGCGGCCAGGGCTAGGGAGATGGGCTTCGACATGGGGCGGATCTTTCGGTTCGTGCGATGTGCGGCAATCCCCGCCGCACCGGATGGCTCCTATCTGTGGTTGATGAGTCGCACCCGACGTGTGGCGCCGCACAGTCCACGCGGCAGCGCAGCATGGGGCCCGCCGCGACGGATCAGAGCCCCAGCCCGAGCTGCAGCGGCTCTGCCTTCTCCCCCTGCTCGAAGCCCGAGAGCGCGATTCCGATCAGCCGCGCGCTGCGCCGGAGGGGGAACAGGCCGGAGAGGAGATCCAGGCCGATCCGCTCCAGGGCGGCCCGGTCGGCCACCGCGACGGAGAGGGATTTCGCCCGGGTGACCTGGGCGAAGTCCGAGAACTTGAGCTTCAGGGTCACGGTCCGGGCGCGCATGCCCTTGGCGTCCGCCCCAGCCCAGACCTTGTCGAACAGGGGCGCAAGCCGCTCGGCCAGGACGGCGAAGGCGGTCGTGTCCTCCGAGAACGTGGTCTCCGCCCCGATCGACTTGCGCACCCGGTGGGCGCGCACCGGCCGCTCGTCGAGCCCGCGGGCGACCGCGTGGTAATAGGCCCCGGCCGACCCGAAGGCCTCGCGCAGGCGGTCCAGATCCCAGGCGCGCAGATCGGCCCCGGTCTCGATGCCGAGCCGCTTCATCTTCGCCTCGGTGACCGGCCCGACCCCGTGGAACCGGCCGATTGGCAGGGCGGCGACGAAATCCGGCCCCATGGACGGGGTGATCACGAACAGGGCGTCGGGCTTCCTGAAGTCGGAGGCGACCTTGGCCAGAAACTTGTTGTACGAGACCCCGGCCGAGGCGACGAGGCCGGTGCGCTCCAGGATCTCGGCCCGGATCGCCTTGGCGACGGCGGTCGCGGTCGGCAGGCCCAAGAGATTCTCAGTGACGTCGAGATAGGCCTCGTCCAGGGCCACCGGCTCGATCACCGGCGTGTGCCGGGCGAACACCGCCCGGATCTCCTCCGAGACCGCCCGGTAGACCTCGAAGCGCGGCTTCACGAACAGCAGGTCCGGGCAGAGCCGCCGGGCGGTGGCCGACGGCATGGCCGAGCGCACGCCGAACCGCCGCGCCTCGTAGCTCGCCGCCGCCACGACGCCGCGCTCCCGGGAGCCGCCCACGGCGAGCGGCAGCCCGCGCAGGGCGGGATCGTCGCGCTGCTCCACGGAGGCGTAGAACGCGTCCATGTCGATATGGATGATCTTGCGGAGGGCGACCTCCGGATCCATCGCCGCCTCGGGGTCCGGGCTGAAGTTCCTCTTATGTTCCGAAAGACCGTGCCTTGGCGCCCGGGTCAAGCTGGGGCGGGAGCCGCTCAACAGGGATGTCCCACTCGCCCCCCTCATCCTGAGGTGCCGCAGCGCAGCGTAGGCCTCGAAGGAGCCCTCCAGCCAGCCGCACGATCCCTGGAGGGCTCCTTCGAGGCTCGCTGCGCTCACACCTCAGGATGAGGGGGGAGATTTGGAAACGCGTTCATTCCCTTAGCATCCGCCGAAAGTAGCGGCACGAGCCGCCCTGCCTCAGGTCACGCTGCCGTACAGGTCGTAGGCGTCGGCCCGGTCGACCTTCACGGTGACGATGTCGCCGGGCCGCACCGGGCGCCGGAAGGCGGCGTGGACCGTGCCGTCGATCTCCGGGGCGTCGGCCTTCGACCGGCCCTTGGCGATCCCGCCCTCGACGGAATCGACGATCATGGCCAGCCGCTTGCCGACCTTGGCCCGCTGGAGCCGGAGCGAGATCGCGTTCTGCGTCTCCATGAACCGGCGCTTGCGCTCGGCCTTCAGCTCCGGCGGCACGAGGTCGCCGAGCGCGTTGGCGGTGGCGCCGGCCACCGGCTCGTATTCGAAGCAGCCGACGCGATCGAGCTTGGCCTCCTGCAGCCAGGCCAGCAGCTCCTCGAACTCGGCCTCGGTCTCGCCCGGGAAGCCGACGATGAAGGTCGAGCGGATCGCGAGATCCGGGCAGGTCTGCCGCCAGCTGCGGATCCGGTCGAGCTGGCGCTCCTGGTTGCCGGGCCGGCGCATGCGCTTGAGCACGGAGGGGCTGGCGTGCTGAAGCGGCATGTCGAGATAGGGGAGCACCTTGCCCTCGGCCATCAGCGGGATGACCTCGTCCACGTGCGGGTAGGGGTAGACGTAGTGCAGCCGCACCCAGGCCCCGAGCTCGCCGAGTTCCTTGGTGAGGTCGTAGAACTTCGCCCGCACGCTGCGGTCGCGCCACGGGCTCTCGGCGTAGCGGATATCGACCCCGTAGGCGCTGGTATCCTGCGAGACGACCAGCAGCTCCTTCACGCCGGCTTTGACCAGCTTCTCGGCCTCGCGCAGCACGTCGCCGGCCGGGCGGCTGACGAGGTTTCCGCGCAGGGACGGGATGATGCAGAAGCTGCAGCGGTTGCTGCACCCTTCCGAGATCTTCAGATAGGCGTAGTGGCGCGGGGTGAGCTTGATCCCCTGCGGCGGCACCAGATCGAGGAACGGGTCGTGAGCCGGCGGCACCGCCTCGTGGACCGCCGCCACCACGGATTCGTAGGCTTGCGGCCCGGTGACGGCGAGCAGGTCGGGATATTTCGCGCGGATCTCCTCCGGCTGCGCGCCCATGCAGCCGGTGACGATCACCCGGCCGTTCTCGGCCATGGCCTCGCCGATCGCCGAGAGCGATTCCGCCTTGGCCGAGTCCAGGAACCCGCAGGTGTTCACGATCACCACATCCGCCCCGTCGTGGCGGCGAGCCAGTTCGTATCCCTCGGCGCGCAGATGCGTGAGGATCCGCTCGGAATCGACCAGCGCCTTGGGGCAGCCCAGCGACACGAACGAGATCTTTGGGGCGGCCCCGGGGGTGGCTCCCGGGGGGGCGGGCGTGGCGGTTGCGGTCATGGTGGCATTCGGGACGGGGCGGACGCCACCCTCGCGTGCGGCCGGCGGATCGGGTCGCACGGCGCGCGAGGATGGGCGTTCGGGATCGCGCCCCTATAGCGGTTCTAACGCGCTCGCGCGAGACCGGCCGCCGCAGGGGTGCCCGGCCCGGCGCGGGAGGCTGGAGCCGAGATCGAAACTTGGCTGTTTGCAGGGCTTTGCCGGCGGGTCCTGAGATCCCACATCAGGTCCTGCCGGCCTTCTCCCACCCACGGGACGGGTCCCGACCGCCCTCGACGGGCGCGGCCTTGCGCGGAACTGCCGCTTTCCCCGCGGCATCGCCTGTGCAACGGCAGCGCGCGGGGCGCGTGCCCTCAGGACATGAGCCCGAACCCGGTCATGTGGACCCAAGAGATCTGGACCCAAGAGATCTGGACCCGAGAGATCCCCTTCATCGATCCCGTCGCTGCGGCCGCCCGGCTGCGGCCCCTGCCGGATCTCGCCTTCCTCGACAGCGCCATGCGGCACGATGCGCTGGGGCGGTACTCGATCGTGGCCGCCGACCCGTTCGCGCGCTTCCGGTTCCGCGACGGGCGCGCGACGCTGGACGGACGCCCGGTCCCGGGCGGCCCGTTCGCGGCGCTGCGGGCCTGCCTGGCGCCCTACCGGGTCGAGCCCGATCCCGAAAACCCGTTCCCGGGCGGGGCGATCGGCTACCTCGCCTACGATCTCGGGGCGCAGCTCGAGCGGGTCGCGGCCCCGGCCCGGCGGGCGGGGCTCACCGACGACAGCGCGTTCAATCTCTACGACACGGTGCTGGTGATCGACCACGCGACCGGCACCGCCCGGCTCGTCGCCACCGGCTTTCCCGAGACCGAGCCGGCGGCCCGGCAGGCCCGCGCCGAGGCGCGGCTCGCCGCCTTCGCCGACCGGCTCGGGGCGGAGACGGCACCGGTAGACTCGCCACGCCAACTCATAAAAAACCTCGCGTGGCGCTCGAACTTCGACCGGCAAAGCTATGAAGCGGCTGTCGAAAAGGTCCGCGCCTATATCCGGGCCGGCGATATCTACCAGGCCAACATCGCCCAGCGCTTCACCGCCGACCTGCCGGCGGGCTTCGATCCGTTCGCGCTCTACCGGCGCCTGCGCGCCACCAACCCGGCGACCTTCGGGGCCTATCTGGAGCTCGCCGGCCTGACCGTCGCGTCGTCCTCGCCGGAGCGCTTCATCCGGCTCGACGGCCAGCACGTCGAGACCCGGCCGATCAAGGGCACCGCCCGCCGGCTCGACGACCCGGCGGCCGACCGGGCGGCCGCCGAGGCGCTGCTGGCCTCGGTCAAGGAGCGGGCCGAGAACGTCATGATCGTCGACCTGCTGCGCAACGACCTGTCCCGGGTCTGCGCGCCGGGCAGCGTTGCCGTGCCCACCCTGTGCGGGCTGGAGACCTACGCCAACGTCCACCACCTCGTCTCGGTGGTGACGGGGACGCTGCGCGACGGGCTCGACGCCCTCGACCTGTTGGAGGGGACGTTCCCCGGGGGTTCGATCACCGGGGCCCCAAAAATCCGCGCCATGGACATCATCACCGAGATCGAGGGCGATGCCCGGGAGCTCTATTGCGGCGCCATCGGGCGGATCGGCTTCGACGGCGCACTGGATACGTCGATCGCGATCCGCACCGTGTTCATGGACGCGACCCAGGCGGTCCTGCAGGCCGGCGGCGGCGTGACCCTGTTGTCGGAGCCGGGGCCGGAATACGACGAGACCCTGGCCAAGGCCGCCCGGGTGTTCGAGGCCTTCGCATGATCCTCGTCCTCGACAATTACGATTCCTTCGTCTTCAACGTCGTCCGCTACCTGGAGGAGCTGGGCGAGGAGGTCCGGGTCGTGCGCAGCGACGCCCTCGACGTCGCCGGCATCCGGGCGCTCGCCCCGGACGCCCTGGTGGTGTCGCCGGGCCCCTGCACCCCCGCGGAAGCCGGCATCTCCCTGCCGGCGATCCGCGACCTGTCCGGCGAGGTGCCGATCCTCGGCGTCTGCCTCGGCCACCAGGCGATCGGCGCGGCCTTCGGCGGCACGGTCGAGCGGGCGCAGCGCCCCCTGCACGGGCAGGCGACCCCGATCGCGCATCAGGGCGAGCGGCTGTTTTCTGGGTTACCGGCACCGATGCCGGTCGGGCGCTACCACTCGCTGGTGGTCACCCCCGGCCCCGACATGGACAAGCACCTTTCGGTCGACGCGGTCTCGCAGGAGGGCGAGGTCATGGCGCTCTCGCACCGGACCCACCCGACCTACGGCATCCAGTTCCACCCGGAATCGGTTCTGACCGAGGGCGGTCACGCCCTGTTCGCCAATTTTTTGGGACTCGCCCGCGCCTGGCGGGAAAAGCGCGACCACCAACCGGCAGGGCGCACAGATGCTGTGGCGTGACGGGACGATCGTCCCCGGGACGCAGGCGTCCCTGGACCACACCGATCGCGGCCTGACCCTCGGCGACGGCCTGTTCGACACGGCGCTCACACTCGGCGGCCGGGTGGCCTTCGAGGATGCCCATATCACCCGGCTCGTCGCCGGGGCAGAGACCCTCGGGATCCCCGCCGAGGCAGAACGAATCCGCGCGGCCATGCGGGCGCTCGCCGGGCAGGGTAGGGGGGAAGCGGATCGGCTGGCGATCCGCACCACCCTCACTCGCGGCTCCGGCCCGCGCGGGCTGAAACCGCCGCCGGATCCGCATCCGACCCTGTTCGCCACCGCGGCGCCGAGCGCCAAGGGCGCGGCCTTCGCGCCCCTGGGGCTGTGGCCGACCGGGATCGCCCGCAACGACACCTCGCCCGCTTCCCGACTGAAGACCCTGGGCTATCTCGACGCGGTGCTGGCCGCCCGCGAGGCCGCCGCATCGGGCTTCGACGAATCCCTGTTCTGCAACACGAGGGGCCGCGTCGCCTGCGCGGGCACCGGCAATGTCTTCGCGGTGTTCGGCGACCGGCTGGTCACACCGCCGCTGGCCGACGGCGTGCTCGCCGGGATCGTCCGCGCGGAGGTGCTGGGGCTGGCGGGGGCGTGCGGCTTGCGCGCGGAGGAGGCCTCGCTGCCCCTGCCCGACTGGCTCGGCGCGGAGGCCGTGTTCGTCACCAACTCCCTGCGGCTCCTCGCCCCCGTGACCGCGATCGGCGCTACCGCCTTCGCCAGCCTGGAACACCCGGCCGTGGCACGGTTGAAAGCGGCGCTCCGGACCGCGGTGGCCCGCGCCTGCGGGGTCACGGAAGACCAGGTCGGATGACCGAGCCGATGCCTGAGACTTGGCGCCGCCGGCTGCGCTACGCGCTGGCCCTGATCTATGCCGGCATCGGGATCGTCCACCTCGTGGCCGCCGACGCGATGCTGCCGCTGATGCCGGATTGGGTTCCGGCGCCGCGCCTGGTGATCCTGGCCACCGGCCTGTGCGAGATCGCCGGGGCGATCGGCCTCCTGACCCGGTCGCTGCGCCGGGCGGCCGCGATCGGGCTCGCCCTCTACGCGGTCTGCGTCTACCCGGCCAACCTCAAGCACGCTTTTGAGGCCGTCCACGTCGACGGCATCCCGGATTCCTGGTGGTACCACGGCCCAAGGCTGGCGTTTCAGCCGGTCTTCGTCTGGGCGGCGCTCTGGGCCGGCGGCCTGATCGACTGGCCGTTCGGCCGGAAGAACTGAGGCGCGAGCCGGTCGATCGCCCCGCCGATCCGGCATTCGCGCGGGCCGCGCCGGGACGGCAGCCCCACCGTCGAGCAACCCCTCAGAAACCGTGATCACAGGATCCCGGGATCGCAGGATCCCGGCAGGCTTTGATCCTGGGATCACCGGCGATAGACTGTGGCGTGGCCGCCGCACGCGCTGGAACATCGCGTCGCCCGGCCCCGATACGAGCACAGTGCATGACGAAGCGCCGCGCTGCCGGCCGAACGACACCGATCGCCGACACGCTGCCGGAGCGCGCCGAGGTCGAGCGCGCCATCGAGGCCGTGCTCGATCGCCTGCGGCCCAAACCGGCCGGCGCAAACGCCACCCGAGCCCCGGAGGCCAAGGCCACCCGGAAGCCCGGCCCGGGCCGGAAGGACGATTGAACGGCCGGACGCGGCCGAGCCGCACCGTCCTGTCCCGAAGGGCGGCGACCGTCTTTCGAGAGAAGGGTCTGGAGACCCAGCCCTTTCAAGGTGTTTGCGGCAGCGGACTGTCCCGCTTGCCCCGCGACGCTTGGTTCTTGCAGAGCCCGGTGTGGAAACAACCCCGTCATCCCGGGGCCGCGAAGCGGAGCCCGGGATCCAGAAACACCGTGGGGTCAAGGACCTGCGCCATCGGCGGCTCTGGATCCCGGGCTCGCCTGCGGCGCCCCGGGATGACAGGGTGGAGGCTGATACCTCGGTGGAAATCCGGGTTCTAAGCGATCCCGCTGTCACCTTCGTGCCGTCCCTGCCACGCTTCCCTTGGCGAGGATCGCGGGCGGGCCATCGGACCTGTGCGGCGATACGAGCCGATTGATCCCGTCGAGGAAATCCAGGACCACGGCCCAATCCGAACACCTTGAAAGGGCTGGGTCTGGAGCGCTCGCCACCGAAGGGGATGCCGGTTCGGCGGCGAGCGGGTCACATCAAGGCCTGAGCGTCGGGCCCGGCTCTAGGCGTAGAACGCAGGGGCCTTCTTGAACATCGGCCACGCGTCCGGATCGTGACCGGTCACGACCTCGGCGCCCGTCTTGTTGGCTATACCGTGCAGCTTCTGGACCGAGCGGACGCTATCGACAGCCGAGGCCAGAAAGCCCGGCAGCGCCTTCTGATTCCAGTGATCGAGGGTATAGGCCGCGTCGATCGTGAGCAGGACCGGTCTCGAAGCCGGCAACCGCACCAGAAACGATTGATGCCCAGGGGCGTGCCCCGGCGTAAACACCGTCGTGAGCGTCCCGTCCCCGTAGATGTCATGATAGTCGTCGGCCGGCCCGTTCAGGAACTGCCATTTGAGATTGGGCCGGTCGAAATCGGCACGGATATAGCCGTCCCGGGCGAACCAGTCCGGCGTGAACGCATACTCGTATTCCAATCGCTGGACGATGTGCGTGGCGTTCGGGAAGCGGCCGATGGCGCCCGTGTGATCGAGGTGCAGATGGGACTGAAGGACGTAGCGAACGTCCTCCGGATCGATCCCGAGGCGGCGAAGCTGGTCGACACAGCCGTCCTCCTTCTTGAGCACGGGATAGTAGACGTCAGCGATGCGGCCCCAATAGGCGTGGGGATTTTCGGCAACCTCCACCGCGTTGCCGCCATCGATAATGGTATGCCCGGCCGGATGCGTGATGAGGAAGAACGGCACCGGGATTTCATAATCCGCGCCGTCGCCCTGGTTCATCTTGATGTTGTGAACCTTGCATTTCAGAGAACCGGACTGCAGCATGTATAGTTTTATATCGCCCATTTCCTCCCCCATGATTCGATGATTGATGCTCTATAAATCCTCCTTACACGATCGAATTGCGGTTGATTCCGCACCTTCGATCGGGACTTTCATGATCAGATCTTGATCACACAAGCGATAAGTCTGATGTTTTGAGTGTAGCGCGAAGCATTTGTCGTCTTCAAGCGCACCGGCGGACGTTCGTCCCAGAGCAGAAACGCCCTCGACGCGTCGGCCCGGAGACGCCCGCCGGAGATGATCCGGGCGCCTTGCCCCCCGGGCTGAGCGCGCACCGGGGCGCGGCACAAGCCGAGCGGCCCGACCAGGGCTGGGTCGCTCGCCCCCGGCCAGAAAGTTCCTCCACAGGGCGAAGATATCGCCCGGACCCGTCGGGCCGGACCGGCGTTCCCCGTCCGGACGCCGCGCTTCCGAAAGCGGCCCGTATCGGAGACAGACCGCCCCATGGCCAAGCCGAAGACGCTGCACGACGCCTTCTACGAGACCCTGAAGGACGTCTATTACGCCGAGAAGCAGTCCGTGAAGGCGCTCAAGAAGTCCGCCAAGGCGGCCGAGCACCCGGAGCTGCGCCAGGCCTTCGAGACCCATGCCGAGGAGAGCGCCCAGCAGGTCGAGCGCCTGACCCAGGTGTTCGAGATCATCGGCAAGCCCGCCCGCGCCAAGACCTGCGAGGCGATGCAGGGCATCACCTCCGAGATGGAGGAGGATCTGGAGGATTTCGCCGACAGCCCCGCCGCCGACGCGGTGCTGGCCGCCTGCGCCCAGGCGGTGGAGCATTACGAGATTGCCCGCTACGGCACCCTGAAGACCTGGGCCCGCCAGCTCGGCCACGACGAGGCCGCCAAGCTCCTGGACGAGACCCTGCAGGAGGAGAAGAAGACCGACGCGCTGCTCTCCAAGATCGCCGAGACGATCAACACCGAGGGCACCACCGACGACGAGGCCGAGGCCCCGAAAGGCAAGGCCCCCAAGAAGGCGGCGTAAGCACGTCTGCGGCGGAGGAGGGGAGGCCGCTCCTCCGCCGGCTTGGAGATCCGGGATCCCAAAGGGCTCAGCCCTTTGGCGGGGTCCGGGGCGGAGCCTCGGGCACTCAGTTCGCCTTCTCGATCGCGCTGAGCGGCGTCCAGTAGCACCGATCCTGCCCGCTCGTGGGCGCGAGGCACCCATAAGTCATCGTCCGGGTCTCGAGCCGGATTTCCTCGCCGAGCTTCCACGACCGGCACTCGCCCGCGGCGAGGCTGCCCTTCAGGAGCTGGCCGAACCCGGATTCGTCGCCGGCCATGACCAACTTAAACAAGCGGTCGGTGACCTCCTGGGTGTGGCAGCCGAACCGTTCCTTGACGATCGTCTCGGCTCGAACGGCCTGGGGCAGGGCCAGTGTCACGGCGAGGGCGGCGAGGGCAGGGAGAATGAGGCGCATCACCCAAGGATAAGCGCCGACCGCCGCCTGTCGAGCGTTCGGGCCCAGGCAGCCCTGCGGGCGAAAGCCGCGCCTGCTACGTCTTCTCGTCCCGCTTCGCCGCCTGCCAGGCGGCCTCCATGGCGGCGAGATCCGACCGGCCGAGCGCCCCGCCCGCGGCCTTCAGGTGCTCCGCCATGGCGGCGAAGCGGCGCTCGAACTTGGCGGTGCCGTCGCGCAGGGCGGTCTCGGGATCAATCCCGGCATGCCGGGCGAGGTTGGCCACCGAGAACAGCAGGTCGCCGATTTCTTCCGACACGGCCTGCGGGTCGCCGGCCTCCAGGGCTTCGGCGACCTCGTCGGTCTCCTCCCGGACCTTATCGATCACCTGGGCGGCGTTGCCCCAGTCGAACCCGTAGGCGGCCGCCCGCCGGGAGATTTTTTCGGCCCGGGCCAAAGCCGGCAGGGCAAGTGCGACGCCGCCCAGGGGATCCGGCACGGCAGCGCCGGGGTCCCGGGCCGCCCGCTCCTGCGCCTTGATCGCCGCCCATTGCGCCTCGACCTGGGCCGGATCGCGCAGGACCGAACCCGCGGGGAGGGGGGTTCCGTCCGGGGCGAACACGTGCGGGTGGCGGCGGACCAGCTTGTCGCCGATCGCCTGGGCCACATCGTCGAAGGCGAAGGCGCCCTCCTCCTCGGCCATGCGGGCGTGGAACACCACCTGGAGCAGCAGGTCGCCGAGCTCATCGCGCAGGTCGGCCCGGTCGCCCCGCGCGACTGCGTCGGCGACTTCGTAGGCCTCCTCGATCGTGTAGGGCACGATGCTGGCAAAGGTCTGCCGGACATCCCAGGCACAGCCGCGGTCGGGATCGCGCAGATCGGCCATCAGGCGCAGGAGCCTGAGCAGGGAGGCCGCCTCGCCGGCGACCGGGATCTCGGGCCGGCTTGAATCGCGTGCGTCGTTCATGCCCCGGGGTTAGAACATGGCGCGGGACAAGGAAATCCGGCGGCGGCCCGGGTCAGACCCGAGCGTCGCGCTCGCGCACCCGCTCGGATTGCAGGTCGCTGAGATAGCCGGTCAGCCGACCGGTGACGCCCGGGTCGGCGCACTGGACCCAGAGCGGCGCCGGCAGCGCGCGCCTGGGCAAGCGCAAAAGGAAGGCCTCGGCCGACAGGGCCGCCTCCCGCTCGGAATTGGCGGCCAGCAGCCGGGCTCCCGCCTGCGTGCCGATCAGAATTGCGATCGTGGCCATGGGCTCCCTCATCCTGGATGACCAACGACGCGAGCGGCCTTCGCGTTGCTTCGGGCGGGGAGGGCGCCGATGCCGCGGATCGCATCCCCGGGCAGCCACCCCTTGCGAAACGGTGGACCGATCCTATCTCTAACCTCGGTAGCGACGCTGGACCTACCGGGTCGGTGCCTCCCTCGATCATCGCCGCGCGCCTGTTCCTCTCCGCCCAGCGGAGCGTGGGCGCGCCCGAGCGATGAGCAGAAGGACGGAGCCGGGGTCGCCCGATGATCTCGGTGCGATGCCGGCAAAAAGCCGGTTGACAGCAGAATGCGGGGCGTCCTATACGGCGCCTCCCGACGCGGTGCCCAAGCAAAGGCGAGCCGCCCGGACGGACTTTCTGAAGATCTCAGTAGCACTTGACCGGGACATTCCGGTGGTTTACTGGTCTCTTCAAGGCGCTGGCCAAGGTCAGCTCCGCTCTTTGACAAGTGAATACGAGAAAGAGAAGCGTGGACGGCGCTTGTCCTTGCGGATCCGGTGAAAGCCGGGTCATCAAGAGGATGCGAGCTGTCATACGCTTTTTGGAAGCTCACACTGTTCGGGTGGAAACGCCCGGACGAATGTGAGCCTCTGTCAAGATGTAGTGATCAGCTTTGATCAATCTCTTCAACGTGAGAGTTTGATCCTGGCTCAGAGCGAACGCTGGCGGCAGGCTTAACACATGCAAGTCGAGCGGGCATCCTTCGGGGTGTCAGCGGCGGACGGGTGAGTAACGCGTGGGAACGTGCCCTCTGGT
>NZ_JAKSYO010000124.1 GCF_022829635.1 Methylobacterium sp. E-066
ATGCCAGCCAGACCGAGGCGATCGCGCGGCAATCGGCCAAGGATGCCGAGGCCAGCGGGGTCGCGGTCGGGCAGGCGGTCGACGCCATGCAGACCATCGCCCAGAAGATCACCATCGTGCAGGAGATCGCCCGCCAGACCGCGACCCCGCTGCCCTCGGCATCCTTGGCCGATCGCCGGGCCAGCGGGCAAGGATGCGGAGGCCAGCGGGGGCGCGGTGAGGCAGGGAGTCGACGCCATCCAGACCATCCCCCCGAGGATCACAATCGTGCAGGAGATCGCCCGCCAGAGCGGTCTCCCGGGCAGCACGGCCGGATTCGAGGCGGTGCGCCGCGGCAACCACGCACGCCGCCTGGCGGTGGGGGCGGCCTGCTCGGT
>NZ_JAKSYO010000126.1 GCF_022829635.1 Methylobacterium sp. E-066
GCGCAGAGCATCGGCGGCGGCGGCGGCACGGGCGGCGGCGCGTCGGGGTCGGCCGCGGGCAAGCTCGCCGTCAGCCTGAAGCTCGGCGGCAAGGGCGGTATCGGCGGCAGCGGCGGGGACGTGACCGTCACCAATACCGCAGCCGGCGTGATCACCACCTGGGGCGACGGTTCCCACGGCATCCTCGCGCAGAGCATCGGCGGCGGCGGCGGCACGGGCGGCGGCGCGTCGGGGTCGGCCGCGGGCAAGCTCGCCGTCAGCCTGAAGCTCGGCGGCAAGGGCGGTATCGGCGGCAGCGGCGGGGACGTGACCGTCACCAATACCGCA
>NZ_JAKSYO010000136.1 GCF_022829635.1 Methylobacterium sp. E-066
TGCGGTATTGGTGACGGTCACGTCCCCGCCGCTGCCGCCGATACCGCCCTTGCCGCCGAGCTTCAGGCTGACGGCGAGCTTGCCCGCGGCCGACCCCGACGCGCCGCCGCCCGTGCCGCCGCCGCCGCCGATGCTCTGCGCCTCGATGCCGTTCGCATCCGAACCTCTGGTGGCGATCGCGCCCTGGTTCGTGGCCGTGACGAGGCCGCCGCGGTTGCCGATGCCGGACCCGCCGCCGATCGTCGTCGTCACCGTGAGGGCATCGGCGATGGGAAGCTTGCCGAGGAGGTCGTTGACGGTCTTGTCGAGGGAGAAGCCGGGGGCCGCCAGGGTCGAGCTCGTGCCGCCGTTGCCGCCACCACCGCCGATGCTCTGGGCGAGGATGCCGGCGGCGTAGGTGCCACCGGTCGTGATGGTCCCGGCCTGCGTGACGGTGACCGTGCCGCCGGTGCCGCCCCAGCCCCCGGTGCCGCCGATGGCCAGTGACACGTCGACGTTCCGCCGGAGGCTGATGCTGTTGCTCGTCGCGGTAGCGCCACCGCCATTGCCGCCGCCGCCGCCGATGCTCTGGGCCTCGATGCCGAAGGCACCGTCCCCCGAGGTCTGCACCACGCCGCGGTTCTCGACCTTCACGGTGCCGCCATTGCCGCCACCGCCGCCCGTACCGCCCAGCGTCGCTGACACGGACACGGCCATCTCGCCCGGCGGCGCGACCGCCAGCGCATAGGCCGCCGCATCGCCGCCGATGCCGCCACCGCCGCCGACGCTCAGGGCCAGAAGGCCCATTGCCGCGTTGCCGTAGGTCGTGACTTGGCCGGTATTGACGACGCCCGCAGTGCCGCCATTGCCGCCATCCCCGCCCGAGCCGCCGATCGCGGCCGAGAAGGCGAAGCTCGGCAGCGCCTTGCCGCTCGGCGTCACCAGGGGCGCCGTGATCGCCGTCGCGCTCGCGACGCCCCCGACCCCGCCGCCACCGCCGATGCTGAGGACGGACAGGCCGTTGGCCGCGTAACCGGCGGTGGTCACGGTCGTGCTGCTGTCGATCTGTGCTTCGCCGCCGTTCCCGCCCTTCCCACCGCTGCCGCCGATCGCCACGGAGGCCGAAATCACCACGCCGGCCGCGATGCTCTTGACGTCGCCGCCCACCCCGCCGCCGCCGCCGATGCTCTGCACCAGCACGGCCGTCGATCCGTTCCCGCCTGTCTCGATTGCGCCGCCCAGGCCGGTGAAGCGGGCGAGGCCGCCATCGCCGCCGCCGCCGCCGCTCCCGCCCAGGCCGAGCGAGAAGAAGGCGCCGGCCGGGAAGGCGCCGCCGCCGGTGCCGCCGCTGCCGCCGATGCTCTGCGCCAGGGCCCCGAACGCGGTCTCGCCCCCGGTCGTGATCCGGCCCCCGTCGTTGATGATCGTCGCGGTACCGCCGGCGCCCCCCGTGCCACCGGCACCGCCGCGGCCGAACCAGTACGAGATGCCACCGGCTCCGCCGCCGGTGGTCTTGGACGATACTTCGAGGGCCGAGACCGGCAGGGCTGAGAGGGCGCTGCCGCCGCCGATGCTCTGCGCCACGAGACCGGTCGCCCCCGCGCCGGAAGTCGCCACCGTGCCGTTGTTGGTCAGCATCACCGCACCGCCGCTGGCGGCATCGCCGCCCTTGCCGCCGCCGAAGACGCCGCCGCCGCCCTTGCCGCCCGGACCGCCGACGGATTGCGCGACCAGGCCGAGGGCGTAATCACCCGCCGTGACGATTGTGCCGCGTTGGTTCACCGTGACCGTGCCGCCGTCGCCGCCCCGGGCACCGGGCTGCCCACCGGCATCGGGCTGGCGCCCGCCGTTGCCGCCGATGCTCTGGACGAGGCCGCCGAGGGCGTAGTCGCCGGAGGTCCTGATCGTCCCGGACATGTCGAGACGCGCGGTGCCGCCTGCGCCACCCTGCGTCACGAACGGATTGCTGTAGATTGTGCCGCTGCCGCGGATCGAGCCCGCGCCGCCGATGGATTCGACGATCATGGCCGTCGCCCCGACTCCGTCGGTGATCACCTGGCCGGATCGCGTCACCGTGAGCGAGGCCGGACCGCCGGCACCGCCCCGTCTGGACGCGGTCTGGTCCGCGTCGGTGCCGCCGAAGCCGGCATTGCCGCCGACCGCGCTGACCCGGACCCCGAGGAAGGCCTGCCCCTCGGTCGAGACCCGCGACGACAGGGTCAGGCCGGCCGACCCGGCATCGCCGCCGCCGCCGACATCCTTCTGGGCGTCACCGCCGTTTCCGCCCCTGGAATAGACCCAGAACCGGGGGATCGGCTTGAAGTCCGGCTGTGCAGCATCGGTGATCTGTTCGCCCCGCCCGGCCACGTCTTCCGCGAGGGTCACCGCGACCGAACCGCCGCGACCGCCGCTGGCACCGGGGACGGATGCCCAAGCGCGCGTGTCGCCCCGCCCACCGCGCCCGCCTTTCGAGCCGATCTCGATCGTCGCGGCGGCGTCGCGCTCGGCGGCTGCCGGATCGATATCGATCAAGCTCAGGTCGCTGCCGTCCTGGCCGGGCGTCGCGGCGACGTTCGACAAGAAGGCGTTGGCTTGTCCGTTCTGCCCATCCGCACCGGTCGTCACCTGTGGCTCCGGGCGCTCGGCGGCGCGCGCGGGCGAGCCCAAGAGCAGCGCTACGACGGTGACGGCCGTGGCCGGAAGCCGGGCCCCATCGCGGATCTTGCTATCGCAGGTCGGGGCAAATGGCTGGTTTTGCAAGGAGGGCATCGGAAATGAGGCTCTTCGCCCGCGTGGCTCGGCAAACACGCTCAGCCATTCGCGGGCAGGTCAGGGGCTTCGGCGTACCGGATCGCCACGCGTCGATATCTCTTCGACGCGAGGTCAATCTCTCATTACAATGGTTAATGAAATCTTTATGACTAATTAAATCAAGGGTGAGCTTGTTGACGATTAAATAGTCGATATTATATTTGCGTATATCCGCTGTCAAAACTTACGTTTCGCAAACTATAGAGCAAATTTAGCTGTATTTGATGATTTTTTATTTCCGGGTAACTACAGATTATTGGAGCGTCCGATCCCGGGCGTTGTTGAGGAAAATTCGGATGACTGAAACGGGTGGTTTCCTGCCAGTCTGGTTTCTGGTGGCGTAACCTGAAAAGCGGACGCTCAATCTGACTGTGGATTGGCGTCGAGGCGTCACCCCTTCGCAAACAGAATTAAGTCATTGGTATTAATCATGAATTGGATGACGAGGTGGGGTCACGATCGGCGCCGATCGTGACCCCACCTCGATCTCAGTTTTTGTAGTCCGAACAAAGAGATAGCTTCATTTATTCCGGGATCATGCTTCGACGCCAATTCACACCGTGCGGGCCAACCTCGGTCGGATTTGCGGGCGTCGATGTGGACAATTGCGGGCGAACTGTCCCCTTTGCATCAACAAGGTACAGCGCCGGCGCCAGCGGGCACTGGCCCGGTGCCGGCGCTGCAGCCGCCGGCGGGCCAAGGCGCGGGCCAAGCTGGCCGGCGGATCACGAGCCAGCGGCGCGACCACACCCACAAGCTCTCCAGGGCGCTGGTGAAGCGCTACGCGCGCCTCGCCTTCGAAGACCTCAACATGGCCGGGCTGGCGCGGTCGCGCCTCGCCCGGTCGATCCACGACGCCTCCTGGCGTCTCCTCGTCGATCTCACCACGTACAAGGCTAAAAGCGCCGGTGCGGTGGTTCAACGCCTCGATCCCCGGGGCACGGCGCGGACGTGCCCGCTTGCGGCGCGGTGGCGGTGAAGCCGCGGTCGCGCCGCCGGCACATCTGCGGGTGCGGCTGCGATCTCGGTCGCGACGTCGCTGCAGCGCAGGTGATCCGGGATCGCGCCTTCGGGCCGGGATACGGCCTTCGCGACATAAGCGGGCGGGTGGCCGCGTAGCTGTCGCGAGAAGCCTTGTCCTTCAGGGCGGGGAGTTGTCACTCCCGTTCAGAAAGGTCGGCCGACCGGCGTTGTTGCCTCGCGGTTAGGCCGGACAGGACATAGCTAGGGCCTTCTTCGAAAAGTACAATCACGGGACTAAAAGATTGAATTGACTAATGCTCTGCGCGATCATGCTTAAATCGTCTTGTGCGTTCTTCGACCGTACCGAGACAATGGCATCCTCACCGGACTTCCGCAACGCATCAGGTGGAAGGGGGGATGCAGATTTGAAGTCACCGCGCCCATCCGGAACGTCTGTAGTCGTCAATGTGACGATCACTTTATGCAAATCCTGCCTAGAGTTTTCGTTTGTGAAATTCACACCAGATGCAAAAAATCCATACCCGACCGGATTGTAGGCGATAGTTGGGTTATTGATAACGGTAAGTTTTGTCGTGAATGTGATCGTATCCGCCATCTGCCTTGTAGCAGGTCCTTTCGGAGTGCCCATGAAATTAGGATTGTTTGCTTTATCCAAGGTCGCCCATTCATTGATATATGTATAGGTATCAATCAAGTCCTCGACCGGAAGATGCCCGCGGGTGGGGAATACGAAATCTACGCCAGGATTTTCTTTGCAGTAATCGTTATTTATTCCAGTAGCCAAGTTATAAAATGTGTCGTGTAGACTGAAGATCCGGCTGTTATCTCTCAGCCTACCCTCTGTCGCTCCGATGCCGATGCGATCAACGCGCCTCAAAAACTGCCTTGCCAAATCGACGCCGGCCCCCTGCTTATTCTCTTCCGTCATCCGCAATGTAAATTCGTATGTAACAAGACTTGTTGCATAATAAGAAAATAAATCTCTAGCCTTTTTGTTTGTAAATAAATTGATTTTGGAAAAGCGATCCCAGTTTGTGTCATCACTGTCAAGGAGGCGCGCGAGCTCGAACCCCCTATATCTCGCGGTTACGTAATCTGTTTTGAAGCTTTCCAACGTGTTGATAGCGGCGCGCCGAACTGCGCGTCTGGCCTGGCATCGAATATTGGCTACAATATCCTTCGTTTTGACGCCTGCACTGTCCTGTGGTAGGGGATATACTGCGCATCCCGCTATCAAACTCGCTTCCAGCGCAAGCAGGGGGACCATAAGAACACGCATGGCCGATCCAATAGATTTGTACTCGGTCATAAAGTTACCGCCCAATCGCCCATACAGCCAGTCTTCAAATTCAATATCCCCTGCTGTTTGAAAGTTTCTGGCCTCTAATCGAATTTTGACCCTATCTCAACGCTGACTGGGTATTGCGACAGCCGGATTGGGCGCTGAAGCCGTGTTTGGCGTGATTGTATTGTGAATGATGTCCGCCATCGCGGCCGACTATGCCGGCTAGATCGTCGACGGCGGCAGCCTGACCAAGGTGGGCGCCGGTACCCTGACGCTGACCGGGCGCAACACCCTTTCCGGGCCGATCACCGTCAAGGGTGGCGACCTCGCTATCACCGGCACCCTGCCCACCAGCGAAGGCTGGTTCGGCAGCGTCAACCTCGGCACGGCCAGCGTGCTCAGCCCCGTCACCGCCTAGGGGCCGATCCGAGCCTCCGGGGGTCCAGCACCCTTGCCGGAAGCCTCACCCTGGTCCCGGGCTCGATTTACCGGGGCGGCACCACCGCCAACGGCCGCGCAGGGCTGACGGGTGGTGGCTCTCGCTGGTGTTGGCCTGTCAGCCGCACCGCGAGGCAGGAACGGGGGTCGTCGGCATCGACTGGGGCGTGGAGACCTATGTCACGACCTGCACCGGCCCGATGCGGTTCGGGGAGGTACCGAACGAGCGCTTCGGTGCGGCCGAGGCGGAGGCGCTGCGCGAGCAGCAGCGCGCCCTATCCCGGGCCCTGCGCGGCAAGCGCTCGCAGCGCGCGCTCGAGGCGAAGCGGCTCCTGGCTTGGCGGTCCCGCCGACTGGCCAATCGGCGCAAGGACCGGACGCATCAGGGCACCGCACGGCTGGTGCGCGATAACGCGATCATCGTCACCGAGGACCTGTCGATCCGCACCATGACGGCCTCCGCCCGTGGGACGGCGGAGACGCCGGGCAGGCGGGTGGCCCAGAAGGCCGGTCTGAATCGTCCGATCCTCGATACCGCGCCCGGTGCGTTTCTCTCCCAGTTGGTCTGCAAAGCGGAAGAAGCTGGCAACCCGATCTCGGGCGTTGTCCGGAAGAAGTGCGTGGGTGAGCGCACCCACGTGCTGCCGGACGGGCGGGTGATCACCCGCGATCAGGTCGGTGCCTGGGTCTAGTGGAACATCGGTCAGGAACTGGCCGTGGGCGCGAGCCCAGAAACCCCTCCCGGAGCCGCATAAGCGGCTTGGAGGGGGGGCGTTCATGTGGTGCGGTTCTCGGGCCCCGGCTTCGGGGCGATGGCGTCGGAGTCGTCCGTGGGAGCACGTCGACTGGGCTTGCGCAGCCGGAGGCGCGATATCCTGACAAGGTGATCGGCCGCCCGCCTTGGGCGTGATCCACGCGCTACGAGCTCCGTGCGGAGGCCGCCGCTGTTGCCAACGATCTCCGCAGTGCGGTCGCGCAACGCCTTCACGGCCTGCTGCCCGACCTCTTCGGACGCCCAGGCGAAACCCCGGCCTGGGTCGCATGTGGATCGGTGTCGAAGCGTCACCCCTCTCGCAAGCAGGCTTAAGTCATTGAGATGGCGCCTGAATTGGATGGCGAGATGGGGTCACGATCGACGCCGATCGTGACCCCATCTCGATTTCAGTTTTGTAGTCCGAACAAATATTTAGCTACATTTATTCCAGGGTCATGCTTCGACGCCGATCCACAGGTCATTTCTTCCGAAACTGAGAGGTGACGCTTCGACGCCAATCCACAGCTATGCCGAATCACGTCCTCCTGCTCGTGGAGGCGGCGCATTACGGGCGCCTGCAGGCCGACGTCGGTAAAATCGCTCCGCTCCTGGATCCTCAGCTCGCGCGTTCGGAAGCTCCCGATTCGATGGATAGGCCGTCGTCGGGGCCGAAGATCCGCAGCTGATTCCGACCTCGTATCTCGGCATCCGGCAGATTGCTTCGAACATCACTTCCACCGGATAGCGACCGTAGTGCTCGCCCTCGGTGCGCGGAGCATGTCCTTGGATTGCGTCGAGCAATGCGGGGTCGATTCCAGCGCGGCGGCCCATCGTCTTGAAACGATGGCGCCAGCCGTGATTCGGATCCACGTCGGGGTCGACGACCCCGATCGCGCGGACCCAGGCGGCAAGGCGCTCGCCGACCTTCTTGTAAATCGGATGCGCGGCCTGCCCGTTCCGGCCGCGGGCAGGGTCGTAGAAGAGTGCCCCGGATCCGCAGCCGAGGACGAAGTCGACGAAGCCTTGCTCGACGAGGTGGGGGTGAAGCGGCACGTCGCGCCACCTGCCGGTCTTCACGCTTCCCGCTTCCGGCGTGATGCGGATCACCCATGCGGCGCCGTCCCGACGCACGTCGCGGCCGCGCAGCTGCGTCATCTCGTTGACGCGTGCCCCGCCATACGCGCAAAGCCAGGGAATCCAACGCCGTGCCGCAGCGTGCTCCCGCGACAGTCTCGCGTCGTGGGGACCGAACGAGGCCCGCAGGATCATCCCGGCCTCGCAGTCGGTGAAATCCCGGTCGCGGAGTTGCGGCTTGTCGGGCACCGTCACCACGACTCCTGCGGCGGGATTCGTGTCGAGATGGCTGTTCGCCACCGCCCAGTTCATGAGGGCCTTCGTTGCAGCGATGTAGGCGTCGCGGACGGTTCGCGGGTCGCGGGTCGCGGCCGGCGGCTAGCAGATCGCGCTTCCAGGCGATCAAGTCTCCGCGCGTCACGAGAGCGAGGTCGTCGGTGCCGAGCGCTTCCTCGAGCGCCGTCAGGACGCCGGCCCAGCGCTTGATGGTGGACGGCGCAAGCTTCGCCTCGGCAGCATAGGTCTCGAAGGCCGGACGCCAAGGAACGGATCTTGTCGGCGCGGACGGAACGGCCGGAAGGCTCGAAGGAGTGGGCGCGACCCGATCGGGGTCGCTTCCGAAGGAACGACAATCAAACGAATGCTGATCGGAAGGAGGCTCCGTCCCGCCTCTGGGCGCGCCTTTGGGGGGCGGCGCGAGAGAGGCTAGGGCGGCCGCCGATCGCCTCAGAAGCCCCCAGCGCTCATCGATCTCCACGGCCGCCTGAAGGTAGCGCGTCCTGGCGAGAGCCGGCTCCTTCGTTCCGAGCGTCCTGCGCTCCTCGCACCTTCCGAGCAGTGGCTGCAGTTCCTTCGGCACGCGGCGCCGGAACCAGTACATGCCCGTCTTCGGATGGCGCCAAGGGCGCGCGAACGGCATCGGCATGGTGTGTACCACCTTTGTGTACCACCGCGACGGCCGCAAGCACCTGGAATGCTTGGATATTCTTCCGGATCAAAGGCCTGGGGAAGGAGTGGCGGAGAGGGGGGGATTCGCCGCCGTACGCCCGAGCCCGTTGCAAATAAAAGGCTTTTGCTCGCTCCAAGTTCGCACTTCGTAGCAACGTTTCGTGGCACACGTCAAACTGTGAGAACGGGTTCGACAGCGCGCGATCACCCTTCAGCAAGGCCATCGGATGCCAATATGCGACGAACAGTCCTGCCGAATCACAGTGGTGTTGGCTGTGAAAAAAATCTCAGCATTGAAGATACCGGGGCGCCGATAAGCGGACCTTCGGCTTTGCGTCCATCCTAGTCATTCGAGAAGCTTTAGCCGCTCCTCAGTAGCGGATATTCATCATGCCGGCTGTGATGCTCGCTCATTAGCGTAAGGATGGCTGGAGAATCATCGGCCATCGGCCTGAAAGGGCAGAACAAAGTGCGTCGATCCGTAATCGTGGCCATACCGCGGCCTGAACCACTGGCTCCGCGGCTGTAGGTATGAAGTTGGTAATTTTACGACCTTGGACGGGGGGAGGCATAAGCTCGAGGCTTCACATCCTCCGAACGGATGACGCGCCTCCCTTCGACTCCCGATACCTCTGCCATCGGGGGCTTCGCAGAGGGACTTCTAATGCGCTACATTCTGATGCCCGTCCTGCTCATCGCTACAGCTACTGCGCCGCGCGCGGACGATCTAGCAGACCTGCCGGAATTGGCCTGTGCGCTGGCCTCGACGCCGTTGGAGCTTCAGCAGATCGGATGCCCAGGCTATACCTCGTTGAGTACTGCACAGCCGCCAGAAAAAGCGGTTCGATTTGAGCAATCGGGTGAGACATCTAACGATTGATCCCCCCACCTTTACACGCGGTCACTACCTAACTTTGGGGCCCCTGCAGAGGAGCAAATCGCATGTCCGACGAAGGGCCGCCTCTTTTATTTGTTGCGCTATGGGGTGCGTTCGCCCTGCTGATGCTGCTTGGCCAGAGGCAGCTCATCGAGCGGGGTTCCCACATTGCCATGTCTTATCAGACCGTTGAAAGCAGTGATCCAATCGCAATCGCTGCACTCGACTGATAATCGATCGGACCAAGATCTCTGACGAATATCTGTCTTGCGCAGCCCATACAGAGATTTCGATACAAAGAGCAAGCCCGACCGGCGCGCAGACGATCTGAGGGACTTGCCGAAATTCGCGTGCTCACAAGCATCGACACCGCTGGATCGCAAGCAGCTTGGCTGCCCAGATCCGACTCCTGCAGCGGCGTCCCAGCACCCGGATTAAAACTGTACGGTTCGAGTGCTGCAGACGGTACGCTGCGAGATTAATTTAGATCACAGCGGTCGGCATTGCGCTTCAAAGCAGCGGGTTGCCATGCGCCGCTACGGCGCTGACCAGTTCGGAGCGGCGGTGCGTCCCTGTTTTTGCAAACAGGGACGCAAGATGCGTTTTTACGGTCGCAACCCCCACGCCCAGGGAGCTTGCTATCTCAGCGACCGAACCGAGCGCGACCGCCGCCTGTAAGACCCGGGCCTCACTTGCCGTCAAGCCATGGAGCTTGGCCAGCACTTCAATACCAGATGTGATTGGCACCTCGGTTTTGCGAACGAACACAGCTGCTTGCGCCCGGTGGCCGAGACTACCCGTTTGACGAGCACCCGAACACAGCGGCAGGACGTGCACGAGATACCGCTCTCTCTGTTTATTCGTCAGAACAATTGAGGGAGGACAAGCTTTCATCGCGTGATCGTCCCCGGTGCCGGACAAGGCGTAAGCCGCTCGAAGTGTCTTATCAGCAGTACGGTCTGATGCGGCGAGGACGCCTTCGCGCCGACCGAGCATGTCCCCCTGTTTCAAAAGAGCGAGCCCTGTCGCGTTGGCAAGTTCGAGTTTGCCAGCAGCATCAACTAAAAAAACTGCCGCCGTCACAAGATCGAGCACTGCTTCCAACGACACACACTTCGATCGAATTCCGTCAAACTCTCGGCCGATCATCACAACCCGCTGCAGATGTGGGGCGAGCAGTTCCATCTTCCGCCTCATCTCGTCGTCGACAAACCCTTGCGCTCGGCTGCGACGGACGGAGAACGCCGCAACGCCTAAGGCAAAGCGATGGAGATTGACGCCGACCACATCGATGAAGCCCTGTGGGGCTACCCACTCTTGATAGAACTGAGTCTGCGCAAAATCTTCATGCGGAATGATGTCCCCGCCGCTAAAAACGACCCCAGTCGGAACAAAAGATATAGCTGGAAAATAGGGATTTAGGGCAGCATAGCGCTCAAAATACAACTGTACGTAACTGGGGTTGTCACCCCAATCGTGAAACACAGCGGCCTGGTTGTTGACAGGGTCCTGCCAGAACAGATTTGCAGCTATCCCGCCTAAAAATATAGTGGCGAGTTGCAACGCTTCCGGCCAACGCTCCGAGTCGAGCGCTGCATCATACACCGCACTGAGGATTTGTGAGAGCTGCTCAGCCTCCGTGGTACCGCGAAGCACGACAAGATTTGTTTGCAGCTTTTGTGTAACAGGCCTGTCTTCAAGGGCCTTGCTCGAAAATCCAGGCGATCCTTGAGACGATTCAGGTTTCGTCACCTCGAATCCTCGCGCGCTGGTATTACAGGCGGCCAACATTGGCTGGCCCTGATTCGATGCACGTCTGAATGTAGCATATCATCCATTCGGGTGAGGTCGAATGCCTCATAAAATACGAGTGTGGCCGGCAGATGCGAGCGCGTCCGGTCGATCGTCCCGCAGCAGCGGAGAATCTCCTCCGATCGGTAGCTCGACGCTAAAGGCTAAACGACAGGTAGGCACGTGGAAACAGAGCGACGGTTTTTCCTGGGTGGACTGGCCTTCGGCGTGGGCGCCGTCGCAGCGGGTCAAGCGTTCGGAGTTGACGGTGACGGTCGAGCAGCCGGTAAGGAGGCTTGGTCCTCACAGACCTTCGTTCATACTATCCCGCGCAAACCCGGCGCAGCTCAGCCCTTCACCGGGCGGCTCGACGGCGGGACCATCAAGGCGACTTCGGGTGGTTGGGCGCGTGATCTCACCGCCAATCAACTGCCAATCGCGACCGGCATTGCGGGCGCCCACCTGTTCCTCAATCCCGGCGGCGTCCGCGAGATGCATTGGCATTCGTCGGCTGAGTGGGCTTACGTGATTGGCGGCCATTGTCAGGTGACGGTTCTGGATCCTGACGGCGGCTTGGAGGTCGTGAATTTTGGGCCTGGCGACACCTGGTCTTTTCCGGCTGGCCATGCTCACGCGATCCAAACCCTGGGCGATGTGCCCTGTCACGCGATCCTGGCGTTCGACGACGGTCTCTACGGTGATCACGGAACCTTCGGCTTGAGCGACTGGCTCAGCCGGCTCGACCACTCGATCCTACGGGCAGCGTTTGATTTGAGCGACGCCGTGACCCGCGATCTGCCGGAGGCTGAAGTTTACATCGCGCAAGGTCCAGTGATCCCATTGGATGGAGATGTCGCCCGCGGCGAGCGACGCTTGAACGCTGCAAGCTCGCACCGGTTCGCGCTCGCGCAGGCTCAGCCGTTGATCGAATGCTCCGCCGGCACACTGCGCATTGCTCCGGCCAAGGCGTTCCCGATCTCGACGACGATGACGGGTTTCAGCGAGACGTTGCTTCCGGGCGCCCTGCACGCACCGCACTGGCATCCAAGCGCGAACGAGTGGCACTTTCTACTCGAAGGCCGGACGCGCGTGACGGTGTTCGAGCCCGAGAAGCGCTTGGCAACGGCGGATTTGAAGCCTGGCGACTGCGCTTACCTGCCGCGAGCCGCCGCACACATGATCGAGAACATCGGTGAAGAGCCGTGCACCTTTGTCGGCGTTCACGACAATCCCTTGCACCAGGAGTGCTCGCTATCGCAGTGGATGACCTTGGCACCCCGCCAGGTTATCGCATCGAATCTAGGATTGCAGGAAGATGACCTGGCTTGCCTACCGAAAGAGCCGATCGTTTTCACACGATCGGTTTGACCATGTCAGCACCGTATAGCACCTTCGTAATCATAGCCATCATTCTATTTGCTGCGCCGGGGAGGCTTGATGCGCGGATTGCGATAAAGCAGCCTCAAAAAGCACCCGATTTGCAAACGCTAGACACGCCTCCGGCTCCGGACGTTATCGTCCTGGAACTAGCCGACGATTGGGGAATGGTGAGCATCGATCCTAAACTCTTGACCTCGGTACAGTCGAGCGGACCAAGAGCGGATCATTCATGTATTGTCATTTGGCGCGACGGGCAAGCCATCGTACGGGGGAACGTTCGCACGACAAGAGATCGACTGGGTCTTACTCCAGTACGATAAGAGCGACGCATGCATCGTATGCAATCTGTCGGTTCGTTGGAATTCCAGGTTCCGTGCGGATCAAATTCGCTGGTCCGTTGGGTCGTAGCAGGATGTCCGCGTCCTGCAAACCTTTGTCATAACGCGGTCAGACAGCCTTCGGCTACTACGCCACGCCAGATCTCCGTCGCGCTCAGGACCGGACGTTCACTTTGCGCCCAACTCTGCCATTTGAAGATTCTCGCCGACTTCTCCGAAGCGGACGTTGGCCAAGACCGGGTTGCAGGTTCGCGCAAGCCACTCCAGGCCCCCGGCTTCGATCAAACAATCGCCCCCGTCGAGGATCTTGCCTGCAGCGGCCGAGCCATTGATGCTGCGCCGCAGCGGATGGCCTGCGATGGGAGTGACCCTTGGAAACAATCGGCCGTGACCTGCTCGAGATGCAGCGCCTCCCCCTCGCTGCATCTCATGTTGCAGCCTTGCGGGCTTCACCCCGGTGGATGCCCAAAGGAGGCGTTGGGGCCGTGCTCTCCCCAGGGCGTGCCAGCGCGCGGAGGCGACGCTGTCCTCACACACCCCGTACGCGAGGCGGGCGTTGGCGATGGCCGCCTGGCCACGGACGCGGTCGCGTTTGTCTGCATTGCTGCCCCTTCGCCAGCCGGCGATCCACCTTGATGTCGACGCGGCTGAGGAAGAGCGAGGCGACGCTCTCCACCCCGGCGAGGCTTTCGCCGGCGGCCCCCGCGGGTGACCGTCAGGTGCGGGTTCAGCCGCGAATGTCACCGTGAAAGGTCGCGAAGGAGGACAGCACCTTCTCGGCGATAGCGTCATCGACCGCGACGGAGACCCTGACCTTGCCGGCGAGGGCGGGTTCGCCCTCGGTCCCGGCCTTCAGGTGCCCGTTTTCGACATCCGCCCGCGCCGCCTCGGTCCCGGCCGTGTTCTCATCCGAGGCGGGACCGACCTGCACCGCATTCCGATCAAGGCCGTGATCCTGCACGATGTGCTCGACGGCCATCTCCGCATCCCGGCGGGATTTGAAATCAGCTGAGATCGTCCTGGACATGTCGTCTCCGGTTTATTGCCGATGGGTCCGGAAGGATCGCGAAATATCATTCGGGATCGACTTCCATCGTCTTGGGCAAAGGGCCGGCGCGCGGGACCGTTCCGGTGGCGAACCGTGAATACGGACGCGACGGTGGAATTCCCGATGCCTTCAAAAGCTGCATCAACCACCGTGCTTCAGGTCGCAGCACGCTCCCACCCTGGACGTCCGTTACGCCCCGTCTGAACACCTGCCGGTCAGAGCTCCTCCTCCTTGTCCCGCCGATCTGGAGCTCCCTGTCCGTCCCCTGCACGGCGATTGGATGGGGTCAGCCTTCGACGAAGCTGGCCCTGCTCCGGTCCAGCGACCCTCCGGCCCAAGTCCCGAGGGATTATTCGGATCTGGGGGCGACGGCAGGAGCTTGCGGCTGGGATGGCCCGGGATGCACCGTCATGGACGGAGGCTGGTCCGAGAGCTGCTGACGCACCTCGGCGAGCTTGGCCTGGGCCACGGCAAGCTCCTGCCGGGTCGTCCCGATCCGGTCCTCAAGGGCGGCCATCTCCTTGTTCCGGGTGGCCAGCGTCTCGGTCAGGGTCGCCAACTGCGCCTGGGCGTCGGCCTGCCTCCTCTGCAGCGCTTCCACCGCCGAGGTCGCGCCGTCGCGGTCGGAAGCCAGCTTCTGGACGGCCTGCTCAGCCTGGCTCCGTTCGGAGATCACACGGTCCCGCTCGGACTGCGCCGTGGCCAGTTCCTTCTGCGTCGCAGCCAACCCATCCTTGGCTTGCTGCACCTGCTGGCCAGCCTGCGAGACGTCGCTCGCCAGCTTCTCACGATTGGCGGTCAGACCGTCGACGGCCCGCTCCAGTTCGGCCTTCTGCCTCGTCGCCTGCTCGGTCGCGGCGCGGGCATCGGCGAGATCTTTCTGAGCGCCGGCCGAGCCATCGCGCGCCTTCTGCTGGCTCTCCTCGGCTTTCGCGAGGTCGGCGGTCTTGGCGGTCGCCTCCTGGGACATGGCGGCGATGTCGGACCGCAGCTTCGCCTCTTGCTGGCGCGTCTCCTCCAGCCGGCGCCCGACGTCGGCCAGTTCCTTGGTCCTTGCAGTCGCCGCGTGCTCGGCGGCCGTGGTGGCCTCCTTCATCGGCGCGAGCTTCTGCTCCGCCAGGGTAACCTGAGCTTGCAGCCCGGTGAGCTTGGTCGTCTCGGCCTCCGCGGTGGCCTTCGCCTCGCCGGCCTTGCGCTCGGCCGCCTGCTGTTCCGTCGCCAGGCTCTCGGCTCTCGCCTTGGCCTGTTCCCCGGCCTGTGTGATGTCCCGCTCCTGCTGCTGGGCCGATGCGATCCTCTCCTTGAGCCCGTCGAGGGTTCCCGCAGCCGCCCGCTGCTGATTGAGGTCCGATTGCAGCGCGACCTGCCGTGTCTCCAGGTCCTGGATGTGGTGATCCCGCGCCGTCCTCTGCCTCGCACCGGCGATGGAGGCGACGACGAGCCAGACCAGGAGGACCGCCGCCACGACGGCGAGGCTGAACGGCAGGGGCCTGCGGAGTTCGGAACGGTAGTCGATGGCCATGGCGGTCTCGCGGGCGTTGGAGGAACGGATCAGAACGACGTGTTAGCCTCGCCAGGGGTAGGTTCGGCACCGGCGGCCCCCGGCTCGGGGGTGGGACTGCTCGATGCGAGTTCGGCACGATCAGTCCTGACGAGGGAACCGATCATACCAAGGAGGGCGCGGTGCTCGGGGGAGCCGTCCGCCGCAGCAAGGAAAGCTGCGAGCTCGATGCGGGACGGCCTCCCGCCGGATGGCCCGTTCGGTTCATGCAAGACGTACACGTCGGCAGGGTCACCGCCGCGGCATAGGTACCAGCAGTCGTCGTTGGACCCGTCGTGGATCAGCGTGCGCATGGGTGGCATCGAGGGTCCCCATCGTCTCGTCCCCGGTCGGGGACCACGCCTATCGTAAGCCTAACCCCGGACGGCAACAGTTCAGCGACGGCCGTGGATCACCATCGCAAGCAGGTATCCAATGGCTCCGGCCATGGCCGCCAGCATCAGCGGGGACTCCTTCGCATACTGTGCGACAGCATCTCCACCCTGGCGGTAGGCACGCTCGGCCTCGGGAAGGGCGTCCCGGCCCCTGTTGATCGCCTTGTCGACGAGGTCGCTTGCCTGTCCAGCAACGTCGCGCACGGCGTCCTTGGCCTGTCCGTACAAGTTCTCGACGGTCCCCTTCGCCTCGTTGGCCGTGCCCTTGGCCTGGGTCTCGCGGTCGCCCGTGACGTCACCGACGGCGCCCTGGACCTTGCCGCCGAGTTCCTTGGCGGCGCCGGTGATGCGGTTCTCGTCCATTGGTCAATTTCCATTCGGTTCAAGGTTGAGCTGGCCCGCTGCGAAACGCGCTTCGAGCCGATGCGAGGCACTGACTAATCCTTCGACGCAGCCTTCCCGGGTCGCGCCTTCATCGAGCTTTGGTTGGCTTTCTTCGCCCGGTCGTCGGCCTTCGAGGCGTGCTCGGCGGCCTTCTCCTCGTTGCCGGCGTCGATGTGTCGAGCGGCCTTCCGGTGTGACTTCGCCGCAGCCTCATGGTGTTCGGCGGCCTTGGCGTGCGCGTTTCCGGACATCTGTCCCTCCCGTGACGGGGATTTATGTGCCCCGGTGCGAACGTGGTGGCCGGTCGGTTCCGATCCTCGACACTGGTGGGATCGACCGGGGGTTCATCACGCCGGCATGCCGGCGACCGTAGACGGTAGCCTGCCGTCGGGGGTGTAGCGGTCCACCGCGGACGGCAGCTCGCGCGAGAGCCTGGACAGAAGGTCGTCGTGCGAAAGGCCGGTCTGCCGCGACAGCGTATCGAGGACGTCGGAACCGATGGCCGACCTCAGGTGGTCGGGCTTCATCTCGGCGTTCGGACCATGGTTCACCCAAGAATCGGCGGCCTCGCCGTGGCCGTTCTCGCGAAAGCGCTCGACGAGCTGGCCGAGGCCGCCACTGAGCAGGCCATCGGCACCAGCACCCCCGAGTGCGCCTCAGAGATTACCCAGCAGGCCGCCGAGACCACCCTGTCCCGCGATCCCGCCCTGTCCGGCGGGCGCACCTGGGGTTGTGGGACCACCGTGGCCGGCTCCGCCGAGCATCTCCTGGATATTATCCCGGTTCTGGAAGCCCGCCACGGCCAACAGGCCGAGCAGCGCCGTCATAGAGGGGAAGCCGTCACTCATTGGGTGTCTCCTTTCCGGTGAGAGGGGTCGTCGTACCGATCAGCAATCGTCGTCGCCGGGCTTCACCACCTTGCCCTCGGGCGGCTTCGCCTCGTTGGCGGAGGGCGTCGCATTCGAGCCGACGTTGTTCATCGCCCCGACCGTCCCGGGGGACTCTGCCTTGGCACCGGGCGAGACCTTCCCGGTCGCGTTCCCGTCGACCTTCGAGGAAGCGTCCGCCGAGCCCTTCTGGCCAGTGCTGTTCGTGGTCGTTCCGACCGCACATGGCTTCGCCGAGGCGAGGCCAACGCCAAGAAGCGTCATCGTCGTCGCGACGGTCAGGGTGGTGAGGATCTTCATGGTGTTTCCTTCGGGATGGGGGGTGGACCGGGCAGGCGAGCGACCACTACCGCGAGGGAACGGACTGTTCGGAAGCCGTCTCGACGTAGTCGGCGATGGCCGCGCGGCAGCCTGGCGAGACCTCCCGGGCGTTCCTGCGGAAGCAGGCGACGACCTCGGGTCCGTTCAGGTCGAGGCCGTTGCAGAGACGGGCATAGTCGGCCGAGCAGAAGGGTTTCAGCGACGCCCTGGAACCGGTCTTCTCAAGAGCCTGCGCGCCGAGCGGGAGGCATGACGATGTGACGGCCGCGAACACGACGAGGTGGCGGAGCTTGGTCACGGCAACGGGGCTTTCGCGAAAGGTGGACGTGGGATCGTACGGAACCGGGACCGGCTCGAACCGGTCCCGGACTTCAGCGTTTCAGAGCGGCTTGCGCGGGGTGGTTTCCGTCGTGGTCCCGGTGGTGCCGGTACGGCTTACCGTTCCGCGACCGTCCTCGACCTCGACCTCGGTGTGACGGACCTTGTCGGTCACGGTCTCCACCCGCTGGGCCGCATCCTTGCGGATGCCGACCTCACCGACGACGCGGGCGTCCTTCGACACCACCGCCTGCTCGCGCATCTCCGTCGCCTCGATGACCTTTTCCTCGAACAGCGCCATGTCGCCCGGGGTGACGGCGCGGTCGACGACGCGACGGTCGACGTTCACCGTCTCGTCGTGGAGGGTGACGTTCTCGCTGACATCCTTCTCGACGGCGTAGGACCGAACCCGGACCCGGCCGGCATCGACCATGCGCTTGCCGACGTTGAGGCGCTCCTCGACCACGGGGATGTAATCGGTGCCTGTGACGGTACCGTGGGCGGCGACGGCCTCGGACGGTGCAGCGGCGTGAAGGCCGGTGTCGCGGGTCGTGGCGGCGTGGTCGGACGACATCGCACCCTGACCGAGCGCTCCGGCGGCAACCGGCGCGGTCCCGGTGGTGGAACCGGTCGCACGACCGTCCCAGCCTTCCTTGCGCCAGGCGGCCTCGCGCTCGTCGAGATCGACCGAACCGTGCTCCTCCAGGATATCGGAGGCGGCGTGGACGTGCGCGTCGTCGACCTCTGCGCTCAGCATCGTGCCGCCGCGGTGCAGTCCCTCGCCGTATGCGTGACGGTCCTCCTCCGGCATGAAGAAGTCCTTGATCGAGCCCCACATGCCTTCGTCGGCCCTGGTCGCGGTTCCGGCCGAGCCGGCCTGGGTGCCGGAAATCAGCTTGATCGCGCCGGCGGGAATGCCGAGACCGACGAGCTTGCCCTGGGCGGCGACCGCCTCGGGATGGGTGTCGTACATGGCGGTGATGGTCTGGGTCATGATGTCGGCTCCTGTGACGGGTGCGTGGTGGCCTGTTCCGTGACGTGCCCCTCGGGGGACACGCGTTCGATCACGGCGTGCTGCCTGCGCAGCGTCACCGGCATCTCGACGTCCTCGCCCGCCGTGGTCTGGCGGATGTGCACCTCCTCCTTCAGGACGAGGCGTTTCTCGACGACGAGGATCTCTTCCAGCACCGGGATGATGGTCACCCCGGCCTCCGTCCTGACCACCGGGGGTGCCTCGCCCTCGGCGAGGGTCCGGTTGACTGGCACCCGGGTCACCCCGACCATGTCGCTGCGCAGGGTCTCGCGCAGGACCTGGTCGAGGGTGTCGGTTCGCGTGCTGACACGGACCCGTCCGGTCTCGACCGCACGCTTCTCGATGCGCGCGGTCTCCTCGATCAGCGGGAGGACCGCCTCCTCACCGATGGCGACCTCCGCCGCGGTGCCGAAGCGCGTCCCGAGCCCGTGGGGCTCGGTCGCGGCGGGATCGCCGACGCTCATGCCCGGCGCGGGGTCAGGGTATTCGGGGCGGTGCGGGTGACGGTCGGATCGACGGCCGAACCTCGGCCAGCGAAGAAGGAGGCGAGCGCCCCGAAGATCAGCGCGAGAGCCCCGAACAACGCACCCTGGGATACGCGGCGCGCCGTGGCGTCGGCGATCTGCTTGGACTGCTCCTTGGCCGAGGCGACGGTTTCCCTGAACTGCTGGGTGTACTGCACGACCTGGGTCCGGGCCTGCTCGACCGGGATGTTCTGCGCCTTGGAAAGGGCCACGGCGGCCTTCTCCTGGGCGGCGGCCTGTTGTGCGCCGTCACCCGAGACGGCGGCGCGCATCGCGGTCACAGCGGTGTCCTTCAGCGCGGCCGGATCAGATCCGGTGCCGTTGCGGACATTGGATTCGATGTTCGAGAAGGGGTCGGTGACCTTGGTCAGCGACGGGGCGGCGGCCTGTGCCAAGGTCGAGACAGAGCCGCCCATCGCGTTGCCGACCCCGCCGATGGCCGAGGAGGCCGTGCCGAGGGCGCCGCTGACGATGCCGCTGGCGGCCGACGACAGCATGTACAGCACCACGAGGGTCGAGACCGCCCAGGCGAGGAGGCCGTGATAGCCCGCCGTCGAGGTCGAGGGCTTACCGGACAGGCGTCCGGCGAAGTAGCCGCCGGCGACGGCCGCCAGCACGCCGGAGACGACGAACCACAGGCCGGCACCGATGCCGAGCGAACTCGCCGCCGGGGTGCCATCACCCATCGGATCGACCGTCGAGAGGCCGATGCCGAGCCCCAGCATGTTCAGGATGACCTGCGAGATCAGGGCCACCGTGGCACCGGCAAGCACGGCACCCCAGGAGACGGAATGCAGCATCATCGTGCGCATGTCCTCAGCGGGGGTGACCATGGTGGTCTGCGGCAGCTCGCGGTCGACGACGGCGCGGTCGGGTATCGGGCGTCCGGGGGATACGGGCGTGGGCTCGGTAACGGTGGCCATGGTGGATCTCCTGGGTTGTGAGTTTGCGAAGCTGGAAGGGCGCGGTGGGTCAGACGACCCGGCGGCGGCCCATGACGATGTGGTAGAGCCACAGCACGATCACGGCGCCGACGATGGCGACGAGCAGGCTGTAGAGGTTGACCCCCGACACGCCGGGCTCGCCGAACTGGTTGAACAGGAACCCGCCGACGACCGCGCCGACGACGCCGAGTAGGATGTCGACGAGCAGGCCCTGTCCGGTGTTGTTGACGATCTTGCTGCCGATGAAGCCGGCGATCAGGCCGAGGACGATCCAGGCGAGGAGAGACATGACGGGCTCCGGTTTTAGGCGTGATGACAGGTCCCGACGCAGGGCCTGCGCGGGCTGGGGATTGGTCTCGAAGGCGTGTGGGCTTGACCGCTACGACCTCGATAGCCTGCGGGGTTGGTCGGGCTTGGTTTTCGTCGTGGTATGACGCGCCTTGATCGCGACGATCTCGGTCGTGGCCTCCGCCTCGACCTCGGTGTCCCCGAAGATCATGCCGATGGCCTGCTTGATCAGGGCACGGGCATGATCACTCGATAGAACCTTCCGGTCCTTGCCCATCCGCTACACTTCTCTGTCCGGCCTAGCCGTCTTCGAGATGCCCGGATCGAGCAGAGCTACACCCACCGAATACTTCAATGGAAATGATGTTCCGGCGATTTACATAAAAGTATTTCAGCTTAATCCGCTTAGTGTTTTCGACCTGGTTTTCGAGTTGTATTTTTGCCGTAGTGCTCAATCGACGTCTTCTCGCCGATCCCACGCTCCCTGGCCCAGACCACCACGGCGCTGCGGCGGTTGACACCGATCTTGCGGTACAGGCTCGCCACGTGGTTGCGCACCGTGCTCAGCGAGACCCCGAGCGCCTTAGAGATCTCCTCGTCCGTGTCGCCGCGGCAGATGCCCTCCAGCATATCGCCCTCGCGGGTCGTGAGCCTCTCGACCATCGCCTGCGGCTTGCCCGGCTTGGGAGGATTGCGCAGCTGGGCGAGTTTCTCGATCACGCCGTGGCTGAACCACGACGCGTCCGCCATGACGGATTCGATGGCCGAGATGAGTTCGACCTCCGTCCGTTTTCTCGACGAGATATCCTGGGCGGCGCAAAGAAGCCCGTCACCTCCGTTGACGCTGACCCTCTCGGCGGAGACGAGGCAGTCGAGCACGTCGCCGTCTTGGGTTCGCAGCCGTCCCTCGAATGCCCGGACCCTTCCGTAGCGCTGGAGCTCACGCTTGAATCGGGTCCGTTCCGCTTCCTCGGCCCAGGGCACGGACGTGGCGTGCGCGGCGTTCCCGAAGGCTGCGGCGTAGGCCTCGTTGACGCTAGTCGGGACCTTCGCGTCCGAACTCAGGAGAGCCGTTGGGATCGGGCTGAGCTCGAACGCCTTGGCGAAGCGCTCCTCGCTGAGACGGAGCTCCGCCTCGGCCTTCCGTCGGTCCTCCAGGTCGGCGAAGGTGAACAGCATGCAGCGCTCGCCGCCGGGCATCTCGATGGGATGGCCGGCGACGATGACGTACTTCTCGGCGTCGGACGGCACCGAGAGGCACGCCTCCCGCTGGCGGATGGTGGTGCCGGCATGGAGGTGCTCGACCGCGGAGGCGCGGCGCTCGCCTTGGCCAATGAGGTCGACCTCGGTGAAGGTCCGGCCAAGAACTTGGTCGCGGGCGTAACCGGTCAGCTCGATGAAGCCCTGGTTGACCTTGACGTAACGCAGATCGGAGAGCCGGCACACCACGGCCGGGGCGGGATTCGCCCGGAACATGCACTCGAACCGCTCCTCGGCTTCGTAGCGGTCGCTGGCGTCCTGCATCAGCAGGGCGAGTCCGTTTGGCGTGCCGGCATCGTCCGTCGTCACGAGTCCCCGCATCCGGTGCGTCCACGTCCTCGCGGGATCCCGGAAATGGTGGACCTCGACCACCGCATCGCGAAACGCCTCGCCGGCCAGGATGCGCTCGACCGGATGCTGCAGCGGCCCGACCTCGCGATGGTTGCGGTAGTGCAGGATGAAGTTGCCACGGTACTCGGCGACGGTGGCTCCGAGGTCACGGAGTTCGGTGACCCCATGCATCGCGAGGGCGGCGTCATTGGCGTAGGCGATGGTGTGATCCGGCTCGATCAGGATCACGCCCTCCGCGAGACCGTCGACGACCTGCGCCAGTTGCCGCTGCTCGAACTGGGTCATGATGGCTCGCCTCGTTCGAAGGGCATCAATGGCCGCCTCGCATCCACGCATGGGTGCCAACGTCCCAAACGATGCGTCGGGCAATACCCCTGATATCGCTGGCCGGCATCCTTGCCTTCGTCGGGAAGGTCGTCGCCTGGGACCGGCTCGCGTTTCGAAACTGGGAAACCCCTGCAATCCGATCCTCGGCCCTCGACCGCTTCGGACTGGGGCATGACGAACGGCCCAACCGCATCCGCCAGGTTTTAGAAGAAGGGTTGGCCCTTCCGAATGACCCGGTCGGCCTACCTGGCCAGGCATCGGCGGTCGTCGGCAGTGGTGTCCGAGAGGGTCGGAAGTCCGCCCCGTATGTTCCGGCATCTGCGGCCATACGGATGCTGTCGGGCTTCCGTCAGGCCGCTTTCTCCTGTCTGTACCGAAGCGCTGCCATGGCCTCGTCCGCAACCCTTCGCCCGCTGTCGTAAGCTCCGTGGGCGGTGGTAAAATCGAAGGGGTGGGTCGCCTTGCCCGCGAATAACAGCCTGTCCTCGAAAGGCCGGGCCAACCGCGCCCGCGTGTCAATAGGCGTCGAAGTATGCCATCGGAGTAAATGTATCTATCTCTGTTCAAACTGTAAACAATGAGATTGAGGTGGGGTCACGATCAGCGTCGATCGCGATCCCACTTCGCCGTCCAATTCAGGCTTCATCTCAATGAGTTGAGCCTGTTTACGGAATGGGTTACGCTTCGAAGCCGATCCACAGGTGATGCAGATATCGCAGGATCGCTTTTGATTTAATCGTCGAGTGTAAAATATTTTGCCGCCAGCTAGATCCCATTCTACCCTAATTATTTAGCTTCAAGCCAATATATTTTGCTCGTGGTCTAATAATTATTTGTGATGCGACTTGCTCGATGCTATGCGCGAGCCAGCCCACGCTTCGTCCGATAGCGAATAACGCGAACGGCGCGTCTTCTGGCAGATCGTACCGTTCAGTCAGGGCTGCCAGAGCGACATCGATGGTCGGCCGCAATCCCGTCGTAGCCTCAACCTTCGAGATCATCCGCGTAACAGGCTCAGGTGGCTCAAACGAAGCGAGCAGTGCCGCCGCGCGCGGATCGCGTAGGCCTGATAGGCGGATGAGACGATGGGTGCGCTCGTCCTGCTCCAGTGCCCACTCGTAGCCGCGCCCTGGAAATAGGTCGAGCAGGAAGCGGTGGTAGGCCGCGAGGTGGTGACGGTCGTGAGCGATCACCCGCGCCGTTGGAACGAGGATAGTTACGCGGCGATCATCGGGCGCGGAAGCGGCTTCGAGGTAGCCGGCTTGGCGGAACCGAGCCAGGAGATCGTCGACTCTTCGAGGGCTCGCCAAGCCACGCTCGACCAGTATGCGCCGCACATTGCCGGGCGTAGCCCAGGTGTTTCGGTCCTCCGGGTCGAAGGCGAAGTGGAAGCCGACGATGAAGCCGCGAAGGATGATGATCCCCGCATCGGCCATCATCCGCATGGCGAGAGCGTCGGCTTTGAACAACTCGACGACCGCACTGACGTGAGCTGCCCGCGCCTCGGCGAACCGAGGGTGCGCCAGGATCTCCTGCGCCGTCACAGCGACTGCCATTGAGGTGCGGTCTCCCTGAGTTGAGCTCGAAGTCTGCGATGTCCGCTCTTCCGAACGGCGGCAGACCATCACCGCATAGCTCAACCCAGGCCACGACCCGCGCGGATTCTCGCCCTGCCAGATCGGTTGAGGTCGCCCGCCGCTTGTCGGCAGCCCTTTTTCGGTTCGGTTTTCCCCGATTCTGACAGGACTAGAACTTCAGTAGGCGTGTTGGTCACGCTTTTGACCCCTCCCTCTTGAAAGACGGGGCCGTGACGACCTTTCCTTTGGGCAGGGGTAGGCCAGGCGGTATTCCCCTTCCGGGCCAATCGCAGCCAGGCTGTCCACTCCGGCGAGACGATCCGGAGCACGTTCGTGTCGTTGCGGAAGCCGGTGATCTGGCGCTCCTCGACGGTCAAAAGACCCTGCCGGGCCGCTTCACGGATCGCGTTCTTCACGGTCGAGCGGCACACGCCGGTGACAGCGGCCATGTTCTCGATCGACCGCCGGCAGTACTTCCGGCGGGCGACCTCGGCAGCCACGAGGGAGAGCACAGCCTGCTCGGCCAGGGTGAACCGGGCGACGATAGCCTGCGGCATGCGGCCAGAGGCAGCCCAGCGGCGGCGACGCTCCATCGAGGCGCCCGTTGCGTGGCCGGGAGCCGACGGCCCTCCTGGGCGATCCTACAAGACTTGATACGTTCTTGGCTGGATCCCCTGTTTGGGGTGTGACGGTTTCTGTTGGGTTCGAGGTCTGTTCGGACCGCGATCTACTCGTAGACAATGTTCTCCTCTCGATCAGGCCGGACAGGCTCTCGGCCTCTGTGACCTTCCCATCCCCGTAGGCGCGCTAAAGCAGCGCCGTCACCTGGGGCAGGGTGATTCAGTCCGCGGCCTCGATGGCGCGCCTCAACTCGTCGGCAAACATGGTCATCGGCGGCCGTAGCCGCCGCGGATCTTCGATCATGATCCCCAGCCTTGAGTTCATCCCCGAGAACGGCGGCGGGGCCGGGATCCGGTTTCGGAAGCGGAAGGGATAAAAACTGGCGCCAGGTTCGTTAGGCCTCGACGAATTGCCTAGGTCAGGGACCAAGTATGCGCAGCGTGATACTCGCCGTCAGCGCCATCGCCCTTGCCGCCCCTGCCTCAGCGCAGGCGCCCAACCGCGGCAACACGGACCTGCAGACCAACTGTGCAGGGGACGCCCTCGCGTTCTGCGCGGGCATCGATCCGAACAGCCCGCAAATGGACGCCTGCTTCAAGAAGCATATGAGCCGGATGTCCCCGAACTGCCGTCGCGCCATCGACGCTTACGAGAAGGCCGGCGGTAAGTAGCACCGACCGCTCATTCACCTCCTGAATGCCGCGCAGTGGCCGAGCCTCGGCTCCGTCAGCGTAAGGGATAGCTCACCGGGTCGAGCCGTTAGCGCATCAACGAATTCCTCCAACTGGGCATCCAATATGCGAAGCATCATTCTGACACTCGGCCTTATTGCCGTCGCGGCTCCAGTTCTCGGGGCTCCAGACGCATCGGCTTCAAAGCGCGGCAACAAAGATCTGAAGACCTACTGCTCCGGCGATGCGGTCACGTTCTGCAGCGGCAATGATCCGGACAGCCCAGAGATGGACGCCTGCTTCAAGAAGAACATGGACAAGATCTCGGAGAACTGCCGGCGTGCGATCACGGCCTACAAGGGCAGTGGCGGCAAGTAGCGTCGTCACCATGCTTGAGTCGACGCCTGGGAACTGGTGCCCGTACTGCTAGTTGGCCAAGCAACTGCGTCGGGTACTACCGCCCCGTACTGCTCGACCCGGATGTGCCCGACCAAGGATCATCTCCCCTTGGTCGGGCTTTTATGTCTACCCAGCAACAACTTGATACAAATCTGCGACCCAGTGCGCTTCCCCTTATGGGATCCGCTATGCGTTCGGCTGAGTTCATGGATCAGACTTCATGGGTAGGAGATGATCCTGATGAGACGTCTGGCCCTTGCTTCGGCGGCGCTGCTGGCTGCGCTCGCCTTCGTGCCGACCGGCGCTGATGCGCGTGGCTTTGGCGGTGGTGGCTTTGGCGGTGGTGGCTTCCGTGGCGGCGGTTTTGGTGGCGGTTTTCGCGGCGCCGGCTTCCGTGGCGGCTACGGTGGGTTCCGTGGGGGATATGGCGGCTATGGCCGCGGTTATGGCTACGGCGGCTACGGCCTGGGTTTGGGCCTCCTGACCGGTGCAGCTGTCGGATACGGCCTCGCCGGCGGCTACGGGTATCCCTACGGCGGTTACGGATATGGCTACGGCGGCCCCTACGGTGGGTATGCTCCAGTAGGTTACTACGGCGGCCCCTACGGCTATTACCGCCGGCCCTACGGCTACTACGGCGGCTACGGGTACTGAGCCTGCCTGCAACTAGCTTCACCTCGCGTGGTCACCTGCGCGAGGCACCATACAGCCGCACGTAATCTGGCTGGTGCATCCTGCTGGGATGGCGGTGAGATCGCCGACCTCCCTCCAACAGCTCGTGATCAAATCGGGCGGTGGGGCCGAGCCGGTGGTTAGGTAAGCGCTAGTGGATGCGGCGAAGGCGCGCCGGAGTACGTGTCAGGCTTGAGCGGGCAGCTGCTGTGGGCCTTCCTGTGCCTTATGGTCTTGCTGAAGCCAGGACCGCAATAGGCGCCGTTGATAGAGACGCGCCCATGGCATGCGGGACAACGCTTAATGGCTATCGCATAGCGGCTCACGGCGTCGGCGAGGCTGACCAAACGCCACTAACCCTCAATCTTTGCTTCGCAAGTCTGAGGAACCAGCATTCAGGTCAACGAAATCGGATCGTGCTCCCTCAGCGCCATAACGCCCTGAAGGTTTGCTCGAAATCTCCGATCAGCGTCCGGTTGCAAAAGCTGTGCAGGATAGGGCCATCGATCTGGCCCTCGCGCATCACGATCGACTCGGTCTGCTGATCATACGAGAATGTTAGGTGGCGGCCTCCGAGCGTCGTCGTGAGGACGGCGATGGCGCTATCACCATCCTGCGTCATCTCGGTCGATCCTGGCTTGCTGCGCCACATAATCCCCCCCAGCAGCGCTAGGGTGACCGCCTTCATCTGCAGGTCCTCGCCTTCGGACTGCGCGATGACGCTCACCGCGTACCGCCGCACGGCGTCAAGGTCGGTCTTTTCGGATCTGACGGGAGTGAGCAGGGCCATCAACTTATTCCCGTCTCGTCGTGATGTCCGTTGCGCCCGTCGAGGTGGCGGAATAACCGCCCCAGCCTTCTGTTGAGACCGGCGACTTTCCACCCCAGCCCTCCGCGCGCCACGTCGCGACGCGCAACGTCGGGTCGACTGAGCCGTGGTCCTTCAGGATGGCCATCACGCGGTCCCGCTGGGCGTCTGCGACTACGAGGTTCAGCATCGCCGCGCCCTGCCTCAGCTGCACGCAGCAGGCGTCCAGCACCTCCAGGGGCACGCCGATCGTCCGGAGTCTCTCCCAGAGGCCAGGGCCGTCGGGAAGCGATGCTGCCGCCTCGGCGCGGCCGTCATCCAGATCGGAGGGAGCGGTCACGTGCTGGATCGCCCGCTCGGAGATACCAGCCGCGATCAGCGTGGCTGTCGCCGCCTGCGCCTTGCTACGGCTCTCATACAGCGCGAGAATGCCGAGCCCTGCACGCGAACCATCTCTCGGAAGCAGAGATCCCTCCGGCCGTTCGACCGTATCTTCCTCGGATGCGATCTCCCTTCGCGCGACAGCGATGAACGTGGCGCGCTGGTCTGCGCTCAGCACGAAACCAGCGCTCATCGTAGATCCCTTCTTGGAGGAGGGATCCGACCACATCCGGTCGCTCGGCCCGTTGTCGAGGAAGTTCCGCCGTGCGCGTTCGAGCACCGCGGCCTCGACCGGATCATCGTTCGCCATCTCACATAAAATCATGGGTTGGCACTCCGCACGGCGGGCTGCGGATATGCTGGATTACCCCCGGGCACACCGCTGCTGTTGGCCGACGACGGGGCATCTGCCTTGCCGGTCTCAGAGCCGGTGATCTGCTTGCGCGATGCCGCCTGGCTCTGGCTGGCATAGTCGGGTGGCGAGCTCGCGCCCTGCCAGATCATCAGCCCGGCCAGGGATGTCAGCATCAGGCCGACGCTGACGATCAGAACGTAGAGGGCCGGCCTGCCGCGCTTGCCCTGGCGGCTATCTTGACCGGAGGTATGCTCTGACACTCATGAACCTCGCTTGCCCGCGCTATTGCGAACATGAACGAGAAACATATGCCTATGGCTGAAAGTTCTGGCCTGCGACTTCAAGGGCAATCGAATAAAAGATCGGTGGCTAAAATCCAACACGTGTTAATGATGGATCTTTATAATCTTTGATCGTGTTGAACTGGAACTGTGTTCACTCGGTGCGAATGCTCAATGTACAATCCCATCTTTTCATCGATAATGCTAGAGATCGAGTCGCGGCGGGTCATCGAGCTGCGCATGGTCCGCCTCGCCTGGGGCGGGCGCGAGGGCCGAGCCGAGATGCAGTCCATGGTGACCGAGAAGATCCACGCCGCTGGCGAAGCGATGACGACGCTGATGCTCGGTGGTTCGCCCGAAACCGTGATCGCGCGCTACCGGGAGCACGTCGCTTTCAACACCAAGCGATTGTCTGCGTCCTAATCTGAGCGACCGCATACTGCTCCTTGATGTCGCCGCGTTCGGCGCGCGACTTGAGAGCAATGCGGGGGCAGCCCGCTGAGTGCATACCGCCAGGAGTACCTGCGTTGTTGAATGCCCTTCTGGCGCTCGTTGCCGTTCTCGCCGTGATGGCCGCACACGCCGCCTACAAGCTGGTGCGCCTGCCGTTCCGGCTTCTCAGCGACCTGTTCCGGCACAAGGCTCGGCCGACCCCGCTGACGGCACGCTAACCAAGCTGCGCCATCCTGTATCTCGGCCGCGTCGCGTAACTGGCCCATCGCCGTGAGGAACGGCACGACGCCCCGCTAGCCCTGAAAAAAGGGCGGCGGGGTAGCGGTCGTCACCTCGGGTCCTGAATTTCCGCGCGACCTTGGCGAACGACCTAAATGTGCAACCTCTACAGCTTGATCCGCGGGCAATCAGAGATCGGCAGGACGTTCAGCGTCGAGGGTGATGAAACCGGCAACCTCCCGCCGCTCCCCGGCATCTTCCCGAACACCTCGGCGCCTGTGATCCGCATGCGCGACGGCGCCCGTGCCCTGTCGATAATGCGCTGGGGCATGCCGTCGCCTGCCTTTGCGCTGAAGGGCAAGAAGGTCGATCCCGGCGTCACCAATGTGCGCAACACCGCCTCGCCGCACTGGCGCCGCTGGCTCTCGCCCGCGCACCGTTGCCTCGTGCCGTTCACGAGCTTTAGCGAGAACGAGAAGGCGGCGGACGGCTCGCACCCGCCCGTGTGGTTCGCGTTGACCGAGGATCGGCCCCTCACCTGCTTCGCTGGCATCCTGATTGAGGGCTGGCAGAGCGTGCGGAAGGTGAAGGACGGCGAGACGACTGACGACCTGTATGCCTTCCTGACGACCGAGCCGAACGCGGAGGTCGGGGCCGTGCACCCGAAGGCGATGCCGGTGATCCTCACGAAGCCGGAGGAGTGGGCCACGTGGCTGTCGGCCGATTGGCCGGAGGCGAAGGATCTTCAGCGGCCTTTGGCTGATGATGCCCTGGTCATCGTCGCCTGTGGCGCTCGCCAGGACGGGCGAGCCGACGACGTGGATGAGAGGCCGCCGTCGCGCTTCGCCTGCCGCTCGGCCCGTCGCGCGGCGCGCCGCTCCTCCGACAATGCCCTGAAGTCGATGATCCCGTGCTCGGGTAACTGCGCGGCGGGCTTACGCCTCCGAGTAGGTTCAGGCGGGCATTCCACACGCCGCTGCCGGTCTCGAAACTGAGCGATGTCCTCAGGGTCGAACCGCTTGCAGACCCGCTTCAGGCCCAACCCCACCGCAATGTAGGCGATCTCACCTCGGGCCACATGGCCGTCGAAGGTCCGCCTGCTGATCCGCAGGGACTTAGCAGCCTCGCCGGCTGTGAGAAGGTCCGTTTCGGGCATAGGATCCTCCAAAGCGAGCATGGTGAGATCTGACGCGAAAGATGCCCGGCGATGCCCCGCACCCCGGCCCAAGTGACCCAAGCCGACATCGCGCGGGCGATCCGGGCCATGCGTGCTGCCGGCTACACGGACGTGCGTGTCGTCTTCAAGGATGGCTCGGTCATCGTCGAAGCCGCCCTGGAGGAGGAAGCAAGCGCCGGCCAGCGCAAAAAACAGGAGCGGATCATCCCCCTGTGAGCCTGATCATCCACGAGCGCACGAAGTTCGCTCTGAAAGGGAGCATGACGAAGCGACCGAGACAGCCGAAGGACCCCGTAGCTTTGGAACCGCGCTGCCTGACGATAGCGGACGCGGCGGCCTATTGCGGGCTGACCCCAGGCGGCTTTCGGCAGTGGGTCAGCATCGGCATGATAGCGCCCGCGCTCCCAGGCACGCAGCGGTGGGATCGGAAGGTCATCGACTTCGCCTTGGATCGGCTGAGCGGACTGCCGACTGGCGCATCTGCCGAGTCCGAGGAGAGTGACATAGACCGGTGGCTCCACGAGCACGATGCGGGGGAAGCGAAGGCGCGGGCCTCCGCCGCCAACCTTCGTGGGCCACCCTGGCGGCGCCTGCCGAAGTAGCCCTGAGGTATGCCGAAGCCACGGCAACACCGCTTCTAGCCGCATGGCCTAAGAGCAAACCTTGACCACCACGGTCACGCGCCTCATCGCAAGGATCCGCGCATGACCATGAGCTAGGTGCGCGAAAAAGGACCGTCCGGGCGTCCGACCTGTTCCCGGTCACCGAGGATGCGGGGTCCCGATGCGATGATCTGGATCACCTCCCGTCTGTCGCATTCCTGGCGGGCTAGGACCTCCAGGTCGCGCAGGTAGACAATCACTGGCTGGCGCACGTGCGCGTGCTGCCGCAGGACCGGCTCGACCTTGGCGGTGACATGCTCGGCAAGCGCGTCCCAAAACTCAGGAGGCTTCGCAGACTCGTCTCCCATTCGACACGCTCCTTCTGCGAAGTGCGACCTCGTTAGCCATGAGTTCGGGGGCAAAAGCCCACAGCCAACGGGACCGCCCGATATGGATCTGGTTCGGCCGACATAGCGGATGGGTAGCGTCGCCTAAATTACCTGCGTTAGATCGAGGTCGTGGCTTGGCAGCGTCCCTTGGTCCCGAGGTGCTGCTCGATCCAGTCTTGAGCCGCATCCACATCCAGGAACAGGGGGGCGCTCATCACCGCGGTCAGGCCGAACCCAGCCTCCAGGAACCACATGCCCGCGTTGGACCCGTGCTGCCCGGACAGGTGCACCAGCACCGCCACAAGGAACCCATCTGCGAACACAAGCTGACCGTCGCTGTCTTCACTGCTGGTGGCGACACGCACGGGCTGGAGATGCAGGGTCAT
>NZ_JAKSYO010000163.1 GCF_022829635.1 Methylobacterium sp. E-066
GCGTGTTCACCGTGTTGCTCCAGAGCGCGCCGGAGCTAACGGCCAAGGGCCGCGTCCGGGAGATCGCGCCGCTCGCCGAGGCCGGGACGCGCTCCCGACGCATCCGCATCACCCTGGAAGATCCCGGCCCGGCCTTCCGCCTCGGCGCGACCATCGACGTGTCGCTCATGCGCAAGGTCCCGCGCCGCTTCCTCCTGCCGGACTCCGCGCTGCTTCGAGACGGCGAGCGCCGCTCGGTCTGGATCGTCGCCGCGGACGGCAAGGCGGTGACGCGCCGCGACGTGACGCCGGCCTCCACCACGGAAGCGGTCGAGGGCGGGCGCGTCGCCATCAGCGACGGTCTTGAACCGGGCGAGCGGATCGTGGTCGCGGGCGTCCACACCCTGCGCGAAGGCCAGGCCGTGCGCCTGACCGACGACGCCCGTTGAGCCGGTCGGACGAGGGCTTCCCGTGAAGGATTTCAATCTCTCCGACTGGGCGCTCGGGCATCGCTCGTTCGTCTGGTTCCTGATGGCGGTCGCGCTGGTTGCCGGCGTGATGGCCTATAGCCGCCTCGGCCGCGAGGAGGATCCGCCGTTCACGATCAAGACCGTGGTCGTGCAGACGACCTGGCCGGGCGCCACGATCAAGGACACGATCGATCAGGTCACCGACCGGATCGAGAAGGAGCTGCAGCAGCTCAACGGCCTGGATTACGTCCGCAGCTACACGACGCCGGGCTCCTCGACGGTGTTCGTGCAGTTCCGCGATACCCTGAAGAAGTCCGACGTGCAGCCGGCCTTCTACCAGGTCCGCAAGCGGCTGGGTGACATCAAGGGCCAGTTCCCGGACGGCGTGCAGGGCCCGTTCTTCAACGACGAGTTCGGCGACGTCTACGGCAACATCTACGCCTTCACCGCCGACGGCCTGACCTACCGGCAGCTGCGCGACTACGTCGAGGGCGTGCGCACCGAGGTCCTGCGGGTGCCCGACATCGGCAAGACCCAGCTGATCGGCACCCAGGCGGAGACGATCTACCTCGACTTCTCGACCCGCAAGCTTGCCGGCTACGGCATCGACTTCCAGGCGCTGATCAAGGCCCTGCAGGCCCAGAACGCGGTCTCGGCCTCGGGCGTGGTGCAGGCTGGGCCGGAGCGCGTCTCCCTGCGGGTCAGCGGCTCCTTCACCTCGGAAGCCTCGCTTCAGGACGTGAACCTGCGCGTCAACGACCGCTTCTTCCGGCTGGCCGACATCGCCGACATCAGTCGCGGCAACGAGGATCCGCCCGCCCCGATGTTCCGGGTCAACGGCGAGCCGGCCATCGGCCTCGCCATCGCCATGCGGCCCGGCGCCAACCTGCTGCATTTCGGCGAGGCCCTGAAGGCGCAGATGCGGCGGATCGAGGCGACGCTGCCGGTGGGCGTGGGCGTTCACCTGATCTCGGATCAGCCCAAGCAGGTCGAGCACGCGGTCGGCGGCTTCACCGAGGCGCTGGTCGAGGCGGTGGTGATCGTGCTCGCCGTCAGCTTCGTGAGCCTCGGCGTCCGGGCCGGGCTGGTGGTCTCGGTCTCGATTCCCCTCGTGCTCGCGATCGTCTTCGTCGTGATGCAAATGATGGACGTGACGCTGCAGCGCATCTCGCTCGGCGCCCTGATCATCGCGCTGGGCCTTCTGGTCGACGACGCCATGATCACGGTCGAGATGATGGTCGCCCGGCTGGAACAGGGCGATACGCTGCGCAAGGCCGCGACCTTCGCCTACACGTCGACGGCGTTCCCGATGCTGACCGGTACCCTGGTGACGGTGGCGGGCTTCCTGCCGATCGGCTTCAACGGCTCGGGGGCGGGCGAGTACACCTACTCGCTGTTCGTGGTCCTGGCCGCCGCTCTGCTGGTCTCCTGGGTGGTGGCGGTGCTGTTCGCCCCGCTGATCGGCGTCACGCTGCTGCCGAAGACCGTCAAGCATCACGCCGAGAAGCGCGGGTTCCTGACCCGGCTGTTCCTGGCGGTGCTCAAGCTCGCCATGGCGTGGCGCTGGACCACGGTCGTGCTCTGCCTCGCCCTGATGGCTACGGCGATCGTCGGGATGAGCCACGTCCAGCAGCAATTCTTCCCGTCCTCGGACCGCTCCGAAGTGCTGGTCGACCTGACGCTGCCGCAGAACGCCACCATCGCCGAGACCAAGGCGCAGATGGACCGGTTCGAGGCGAAGCTGAAGGACGATCCGGACGTGACGAGCTGGTCATCCTATGTCGGCCAGGGCGCGGTGCGCTTCTATCTGCCCCTCGACCAGCAGCTCTCCAACGCCTTCTACGGGCAGATCGTCGTCGTCACGAAATCCCTGGAGATCCGGGATCAGGTCATGGCTCGCCTCCAGGCGATCGGAAAGCGCGACTTCGTCGGCACCGACGTGCTGGTGCAGCCGCTGAGCCTCGGGCCGCCGGTGGGCCGACCGGTCCAGTACCGGCTGAGCGGGGCGAACATGGAGACCGTCCGCCGCCTCGCCCTCGACCTAGCCAACGTGGTCGCCACCGACCGCCGCCTCGACGTGCCGACCTTCGACTGGAACGAGCCCGGCAAGGTGCTGCGGGTCGAGATTCTTCAGGACAAGGCGCGCCAGCTCGGCGTGACCAGCCAGGACATCGCCGGCATCCTCAACGGTATCGAGGGCGGCCAGGCGATCACGCAGGTGCGGGACTCGATCTACCTCGTGAACGTCGTCGGGCGGGCGCGGGCCGCCGAACGCTCGTCGCTCGACACCCTGCAATCCCTGCAGGTCGGCCTCGCCAACGGCTCCGTGGTGCCGCTGCTGTCCTTCGCGCGGATCGGCTACGACCTCGAGCAGCCGATCGTCTGGCGCCGGAACCGGCTCGCGACCGTGACGGTGCGCGCCACGATCCGCGACACCACCCAGCCGGCCACCATCGTGACGGCCCTTCAGCCCGGCATCGACGCCTTCGCGAAGGCGCTGCCCGAGGGCTACACGCTGGAGACCGGCGGCGCCGTCGAGGAATCGGCCAAGGGCCAGGGCCCGATCGCCGCGGTGGTCCCGGTGATGCTGCTCACCATGGCGCTGCTGCTGATGGTTCAGCTCCAGAGCGTCGGCCGGATGCTGCTGGTCTTCACAGTGGCGCCCCTCGGGCTGATCGGCGTCGTCCCGGCCCTGCTGCTGTTCGACAAGCCGATGGGCTTCGTGGCGATCCTCGGCATCCTGGCTCTGATCGGCATCATCATCCGCAACGCCGTGATCCTGGTGAGCCAGATCGAGGAGTTCCGGGCCGAGGGGATGGCGCCCTGGGATGCGGTCTACGAGGCGACCCACCACCGGATGCGGCCGATCCTGCTCACCGCCGCCGCGGCGAGCCTCGGCCTGATCCCGATCGCCCGCGAGGTGTTCTGGGGGCCCATGGCCTTCGCGATGATCGGCGGTATTTTGGCGGCTACATTCCTGACGCTGCTGTTCCTGCCCGCCCTCTATGTCGGCTGCTACCGGATCCGGCTTGAGAGCCGTGACCCGGTTCCGGCGCAGGGCGCCTGAGCGAACAGCCACACCGATCGCAGCGTGGCGCCACGCTGCGATGAGCGGTCGGCCCGCCCCTCCGCCCCCTCAGGGCGGGCCGACCGTGAATCATCCCGGCGCGCAGGTCGCGCCGCGGTCGGAAACTCTGGACCTTCTCCGCGCGTAAGCGGGGCGTGATCCGAGGAATACCGCCCGCATGAACGCCTTCATCGCCGTCGTCCTGGTCTGCGCCAACGGTCTCGCCCAGGAGGCCTGCACCGATGCCGAGGCGCTGGAGGTGCGCAAGGTCCGCGTCGCCAACGAACTTGGCTGCGCCACAGGCTGGCAGGAGATCATCGCCCGCACCGAGCGGCGGGAGGAGATCGGCAAGTCCGCCTACCTCAAGACCGAGTGCCGCCGGGTGAAGGAGCCGCAGTGACCGGGCGGCTCCGGGCGCCGCTACTTGTCGTACTTGATGTAGGCGAAGCGCGGATCGGACGGCGTGCCGTCGAGACCCTGTCCCTCCAGGGCAGGCTGCCAGGACACGACCTCCTCGATCTTCTTGGCGAGGGCAAAATCCTTGTCGGTGATGCCCTTGGCCGCGTGGTTCATCAGCCGCACCTCGACCCAGGCATAGGACGCGGTGATGTCGGGATGGTGCCAGGCGGCCTCGGCGAGATGGCCGACCGTGTTGATCACCATGAGCGTGCCCTTCCAGCCCGCCGTCTTGTAGGTGCGGCGGATCCAGCCCTCCTCCAGCCGCCATTGCGGCAGTTCGGCCTTCAGCCGTGCCTCCACCGCCGCCTCGTCCAGAACGCCCTCGCGTTGTTCGCTCATTTGCCTCGTCCTTCTCGTAGCGGCGTCGGGAAAATAGGGTGCCCGCGGCACTGGCAGCGCGCAAGCGGGCAGGGGAATTCGCCGCGGTGGACGGCGTGCCGCGCGAGCCCTATGACCTTTTTCCAATGGCGTCAGGACAAGTCCACGCCCAAGTCTGCGATCTCCGAAGACCGCGCAATACGATGGGAGAAGGCGTGATGCTGTCACGGCGCGCAATGCTCGCCGGCGGCCTGCTCGGCGGCCTCGGCCTGCGGGCAGCGCGGGCGGACGTGCCGGTGATCCGCCTCGGAAGCCTGCCCTTCGGCACCTCGACCTGGGAGGCGGCGGTGATCAAGGCCCGCGGCCTCGATACCGCCAACGGCTTCCAGCTCGACGCGGTCAAGCTCGCCGGCAACGACGCGGCGCGGATCAGCTTCATCGGCGGGCAGGTCGATACGATCATCGGAGACCTGCTCTGGGCAGCGCGGCTGGGCAACGACGGCCAGGCAGTGCGCTTCATCCCGTACTCGACCTCGGAAGGCGCCGTGATGGTGCCGGCCGACAGCCCGATCAAGAGCCTGAAGGATCTAGACGGCAAGCGCTTCGGCGTCGCCGGCGGCCCGCTCGACAAGAACTGGCTGCTCCTGCGGGCCCAGGCCAAGGACGCCGCCGGCATCGACCTGGAGCACGCCACCGAGATCGCCTACGGCGCGCCGCCGCTGATCACCCTGAAGCTGGAGCAGGGCGCCCTCGACGCGGCGCTGACCTACTGGACCTATTGCGCACGGCTTGAGGCCAAGGGCTTCCGCCGGCTGGTCGGCGCCGAGGACATCATGCACGCGCTGGGCGTCGCCGGCGACGTCTCCCTGATCGGCTACCTGTTCCAGGACGTGACCGTGAAGGAGAAGCCCGAGGCGGTGGCCGGTTTCGCGCGGGCGTCCCGGGCCGCCAAGGAGATGCTGGCGGCCGATCCCAGCACCTGGGAGATCGTGCGCCCGCTGATGGCGGCCGAGAACGACGCGACCTTCGAGGCGCTCAAGCGCGACTTCCTCTCCGGCATCCCGCGCCGCCCGGTGGCGGCGGAGCGCACCGATGCCGAGACGCTCTACGCCGTGATGTCCCGCCTCGGCGGCCCCCGCCTCGTCGGCAAGGGCGCCGGGCTGCCGCCGGACCTGTACTACGACAGCGGCCGCAATGGTTGAGCGGCCCGTCAGGCTGCCTCCAGTGTCGTGGCTCCGGATCGCCGGGACCGCATGGGCGCGCTGACCCGTATCGCGTCCCTCGCCGTGCTCATCGCCGCCTGGCAATTCGCCGCGCTGGAGGCCGGGTCGCGCCTGCTGCCGGCCCCGATGGCGGTTTTGCGCTTCATCATCCAGGAGGCCGAGCGCGGCGACCTCACGCACAATGTCGGGATCACGCTGCTGCGGGTGGCGATCTCCTTCGCGGTGGCGATGGTGCTGGGCATCCTGCTGGGCGTCGCCCTCGGGCGCTCGAAGGCCGCCGACCTGACCCTCGACACGCCGCTCCTCGTCCTGCTCAACACCCCGGCCCTCGTCATCACCGTGCTGGCCTATGTCTGGGTCGGGCTGACCGAGACAGCCGCGATCCTGGCGGTGGTGCTCAACAAGCTGCCGAACGTCGCGGTGATCGTGCGCGAGGGCGCGCGCAACCTCGATCCCGGCCTCGACGAGATGGCTCGGGCCTACCGGTTCGACCGGCGCACCTGGGCGCTGGACGTGCTGGTGCCACAGCTTCAGCCCTACGTGGTCACGGCGGCCCGTTCTGGCCTGTCGCTCGCCTGGAAGATCGTACTGGTGGTCGAGCTGCTCGGACGCCCCGACGGGGTCGGCTTCGCGATCAACTACTACTTCGTCCAGAGCACCGACGTGGCCGCAATCATCGGATACAGCCTCGTGTTCATGGCCGTGATGATCGGCATCGACGTTCTCCTCCTGCAGCGGCTCGAAGCCCATGTCCGCCGCTGGCGCTGAACCCGTCCTCCAGGTCGCGATCGCCGCGAAGGTCTATCGGTCCAAGCGCACCGAGCCGGTGGAGGCGGTCCGCAACCTGGCCTTCGGGGTTGGAGCCGGCGAGATCGTCTGCCTGATCGGGCCGTCGGGCGCGGGAAAGACCACGACCTTGCGCATCCTGCTGGGCCTCGACCCCGATTTCGAGGGCCGCGTTTCCGGAGCCGATCAGGCCGGCATGGTGTTTCAAGAGCCGCGGCTGCTGCCCTGGCGGAGCGTCGAGCACAATGTCCGGCTGGGGCTGCCGCGGGCCCGGCGCGGACGCGACCTCGGCACCCTGTTCACGCGGCTCGGCCTCACGCCCTGGCGCGGCAGCTACCCGAAGGCCCTGTCGCTCGGGATGCAGCGGCGGGTGGCCCTCGCCCGGGCGCTCGCCGACGACCCGCGCGTGCTGGTGCTCGACGAGCCGTTCGTGTCCCTGGACGATGCCGCCGCCGCCGAGCTGCGCGGGCTGGTGGTCGACACGGTCGATTCTGCCGGGATGAGCGTCCTGATGGTGACCCACAACGTTGCCGAGGCGATCGGCATCGCCGATCGGCTGCTGCTGGTCTCGAAGCGGCCCGCGACCCTCATGGCGGATGTGCCCCTCGACCGCCCGCGCGGGCAGCGCGACCGCACCTGGGCCGAGGCGACCCGGGCCGCGCTGGCGGCGCAGCATCCCGGGATCATCGCGGAATAGCCGGCGCCCCCTGAAAGGCAGCAGGCGGCTCTTTTCGAGGGCTCAGTTCGCCTTGGCGTCCACGTCGAGCCGCTCGAGAAGCGCCGCCGGCGAGCGGGCCGCGCCGATATCGATGAAGCCGATGCCGGCGGGCTCCTTGGACTTGGCGTGCAGCACGAGCTTGCCGGGCTTCATCACGAACTGCCCCATCGCTGCACCGATGCCCTTGGCGGCTGCGGTGTTGCCCAGAATGACCGGGACGCCGAGCAGGCTGGCGGTGACGTACTCCTTGCGCAGCTCGTCCGGCTTGAGGCTCAGATCCTTCGACTGGGCGGTGAGGAAACGCTCGAACAGCCCGGCATTCTCGACCGTCAGATCGAGTGTCTTCGCGCTGCCCGTGAACATCAGCATCGTGGTGGCCGGCAGGGTTCCGTTGAACAATTCCGGGCCGAAGCCGCCCAGCGTGCCGGCCAGCCGGATCGTGCCGATGTCGCGGCCCGAAACGGTGACTTCCCGCAGCGTCAGGTCGCGCGCCTTCCCGTCCAGAGCTGCGTCGGCCACGAGATCGAGGTCGAGATCGCGGTAGCCGTAGGCCGGCAGCGCACCGACGATGGGAGCATCGGCCACGAGATCCGCCGGCAGGCTCAGGCCGGAGAGAGTGAGGCGGCTTGCACTCGGCAAGCCGTCCTGCGGTGGCCCGAACGACAAGGCGGCCTCGCGCAGGGCGACCCGACGGGTGGGCGCCGGCGTGATCGTGACCGCGAGCGGGTCGCCGGGCTTCGCCTCCGGCGCCTTGGCATCAACGGGCTTGGCCGGGGCCGCCTTGCCCGGCGCGGGCCCGCGGGCCGCGGGGCGCGGATCCTGCGGCGGGGGCTTCGGAAGCTCGGCGTCGGGCGGCAGGTCGATGCTCAGGTCGGCCAGGGTCAGGCCGCCCAAGGCCGGCGTCAGGCGGCGCATCTCGGCGTCGCTGAAGCCGGGCCGGGTCTCGGGTTCGGCGGCGAAACTGCGCAGGGCCGCGATCGTCGGGGCCAGCGAGACGTTCGTCAGCGCCAAGCGCCCGAGATGCGCGCGCAGGCTGCCGCGCGACAGGGTTATGTTCTCCAGGACGGTGCCGGAGTCCGGGCCGGCGGCGGCGTAGGTCGCCCGTCCGATCTCGAACAGGACCGGCCCCTGCGGATCGGCGTTGCTGACGCTCAGACCCTGCATGTCGAGGCTGCCGAGGGCAGTCGCCTCGATCAGGTCGCCGGCCGCCGCCGCGAAGGTCCGCCGGTCGTGGGGCGGCTGGAAGCCCGCGGCCACGATCTCGAAGGCGCCGTTCCAGCCATCTGGAATCTGCCGTCCGCCGAGGTCGCGGCCGTCGAGGCGCGCGATCTTCACGGTGGTGCCGCGCACATCGGAATAGGTCACGTCCGCGACCTGGATCGTGCCGTAGACTTTTTGCACCGGCCCCTTGCCGTCGCCCGGGACGGTGTAGAGCCGGCTCAGCGCGGTGAGGTCCAGATCGGTCGCCCGGATCTGGCCGTAGGTGCCGTTGCCGCGGTTCGGGCCGGCCGCAGCGCTCATCGTCGCGCCCGCAGCGGTCAGCTCCCGGACGCGGCCGGATTTCACGTCCCGGGCGACCACGTCGCGATAGGTCACGGTCTGGCGGTCGTCGCCGGGGCCTGCATGTTCGGACGTCAGAACCGGGATGGTCAGGCTGCCGGCGTCGAGGCGCGCCAACCGCGCCTCCCAGGGTTCGGAGGAATCCGACTTCAGGATCGCCGCCAGTTCGTCCTTGGAGAGGCGCGTGCCGCTCGCCGTCAGCTTCGGCGCCCGGAGCAGCGTGCCGCCCAGCGGCAGCATGACGTCCGTGACCGTCACGTCCTGGACCGCGGCGGCGCCTTCCTGGGCTGCCAGCGGGGCGGGCAACCCCATCCCGGCGAGACAGGCGAAGGCGCAGGTCGCGGCCAAAGCCGACCGGAGGCGGGATCGGGCCTTCGGATGGATCATGGGATGGTCCGGATCACGGCTCAGGCGGGGTCACCGCATGGGTGCCGCGTTTTACCGGTCGAAGCAATTGAACATGCGACGCAGGGGCCCTGAGCCGACTCCAGTGTCGTAGACGCGCAACGGCCCCGGGGAAGCGGGACCGCCGCGGCCGATCAGAGTGAGAACGAGGTGCCGCAGCCGCAGGAGGCGGTCGCCAGCGGGTTCTCGATCTTGAAGGATTGGCCGATCAGGTCGTTGACGAAGTCGATGGTCGAGCCGGACATGTATTCCAGCGAGACCGGATCGACGATCACGGTGGCGCCGTCGCGCTCGATCGCAAAGTCCTGGTCTTCCCGGGACCGGGCGATGTCGAACGCGTAGGAAAATCCGGAGCAGCCGCCGCCATTGACGCTGATGCGCAGCGACGAGCCCGGGGGCTCCGCGCCCATGATCTCGTTGATGCGCTTGGCGGCGCGGGGGGTCAGGGTGATCTCAGCCATTGTAGCTCTGGCCACGCAAGTGTCCGGTGGATGGCGTCGCCCGGCCGTTGCCGAGCCCGCCTCGGCCCACAAGATATGGGTTCGAGGCCCGCGCCGCAACGCGCCGGGCGGGGAGGGGTCATGATCAGGCTGCGCGAGATCGAGAATGGACGCCGTGCGTCCCAACGGTGAGCGCTGGCGGGCGGCCTACGCCACCGATCCGGCCCGGACCCGCGGACGGCTGATCGCCGAAGCATCCTCGCCGACGCGCAGCGATTTCCAGCGCGACCGGGACCGGATCATCCATTCGACGGCGTTTCGCCGCCTGAAGCACAAGACGCAGGTCTTCGTGCATCACGAGGGCGACCATTACCGCACGCGCCTGACCCACACCCTGGAGGTCAGCCAGATCGCCCGGGCGCTCGCCCGCGCCCTGGGGCTCGACGAAGACCTGGCGGAGGCGTTGGCGCTGAGCCACGACCTCGGCCATACCTGCTTCGGGCATACCGGCGAGGATGCCCTCGACGCCTGCATGGCGGCCCATGGCGGGTTCGACCACAACGCCCAGGCCCTGCGGATCGTCACCCGGCTTGAACGGCGCTACGCCGGATTCGACGGCCTCAACCTCGCCTGGGAAACCCTGGAGGGGCTGGTCAAGCATAACGGCCCACTGCTCGACCGGGATGGGCAGCCGACCGCGCGCTACGTCGAGCGCGGCATCCCGGCCGCGATCCTCGAATATGATGCCCTGAACCCGCTGGACCTGTGGAGCCAGGCCGGCCCGGAGGCGCAGGCGGCGTCGCTCGCCGACGACATCGCCTACGCGGCTCACGATCTCGACGACGGCCTGCGCGCCGGCCTGTTCGACATTCCGGAACTCCGCGCGGTCCCGTTCCTGGCCGATCTGCTCGACGAGATCGACCGGCTGCATCCGGGCCTCGAACCGTCCCGGGTGATCCATGAACTCGCCCGGCGGGTGATCACCCGGTTCGTGGAGGACGTGATCCGCGAAGGCGGCCGCCGCATCGCCGCGCTAGATCCGAAGAGCGTTGAGGAGATCCGTCACGCGGCTGAACCGGTCATCGTGTTCTCGCCGGCAATCGTGGAGGCTGATGCGGAGATCATGCGCTTCCTCTGGGCGCGGATGTACCGGCACCCGGGGGTGGTCGCCGTGCGCAAGAAGGCGGACGCGATCGTCAACGACCTGTTCGCAGCCTTCACGGCCGCGCCGTCGCAGATGCCGGAGGAATGGAGCGCCGGGCTGGCGGACGCCTCGGAGGGCCGCATCGCCCGGCGGGTCGCCGACTACATCGCCGGCATGACTGACACCTACGCGGTGCTGGCCCATCGCAAGCTCTACGCGACCACGCCCGATCTCTACTGGGAATTGCCGAGCCGGGGCCTTCCCCTCACCGAACCCTGAGGTCCGGCGAGGGGTTTTTTCGCAATCAGCAGCCGCAACCGCAGGTGAAGCTGCCGTAGCAGCCGGATCCGTATCCGCCGTACCCGCCGCCATAAGCGGCCGGGTAGGCGTAATCGTAGCCGCCGTAGGCGGCGGGATAGCCATAGCCGTAACCGCCCCCGCCATAGCCGTATCCGCCGGAGAGGCTGCCGGCCGCGAGACCGAGGCCCAGGCCGATTCCGGCGCCGGCCAGCCCGTAGCCGAGGCCGCGGCCGTAGCCGCCGCGGTATCCGTAGCCGCGACCATATCCGTAGCCGCGGCCGTAACCCCCGCGCCCGGCGAAGCCACCATGATAGCCGCCGTAACCGCCGTGGAAGCCGCCACCCCGGAAGCCGCGTGCCTCGGCAGCCGGCGTCGCCAGAACCACCGCGCAGAGCGCCGCGCCCACCATCATCAAGGTCTTCATGAAGATCTCCGAGATCGAGAATTTTGCGATCGCAGCGATCACATAGACTCGCGCGGGCCAAGACAAGATGCTCTGCTAGGCTTCGGTAGTCATCGCGTGGGGATAAACTGCCCTCATTCGATCGAATGCGGATTCGTTTTTCGGCGCGGTTAATGCCGGCTTGCGGCGCTTGACGGCCCGCCACCGCTGCCGCGCCGTGACACCCTCCCGCCCCCTTGCTAGACGGCTCCGAGCGGGCGCAGGCCGAGACGGCCGGGCGGCAGCATCCCCCGCACGAGCGAGACCGAGACCGATGAACATCTTCGCCCTGTTCGAGGCGCGCGTGCGCGAGGCCGTGGAGGCCCTGACCCGCGCCGGCCAGCTGCCGGAGGGCCTCGACCTCGGCCGCGTCGTCGTCGAGCCGCCGCGTGACACCGCGCACGGTGACCTCGCAACCAACGCTGCGCTGGTCCTGGCGAAGGAAGCGCGCACCAACCCGAAGGCGCTCGGCGAGGCGCTGGCCGCCGAGCTGCGCGCCGATCCGCGGATCCTCGAGGCCAGCGTCGCCGGCCCGGGCTTCATCAACCTGCGCCTGGCCCCGGGAATCTTCCACGACGTGATCCGCAGCGCGCTCGCGGAACCGGAGCGGTTCGGCCGCGCGCAGCTGCAGGGCGGCCCGATCAACGTCGAGTACGTCTCGGCCAATCCGACCGGGCCGATGCATGTCGGGCATGGCCGCGGCGCGGTGTTCGGCGACGCCCTGTGCAATCTCCTGGTCGCAGCCGGGCGGCAGGTGACGCGCGAATATTACATCAACGACGCCGGCGCCCAGGTCGATGTCCTGGCCCGCTCCGCCTACCAGCGCTACCGCGAGGCCCTGGGCGAGCCCTTCGCGATCGCGGAGGGTCTCTATCCGGGCGACTACCTCAAGCCCGTCGGCGCCAAGCTCACAGAGAGCCACGGCCGCACACTCCTCGACCAGCCGGAGGCCGAATGGCTGCCGGTGGTCCGCGAAGTCGCGCTCGGCATGATGATGGACATGATCCGGTCCGATCTCGAGGCGATCGGCATCCGGCATGACGTGTTCTTCTCCGAGCGGACGCTTCTTCAGAGCGGTGCCGTGAAGGCACTCCTCCAGGAACTGCGCGAGAAGGGCCTCGTCTACGAGGGCCGCCTGCCGCCGCCCAAGGGCCAGCTGCCCGAGGATTGGGAGGACCGCGAGCAGACGCTGTTCCGCACCAAGGATTTCGGGGACGACACCGACCGGCCGCTGCTCAAGTCGGATGGCTCCTACACCTACTTCGCCTCGGACATCGCCTATCACCGCGCGAAGTATCTGGCGGGAGCCACCGAACTGATCGACGTGCTCGGCGCCGACCATGGCGGCTACGTCAAGCGCATGCAGGCGGCTGTGAAGGCTGTCAGCGACGGCCAGGCTGTCCTGGACGTGAAGCTCTGCCAGCTGGTGCGGCTGTTGCGCGCGGGCGAGCCCGTGAAGATGTCGAAGCGGGCCGGCGAGTTCGTGACCCTGCGCGACGTGATCGACGAGGTCGGCCGCGACGCGATCCGGTTCATGATGCTCTATCGGAAGAACGACGCGACGCTCGATTTCGACCTCGCCAAGGTGGTCGAGCAGTCGAAGGACAACCCAGTCTTCTACGTCCAGTATGCCCATGCCCGCGTCCGCTCGGTGCAGCGGCAGGCGCGCGAGGCGTTCCCCGGGGCGGACCTGTCCGCCACGGCGCTGCTGCGCGAGGCCGATTTCGGCCTTCTGAGCGATCCGGGTGAGATCGAGGTGATGCGGCTGATCGCCCAATATCCCCGCGTGCTGGAATCGGCGGCGCTGGCGCACGAGCCGCATCGAATCGCGTTCCACCTCTATGAAACGGCGGCCGGGCTTCATACTTTATGGAACAAGGGCAAAGACTTGCCGCAATTACGGTTTGTTAATGCAACCGACCGAAAGTCGACCTGGGCGCGGCTGGCGCTCGTCGAGGCTCTTCGGAGTACCCTCGCGGCCGGCCTCGCAGTGCTCGGTGTGACCGCGCCGGACGAGATGCGATAGGCTCGATGACCATCGGGCCGGTGACCGGCCGTGATGTGAGGATGCTGCCATGACGAACGCTTCGCGCGCTCAGGTCGATCTGGACGCCCTCGCGCGCGATCTGCGTCAGGAGCAGGCGCGTGGCGCCGCGGGCGGCGCCAAGCCCGACCCGCTGGCCGAGTTGGCGCGGATCGTCGGGCAGGACGACCCGTTCCGGGCGCTGCTGGCGGTACGGGACGAGATGCGCGGCGTCGCCACCGCGCAGCCGCAGGCCGCCTGGGATGGCCGGGTCGAGCCGAGCTTCGCCCCGGAGCCGGCCAAGCCGAACCCCGCCGACGCCTTCGACCAATACCTCGCCTCGGTGGAGCGCGACACGCACGAGGAGCCGGCGCCCTACGGCGCGGAGGCTCAGGATCCGGCAGCCGCCGAGTACGAGGACGGCCGCTCGCTGCGTCGGGTGAACCCGCGCCGGCGCCTCGCCTCCGTGGGGGCCGGCATCGCGATCGTCGCCGTCGCCGTCACCGGCGCGCTCACCTACAAGGGCCTGCATGGGACGGACAGCGGCGGCGGCGTGCCCGTCGTCCAGGCTGATTCCACGCCCCTCAAGGTCGCCCCGAAGGTCGCCGACGGCGTCGAGATCCCGGACCAGAACCGGCAGATCTACGACAACAACAAGGGCAAGGCCAAGGACGGCCAGATCAAGATCGTCAACCGCGAGGAACAGCCGATCGACGTGGCCGAGGCGGCCCGCGCCGCGCAGGGCACCGGCCCCGCCGGCGGGGCGCAGAGCGGCACCACGCCGGGCAACGGCCCGTTCGAGGCGTTCGGCGAGCCGCGCCGGGTCCGCACCGTGGCGGTGAAGCCGGAGGCCCCGCCCGCGCCGGTCCAGCGCGAGGCGCAGGCTGAGGCCGGTCCCGCCCCGATCCCCACCATGGTCCTGCCCACCGACGAGCCGCCGCAGCAGCCGAAGGCCCGGCCCGGCCGTCAGGCCGCCGCGGCGCTGCCACCGCCCGCGCCGGAGCCGGTCCAGGCCCCCCCGTCGGCCACACCGGTCGAGGCCGCCCCGGTGAAGCCCGTCGCCGTGAAGCCGCCGCCGAAAGCCGCCCAGCGGGTTGCCTCCGTGACGACGCCCGCCCCGGACGCGCCGGAGGCCGTCGATGACACCGTGAAGACCGGTTCGGTCGGCGGGTTCTCGGTCCAGCTCGGGGTGCGCGGCAGCGCCGCCGAGGCGAAGGCCGCGCTCAAGCAGATGCAGGCCAAGTACAGCGAGCTCGCCGGCAAGCCCGAGCTGATCCGGCAGGCGGAGGTCAACGGCAAGACGATCTTCCGCGTCCGCGTCGGGCCGCTGGCCAAGAATGAAGCCGCGAGCCTGTGCACAGCCCTGCAGGGCGAGGGCGGCCAGTGCTTCGTCGCGAAGAACTGAGGCAGCGGTAGTCAGGCAACCGTGGCGCCCCTTCCCGAGCGGGCTACTGGAATCGAAGTTGTCCGGATGAGGCTCGGGTCCCCTCTCCCGTGCGGGAGAGGGACAGGGTGAGGGGCGAGACTTTTCCGGAGAAACCTGATCCCTCACCCCAACCCTCTCCCGCACGGGAGAGGGGGCGCGTCGCGGCCTCCGCCAGGCGCCGTGAGAACATCGCACCGAGCGGGGAGGGGGAGGACTTGAACGGAAGACGCGAGTCCCGCCCGCCACACCCCGTCCCTCTTTATGGCTCAGATGGGCCAGGCACGCGGTTTCGCCTTGCCGGCTCCCATTTCCCGCCCGACTCTGCCGGCACCGATTCGCCGGACCTGCCGTTTCCTCGCCGCACCCGCGTGGCCACCGAGAAATCCGAATGACCGCCCGTGCCCTGATCCTCGGCTGCGCCGGCAAGACGCTCTCCGCCGAGGAGGCCGCCTTCTTCCGGGACGTGCGGCCCTGGGGCTTCATCCTGTTCAAGCGCAACATCGGCACGCCGGACGAGGTGCGTGTGCTCACCGCGTCGCTGCGCGATTGCCTGGGCTCCGACGCCGCGCCGATCCTGATCGACCAGGAGGGCGGCCGTGTTCAGCGGATGGGGCCGCCGCACTGGCCGGCCTATCCGGCGGGCGGTCGCTACGGCCGGCTGAACGGCAGCGCCACCGCGATCGCCCGGCTCGGTGCCCGCCTGATGGCGCACGATCTGGCCGAGGTCGGCATCAACGTCGATTGCGCCCCCGTCCTCGACGTGCCGGCACCCGGATCGCACGACATCATCGGCGACCGGGCCTACGGCTCGAACCCGGATTCGGTGGCCGAGATCGGCCGCGCCGTGGCCGAGGGCCTGATCGCTGGCGGTGTCCTGCCGGTGATGAAGCATGTCCCCGGCCACGGCCGCGCCGCCTGCGACAGCCATCACGGCCTGCCGGTGGTCGAGGCGACCCGCGAGGCCCTGTCCGCCCAGGATTTCCGGCCGTTCCGGGCGCTGGCCGACCTGCCGATGGCGATGAGCGCGCATGTCGTCTTCACCGCGATCGACCCGGATCGCCCGGCCACCCAGTCGTCCGCCGTCATCCGCGACGTGATCCGCGGCGCCATCGGCTTCGAAGGCCTGTTGATGACCGACGACCTGTCCATGCACGCGCTCACCGGCACGTTCCGCGACCGGACGCAGGCCGCCTTCGCGGCGGGCATCGATATCGGGCTGCATTGCAACGGCGCGATGGATGAAATGCGCGCCGTCGCCGAAGCCGCCCCGGCTCTGGCGGGTGAGGCCGCCCGGCGGGCCGCCGCCGCGCTGGCGCGTCTCGACCGCGCCGATGACGGGATCGACGTGCCCGAGGCCCGCGCCCGGTTCGCCGCGGCGCTCGCCACCGCGGCCTGATCCGCGGCCTTCCACCGCCCCTGCACCCGCCTCTGCTTGTGTTCAGGCGGTGCGATCCCTAGGTTCGCCCGGAAATCTTCAACCGGTCGTAGCGTCACGCTCCCACAGGTGGGCGCAGGCAGGTGGACGCACGCAGGAGGTTGCCATGGGCAGCATGAGTATCTGGCACTGGGTCATCGTTGCCGTCATCGTCATGCTGCTGTTCGGACGCGGCAAGGTCTCCGACCTGATGGGCGACGTCGCCAAAGGCATCAAGGCGTTCAAGAAGGGCATGGCTGAGGACGAGACCCCTCCGGCGAGCCAGCCGGTCGCGCCGCCGAGCGAGCCAGTCCGCACCATCCCGCACACCGCCGAGACCAGCCCCGGAACCGCGGTTCCCGCGAGTCATCTGCCGGGCGGCGAACGCAAGCCGATCTGAGAGACTGGCAGGGCGCGCGCTGTGGTGTAGAGCCTGACGGGGGTTCGGACTCGGGTCCGGCTCCCAGGGCAGCAGGACCGTCGACGACATGCTGGACATGAGTTGGGGCGAGGTGATGCTGATCGGCGGCGTCGCCCTCATCGTCATCGGGCCGAAGGATCTCCCGAAGGCGCTGCGCACCGTCGGGCAGATCACCACGAAGCTGCGCCGCATGGCCGGCGAGTTTCAGATGCAGTTCAACGAGGCGATCCGCGAGGCCGAACTCGACGAGGTTCGCAAAGAGGTCGACGGTATCCGCAACACCGTCCGCTCGACGAGCACCGGCTTCAACCCGGTCCAGACGATCCGGGACGAGTTGAAGGGTGCCGTCGAGGGCCGGGTCGCCGCCCGGCAGGGATCCGAGGCCCTCGGCCCCGAGAAGCCGGCGCCGGACACGCGTTCGCTCGCCGACGCCACCGCGCAGCTCAAGGCCGAGCAGGACGCCGCCGCGCCACCGAGCACCGAGGATGCGCCAGCGGTCGCTGAGCCGGCCGCGCACGCCGATCCGCTCCAGCACGCCGCCCCGCCCGAAGCACCGCTACCGATCCCGGGCTCGGTGGACGATCCCTACGGGCCCCCGCCCGAGCCGCCTGCGACGCACGACACCCCCATGGACCCGAAGAACGGCGCCACTGCCCGATGATCAGCGACGCCGACGAGGCCGAGATCGAAGCGTCCCGGGCGCCGCTGCTCGAACACCTGATCGAATTGCGGTCGCGGCTGATCAAGTCGCTGATCGCCTTCGTGGCGATGTTCTTCTGCTGCTTCTTCTTCTCGCGCGACATCTACAACATCCTGGTCTACCCCTACGTCTCGATCGTGGGCGTGCAGAATGCCGAGCTGATCGCGACGCATTTCCTCGAGCAGGTCTTCACCAACATCAAGCTCAGCGTGTTCGGCGCCGCGTTCCTGGCCTTCCCGGTGATCGCCACGCAGATCTATGCCTTCGTGGCGCCGGGCCTCTACCGCAACGAGCGCAAGGCGTTCCTGCCCTACCTGGTGGCCACGCCGATTTTTTTCGTCCTTGGCGCGCTGGTGGTGTTCTTCCTGGCGATGCCGCTCTTGATAAAATTCTCGGTGTCGCTGCAGCAGGTCGGCGTCGATGGCGAGCCGACGATCAAGCTGTTGCCCAAGGTCGACGAGTATCTCTCGCTGATCATGACGCTGATCTTCGCCTTCGGCATCGCATTCCAGCTGCCGGTGATCCTGACCCTTCTCGGCCAGATCGGCATCATCGACGCCGCCTTCCTGCGCGAGAAGCGCCGCTACGCGATCGTGCTGGTCTTCGTCGTCGCGGCTGTGCTGACGCCGCCGGACGTCATCTCGCAGCTCTCGCTCGCCTTACCGATGCTGATTCTCTACGAGGCCTCGGTGTTCTCCGTGGCCCGGGTGGAGAAGCTGCGCGCGGCGCGACGAGCGGCGGAAGGGTTGGATCCGTAAGGATCTCGCCTTCGGCAACGATTGTCGAGGCGAGACGTGCTTCCTCGAATTTCGGGCTGAAAACACGCAGTCGTTTGCCGGCGACGCCACAATAGCGAGAATGATCACCTTGTCATTCCGGGGCGCCGCAGGCGAGCCCGGAATCCAGATCCGCCGACGGTGCAAGTGCTTGAGCTGTCGGCAGTTATGGATCCCGGGCTCCGCTTCGCGGCCCCGGGATGACAATGTGGATGCTCGAGCGCCTGCGAAACTCTCGAGGTCCCAAGCGTATGGCGTGCTTTCTTGACGCCCGATCTGCCTGCGCGATGCGGGGGCACAAAATCAGCCCCGGCTTTTTTTAGCCTCGTTCGATGGGACGAAAGCGTACCTTGCCAGAATGCGCACGTAGCGAACCCTACTCAGCTCGCAGCAGCACGTGTCGCTTCTTGCCGAAGGACAGTTTGATCACCCCGTCTTGGGTTAGGTCCGCCGGCGTCAGCACCGCCTTCTCGTCCGTCACGGCGGCGTCGTTGACCCGGAGACCGCCACCCTTGATCTGGCGCCGCGCCTCGCTGGTCGAGGGGACGAGCTTGGCGATTTCCGGCCCGAACGCAGTGAGCACGCCAAGCCCCGCTTCCAGGATCGCGGCAGGCACGGTGACGCTCGGCAGGTCGGCGGCGAGCGTCCCCTCGACAAACGTCTTCCGCGCGGTCTCCGCGGCGGCCTCGGCGGCCTCGCGGCCGTGCATCAGCGCCGTGGCCTCAGTGGCGAGCACGGTCTTGGCCGCATTGATCTCGGAGCCGGCGAGCGCCGCGAGCCGCGCGACCTCGTCCATCGGCAACAGCGTGAACAGCTTGAGGAAGCGGGCCACGTCCGCATCCTCGGTGTTGCGCCAGAACTGCCAGTAATCGTACGGCTTGAGCATGTCCGGATTGAGCCAGATGGCGCCGGCGGCGGTCTTGCCCATCTTGGCGCCGGAGGACGTTGTCAGCAGCGGGCAGGTCAGGGCGTAGAGCTGGGGCGTGCCCATGCGCCGGCCGAGATCGATGCCGTTGACGATGTTGCCCCACTGGTCCGAGCCGCCCATCTGCAGGACGCAGCCGTAGCGGCGGTTCAGCTCCACGAAGTCGTAGGATTGCAGGATCATGTAGTTGAATTCCAGGAACGAGAGTTCCTGGTCGCGCTCAAGGCGCAGGCGGACGCTGTCCATCGACAGCATGCGGTTTACCGAGAAGTGGCGGCCGATGTCGCGCAGCATCTCGATGTAGTTGAGCTTGGTCAGCCACTCGGCGTTGTCGACCATCACGGCGTCGCCCGCGCCCTCGCCGAAGCGCAGGAACCGGTCGAAAGTCTTGCGGATCTCGGCCTTGTTGGCGTCGATCTGCTCGACGGTGAGGATCTTGCGGGTCTCGTCGCGGCCGGACGGGTCGCCGACCCGGGTGGTGCCGCCGCCCATCAGGGCGATCGGCTTGCCCCCGGTGGCCTGCAGCCAGTGCAGCATCATGATCGACAGCAGATGCCCGACGTGGAGCGAGGCCGCCGTGCAATCGTAGCCGACATAGGTGGTGAGCCGCCCTTCGAGCGCCGCGGCGTCGATCCCGGCGAGGTCCGAAGTCTGGTGAATGTAGCCGCGCTCGGTCAGGATCCGCAGGAAGTCGGATTTCGGCGCGAAGCTCTCGGCGGTCATGGCTGCGGTCTCGGATCGCGAGCCGGCGCGACAGGCCGAGGCTCTGCGTGCTAGCTCGCGCTGCTGGGGTTCAGGATACGGCGCGCTCTTAGCAGGGCGTTCGCCGAAAGGCACGGGGTCGAGCACAATGGCGATGATGCGCGCGATCGGACTGATGAGCGGCACCTCGCTGGACGGCGTCGACATCGCGCTGATCGAGACCGACGGCGAGCGGGTCCACGTCGTCCGAGGCCACAACAACTTCCTCGAGCCGCTCGGGCCGACGGGCTACCGCGGCTATTCCGACGAGGAAAAAGCGCTGCTGCGGGCCGCCACCAAGGATGCCGAGTCGGTGCTCCATCCAGGCGACCGCCCTGGGCGCCTGCCCGAGGCTGAGGCGTTCGTCACGCAGGCCCATGCCGAGGCGGTCGAGCGTTTTTTGGCTGAAAATGGCCTGAGCGCCGAGTCCATCGACGTCATCGGCTTCCACGGCCAGACCGTGATCCACCGGCCGGACCAGCGCATCTCGATCCAGATCGGCGACGGACAGGCACTCGCCACCCGGCTCGGCATCCCGGTGGTCTCGGACCTGCGCCGGGCCGATATCGAGGCTGGCGGCCAGGGGGCGCCTCTGGTGCCGGTGTTCCACAAGGCCCTGGCCGAAGCCTCCGGCTTCGACGGCCCGTTCGGCATCCTGAATATCGGCGGCGTCGCCAACGCGACGCTGATCGACTCGAAAGGCGGCGTGATCGCCTTCGATACCGGCCCCGGCAATGCACTGATCGACGAGTGGATGCAGGAGCGCGAGGGCAAGAACCTTGACGATGGCGGCCGCACCGCCGCCCGCGGCCGCGCCGACGAGCCGCTGCTCGCCTGGCTTCTGATGCACCCGTTCTTCTTCCGCCGGCCGCCGAAATCGCTGGATCGGAACTGGTTCTCGCACAAGCTCGCCGGCCAGCTCTCCACCGAGGACGGGGCCGCGACGCTCACGGCGTTCACGGCGCGGGCGGTGGCGCGGGCGCTGGACCACGCCCCCGAGATCCCGACCCGCTGGATTGTGGCCGGCGGCGGGGCGCGCAACGGCGAGCTGGTGCGGCTGCTGAACTATCATCTGCGCGCCGAGATCACGACCGCGGACGCGATCGGCTGGTCCTCGGCCTACCTGGAGGCGCAGGCCTTCGCGTATCTCGCGGTGCGCTCGCTCCGGGGGCTGCCGATTACCTTCCCGCCGACTACCGGGGTGCGCGAGCCGATGACCGGCGGGGTCCTGGCGCGACCGAATGCCTGATCCCCGCGCGGGCAACCGACGCATGGCCGGGCTGTTGGCTCCCGATAGGACGCAATCGGGATTAAAGACCTTGGCTGAGACCTACCTGCGCTACCACGACGGCATCGAGACGCCGGCTCCGGATGAGAACGACACCATCGACGCGATCATCGCGTCGATGACCCGCGAGAGCGAGACCACGGCCGACCGTTACGGTCACGCGGTGCGCGCCTCGCACGCCAAGGTCAGCGGTGTGGTCATCGGCCAGCTTCAGGTGCCGGACGATCTCCCGCCCGAGCTGAAGCAGGGCATGTTCGCCAAGGGCGGTACCTATCCGGTGATCGTGCGCTTCGCGCAGGGGCCGGGCGAACTCCTGAAGGATAGCGTTTCGACCCACCGCGGCATGGCGATCAAGGTGCTGGGCGTTGAGGGCGAGAAGCTGCCCGGCCACGGCGCAGCGACTCAGGACTTCGTGCTCGCGACCGGTCCGGTGTTTCCGAACCCGGATGCCAAAGGCTTTCTCGGCAGCATGAAGCAGCTCGAAGCCGGCACGAAGGCGCCGGAAGCCGTGAAAGCCGCCGTCTCGGGGACGGCACGGGCTATCGATACGGTCGTGAAGGCGGTGACGGGCGAGAGTTCGCCGCTCCTCGACTTCTTCGGGCACGAGCCGCTGCATCCGCTGGCCGAGCCGTATTACTCCCAGGCCGCGCTCCGCTACGGCGACCACATCGCCAAGATCGCCGCCTTCCCGGCCGGCCCGAAGCAGGAAGCCCTGGCCGGCGAGAAGCTGCATCCGGGCGAGGACCCGGACGCGTTCCGGCATGCGGTCACGGCTTATTTCGGAGGCGATACGGCCGTGTTCGAGATTCGCGCGCAGCTCTGCACGGATCTCAACGCCATGCCGGTGGAGGATGCGTCGAAGCGTTGGGACGAGGCGGCGAGCCCCTATCGCACGGTCGCGCGCCTTGTCCTGCCGGCCCAGGATTCCCAATCCGAGGCCCGCACCCGATACGCGAACGACGTCCTGTCCTTCCGGCCGGCCCACAGCCTCGCGGCGCACCGCCCGCTCGGCTCGCTGATGCGGGCGCGGCTCAAGACCTATCAGGCGCTTTCCAGCTTCCGACACGGCCGCAATCAGACGCCGGAGACGGAGCCGACCGGGATCGAGCAGGTTCCGACCTGATGCCGGTCACGATGTGAGCCTCGGCCATGCCCTGCGCCGGATCGTCGAGGAATATCCGCTCGCCCGGCTCGATCCGCCGGCCGGGCATCCCCTGGCGGCGGTGATCCGGCGGGGCGCGCCGGACGAACTGCGCGCCGCCCTCGAAACCATCGACGGCCCATTCCTAGTGAAGGGCAGCCCCGGACGCGGCAGCCACTGGGCGGCCGTGCCCTGGCTCGCCGTGTTCGACCCCGCCGTCACCACCAGCGCCACGCGCGGCTACTATCTCGTCTACCTGTTCCCGGCGCATCGCGAGGTCGTCCACCTGTCGTTGGCGCAGGGGACGGTGGCCGCGATCCGCGAGCATGGGCCGCGCGCCGAAGCCTATCTGCGCGCCAGCGGCGATGCTCTCCGCGCGCGCCTCTCCGACTTCGCCGACAGGCTGCCGAACAGATCTATTACCCTCGGCAGCGCGGGTGAGTTGCCGGAGGGCTACGAGGCGGCCCACATCCTGGGCTTCACCTACGAACTCGACGCTCTCGGCGACGAGCGGCGCCTGCGGGCGGATCTCGCGGTCGGGGTGGCGGCTTATCGGGCGCTCAAGGCGCGGGGCGGTCTCGTTGTGTAGACAGTGGCCGTTGACAGACTTATGTAGCTTTTAAGATACTGGCATCCGATGCCAACGATTCATCAGACCGAGATCTACGCGGCTTGGTTCGCGGGTTTGCGCGACGAGCGTGCGCGGATTCGTATCGACGTTCGCATCAAACGCCTTGCTCTGGGAAACGCCGGGGACGTGAAGCCGGTCGGCGAAGGCGTCAGTGAGATGCGGATCGATTACGGACCCGGCTACCGCGTTTATTTCGCGCAGCGCGGAAGGGAAATCGTTCTGCTCCTGTGCGGCGGCGATAAGCGCTCGCAGGATCGGGATATTCGTGAGGCCCAGTCGCTTAATCGACAGGAGCAAAATCGATGACCATCGAAACTCGTCCCTGGGACGTCGCGGAACATCTCGATACGCCCGAGCGCATCGCCCTCTACATCGAGGCAGTGCTTGAAGATGGCGATCCCGCGCTCATCGCTTCAGCCATCGGCGACGTGGCGCGGGCGCGCGGCATGGCCCAGATCGCGGCCGAGACAGGGCGATCGCGCGAGAGTCTGTATCGGGCCTTGTCCGAGAAGGGGAACCCGCAGCTCGACACGTTGGTGGGGGTCCTCAAGGCGATCGGGCTGAGACTCAGCGTGCAGCCGATCGCCGGCTCGGAGCCGGCATAGGACTTCGCGCAGGAAGACGGTTTGTGCCCCCGGCGCTCCCGCGCTAGACGGGCCGCGTCATGTCTCACAACTCGTTCGGCCACCTGTTCCGCGTCACGACCTTCGGCGAGAGCCACGGGGTCGCGCTCGGCTGCGTGATCGATGGCTGTCCGCCAGGGCTGGCGCTGGAGGCCGAGGAGATCCAGGCCGAGCTCGACCGCCGCAAGCCGGGCCAGTCGCGCTTCACCACCCAGCGCCGCGAGCCCGATCAGGTGAAGATCCTGTCGGGGGTGTTTTCCGACGACCGCACCGGCGGGCGCCAGTTCACCACCGGCACGCCGATCGCCCTGATGATCGAGAACACCGATCAGCGCTCGAAGGATTATTCCGAGATCCGCGACAGCTACCGGCCCGGCCACGCCGACTACACCTACGACGCCAAGTACGGCATCCGCGATTATCGCGGCGGCGGCCGCTCCTCGGCTCGGGAAACCGCGGCGCGGGTCGCCGCCGGCGCCGTGGCGCGCAAGGTGATGCCGGGCATCACCATCCGGGCGGCCCTGGTGCAGATGGGACCGCACGCCATCGACCGGTCGCGCTGGGACTGGGCAGAGGTTGGCAATAATCCGTTCTTCTGCCCCGATGCCGAGGCGGCTGCCCTGTACGAGACCTATCTCGACGCGATCCGCAAGGACGGCTCCTCCGTCGGCGCAGTGATCGAGGTGGTGGCCGAGGGCGTGCCGCCGGGCCTCGGCGCCCCGGTCTACGGCAAGCTCGACGCGGATCTCGCCGCCGCGATGATGTCGATCAACGCCGTGAAGGGCGTCGAGATCGGCGACGGGTTCGCGGCCGCCGCCTTGCGCGGCGAGGACAATGCCGACGAGATGCGCTCCGGCAATGGCGGGCGCCCGCGCTTCCTCGCCAACCACGCGGGCGGCATCCTCGGCGGCATCTCCAACGGCGAGCCTGTGGTGGTGCGCTTCGCCGTGAAGCCGACCTCCTCGATCCTGACCCCGCGCCGCTCGGTGACCCGCGACGGCGCCGAGGTCGACCTCATCACCAAGGGCCGCCACGACCCCTGCGTCGGCATCCGCGCCGTGCCGGTGGCGGAGGCCATGATGGCCTGCGTGCTGGCCGATCACTATCTACGCCATCGCGGGCAGGTGGGAGCGGCCTGAACCGCCGGGGCCGTGCCCGATCGCGCCGCGATCGGCTAAGCTCCGAGTCCGAAATTTTCACAGGCTCGCGCGCGCCGGACCGGGATCCCTGCCGGCGGTGCGCGAGCCAGGCCTTTCCTCCCCTGGTGGGCGGGGAGATGCGAGACGAGAGAGCGATCCGTGCCCCATTGCACCGTCACCGAGGCCATCGCAGCCTTTGCCCGCGGCGAGATCGTGGTCGTCACCGACGATGACGATCGCGAGAACGAGGGCGACCTCGTCGTCGCGGCCTCGCTCTGCACGCCGGAGAAGATGGCGTTCATCATCCGCAACACCTGCGGCATCGTCTGCGCGCCGATCACCCAGGACGAGGCGCGGCGGCTGCACCTCGACCCGATGGTGGCCTCGAACGATGCGCCGCTCGGCACCGCCTTCACGGTCACGGTCGACGTGAAGCACGGGCTGACCACCGGCATCTCCGCGGAGCAGCGCTGCAACACGGTGCGGGCGCTCGCCAACGGCAACATGGGCGCCGGCGATTTCGTCCGCCCCGGCCACGTCTTCCCGCTGATCGCCCGCGACGGCGGCGTGCTGATGCGCTCGGGCCATACCGAGGCCGCGGTCGACCTGTGCAAGCTCGCCGAGTTGCCCCCGGTCGGCGTCATCTGCGAGCTCGCCAATGACGACGGCACCGTGATGAAGGGGCCGCAGATCGAGGCCTTCTCTGAGACGCACGGGCTGAAGCGCGTCTCGGTGGCCGACCTGATCGCCTATCGGCAGGCGCGGGACCGGCTGGTGGAGCGGGTCGGGCACTTCACCGTCCAATCCAACCACGGCGAGGTGACGGCCTACGCGTTCTCGACCCCCTTCGAGGCGATCCAGCAATTCGCCTTCGTGATGGGCGATATCGGCGATGGCCGCGACGTGCTGGTGCGGCTGCACCGCTCCAACGTCGCCGCCGACGTGATCGGCGGCGGCAAGCAGATCGATGCGGTGCTCAAGCGCTTCGCGTCCGCCGGCCGCGGGGTGCTGGTCTACCTGCGCGACGGCACCGCGGGCGTCCCGCTGAAGAGCACCAAGGAGGAGGGGACGGAGGCCGTGCGCGCCCGCCAGTGGCGCGAGGTCGGGCTCGGCGCCCAGATCCTGCGCGACCTCGGCGTCGTCTCGATCCGCAACCTCGCGACCTCGGCCCGCTCCTATGTCGGCCTCTCGGGCTTCGGCATCGAGCTTCTGGGTGATGAGCCGCTGGAGGGGTGAACCCTCAGGCGCGTCTCGCGACGGTCCAGACCGCCGCGCCGGCCATGATGGCGGCCGCGCCCCGGTTCAGCCGGGCGCGAAAGACGGGTTTCCGCAGCGAATTCCGGGCCCGGGCTGCCAGGGCGGCGTAGGGCGTCACCACCGCCGCCAGCACCAGCGCCGTCAGTCCGACGAGAACGCCGAAGTCGCCCGCCGTGACCGTCCTGAGGTCGACGATCGTGGGCAGCACGGCGAGGTAGAACACGATCGTCTTGGGGTTAGCCAGGGTGACGGTGATCCCCGCGATGAAGCTCGCGAACGGCCGATCCGCGTGGCCGCCCTCGATCCGATCGGTCTTCCCGGCCGAGCGCCACAGGCGCACCGCCAGGTAGGCCAGATAGAGGCCGGCACAGAGCCGGACGACGACGAAGACTTCGCCCAACGTCTCCGCGATCAAGGCAAGCCCGAACACGGCGGCGGACAGGAATATCAGATCCCCCAGGATCAGCCCCACCGAGAAGGCCATGGCGGCCCGGAAGCCCGAACTAAGCGCTCGCGCGACCAGCGCGATGATCCCCGGGCCCGGGACCGCCGCGGCGATGCCGAGCGCCAGAGCGTAGGTGAAAAAGCCGGCCAGCGTCATCGACTGCCCCCGAATCTGACCGAAGGCCCGACGCTCTCAAGGCGATGTATCCATGGGGGGAAGACGCAGCGTTTCACCGGCGGCACGTGTCCGATCGATTCTGACCCGACCGATCATGCCGCCGATCGCACCGCCCGCAAGCCAAATCCGATCGCCGTGCGTCACCGCCCCATCAGCGCATCCACATGGGCGGAGACGGATTTGGACAGCCCTTCCAGGCTGTAGCCGCCCTCCAGCACCGAGACGATCCGGCCACCGGCACAACGCTCGGCCACGTCCATCAGCTTGCGGGTCGCCCAGCCGAAATCCTCCGCCTCGAGCCGGAGATTCGCCAGAGGGTCGAGGCGGTGGGCGTCGAAACCCGCCGAGATCACGATCACGTCGGGCCGGAAGGTCTCCAGGCGCGACAGGATGCCGGCCTCGAACGCCTCGCGAAACACCGCGCCGTCGTCGTTGGGCCGCAGCGGCACGTTGACGATCGTGTCCTTCTCGCCGCGCTCCGAGGCGGCGCCGCTGCCCGGGAACAGCGGCATCTGGTGCGTCGAGGCGTAGAGCACGCTGGCATCGTCCCAAAAGATGTCCTGGCTGCCGTTGCCGTGGTGGACGTCCCAATCGACCAGGGCCACCCGCTCGGCGCCGTGCTTCTCCCGGGCGTAGCGGGCCGCGATGGCGGCGTGGTTGAACAGGCAGAAGCCCATGGATCGGGTCCGCTCGGCATGGTGGCCGGGCGGGCGCATCGCCACGAAGGCGTTGCGGCACTCGCCGGCCATGACCGAGTCGAGGGCGTGGTTGGCGCCCCCGATCGCCCGCAGCGTCGCCTCCAGGCTGCCGGCGGACAGGATCGTGTCGGCATCGATCCCGACCATGCCGTGCTCCGGCACAGCGGCGACCAGCGCGTCGACGTAGTCGCGCGGATGCGCCAGGGTCGCGACCTCGATCTCCGCCCGCGGCGCGGCCACCCGCACCAGGCCGGCGAAGCGTTCGTCTTCCAGGGCGCGCTCGATCGCTCGCATCCGCGCCGGCCGCTCCGGATGCCCCTCCGGGACCTCGTGGTCGAAACTCGCCGGATGGCTCACGTAGAGGGTGGTCACGACGGTCACTCCCGGATGCGGTCCTGTCGCGCGCCTGCAACAGGAGCCGGCAATGTGCCATGGGCGCAACGCGCGGACTACGGCGGGGTGCCCGCCCTGGTTATAGTTGCTCAAATCTTCCGCGGGACGCGTCGCGACCGGGTGGGGCACGCCCGACGCCCGGAAGCCGTCCGAGGACAGCCGCATGCGCATCATCCCGGTCATCGCCTGCGCCTTGCTGCTCGCGGGCTGCACGTTCAAAGCCGTGCCGGACCCAAAAATCTCGGCCCGCGACGCGGAGTTCATGGCCCTCGTGCCCGAGGCCGAGTTCGATCCGCACTTCGCCCGCTACCAGGTGAGCGACCCGACCGGGAAGCCGCCGGGCACGATCGTCGTCGAGAGCAAGGAGCGCCAGCTCTACCTCGTGCTGCCGGACGGCAAGGCCATCCGCTACGGGGTGTCGGTGGGCGACGAGGCCTATGGCTGGACCGGCACCGCCACGGTCGACCGCAAGGCGGAATGGCCGGCCTGGAATCCGCCGGTTGAGATGATCAAGCGCTGGCCCCACGTCCACGCCATGCAGGGCGGTCCGATGAATCCGCTCGGCGCCCGCGCCCTCTACCTGACGGATCACGGCAAGGACACGCTCTACCGGATCCACGGCACCAACGAGCCGGAAAAGATCGGGCAGGCGGTCTCCTCGGGCTGCATCCGCATGCGCAACATCGACGTGGTGGACCTGTTCAATCGCGTGCCCGTGGGGGCCACGGTCATCGTCCGGTAACGCAACTGATCAACGTCCCAATAAGCCTGCTTGCTCGGTCCGTGTTTACCTGAACTTCCGTTCAGATCTTGCCGTTAACTTCCGGCAGGGGTGCCGTCCCGTAAGTTCACATCACACCGGGACAAGCACCGACCGCAGCAAAGGTCGGAGGAGCAGGCAGCCATGACCATGATCTCCGTTCAACAGTTCTGCAACCATGCCGTTTCGACTGGCGCGATCAGCGACGAGGACCTCCTGGTCCTCAAGCGCGAGGTGCTGCCGGAGGGGATCATGAGCCGCGACGAGGCGGACATGCTGATCGCCCTGGAGCGCGCGGTGATCGGTTCCGACGATTTCGCCGACTTCCTGGTCGCCTCGGTGGTCGACTTCGCCGTGTGGGGCCTGCGCCCGACCGGCTATATCGACCGGGAGGTCGCCGCCTGGCTCGCCGGCTCGCTCACCGGCCGCGACGGCCCGAGCCCGGTCGGCGCCCGGATCGCCATGGAGATCGTCCGCGAGGCGCAGGGCAGCGCCGAGGCTCTGATGGCCTTCGCCCTCGACGCCAACCGCTGGACGCGCGAGGCGAGCCAGGCTCCGCGCATCACCTTCGCCCTGGCGGCTTGAGCCTAAGACCAAGGCGCAGCTTCCGTCAGCGGCACAACTGATCTATCGGGACAGTCAAGCCGGTGTGCAATCCGGCGATCTCGAGAGCGATGCGCCAGCGATGTTCGATAAGATCCTGATCGCCAACCGGGGCGAAATCGCCTGCCGGGTCATCAAGACCGCCCGGAAGATGGGCATCAGGACGGTCGCAGTCTATTCGGACGCCGACCGCGACGCGGTCCACGTCGCCATGGCCGACGAGGCGGTCCATATCGGCCCCGCCGCCGCCGCGCAGTCCTATCTGGTCATCGAGAAGATCGTCGAGGCCTGCCGGCAGACCGGCGCCCAGGCGGTCCATCCCGGCTACGGCTTCCTGTCCGAGCGCGAGGCCTTCCCGAAGGCGCTCGAGGCCGCCGGCATCGTGTTCATCGGCCCCAATCCCGGCGCCATCGCCGCCATGGGCGACAAGATCGAGTCCAAAAAGGCGGCCGCGGCCGCCAACGTCTCCACCGTCCCGGGCTATCTCGGCGTGATCGAGAGCCCCGAGCACGCCGTCGAGATCGCCGACGGGATCGGCTACCCGGTGATGATCAAGGCGTCGGCCGGCGGTGGCGGCAAGGGCATGCGCATCGCCCATTCGTCGGGCGAGGTCGCAGAGGGCTTCGCCCGCGCCAAGTCGGAGGCGTCCTCGTCCTTCGGCGACGACCGGGTGTTCGTAGAAAAGTTCATCACCGACCCGCGGCATATCGAGATCCAGGTGATCGGCGATAAGCACGGCCATGTGATCTATCTCGGCGAGCGCGAGTGCTCGATCCAGCGCCGCAATCAGAAGGTGATCGAGGAAGCGCCGTCACCGCTGCTCGACGCCGAGACCCGCCGGAAGATGGGCGAGCAGGCCGTCGCCCTCGCCAAGGCCGTTTCTTACGATTCCGCCGGCACGGTCGAGTTCGTTGCCGGCCAGGACAAGTCCTTCTACTTCCTGGAGATGAATACGCGACTGCAGGTCGAGCATCCGGTCACCGAGATGATCACCGGCCTCGATCTCGTCGAGCTGATGATCCGGGTCGCAGCCGGCGAGAAGCTGCCGCTCACCCAGGAGCAGGTGAAGCTCGACGGCTGGGCGGTCGAGAGCCGCGTCTACGCCGAGGATCCCACCCGCAACTTCCTGCCCTCGATCGGCCGGCTCACCACCTACCGGCCGCCGGAGGAGGGCCGGCAGGGCACCGCGATCGTGCGCAACGATACCGGCGTGGAAGAAGGCGGCGAGATCGCGATCCACTACGATCCGATGATCGCCAAGCTGGTAACCTGGGCGCCGACCCGCGCCGAGGCGATCGCCGCGCAGGGCGATGCGCTGGACGCCTTCGCGATCGACGGCATCCGCCATAACATCCCGTTCCTCTCGGCGCTGATGGCCCATCCGCGCTGGCAGGCGGGCGAGCTCTCCACCGGCTTCATCGCCGAGGAGTTTCCGAACGGCTTCGTCGCCCCGGAGCCCGCGGGCGCGGTGGCGGTCCGCATGATGGCCGCCGCGGCGGCGATCGACCACAAGCTCAACCAGCGCAAGCGCGGGATCTCCGGGCAGATGCGCGCGCCTGGCCTGTTCGCCTTCGAGCGCGACCGCGTCGTGATCCTGGCCGGGCAATCCTACCCGGTCACCGTCGAGCCCGAGGGCGAAGACCTGATCGTCACCCGGGATGACGGCACCGCGCTCACGGTGGCGAGTGCGTGGCGCCCTGGCGAGCCGGTCTGGATCGGCACGATCGGCGCCGAGCGCGTCGCCATCCAGGTCCGCGGCCTGCTGAACGGCGTGTTCCTGCAGCATGCCGGCGCGGCGGCCGAGGCGCGCGTCTACACCCGCCGCGAGGCCGAGCTCGCCGCGCTGATGCCGGTGAAGGAGCAGGCCGGCTCCGGCAAGCAGGTGCTCTGCCCGATGCCGGGCCTCGTGAAGCAGATCCTGGTCACCGAGGGCCAGGAGGTGAAGAACGGCGAGCCCATCGCAGTGGTCGAGGCGATGAAGATGGAGAACATGCTCCGCGCCGAGCGCGACGCCACGGTCGCGAAGATCCACGCCAAGGAAGGCGATAGCCTTGCGGTCGATGCGGTGATCCTGGAATTCGCCTGATCGTCGCGCGGTCGTCGTGACTGCGATTCACAACGAGCAGACGAAGCTCCTAGCCACCGCGCTGAACAACATCGCGGTGGCTTTTGTGGTGATCGGGTTCGTAACGCCGATCACGGCCATGAGTTTTGGAGTCGCGAGCGCGCCTACCTTGCGTCCGGCCACCGCCTTCTTCGCGGCGATCTGGCTTTCAGCAGGCATCGGCATACATTCTATTGGCAGGCGCGTGCTGCGGAGCATCAAGCCATGAGCTCGGGTGAGATCTTTGTGACGTTCGTCATCCCGGCGGTCGCCATCACCGTGGCCTATACGGCAATGCGCTTGAACGAGTGGGCGATTGCGCGGGAAGAGCGCAAATCCGGGGAATGAGTCGGCGGCCCAGCCGCTGACCGGCACCGCATGCCCCTGTACTTCGCTTACGGCGCGAACATGGATGCCGCCGCGATGGCCCTGCGCTGCCCAGTCTCGCGGCTGATCGGCGGCGGGCGGCTGCCGGGGCACCGGTTCATCATCATGCGCGAGGGCTACGCCTCGGTGGTCCGGGATCCCGCTCGCGCCGTCCATGGCGTTTTGTGGGAGTTGGCCCTCGACGACATCCCGGCCCTCGATCGCTACGAGGGCGTCGCCAGCGGCCTCTACGCCAAGGCGACGCTGCCGGTAACCACGACCAGCGGGGTCAAGCGCGCCCTGATCTATCTGGGCCGCTCCACCGCACCCGGCAGGCCGCGGCCGGGCTATCTCGACGCCGTGCTGGACGCCGCGCGCGCTGCACAGCTGTCGCCCGCCTATATTCGCGAACTCAGTCGCTGGATGCGTGGTCCGCCCGCCTGAACGCGCGGCAACTGGTACGCAACCTGCTTGCTCGCGATCGACCGGGGCGGCGACACCACCCTACGCTCCGGCCAGCTGTCGTGATTGCGCAGCGTGCCATTCGGTCAACGGCGATCGGCGGCCGCGTGCGGGGAGAGGTTCGCATGTCCTATCTGGCGCCCGCCGATTTCGTGAAGAAGGCAGTCGATGCCGGTGAATCGAAGGTCTTCATGGCCACCAAAGACACCTTCATCCGGGCCTACATGGCTGGCGCGATCCTGGCGCTCGCCGCGGCCTTCGCGGTGACCATCAACCAGACCACCGGCCAGCCGCTGGTCGGGGCGCTGCTGTTCCCGGTCGGCTTCTCGATGCTGTACCTGCTCGGCTACGACCTGTTCACCGGCGTCTGCGTACTCACGCCGCTCGCCCTGATCGACAAGCGCCCGGGCGTCACCGTGGCCGGCATCGCCCGCAACTGGACGCTGGTGTTCTTCGGCAATTTCGCCGGCGCACTCACCACCGCCCTGATGATGGCGATCGTGTTCACCTTCGGCTTCGCCACCGAGCCGAATGCCGTCGGCAAGGCAATCGCCGGCATCGGCGAGGCCCGCACCCTCGGCTACGAGAAGTACGGTGCCGCCGGCATGCTGACGCTCTTCGTCCGGGCCATGATGTGCAACTGGATGGTCTCCACCGGCGTCATCGGCGCGATGCTGTCCACGTCGGTCCCCGGCAAGGTAATCGCCATGTGGATGCCGATCACGGTGTTCTTCTTCATGACCTTCGAGCACTCGGTCGTGAACATGTTCCTGTTCCCGTCGGCGATCCTGATGGGCGGTCACCTGACCGTCATGGACTACCTGCTGTGGAACGAGATCCCGACGCTGCTCGGCAACATCGTCGGCGGCCTCGCCTTCACCGGCCTGATGCTCTACTCGACCCACGTCCGCACCGGCGAGACGCGCTCGGCCCCGGTCGGCGCCGGCATCCGTCGCCCGATGGCGGCCGAGTAAGGGTCTGGCGGCCCGCGCGTATCTGCGCGGGCCTTTTGGGGACGGTGCCTATCTCGTGAGCACGATGCGCACCGTCTCCGTCATCATCCAGGGACGCGTCCAGGGCGTCTCCTACCGGGCCTGGACCCAGGCCGAAGCGCGGGCGCGCGGTCTGTCCGGCTTCGTGCGCAACCGGCACGATGGCTCCGTCGAGGCCCTGTTCAGCGGCCCGGCGGACGTCGTCGATCAGATGGTGGCCCTGTGCCGGTCGGGACCGCCCGGCGCCCGGGTCTCCGATGTCGCCGTGCACGAGGGGGGCGATCCGCCGGAAACGGATCGGTTCGAGATCCTGCGGGGTTGACCGGGCCTAAGGCGGCGCGACGGGTTCTGCGGGGCGGCTGCGACTGGTATGGCCCCGCGGGCCGTTTCCATCGTCCGCTCCTCGCGACCCCGAGATCATGATCGACCTGACCACAGGTAGCGCCGCCTTCTCGCCCCTCGATCTCGGGGCACTGGCGTATTTCATCCTCGCCTGGGTCGCGTATGGCCTGTCGGTCGGCCGCCTGCGCGGGCGCATGATCTCGCTGAGCCAGATCATGAACGTCCACCGGTCCAACTGGGCCCGTCAGATCATCGGGCGCGAGAACCGGGTGGTCGACACGCAGATCAACGCCTCGCTCCAGAACGGCACCGCCTTCTTTGCCTCGACCTCGCTGATCGCGCTGGGCTCGGTGCTGACCCTGTCGCGCTCCGGCGACGACGTGCTCAACCTGTTCGCGACGCTGCCGTTCGGGACGATGGCGAACCGCACGACCTGGGAGCTGAAGGTCGCCGGCCTCGCCGTGGTGTTCGTCTACGCGTTCTTCAAATTCGCCTGGGCCTACCGGCTGTTCAATTACGCGGCGATCCTGCTCGGCGCGGTGCCGCCGAAGGGCTCGGGCGTGAGCGATACCGAGATGATGCGCGCCGTCCGGCGGCTCGCGGCGATGAATGTCAGCGCCGGGCGGCACTTCGCCCGCGGGCAGCGGGCGTTCTTCTTCGCGCTCGCCTATCTCGGCTGGTTCATCAGCCCGTACGTGCTGATCGCCTCGACAAGTGCCGTCGTCGTCATCATGTGGCGTCGACAGTTCGCCTCGGAGATCCGCAAGGCGCTGCTGGAGGCCGGTGAAGGGCCGCACGAGGGTCCGCTCCTGGCCCCCGCCGAGGAGGCACGGACATGAACACCACCAAGGCGGACGAGGCGGCGATCGAGGAGACCCTGCTCGGCCTCGTGGCCGAGCGCGGCGCCGGCAAGACCATCTGCCCGTCCGAGGTTGCCCGTGCGCTGGGCGGCCCGCATCCGGACGGGTGGGGTCCGCTGATGCAGCCGGTACGCCGGGTCGCGGTGCGGCTCGCCCATGCCGGCCGGGTCGCGATCCTGCGCAAGGGCAAGCCGGTCGACCCGGACGATTTCCGGGGCATCTACCGGCTGGCGCTGCCCGGTGCGGCCTCCGGCTCCGGCCCCGGCAGCCAATCCGACGTGTAGCCGGCGAGCCGGTAGACCGCGAGGCCGATCCATTCCTTCACGGCCAGATCGAGCTGCAGCAGCCCGTCGGAGGCGAAGCCCTTGAACCGGGTCGTATCGATCCAGCCCCGGGTGCGGTAGTCGACCGGGAAGGCGTCGACCGTGAATCCGGCCTGCCGGAAGCACCCGATCGCCCGGGGCATGTGCCAGGCCGAGGTGACCAGCAGCCACCGCTCGCCCGGTTTCGGCTGGACTAGGGCCGCCGAGAAGGTCGCGTTCTCGTAGGTGTTGCGCGAGCGGTTCTCCAGGATCAGCCGAGAGCGGGGCAGACCCATCGCGTCGGCCTCACGGCTGACGATGTCGGCCTCGGGCGTTCCGCCCCCGACGACGCCGCTGCCTCCGGTGAAGACGAGACGCGCATCCGGAAAGCGGCGTGCGAGGTCGGCGAAGTAGATCTGCCGCTCCGCGGCGTCATTGACGACGACTTGCTCGCGCGCCTCCGACACGCCGGTCATGATCGCGCCGCCGAGGATGATGATCCCCGTCGGAGCAGCGCGATCGGCGGCGGGATAGGCTGCGAACCTCTGCTCCAGGGGCAGCAGGATCAGCGCGGATAGCGGCGTCAGCCCGCCGAGCAGCAGCCCGAGGAAGCCGAAAGCCCCGAACGCGATGCCTGCGGCGCGGCGGCGCATCATCAACAGAGCAAACCCGATCAACCCCAGGAAAATGAAGAAATTCGACGGCGTGACCAAGAAGTAAGTCACTTTGGAAAGCGCAAGAAACATGGTTCGATTCAAGCCGACTTCGTCTCGGCCTCGAACCGAGCCAGGGCGGCGGCGTCCGGCGGCAACAGGCTGGCGAGGCTCTCGCCCTTCTCGACTTCGCGCTGAATCCACAGGTCGAGGCGCTGCTGCTCGACCGCTTCCAGGGCGGCCCGCTCGGCGAGGTCGGCCGGCAGCGCGACGATGCCGCCGGATCCGCAGACCACGATATCGCCGGGATGGATCGCGGCACCGCCGCAGGACACGGGCTCCTGGGCGCCGACCAGGGCCAGGGTCTCGCTCCCGGCCTCCGGCGCGGACCAGACGGGCAGGCCGACCGTATCCGGCAGGGCGCCGTCGGTGACGAGACCGGCCACGCCGCGCTGGGCGAGCCGCGCCGCGACGATCGCCCCGAAGGGCAGGGCGAGACCTGAGCCGGCCGCATCGATCACAAGGACGGCGCCCTCTGGAACCGCATCGATGGCGGCGGCGAGGTCGCCGGCGGCGTCGTTGCGGGCCGGGATCATCCGCAGCGTGTAGGCGGGGCCGATGGCGCTGCCGCCGCGACCGGACAGGCCGCGTGGGCTGAACGCCTTCACGCCGGCCCGTGCCAATGCTCGGGCTAGGCTCGCCGGCGTCACGGCGGAGAGCGCGTCGCGCAGGGTCGGGTCGATCGCCATCAGAAGCTCCGTGGAAGGCTGGCGCCGGACGGATCGGCGAGTCCGCTCAAGGTGGATCGCATGGGCGCGCCGGCAAGGCCGAGCTCGGACTCAAGCGATCGGTTCGCCGAGCGCCCGGGCCGCCGCGGGCCGGGCGGCGATCCGCTCGTACCAGCGGCGCAGGGCCGGGCGCTCGACGCGCTCGGTCGGCAGGTTCAGCCAGCGATGCGCTGCGCAGCCGAGCGCGATGTCGGCGATGCCGAAGCTTTGGCCGACCACGTAGTCCCGGTCGGACAGATGCGCCTCCAGGATCGCCGCGAAGGCCTCCGAGCGCTTCAGCGAGGCGGCGATCACGGCTTGGTCCGGATTCGCCGACCGGTAGAGCTGCCAGAACGCGTCGCGCATGGCGGGGGTGAAGGAGGTGGCCTGCCAATCGAGCCATTGCTCGATAGGGGCGCGTGCCCGCGGATCGGCCGGCAGCGCGAGGGCGGGGGCGGTGGCCGCGAGGTAGCGCAGGATGGCGTTCGACTCCCAGAGCACGAACCCGTCCTCCTCGAGGGTCGGGACCAGCCCGTTCGGGTTCTTGGCGCGGTAGGCGGGATCGTCGACGACGCCGTGTGCGCCGCCGGCCTCGATCCGCTCATAGGCGAGCCCGGCCTCGTCCAGCGCCCAGACCGCTTTCTGCACGTTCACCGAGGTGAGCCGGCCCCAGAGCTTGCGCATCGTCACCAGAAAATCTCCGTCACGCCTTCGGCGGGTAGGCGTGCTCGCACCCGTTCGGATCGGTCACCCGCGTCTCGCCGTCCGAGTCGCGCAGGTACCCGGGTCCGACCGGCACTTTGCCGTGGCCGCCGGGGATGTCGAGCACGTAGGTCGGTTGCGCCAGACCGGAGAGGCGGCCGCGCAGGGCGCGCATCAGGTCCTGCCCCTCCGTCAGGCTGGTGCGCAGATGGCCGGTGCCCGGCGCGAGGTCACCGTGATGCAGGTAGTAGGGCTTGATCCGGTTCTCCACGAAGGCCCGCATCAGCGCCTCCAGGGTCGGCGCGTCGTCGTTGACCCCGCGCAGCAGCACCGACTGGCTGACCATCGGGATTCCGGCATCGACCAGCCGGGCGCAGGCCGCCCGGGCCGCCGGGGTGAACTCGCGCGGGTGGTTCGCGTGCAGGGCCACGAACACCGCGCGCCCGAATGTCTTGAGCGCCAGTACCAGATCGTCGTCGACGAGATCGGGCTTCACCACCGGCACGCGGGTATGGATCCGCATCACCCGGACGTGCTCGATCGCCGCCAGGCGGTCCGCGATGATTCCGAGCCGCCGGGCCGAGAGCGCGAACGGGTCGCCGCCGGTGAGCACCACCTCCCAGATCCGCGGGTCCCCGGCGATGTAAGCGAGGGCATCGTCGAGCTCGGCCTCGGTCAGCGAGCCGAGCCCATCCGGCCCGACCATTTCCCGGCGGAAGCAGAAGCGGCAATAGACCGGGCAGATGTGCAGCGGCTTCAGCAGCACCCGATCCGGATAGCGGTGCACGATCCCTACCACCGGCGCGTGGGCCTCATCGCCGATCGGGTCGGCCCGCTCTTCCGGGGCGACGACACTTTCCGCGATCCGCGGGACGAACTGGCGGGCGATCGGATCGGCGGGATCATTGAGGTCGATCAGCTCGGCCATATCGGGGGTGACCGAGACGGCGTAGCGGGCCAGCACGTCGTGTAGAGCGTCCGCCTCGGGGCCGGACAGCAACCCGGCCGCCGCGAGATCGGCGGCGCTGCGCAGGGTGCGATTCACGGCAAAGTCTCCGCCACCGGGGTCCAGAGGACGTCGTCGATCCGGTTCGCGCCGCAGGCCAGCATGGCCAAGCGATCGAATCCGAGGGCGATCCCCGAGGCGTCGGGCATCACCGCCAATGCGTCGAAGAAATCCTCGTCGATCGGGTATTCTTCGCCGTAAACCCGCAGCTTCTCCGCCATCTCCCCTGCGAAGCGCCTGCGAAGGGAAACCGGATCGGTCAATTCGCCGAAGGCATTGGCGAGCTCGACCCCGCAGGCATAGAGCTCGAACCGTTCCGCCACCCGCGGATCGCCCGGGGCTGGGCGGGCGAGGGCCGCCTCGCTGATCGGATACTCGCACAGGATCGTCGGCCGACCGATGCCGAGATGCGGCTCGATCCGCGCCACCAGCACCCGGGAAAACAGATCGGCCCAGGTATCGTCCGGCGCGACCCGCAGGCCGGCTCGGTCCACGGCGGCGGCGAGGCCGTCCCGGTCGGTGTCGCCGGCGGGCGATAGGGTGGCGAGGAGATCGATGCCGGCAAAGCGATTGAAAGCCTCGGCGAGGGTCAGGCGCTCCGGCTCGGCGAACGGGTCGGTCTCCCGGTCGCGATAGCGGAAGCGGCCGGTGCCGGCGGTCTCGGCGGCGAGCGCCAGCAGGTCAGCGCAATCGGCCATCAGGTCGGTGTAGGGCACCCCGGCCCGGTACCATTCCAGCATGGTGAATTCCGGATGGTGCAGCGGACCGCGCTCGCGGTTGCGGAACACCCGGGCGACGCTGAGGAGCCGGGTCTCTCCGGCCGCCATCAGCTTCTTGCAGGCGAATTCCGGCGAGGTGTGCAGGTAGAGCGGCGTCCGGGCGCCGCTGGCGCCGATCGCCTCGGTGGCGAAGGCCGAGAGATGCGCCTCGTTGCCCGGCGAGACCTGCAGGCAGGCAGTCTCGGCCTCGACGAAGTCGCGCGCGGCGAACCAGGCCCGGAACGCGGCCAGGATGCGGTTACGCAGCAGGAGCCGCGGCCGCCGGTCGGCGTGGCGATCGGGCGACCACCAGGGGGAGGGGACACTGCTCAAAGCCCGGCTCCCGAGCGGCCGAGCGCGACCCGACGGGGGCGGCGTCGGGCGGGCAAGGTGATCCTGAGCGTTGTCATCGCGCGATCCTGACAGGCTCTCGGTCGGGAGAGGGCTGGTTCCGGTTCCCCCGAGCGGCCTCGGCACGGTTTCAAACCCACGCGCCCCGGTTGATGGCCGCCGGCTGGCAACGGCGTCGCAGATGCGATAGTGGCGGGGCCTAGATCCAGTGCACGCGCTTGGCGTGTGCCGACCCGCCTTGTCAATGCAGGACCTAATTCCGTGAAGGTGATCGCCTCAACGCTCCGTAAGGGCAACGTCGTCGAGAAGGACGGCAAGCTCTACGTGATCCTGTTCGCCGAGAACATCCACCCCGGCAAGGGCACCCCGGTGACCCAGCTCGACATGCGCCGCATCACGGACGGCGTGAAGGTGTCCGAGCGCTACCGCACAACCGAGCAGGTCGAGCGGGCCTTCGTGGAGGATCGCGAGCACACCTTCCTGTACAGCGATGCCGAAGGGTTCCACTTCATGAATCCCGAGAGCTACGAGCAGGTCGCGGTGCCGGCCGATGTGGTCGGTGACGCCGCCCCCTACCTCCAGGAGGGCATGGTCGTGATGCTGGCGAGCCACAACGACGTGCCGCTGACCATCGAGCTGCCGCAGCGCGTGACGCTGGAGGTCATGGAGACCGAACCGGTGCTCAAGGGCCAGACCGCGTCGTCGTCCTACAAGCCGGCCACGCTCTCGAACGGCGTGCGCACCACCGTCCCCCCGCACATCGCCGCCGGCACCCGGGTGGTCGTGATGACGGCGGACGGCGCCTACGTCGAGCGCGCCAAGGATTGATTTTTTGGGGGGCTCGCCGCGGGACGACGGTTACGCTGCAGTGCTCCCCAATCCTACCCGCGCCCTCATCCTGAGGTGCCGGAGCGAAGCGAAGGCCTCGAAGGAGGCCTCCAGAGATCGCGAGCAGACTGAAGACCTCCTTCGAGGCTCGCTGCGCTCGCACCTCAGGATGAGGGCGTGGGTGGGAGAAGCCGACCCATCACCTCACCGCCGCACCCGAGGCGCCGCCTCGAGCGCCCCGTAGCATCCCTGCGACAGGGCTTGCGCCCGCAGCCGCTCCTCCGGGCTGAACGGCCGGCCATCCTCCCGGAACAGATCCTCCTTGAGCAACGCGTCGGAGGTGCAGCGGGCGGCGATGCGGCAGAGCGGCGGCTCGCCGCCGGTGCGGGTGCAGATCGTCACGTAATCGGTCCGGAACGCCCGCAGGCCGGCAAGCGGGTTCGGGCCGGTCAGGGTGACGAGCCCGGTGATCAGCCCGAGCAGCACCGGCTGGTGGACGAGATACACCACGAGGCTGTGGCGCCCCGCGAAGGTCGCGACGCGGCCGAGCGCCGAGCGCGGCGTCCAGGCGCCGAGGCGTGATTGCGCCAGCAGCGGAAGCCCGAGGCGCCCGAGGACGATCCCGGTGAGGACGAACCCGAACCACGGGAACAGCGGCACGTAGTCGTTGGTCCGCGGCGTCCCGGAACCGAGGCCGAGGAAATACAGGATCGGCGCATCGAGCACCGGCACGCGCACCAGAAGCGGCGCCGCAAAGACCGCCGCCGCGGCCAGCGCCGTCACGGGCACCGGCAGGAACAGGAACGGCAGGCCCAGGACGCTCGCCACGGCGATGCAGTGCAGGATCCCGAAGAACACGTAGGCGTCCGGGAAGGCCAGCCAGGTTCCGAGGGTGACGAGGAACGCCGCCCCGCCGATCCGGGCGAGCCGCATCAGGGTCGGCCGCAGGCGGAGGCCGCGGCCGTTCATCAGCACCAGCCCGACCCCGACCAGCATCAGGAACGTGCCGGCGATCGCCTCGGCCGCCCGGTGACCGGCCGGCGTCAGGGCGTAGTTCTCGGCCGTCAGCCGCAGATATCCGAGGTCCCAGAGCGTGTGGTAGCTCGCCATCGCCAGGAGCGCTGCCGCCCGCACGGCGTCGATGATCGGCAAGCGGCGTTGCGCGGCGGGGCGGTGTGCGTCGGTTTGCATAGCCGGTGGCTCAAACCACGCCGGCGCCCAGGATGCCACCATCGAGAGTTTCGCGACGCCGGCCCCTTTTGCCGCTCCGATACCCTCTCGAAAACGTGAAGTGGCCTGCCCGCCCTTCGCGAAAACTCGGCTGGACAGGGTCACGAAGGGGATCCAGACGGCTCGATCGGCGTGAAAACGCATTCCCCGGCCGGGGCTGCGACCGATCGACTGTTGCGGGCCTGCCTCCCCCGGGCAAGATTGCAACTCGGCAAAGCTCCTGTGCCGGTCATATGGGCTTTCCGGGCGTCAGGACTTCGTTAATCTTGCCGTGAGAGCGCGCGGCGTGATTCGGTGTAGGTTGCTCGGCCATGTCTGACGAACGCGGATCCGGGCCGGAAAACCCCAATCGGATCGAGGACGCCCGGGCCGCCGAGGCGGTGCAGGGTGAGGACGAGGCGCTCGACCTCGTCGAGGTCTCCGGCCGCATCAAGTGGTTCGACGTGTCGAAGGGCTTCGGCTTCATCGTGCCCGATGACGGCGCCCCCGATATCCTGCTGCACGTCACCTGCCTGCGGCGGGACGGTTTCCAGGGCGCCAGCGAAGGCGCCCGTATCGTTGTTGAGGCGGTGGAGCGTCCGCGCGGTTGGCAGGCGTTCCGGGTGATCTCCCTCGACCAATCGGCGGCCGTGCACCCCTCCGAGATGCCGATGCCGCGCACCCATGTCTCGGTCACGCCGACGAGCGGGCTGGAGACGGCGGTGGTGAAATGGTTCAACCGGCTGCGCGGCTTCGGCTTCCTCACCCGCGGCGATGGCACGCCCGACATCTTCGTGCACATGGAGACTCTGCGCCGCTACGGCATCGCGGAGCTGAAGCCCGGGGATGCGGTGCTGGTGCGCTATGGGGACGGCTCCAAGGGTGTGATGGCGGCCGAGATCCGCCTGATCGACGGAGCGCTTCCGACCTCGCACTGACGGCACGGTCCGGACGCGCTATCTGACACCGCCCGTACCCGCGTTTCCCGAGAGGCATGTGCCTGTGAAAGCCCTTTCCCGCGTCGCGCAGGCGACCGCCGTCGCCTGTCTGGTCCTGGCTGCACCGGCCGCCCTTCGTTCCGTCTCCGCGCAGAGCCCGGCACGGGAGAGCCAGGCCAAGACCGAGCCGCTGAGCATCGTCACCAAGGCCGGCCCGAAGCGGTTCGATGTCGAGGTCATGCGCGACGATGCCGGCCGCTCCCGGGGCCTGATGTTCCGCCGGCACATGGCCGCCGATCACGGCATGCTGTTCGATTTCGAGCGTACCGAACCCGTGACCATGTGGATGAAGAACACCTATCTGCCGCTCGACATGCTGTTCATCCGTCCGGACGGCATCGTCAGCCGGGTCGCGGCCGATACCGAGCCGCTGTCGACCGCGATCATCCCGTCCGGAAGCCCGGTCTCGGCCGTCCTCGAACTCAATGCCGGTACGGCAGCCAAGCTCGGGATCCAGGCCGGCGACCGTGTCGAGCACCCATTGTTCAAGAGCCGATGAATCGGAACGGACTTTTGCGAACGCAGCGGGAACAATCGCCTTGACCGCTGCGATGTTCCGCGCCAATGTTCCGGCATTGTTCCGGTGCTTCGGAATGCCGGCACAGCGCGGAGGACCCGATGAGCGACGTGGCCGATGCCGAACTGTTCGGCAACGACGATTGGTCGGTGAACGCGGACGGGCTTGAGCACCGCGGCACCGGCTATTTCATCAGCCGGGATGCCGTGGCTGCGCGGCGGGCCGAGGGTCTGTGGGACTGGCCGCTGCAGATGGCCGAGAAGAGCTGGTGCCGGCCGAGCCTGTTCCGCGAGGCGTTCCTGGGCGCCCTGGAGCTGTTCGGGATCGCCCGCGATGCCGGCCTGAACCGCTCCTTCGCCTTGGGCTACGGCATCCGGGCCGTGGAGGCGCGGGCTTCGGACACCTTCGTCACCTTGGCCGATGTGCTCAAGCCCCGCGCCCTCCCGGAGACGGTCCGCGTCGCCGCCCCGCGCCCGGCCCGTGCGCTCGTTGCAGCAGGGGGCTGAAGCCTACGGGCTACATAAGTTTGAGGCGCACGCGCTGTTGCAGGCTGCGTCAGGCTCCCTCTCCCGCACGGGCAACGAGGGTCACACATCGTAGCCGGATGGAAGCAACGGCCGGACCCAGGCGCGTCTCCCTCCCCCCTCTGCGGGGGAGGGTGGGCCGGCCGTGAGGCCGGGTCGGGAGAGGGGAACCCGGCCTCAGAAACGGGCGCGACCTTCATGAGGACCGGACCCGACTTCTGCACCGTTGCTCCCCTCTCCCGACCCCCTCCGGGGGCCACCCTCCCCCGCAAAGGGGGGAGGGAGCCCGCGTGTCTGCCTCGAAAGGGACTTCTCTTCCCGCCGACGACAGTCCGAATTGCGAAGTGTGAATCCGCTAGACCGCACGGGAGAGTGAACCCGCGCCTTCTGCGCCCACGGTACGATCGAAACCTGCGTACCCCGTATGAGCCCAAGGCTCCGGGTGCATTTGACCGCGGCCATGCCCGCCGGATAGCCCTCTTGGCGGGAACGCGGAGCGATGATCATGGCGGATGCTGATATTGGCGGGCTCGACGGATTGGTGACGTCACCGCTTTCGCGGCGCGGTTTCGTGATGACCAGCCTGATCAGCGGCTGGACCGTCGCGACGACCCGTGTCGAGGCGCAGGTGATCCACACCGATGCGGCCGGCATCGAGGCCGGCGAGGTGAAGATCCCGGCCGCCGACGGCCCGATGCCTGCCTACCGGGCGGTGCCGGACGGCGCAGGCCCATTCCCGATCGTGCTGGTGATCGAGGAAATCTTCGGGGTCCACGAATACATCAAGGACATTTGCCGGCGGCTCGCGAAGGCCGGCTACTGCGCGGTCGCCCCCGAACTCTATGCCCGCCAGGGCGATCTCTCGACCATGACCGATCCCAAGGTCATCATCCGGGACGTCATCTCCAAGACCCCGGACGCGCAGTGGATCGGCGATCTCGACGCCACCGCCGCCTGGGCGGCCTCGGCCGCGAAGGGCGATCCCGGCCGGCTCGGGGTGATGGGCTGGTGCCGTGGCGGGCGGGATGCCTGGCTCTACGCGGCGCATCGTCGCGACCTCAAGGCGGCGGTGGCCTGGTACGGGCCCCTCGGCGGCGAGCGGACCGACATCCAGCCGCGCACCGCCGGGGACGTGGCGGCCGAGATCAACGCGCCCCTGCTCGCCCTCTACGGCGGCGCCGATACCGGCATCCCGCCGGCCTCCGCCGAGGAGGCCCGGGACAAGGCCAAGCAGGCCGGCAAGAGCGTCGAACTGGTGATCTACCCGGAGGCACCGCACGGTTTTCACGCGGATTACCGCCCGAGCTACCGCAAGGACGCCGCAGAGGATGGCTGGAATCGGGCACTCGCCTTCCTGAAAGCCCACGGCGTCGGCTGAACCCGCCGGTTTCCGCCGTCTTGGCGAGATGTTCCCGGTGGGCTGTGCTTCCCGGGACACGGCCACAACTTGTCGAATATGCCAGGGTCTCGGGAGGATCTGTGCCTGCGCGGGTCCGGCCGACCGCGGCGATCGGGGCGTTGAACTGATCGTCGCGACCGCCGTTCAGCCCCTGTAGAGTGTCCCGGCCCATGAGCGATTCGGTACAGCCCGGACAGAAGCCCGTGATTCTCGTCGTGGAGGACCAACCCGACGAGCGCTTCCTTGCGGCTACGCTCCTGGAGGATACCGGCTTCACGGTGATTGAGGCCGAGACCGCCGACCGAGCCCTCGCCATCCTCAAGGACCGGGCCGACGAAGTCAGCGTCGTGTTCTCCGACGTGCGCACGCCCGGCCCGATCGGCGGCTTCGAACTCGCTCGGATCATCGGTGTGACCTGGCCGCGGGTGCGGGTGCTGCTCACTTCGGGCGATGCCGGCGACCAGCCGAGCGACCTGCGCATGTCGGCGACCTTCATCCCGAAGCCGTGGCGCGCCGAGGATATCCTGGCCTGGGTCGAGCAGGCAGCGGGGCGTCCCTCGGGGACGACCGGCCCGGCGGTGATCGGGCCGGGTGGTAAATTAATTACGCCGGGCTTGGAAACCTGAAGCCAACTCCGGGTTGTACGCCACTCCCGGAGCGCCCGGCGCCCCATCCCGTGCAACGCCGTCGAGCCCAGACTTCATCATGCACATCGTCGCTGCCAATCACGCCGACTCCCTGCGGCGGCGTCCCTGGGACGACGCGCCCGAGGCCCAGGTCGTGGATACCCTGAGCGACGAGTTGCGCGCCCACTACGCCGCGGCGGCCGACGAGGTGCCGGCGGAGATCATGGCCCTGGCGCTCCGTCTCGACGATACGGACGCCGAGCGCGCCTTCGCCGCCTGACGGGTCGGCACGAGTCGCCAAGGCGGGGGAATCTGCTATTCAGCGGGCTCTGACCTGCCGACGCATCGCGTCTCTCAGTCGAGCCCCTCATGCGTCTTCATTTCCTTCGCGGATCGCTTGCCGCTGGCCTGATCCTGGCCCTGGCCGGGATCCAGAGCGTGCAGGCCGCTGCGCCGCCGCCTCAGCCGGCCGAGGGTCCGGGCAGCGTCGGCGACCGCAAGGCGACGATCGTGAAGCGCCTGCTCGGGCGCGGGACCGCCACCACCTTCGCGTTCCACGCCGCCGGGGCCGCGCCGCCCGCCGGCCGGCCTGTCGCGGTGTTCCTGCACGGCTGGGGCGTGGTCAATCCGCAGAGCTATGGCGGCTGGATCGATCACCTGACCCGCCAGGGCTGGCTGGTGCTCTATCCCCGCTTCCAGGACGTGAACCGCACCCGCCCGGCCGACGCCCCCGGCATCGCCGAGGGCTTGGTCAAGGCCGCACTCGCCGACCTCACCTCCGACGCCGACGCCAAGCCGGATCTGAGCCGCGTCGCGCTGATCGGGCATCTCGCCGGCGCGCCCATCGCTTTCGACATGGCCGCGGGCGCCAAGCAGCAGGGCCTGCCGGTCCCGAAGCTGATCTTCGCGGCGGCGCCCGGCGGCATCGCCAGCGGCCCGAAATCCCGCGGCATCGCGCTGACCGAACTGTCCGGCATCGACCCGTCGACGCTGCTCATCACCATGGTCGGCGACAAGGACACGCGGGCGGCCGACCTCGCGGCCAAGCGCCTGCTGCGGGAGGCCAGCGCCGTGCCGATCGAGCGCAAGCTGTTCGTCCGCGCCCTGTCCGACGATCACGGCTTCCCGGCGCTCACGGCGACGCTGGCGGCGCCCGCCGGCACCGACACCGCCTATGACGGCGGCGCGATCAAGCCGGGGCCGGAGCCGAAGGACGCGGCCAAGGACACCCCGAAACCGCCGCCGTTCCGCTGGTCCGCCGACATGGCGCTGACCGGCGAACAGCAGACGCTCGTGTCGCAGATCAACATCGCCCGGGTCGACGCCCTGGACTACCTGGGCTTCTGGAAGACCTTCGACATCGCGGCGGCAGCCGCCTTCGGCGGGTCGGACGCGAACGCGATGAAGAACAACCCGCGCCTCGCCGACATGGAGCGCTGGAGCGACGGCTGGCCAGTGAAGCGGCTCTCCGTCGAGACGCCCCGGCTGGCCGCGCCGGCTGCCCAGGCCGGGACCCCGGCGGCTGTCGCCCGCAAGCGCTGATCGACTGAGAGGCCGGGCTTCCCCGTGGCGTAGGGCTTGCTAGTCTGTCCGTGTTCGACACGGGGGATGAAGCCATGCCCGAGTTCGTCGCCAGCCTGCTCGCCGCAGCGGCCTTCTGCCTGACGTTGCTCGCGCTGAACGCGCTGACGCGGCTGCTGCTCCAGGCACATTGGGCGCCGCCGGATCTCGGCGAATCCGGCTTCCTCCAGATCGGCAGCGCCCTGGTGGTCGCCCGGGTCGCCTACCGCCGGGCGCCGCACCGCCAGATCGATTAGGGCATCATCCCGAAAGGCGGTTTCCGGCTTTCGGAGAAGATGATGCAAACGCAAAGTCTCAGCGCAGAAAATCCCCGAACGCCCGCGGGCCATTGCCGGTGGGGATGGTCGCCAGCACCTTGAGCGTGCGGGCGTCGAGGACGCTCAGCGTGTTGTCGCCCCAGTTGGCGACGTAGAGGCGGCCGTCGCTATCGGCTGCGATGCCCTCGGGATGGTCGCCGACATCGATGTCGGCGATCGGCTTGAGGGTGGCGAGGTCGAAGGCCGTGACGCTGCCGGCATATTGGTCGGTGACGAAGCCGCGGCCTTGCGACAGCGCAATCACGTAGGGCCGCCGGCCGGTGGGAATCCGGGTGATCTCGCGCCCCGCCGCGAGGTCGATCACCGAGACGTCGTCGCTCGTGACGTTGGCCGTGTAGGCGCGCCCGGCGGCGGCATCCAGGGTGATGCCGAACGGGTGCTGCCCCACCGGGATTGTTTTGGATTCTTTGCGGGTTCGTGCGTCGACCACCGAGACCGTGTCGGCCTCCCGGTTGGCGACGTAGAGCGTGCCGCCGTCCGGCGCGATGGCGATGCCGGAGGGCGAGGCGCCGACCACGATCTCGCCGTCGGGAACCAGCGTACCGTCGCGCTCGGTCAGCACGAACAGCCGGTGGCCATACCAATCCGCCACGTAGACGGTGCCGCCCTTCGGATCGGCGGCGACGCCGAGCGGTCCGCCCGGCAGGGGCACCTCGGCGACGACGCGACCGGCATCGAGGTCGAGCACGGCGAGGCCATGGCCCTCGGGCCGGGTGACGTAGGCCCGCTTGCGATCGGGCGACAGGGCGATCCCGGCCGGTGCCCCGTCGAGGGCGATGCTGCGCACCACCTTGCCGGCGGCGAGGTCGACGATCTCGACCACGCCGCCGAGCTGGGCCGTCACGATCGCTTCCCGCGCCGGTTCGGCGCGGGCCAGCGTCGCGACCAGGGCGAGGGCGGCGGCGAGCGCCGCGCCGCGCCTGTTCAGGCTCACGAGCCCTTCTCGACCTTGGCCTTCAGGTTGGCGAGGCTCGCCTTGATCCAGTCGCCGACGCCCTTCTCGGAGGCCTCGTCGTTCAGCTCGGGCGGCGGATCGTTGTTCATGTAGCCGCGGTAGAAGGCGGCCTTCCACTCGACCTTGGATTTGGCGTCGCCCGCGGGCTCGACCGTGATCGTCGCCGAATAGTCGTTGGCCGGCAGGTCCTTCACGTCGACCTTCTCGATGTAGTACGAGAACAGCTTGTCGTCCGGCTTGTACTTGTTGCTGGTCTCTTGAATCTGGTTGCCGTTCTTCAGCGTCAGGGTGCGCTTGAACTTGGTCGGCACGTCGCCGCTGACCTCGGTCTTGGTGACGTTCTGCATCCAGTCGGCGTTCTTCACGTCGCCGATCACCGCCCAGACCTTGTCGGCCGGTGCGCTGATTTCGATCGACTCGGAGATCTTGCGCCGGGTCGGGCCGTGGGCCTGCGCGGTCGCCGCCACCAGGGCAGCCGTGGCCGCCAGGGCCAGGGTCATTGTCTTCATCGTGTCCTGCTCCTCCCGCCTCCAGGGCGCATTCCGGTGATGGGGATACCGGTTTCGCGCCTCAGTGCGTGTCACAAGTGAGTGTCAGACCCGCATCCGAACGCCCGGATACGGATCTAGCGTTCGTCCCGATCAAGGACGCGCGCCTCGGGGCCGAGGGCCGCCGCGACCTTGTCCTCGATCCAGCCCCAGGCCTCACGCTCGCGCGGGCCCGCGGTCTTGGCGATGGCGATGGCGAGGTAGGCCATCTCCGTCAACACCTTGTCCGGCTCAAGCATGTGGAGCCGGGTCGAGAGGATCGCCCCCTCCAGCACCGCGGCCTGGGCGCGGTTGTAGCCGATGAACGGCGCGTGGGCGGCGGAATGGACCATGCGGCCGCGGAAGCGCGGCCTTGTCTCGTGGTCCTCGACCGACGCGACCTCGAATTCGGCATGGCCGAAACTGTCGGCCAACCGCCGGCCGGGAATGGCCGCGCAGGCCACGGTCGGCCATTCGCGCCGCCCGGTCACCGCGCCGGCGATCACCCGGATGTCCCGCGGGCTCGACGCCGCGAAGCACGGGTTGGCTTCGAGATTGGCGATGGTCGGCGAGGGCCGGAACGGCGCCAGCACGTAGCCGTCCGCCTCGCCGATCAGCCCGAACGGCACGAGGTGCAGCTCGCCGGACGGCGCGAGCGTGGTGACGATCGTCTCCAGGATCAGCGGCATGGTCAGGCCCTGTCCGCCGGCACCAGCCGGCCGCAGACCAGCTTTGTCGCGGGTTGCGGCGTCTCCGGCGTGGCCTCGTCCCGAGCCTCAGCTTCCGAGATCGTCTCAGGCACGTCCGCATCCGCCTCGGGCTTCACCAGCCGGGCGTCGCGGGTGCCGGGCGGCGGCGCGTCGGGGCCGGAATGGCGGGTGTGGCCGGCCTTCTTGAAGGCCGTCGCATCCTCGACATCGGCGTCGGCCGCGCAGCCCCAGTCGAGGGGCTCGTCCTGGACGTAACGCTTGCCGAGTCGCCAGGCGGTCTCGGCCTTGGCGAGTTCGGCCCCGAGATAGAAGGCGTGGGCGCCGTCGCTCTTCACGTCGAGGTCGGGGAAGAAGGCCATCGCGTCGGTGCCGACCCTGTGGGTGTCGCGATTGTAGACGTGGATCCCGTCCTCGGCGACCGCGATCCGGTAATTCGGGTCGCGGACCTCGGCGGCGGCCTGGGCGACCTCCGCGGCGGTCTGCACGAAGGGGCGCTTGTCGTGAAGGGCGAGCAGCGCCCGTCCGTAGCCCTTGGGCAGGGCGGAATCGGCTTTTGCCGCGTACATCACCCGCCGGGCGGCATCGTGCTCCTCGACGGTGCGTCTCGTGTGGTTCGAGACCTGGACGATCAGCACGTTGCCAATCGACAGTTCTGAGCACATCCCGACCAGCAAAGCGGTGACGCCCAGCGAATCCGCCTCGGTCAGCTCCGTCAGGTTGCCGGTGCCCATCATCATCTGGATGTCGGGCCAGCGGGCGCGGGTGTCGCGGTAGCGGCTGATCGAGTCCACGAAGCCGTGGTGGATCGGCTCCAGGATCGGATCCGCCAGGAACGGGCGCCCGGCCTCCAGCATCCGCTCGATCGCCCGGTCGAGGGAGGGCAGGTCGTCCGGGCGCAGGGGCACCAGGATCGGCACCGCGTCGGTCTCGAAGGCCAGATCCAACGTGTCGATGTTCAGGCTGAGCAGGTAGTCGGCCCCGGCGCGGGCGCCCCGGGCCAGCTCGTCCCGGGAGAAGGAATCGACGCTGACCTTCAGGCCGGCGCCTTTCAGGGCCGCGACCGAGTCCTCGAGATGCGGGAAGGTCGTGTCCGGCAGGCCGCCGAGGTCGATCACGTCGGCGCCGCGGCGGGCGAGGTCGAGCCCCTTGGCCAGAATCGCGTCGGGGGTCATCTTCGAGGCGTCGACGATCTCGGAGAAAATCCGCAGGTCGTGCTTCGACAGATCCACCTTACGGCCGGCGAGGCCGAGCCAAGCCGGCAGATCCACCACCTCGTCCGGCCCGCGCTCCACCGGCAGATGGAAATGCTCGGCTAGGCGGCCGGTGTCGGCCCGGCAGCGGCCGGGCAGGACGATCCGGGTCGCGCGCTCAGGGATCTCGACCCGGCGGCGGATGATCTCTTCCGTCATCAGCGCGGCGACCTTCACGCCAGCATCCGCGATGCTCCAGCGGATCGTCGCCGGCAGGCCAGCCGCGACCTTCTCCAGCCGCGCCCGAGCGAGGCGGCCGGTGACGAAGACGATGTGCTCGGGGGCGCTCACGCCGCCACCCGCTGCTGCAGCGTCACCTGGCTGGTCGGTCCCCAGATCGCGATCGGGCCGCCATAGCGCTTTGCGAAAGCCGGGAAGGCGGCATCGACCAGCCCGCGCCGGGCCAGAAGGGCAGGGGACGCGTCGGCCGCGGCGTCGGCGGACTTCACCAGCACGCAGCGGCCGGCACGCAGGCGCGCGGCCAGCCAGAGCGCGAGGCTGTCGGAGGTGACGTCCCAACTCTCGGGGATATCGGGATTGCCGGCGCGCAGGCTCGCCGGATCCCAGACGCAGGCCGCGGCATCGTCGGCCCACGGGGCGACGCTGCGGACGAGGCGCGGCTCCAAACTCCGAAAAAAAACGGCCATGCGGCCCATGGCGTCGAGGGCGCGGCGGTGAGCCTCGGCATCGTCGAAGCCGTCGCGGATCTGATCGGCCCGCACGGCATCCGCGAAGGCGCCGCCGCCCGGCACGACGATGCAGCGCCCGTGGACGCCCTCGGCCACCTCCGCCAGCAGAGCGCGCAGCCGCGCCGGATCCGCCTCCAGGCTGCCGCCGATCTTGAGGATCGTCGTCACGCGGCGTCCCGATGGTTCGGCCGCAGGGCGCGCACGGCCTCGGCGACCCGCAAGGGATCGATGCCGTTGCGCCGGTCGAAATCGCGGCACAGGCCGCCGCGGAAGCCGAAATAATCCGGACGGTGGGCGCTTAAGGTCGGGATGTCGGTGATCCGGAGAGAGCCGGCGAGCCCGCACATCAGCCCGTGGGTCCGGCATGCGGCCGTGAAGGCTGCGAGCGTATCCGGCTCGGCGAGATCGGTCAGCCGGGCGCCGGACTTGCCGGCGGTGTCGATCATCGCCCCCGCGAAGCCGGCCCGCGCCAAGGCCGGGACCAAGTCGGCCGCCGGTCCGTCCTCGGCGAACAGGACGGCGATCAAGCGGCCGGGCGCTGCAGCCGTCAGATAGGCGAGCGCGGCCGTGTCGCGCCTGTCCCGGATGTCGAGACCGGTCTTCACCCAGTCGATCCCGGTCGCCGCCATCGCGGTGACGGATTCGGGCGTCGGATCGGCCACGGCGCTGGTGACGGCGGCGCCGGCGACCCGGGCGACGATCTCCGCCACCAGTCCCACGTCGAGAGCGCCGAGCGCCCCACGCTCCGGATCCTTGGCATCGATCAGGTCGGCCCCGGCGAGCTGGGCGGCCTCGGCCTCGGCCGGATCGCGGACGCTGACGAGGAGGCGGGGCAGGGGGCCGGGCGGAACGGGGAACGCGGACACGGATCTCTCGAAGATGGGCGGCACGCAATCACGACTTGCCGGGCAGCGGCTCGGCGAGCAGGCGGTTCTTCACGACCCAGCGCATGGCATGCGCCCAGGTGTCGTCGGTATCGGCCCGGATCGTCACCTGGCCACCGCGCACCATCTTGCCGGTCTCGGCTTCGGCGATGGTGACGTTCAGGTTGAAGATCTGGCCGGATCCCTTCTCCACATAGCCGGTCACGACGAGATCCGCACCCAGGCTCTTGGCGATGTCGGCCGCGCAGCCGTTGCACTTGTAGAGCGGCCCTTCCTTGGCGACCAGTTCGGCTTTCGGCGCCGTGTCGACGATCTCCAGGCCAGCCTGGTTGCGGAGGGCGTTGCGCAGCTCGTCGGTGACCAGCGCGAGCTTCTTCGTATCCACCGGCCGGGCTCGCGTGCCGTAGGTGGCGCCGGGGTCGAACAGCTCGACCGGGAAGATCGCGGCCTTCTCGGCGGCGAATGCGGGGCCGGCGAGGAGGCAGGCGGTCACCGCGCAGGCGAACAGGTGGCGCATCCTCGGGGCTCCCTCTCCATGTTGATGGCCGCGATGGGCGGCGCTTGAGCCACTATAGCTCGGGCGAAGGGACAAATTGGCAATGTACATCGCCGCGCCGGTGGCCCACGACGCGAACGTGAACGCCCGACGAAGAAGCCGCGGTTGAGCGGCCGGATCGGAAGCTGCTAGAGGCCGCGCCCATGCACGATCCTGCACATGCCCCGGCCCAGCGCGTCCCCCAGCCTCGGTGGTATCGGTCCGGCCTTGGCGCGGCCTTCGCGACCTGCACGCTCCTGACGCCCATCGCCGCCCTGGCGCAGCAGCCCGCGCCGCAGCCGATCGACACGCATATCGGGCTGATCTACCGGCCGGAGCCGGCGCCGTCCTCCTACGATGCCGAGGCTGCCCCGGAGGACGAGGGTGTGGCCGGCGCCAAGATGGGCATCGCCGACAACAACACCACCGGCCGGTTCACCAAGCAGACCTTCGCGCTGGACGCGGTCGCGCTCAGCGACGAGAAGCCCGACGCCGTGGCGGCCGCCAAGGAGCTGGTCGCCAAGGGCGTGAATTACCTGGTCCTCGCCCTGCCGGCCGACGCGGTGCTGGCGGTGGCCGATGCGGTGAAGGACAGCGGCGCGGTGGTGCTCAATGCCGGCGCCCCGGACGACCGCCTGCGCGGCGCCGATTGCCGCGCCAACGTGTTCCACATCCTGCCGTCGCGGGCGATGCTGACGGACGCGATCGCGCAGTACCTGACGGTGATGCGCTGGCGAAAGATCTTTCTGATCGTCGGCCCGACCGAGGCCGACAAGGCCTATGCCGAGGCTTTGCGCAACTCCGCCCGCAAGTTCGCCCTGAAGATCACCGCGGAAAAGCCCTGGACCTTCGGGCCGCTCGCAAAAGCGCGGGGCGATACCCCGACCCGGGCCGAGGCGATGGTCTTCACCCGCGGCCTCGACTACGACATGGCGATCGTGGCCGACGAGGAGGGCGACTGGGGCGACTACGTCTCCTACCGCACCGTCGATCCCCGCCCCGTGGCCGGCACTCAGGCGCTGACCTCGACCACGTGGTCGCCGGTGCTGGAGACCTGGGGCGCCGCGCAGGCGCAAAACCGCTTCCGGCGGCTCGCCTCCCGGCTGATGCGCCCCCTCGACTATCAGGCCTGGGCGGCGATCCGCACCGTCGGTGAGGCCGTCACCGCCAAGAAGTCCGCCGATCCGGCAATCCTCGCCCCGTATCTGGTCGATCCGGCCTTCAACCTGCCGGCCTATAAGGGCGTGTCCCTGAGCTTCCGCCCCTGGGACCACCAGCTGCGCCAGCCGGTGATCGTCGTCCAGCCGAAGGCCCTGGTCTCGGTGGCCCCCGAGCAGGGTTTCCTGCACCAGCGTACGCCGCTGGATACCCTGGGCGTCGACCTGCCCGAGACCACCTGCAAGTTCAAATGAGGCTCCGCGTCGCCTGCGGCGATGGCGAGCCGCCCGCGCCCTCGCAACCCGCGGGCGGCGCACTACAATCGACTGTCGAGAACGTCCTTCGAGGACGCCGGGACGTCACAAGGGAAGGAAGTCGCATGCGCCGCCGCGTCGAGGCAGGTCTGAGTGTGTTCGCCCTCGGAGCGTGGTTCGCCCTCAGCGGGCCGGCCCTGGCCTTCACCGCCTATGTGACCAACGAGAAGGGCAACTCGGTCAGCGTCATCGACACGACCACGATGGCCGTCACCGGGACCTGGAAGGTCGGGCGCCGGCCCCGCGGGATCACCGTGTCGAAGGACGGCAAAGAGGTGTTCGTCTGCGCCAGCGACGACGACCGGATCGACGTGCTCGACACGAGCTCCGGCAAGGTCGTGCGCTCGCTCCGCTCCGGCCCCGATCCGGAGCAGTTCATCCTCGATGCCTCGGGCAACCCGCTCTACGTCGCCAACGAGGACGACAGCCAGGTCACGATCATCGACATCGAGAAGAACAAGGTCCTGGCCGAGGTGCCGGTCGGGGTCGAGCCGGAGGGGATGGGCCTGTCGCCGGACGGCAAGATCCTGGTGAACACCTCCGAGACCACCAACATGGCGCACTTCATCGACACCAAGACGTTCCAGGTGATCGACAACGTGCTGGTCGATGCCCGGCCGCGGTTTGCCGAGTTCACTGCCGACGGCAAGTTCCTGTGGGTCTCGGCCGAGGTCGGCGGCACGGTCAGCGTGATCGACGTGGCCCAGCGCCGGGTGGTGAAGAAGATCACGTTCAAGATCCCCAGCGTGAACGACGAGGCGATCCAGCCGGTCGGCATCCGCATCACCAAGGACGGCACCAAGGCCTTCGTGGCGCTGGGCCCGGCCAACCGGGTCGCGGTGATCGACGCCAAGACCTACGCGGTCGAGAAATACCTCCCGGTGGGTCAGCGCGTCTGGCAGCTCGCCTTCACGCCCGACCAAAAAATGCTGTTCACCACCAACGGGACGTCGAACGACATCTCGGTGATCGACGTGGCCGCCGAGAAGGTGGTCAAGAGCATCCCGGTCGGCCTGCTGCCCTGGGGCGTCGCCATCTCCCCGAACTAGTTTGTCACTCGAACACAGGCGCCAGATCGGGGGTGCGCGCCTTCGATCGAACGTCCATGACGCAGAACAGGATCGCCGAACCGGCGGCACAGGGGTAGGAACGACATGACGCGGACGTTTCGGATCGCAGCCCTCGCTCTGGCCGGCCTGTTCGCGGCTGGGCCGGCCTCGGCCCTCGACCTCACCAAGAAGCGCGAGAACCTGCCCGACCTCGTCCTCGGCGACGATCAGGGCAACGATTTCGCGGTCGAGAACAAGGACATCACGCTCGAATCCGGCAAGGCCTACCGGCTGCGCATCGTCGCCAAGGGCCGGCAGGAGTACAAGTTCTACGCCCCCGAGTTCTTCCGCTACATCTGGCTCAACCAGATCGTCATCGAGCACAAGGAGATCCATGGCGGCGGCGCGCCCGATCACCTCGAGTTCGACGATCCCGGCGAGATCGCCGTCGAGTTCGTGGCGATCAAGCCGGGCGCCTACAAATGGGAGGCGCGCGGCCTGGAGGCGAAGGGCATGACCGGCACGCTGACGGTGAAGTGATGGGTGCCTTTTTCTTCTCAGATCGCGATGCGCAGAGCGCCTCCGCGAGCGCTCGGTATCAGGGCCATACGTCACCGAAGACAGCGCAGGTCCCCTCTCCCGTGCGGGAGAGGGACAGGGTGAGGGATGCGCGTTTTCCGGAAAAACCTGGCCCCTCACCCCAGCCCTCTCCCGCACGGGAGAGCGGGCGCGTTGCTGACAGCATGGACCGTTATGCCAAAGTATGGATCCGCTTAAACGAGGCTTTCCTGGCATTTACGATTGCTGGATGCCTCCTGACCGCACCCGCCCTCGCGGCCGACGACGCAACGTCCTGCGCTGAGGGCATCACGATGATCCGGGACGCCCTGGCGGCAAACCCGTCCGAAATCGCTCTCCCAAAACTCAAAAAAGCCCTCCGGGTCGCCGAGCGGGAGCAGAAGGAGGGTGAGTTCGACGAGTGCCTGGACGCGGTCACGGATGCCCGCAAGGCGCTGGGCCGATGAGCGAGGCGGCCCTGCTGGTCGAGCATGTCGGCCACCGGTTCGGTGCCCGCGCCGCGCTGGACGACGTGTCGCTCACGGTGGAACGCGGGTGCTTCGCGGCCCTGCTCGGGCCGAACGGCGCCGGCAAGACCACGTTGTTCTCGGTGATCACCCGACTCTACACCAACCAGAGCGGCCGGGTCTCGATCTTCGGCCATGGGCTCGACCGTGAGCCTTCTCGGGCTCTGGCCCGGCTCGGCGTGGTCTTCCAGGCCCGGACGCTGGATACCGACCTCACCGTCGAGCAGAACCTGCTCTATCATGCCAGCCTCCACGGCATCGCCCGCAAGGCCGGGAAGCAGCGCGTCGGCACGCTGCTCGACCGGGTCGGCCTGGCGGACCGGCGCCACGACAAGGTCCGGACGCTCTCCGGCGGCCAGTCGCGCCGGATCGAGATCGCCCGCTCGCTGATCCACCGGCCGGACCTGCTGCTGCTCGATGAGCCGACCGTCGGGCTCGATCTCGAATCCCGGGCCGACATCGTCGCCATCGTCCGCGCGCTGGTCCGCGAGGAGGGCCTGTCGGTCCTCTGGGCGACGCACATCTTCGAGGAGATTGCGCCGGAGGACGACGCCGTGGTGCTGCACCGCGGGCGCATCGTTGCCCGAGGTCGGGCCGGGGATATCGGCGCGCCGGGCGAGGGCCTGGCCGACGCGTTCCGCCGCCTGGTCGCCGAGCCGGGGAGGGCGGCGGCGTGATGGTCACATGGCCGGCTCAAGATTGCACGGGATCGTTCGTCCGCGAACGATCGGCCCCGTCCATTTCCGGGCGAGACACGGGTCCCCTCTCCCGTGCGGGAGAGGGACAGGGTGAGGGGTGCGACCTCTCCGGATGGACCTGGTCCCTCACCCCAACCCTCTCCCGCACGGGAGAGGGGGCCCATCGCGTCCGCCGCAACCGACAGCGTGACCATCACCACCGCCGCGGCGCGAACCGAACCGGCCTACTGCGTATAGGTCCGCTCACATGACGACGCCCCTCGCCACCGCCGTCCCCGCGGCCCCGTCCCAAAAAACCGCCCGCCAGATGGGCCGGCTCGATGCGGTCGGCTATCTGATCTGTCTCGGCGGCATCGTCCGGCGGGAATTGCTGCGCTTCTTCAATCAGAAGGAGCGGTTCTTCTCGGCGCTGGTCCGGCCGCTGGTGTGGCTGTTCATTTTCGCGGCGGGGTTCCGCAACACCCTCGGGGTCTCGATCGAGCCGCCCTACCAGACCTACGTGCTCTACGAGGTCTACGTGGTGCCGGGGCTGGCCGTGATGATCCAGCTGTTCAACGGCATGCAATCCTCGCTCTCGATGGTCTACGACCGCGAGGTCGGCTCGATGAAGGTGCTGCTGACCTCGCCCTATCCGCGCTGGCTGCTGCTGCTCGCCAAGCTGTTCGCGGGCGTCTCGGTCTCCATCGTGCAGGCCTACGCGTTCCTGGCGGTGGCGTATTTCTGGGAGACCGACATTCGCCCGCTCGGATACCTCACGGCGCTCCCGGCCTTCCTGGCCTCGGGACTGATGCTGGGGGCGATCGGCCTGTTCCTGTCCTCGCTGGTGCGCCAACTGGAAAACTTCGCCAGCGTGATGAACTTCGTGATCTTCCCGATGTTCTTCGCCTCCTCGGCGCTCTACCCGCTGTGGCGGATCCGGGAATCCTCGGAGACCCTCTACTGGATCTGCGAGTTGAACCCGTTCAGCCACGCGGTCCAGCTCGTGCGCTACGCCCTCTATGTCCAGTTCGAGCCGGTCGCCTGCGCGGTCGTCATCGGCGTGACCCTCGCCTTCTTCGGCATGGCGGTCGTCGCCTACGATCCCGGTCGCGGCATCATGGCCCGGCGCGGCGGCCCGGCCGGCGACAACGCCTAATTCCTTGTGATCGCAGGATGAGTTCGGAAAACCGGACTGGACTTTTCCGCATCCTGCTCTGACGGAAACCCCTCGATGACCCGCATCGCCGCCCGCCTTCTCGCCCCCGCCCTCGGCCTCGCGCTGATGGCGGGTCCCGCCCTGGCCCAGCCCAGGCAGGATCCGGACTGGCCCTGCGTCCAGCGCAAGGTCGCGACCCTGAGCCCCGGCCAGTTCTGGACCGGGCCCGACATCGCGGCCGCCGGCGACTGGGGCAGCGACAACGACGCGGCCGTGCTCGCCCAGAAGATCGCGTCCCGGCGCACCGAGCTGTCCGAGGTCGGACCGCTGCTCGACGGGTTCGTCGGCAAGCTCGGCGCCGACAAGGACGCCAGAGCCAAGTCCCTGACCCACGTCTACGCGGGCGTGTTCGAGGTCATTAACGGCGAGCGCGACAAGATCATGGGCGGGATCGCGCGCTACGCCCAGGGCCAGCGGCGCATGGCCGAGCGGATCCGCGACGAGGCCGACAAGATCAGCCAGACCAAGGATGCACCGAGCGCCACGGATGCCACCGAGCTGCCGAAGGACCAGTCGGAGCTCGAGACCAAGTTCGCCTGGGACCGGCGCATCTTCCAGGAGCGCAGCCAGTCGCTCACCTATGTCTGCGAGGTGCCGCAGTTGCTGGAGCAGCGGCTCGGCGAGATCGGGCGCTTGATTCAGGCGCGGCTCTGATCGGGGGATCCGGGCAGGCCCGCGGCGTTTGCCGAATTATCCCGCCCGACTTGCCAAATACTCCTTAAGTCTCTGAAATCGTTGTCAAAACTGTTGCTGTTAAATCACGTGGTGCAGCGTTCGAGTTCGGTATTTCCGAAAGGTTGCTGAAACAGGGCCTGCGTGGTTTCAGATCAATTGTGTCCTTTTCCTTCACCCGCCAAGAGTGTCCGCAAGCTCGGCAGAAACGAGCGTGGGTTCACGGCAAGGGGTTTGGGATGTCATTGAGGGCGCTTCGGAGCAGCCTGGTCGCGTCGGCGTCGGTCCTGGGGGGGGCGATGCTGCCCGGCGCCGCACTGGCGCAGAATGCCGTGACCCTCGGTGAGATCAGCGTCGTCTCGACGTCGCCGGTCGGTTCGGGCGGCGGCAATTCGAGCCGCGTCCAGAACCTGAACGGCCCGGGCGGGCTGGAGCCCGCAGGTTCGGCGCTGCCGCCGATCGGCCCGGTCCGCCTGCGGGGCAGCGAGCAGCCGCTCTACAAGATCCCGAGCACCGTCGAGACCGTCACGGCGAGCGACATCACGGTCGACCGCGGCACCGACAACGTCGTCGCGACGCTCGCCCGGCGCACGCCCGGCCTGAACCTGTCCGACTCGCAGGGCAACTCGAACCGGCCCGACGTGACCTATCGCGGCTTCACCGCCTCGCCGGTCCAGGGCGTGCCGCAGGGGCTCGCCGTCTACCAGAACGGCGTGCGCATCAACGAAGCCTTCGGCGACATCGTCAACTTCGACCTGATCCCGCCGCAGGCGATTCAGCGGATCGACGTCGTCACCGGCAACCCGGTCTTCGGCCTCAACGCGCTGGGCGGTGCGATCAACATCCAGATGAAGAACGGCTTCACCTGGCAGGGCACCGAGATCACCGCCTTCGGCGGCTCGGATGCGCGCACGGCCGGGTACATCGAATACGGCAAAGTCTCCGGCCCGTGGAGCGTCTACTTCACCGGCGATGGCCTGAACGACCGCGGCTGGCGCTACGAGAGCCCGAGCACGATTGGCCGGCTCTACGGCGATATCGGCTACCGCTCGCAGGATTCGGAATTCCACCTGATCGGGCTCGCCGCCCGCAGCTTCTTCGGCGCCGCCGCCGCCACGCCCGTGGACTTCTCGCACCGCGACCCGCGGGCGATCTTCACCTACCCGCAGACCACCACCACCGAGGTCGGCACGATCCAGCTCACCGGCCGGGTCGACGTGTCGCCGACCTGGGATCTGGCCGGTAACGCCTATTTCCGCCGCTTCAGCCAGACCTACGTCGACGGCAACGACGGCAACTTCGAGAATTGCAGCACCCGCTCCAGCTTCCGCGGCAACCTCTGTTTCGAGGATGACGGCTTCACGCGGGCGCCCGGTCAGACCGACCAGGCCTTCCGCAATCAGTTCCTGATCCTGGGCCAGCAGAACCAGCGCGTCCCGTTCCGGGCCGGCATCCCGTACGGCACCCTCGACGTGACCAACACCGAGGCCACGGGCTTCGGCGGCTCGCTGCAGGCGGCCAACCGCGACCGGGTGTTCGGCCTGCCCAACACCTTCGTGGTCGGCGGCAGCATCGACGCCGCGAACTACTCGTTCAAGTCGTCCAGCACCCTCGGCGTGATCAACCCGAACCTGTCGATCACCACCGACCCGAACAACCCGTATTACGGCACCATCCCGGGCCTCGGCACGACGCAGCTGCGGACCGCCGGCGCGCTCGGCATCGCGCCGAGTTCGGTCAACGGTTCGAACCTCTATATGGGCCTCTACACCCTCGACACCCTCGACGTGACCGACCGGCTGTCGCTCACCGCCGGCGCGCGGCTCAACTTCGCCCGCATCCAGAGCGAGGATCTCACCGGCTTCTCGCCGGACGTGACCGGCACGCACTACTTCAACAAGATCAACCCGGTCGCCGGCCTGACCTACCGCTTCACCGACGCGGTCAACCTCTACGGCAGCTACTCGGAATCGAACCGCGCGCCGACGCCGCTGGAACTGGCCTGCGCCAACCCGGACCGGCCGTGCCTGCTGCCGAATTCCTTGGTGGCCGATCCGCCGCTCAAGCAGGTGACTGGGCGGACCTACGAGGTCGGCTTCCGCGGCCAGCTGCCGAACACCTATGACGGCGGCGTCATCACCTACAAGATCGGCGCCTTCCGCACCGACCTGACGAACGACATCCTGTCGCTCGCGACACCGGGCAACACCGCCCGCGCATACTTCGTGAACGTGCCAGCGACCCAGCGCCAGGGCATCGAGGTCGGCAGCGAGTACACGGCCGATTACCTGCGGGTCTACGCCAACTACGCCCTGATCGACGCCACCTTCCAGTTCAACGGCACCCTGTCCTCGCCCAACAACCCGCTCGCGGATGACGGGGCGATCAATGTCCGCAAGGGCAACGTCGTGCCGCTGGTGCCGACGCACCAGTTCAAGGCCGGGTTCGACTACTTCCTCACCCCGAACTGGCAGGTCGGCCTCTACCTCCAGGCGTTCTCGTCGTCCTACTACCGCGGCGACGAATCGAACCTGAACCGCAAACTGCCGCCCTACTATGTGATGAACTTCCAGACGAAGTATCAGGTCACCAAGAACCTGGAAGTGTTCGGGCTGGTCACCAACCTGACCAACAACCGCTACGCCACCTTCGGCACCTTCGCCGAGCCGGGCGCGGTGGCCGGCAACCTGCGGATCAGCGACCCGCGGACCACGACCCTGGCGCAGCCGCTCTCGATCTATGGCGGCATCCGCTACGCCTTCGGCGCCGACCCAGTGCCGATGTCGGCAGAGCCGATCATCCGCAAGTACTGAGACGCGAACGCGGTTCTGAAAGCAGGGCGTTCCGCGCGGTCTTAGGACCGGGCGGGGCGCCCTTCGCGTTTTCGGCTCTCGCGGTGCAACGCCGTGCGGCCTCACGTCTCAGGAACGGGGTTCGGCGCCCCGCGTCTCTTCCGGGAGCCACAGACGCCTCGGCCGATCCAGACGATCGCAGCCGGGCACGCCCTGAACGTTACGGAGACACGCCTCGATGATGATGAGATTCGCGCTCGCAGCCCTGGCCCTCGCCGCCGCGACGCCCGCCTGGGCGACCCCGTGCGCCGACGAGGTGTCCACGCTGCAGAAGCGCCTGGACAGCGCGGGTGCCGCCTCGGTGACGGGCACGACGCCACCCGGCGGCACGACCTCGTCGCATTCCGACAAGGCGCTCGCGACCCCGCCGGCCCTGACCAAGAGCGATGCCGACGTGAAGCCTACGGCCTCGGGCGTCGACGAGGCCAAGAAGCTCGTCGCCAAGGCTGCGGCGGAGGACAGGGCTGGCAACGCCGAGGCCTGCCGCAACACGATCATGCAGGCGAAGGAAAAGGCCGGCGCTTTGCCGTAGGGCCCGACCGGGTCGGCGACCGTAAGGCGCCGACCCCAACGCTCAATACGCGTTCTCGGTCTTGAACAACGCGAACGGCGTCGTCATCAGAATTTGCAGGTCGAGCAGAACTGACCAATTCTCGATGTAAAATAAATCGTGCTCGACGCGCCGTTGCAGCTTCTCCGACGTGTCGGTCTCGCCGCGCCAGCCATTGACCTGGGCCCAGCCGGTGATGCCGGGCTTGACCTTGTGGCGGGCAAAATAGCCGTCGACCACCTGATCATACAGGGTGTTGGCCGCCTTGGCCTGCAGCGCGTGCGGGCGCGGGCCGACCAGTGACAGGTCGCCCTTCAGGACGTTCAACAGCTGCGGCAGCTCGTCCAGCGAAGTCTTGCGGATGAAGCGCCCGACCGGCGTCACACGGGGATCGCCGCGGGTGACCATTTTGGCAGCGCCGGCATCGCACTGATCGACATACATCGACCGAAACTTGAACACCTCGATCAGCTCGTTGTTGAAGCCGTGGCGCTTCTGCCGGAACAGCACCGGCCCGCGCGAGGTCAAGCGGACGGCGAGCGCCACCGCGATCATGAGCGGCGACAGCGCCAGCAGCATCATCAGGCCGACGCAACGGTCGAACACAGCCTTCATCACCACGTCCCAGTCCGCGATCGGCCGGTCGAACACGTCGAGGACCGGCACCGAGCCGAGATACGAGTAGCTCCGCGGGCGCAACCGCAGCTTGGCGGCGTGGGCCGAGAGGCGGATGTCGATCGGCAGCACCCAGAGCTTGGCGAGCATCTGGAGGATTCGGGCCTCGGCGGTGATCGGGATCGTGAACACGATCAGGTCGATCCGCGCATGCCGGGCATAGGCGACGAGGTCGTCGACATTGCCGAGCTTCGGATATCCGGCCACCACGTTGGAGGATCGATCGGCGTTGCGGTCGTCGAACACGCCGACGATGCGGATGCCGCTCTCGCTCTGGGTTTCGAGGGCGGCGATCAGGTCCTCGGCCGGCTTGCCGCCGCCGACGATGGCGGTGCGGCGATCGAAGCGGCCGGCCCGGGTCTGCTTGTCGATGATCCGGGACAGGGCGAAGCGTCCGGTCAGCAACGCGGCGAGGCCGGTGCCGTAGAACGTCCCGAGCCACAGGCGCGAATAATGGTCGGCGACCTTAGCGAGCACCAGCATCGCGGCGACCATCAGGAAGGTCATCGACCAGGCCGCGATCAGCCGGATCGCCGCTTTGGCGAAGGTCCGGAAGGCCGAGATTCGGTAGCCGCCCGAGGCCTGGATCAGCGCGACGGAGAGACCGGACACGAGCCCGATGACGCCGGCATAGGTCAGCCCGAACGGCACCCGGCCGCGCAACATCAGCAGATGCAGCAGCGCGCCAAGGGCGAAGATCAGGGCGAATTCGAGCGCCCGTACCAGCCCGGCCACCACCACCGGCGAAATCGCCGCCGGGCCTGGCGCAAGCGTCTCGGCCCGCTGACCCACGTCGCCGCGAGCGGCAGCCGCCTGCCCGTCGAGAGGTCCGGCGGCCTCGAGAAGATCGCGGATATCGAACGCGCTCATCGATCGGCTCCTCCCGGGCGAGTGGCCGGGCCTCACGTCACATCATCTGTTTCCGAAGACCGGAAACTGCCTTTCAGCATGATGCTCTGGGCCGGGACCCTCGCACGAGGCATCGTATAAAAGCTTAAACACGCACCCGACCGTGTGTACTTGGTCGATCGCGGGCTCATGGCTCGTGTCACATTCGCGTGGTTCTGGCGCGAGAGCATGTTCGACCGTTCCCATCCCCGCCCTCATCCTGAGGCGACGGAGCGCAGCGGAGGCCTCGAAGGAGCCCTCCAGCCGGCCGCGCGCTCCCTGGAGGGCTCCTTCGAGGCCCAGCGATCTTCGATCGCCGGACACCACAGGATGAGGGGTGGGGGATGGGCTTTCCGTCTGTCGGAACACCCACCCGCGGGAAAACTGGGCCACAATAATGCTATGCCGTGCGCGCCTGCGCGACCTTGCGCGTCTCGACGCTGAGACGCTCCGCGCGGGCCTGGAACGCCGCTGCGTAACCCGACACGACATCGGCGCCCATCCGCTCCAGCGAGAAGCGCTGGTGGATGGACTCGCTCAGCGCCCGCACCCGCGCGTTCAGGACGTCCGGGGCTTCGTCGAGCACCCGGCGGATCGCGCCGGCGAGGGCGCCGGCATCGCGGGACGGGACGAGGTCGTCCGCTGCCGGCCCGAAAATCTCCGGGATGCCGCCGACCCGGGTGGCGACCAGGGGCTGCGACGCGGCCGCGGCCTCGAGCACGACGTAGGGCAGCGATTCCGCCAGCGACGGGACGACCAGGATCCGGCCCCGGGCCAGGACCGACCGGATCGCCTGAGGCGGCTCGAAGGCGGCCACGTCCGACAGGCCGAGCCGCTGGACCATGCTGCGCAGGCTCTCGGAATCCGGGCCGGATCCGACCATCAGCAGGCGCAAGGGCCGGCCCTCGGCGCGGAGCCGGACCAGGGCTTCGAGCAGGTAGGGCAGGCCCTTCGCCTCGCGCAGCTCGCCGACATAGAGCAGGTCGGCGGCATCCTCGGCGAGCGGGACCGGGGCGAATTCGGATTCGGCGATGCCGTTATGGACGATCCGGGTCACCTGCTCGGGCCCGCCGACGAAGGCCCGGTGCCGGCCGGCGACGTACTCGCTCTCGAACAGGAACGCATCGGTCCGGCGGGCGAGCACGGCCTCGGCGGCCATGTAGGTCCGATGGAGCGCGCTGCCCGGCCGATAATTGTAGCTGCCGCCGTGCGGGGTGTAAGCCCGGATCGCCGTTGCCGAGGCGAGGCGGGCGTAGGCGCCGCCCTTGGCCCCGTGCCCGTGGAGCACGGTGGCGCCGACGGCATCGGCCCGGCGGGCGACGGTCCGCAAGCAGGTCCAGTCCGACAGGTGCGGATTGCGTCGCATCGGAATCCGGAGGAGGCCGAGCTCCAGGCAAGTGCTGAGCTCGGCCAGGGCGCGCGCACCGCGCTCGCCGCCGGTGGATGCGTCGCAGACGATCCCGACCGCGTGACCCGCCGCCACCTGGAGGCGGGCGAGGTCCATGACGTGCCGGAACAGGCCGCCGACCGGTGCACGGAACACGTGCAGGATACGGTGACGCTGAGGGATTCGGGTGTCGCTCGGCTTCACAGCCACGGTATCACTCCCGGGAATAACAGTCCCGAGAATGTGGTGCATTGACCGTCGCAGTAAACTTAAACAGCGCTCGGCTCGATTGGCCTTTTCATCGAAAAGGTAAGCGGAGTTTTACTGCTGTGGATCAATTCACGTCAGTGGCAAACCGTTGAGGCTGGCCCAGATCGTGCCGTAATGGCACGCCGTGGCGGCAAGCACGAAGCCGTGCCAGATCGCGTTCTGGAACGGCAGGGTCCGCCAGACGTGGAACAGCACGCCGACCGAATAGAGCAGGCCTCCGATCGCCAGCAGCCACAGGGCGGTCGGCTGCAGGGCGGCGATGACCGATTCGTAGGCGAGCAAACCGCTCCAGCCGAGCAGGAGGTAAAGGGCGATGGACAGCCGATCGTACCGGCCGGGCAGGAACAGCTTCACCGCAATGCCCACCAGGGCGACCAGCCAGATCACCGCCAGCAGCAGGTAGGCGCGGATCCCTGAGCCCACTAACGCCACGAGCGGTGTGTAGGTCCCGGCGATCATCAGGTAGATCAGCGCATGGTCGGCTCGACGCAGGAGCCATTTCCGTGGGCTGACCGGATAGAGGTTGTAGACCGCGGAGACGCCGAGCATCAGCACCAGGGCGGTGGCGTAGAGGACCACCGCGGCCCGCTCGCCGAGGCCGAGATGCGCCGTGAGCGCCGTGGCCACCAGCGCGACCGCGCCGGCCAAGCCGAGGACGACCCCGAGACCATGGATCACACCGTCCGCCACGATCTCGCGGGGCGTGTAATGCCACGTCAGGGTCAGCGGGCGACCATCCTCCGCGAGAGACATCATGAAGCCTCCTGCTACGCCTGCAGCCTAAAGCTTAAGAGCGCTCAGTCGTTCCCTATGCAAAGTGCTGACGCGGAGATTATCCCAAGGTTCTATTGCAGCGTGGTAAAAGTCTTGTTGGGCGTGGCTGTCTCGCCGCACCCGGTTTCAGGCGCCGCGTCCTGCCAAGCCCTCGAAGCCGAGAGCGGGCTCCGTGGCTGAAAGCCGGACGCGACCGGTGCCGCGGCTCAGCCGCGCGTGCACCACCGCCATAGTCAGCACGGCCATCGCCAGGATCTGATGCGCCAGGGCCGCCCAGAGCGGGACCGCCAGCAACAGCGTGGCGATGCCGAGCCCGGCCTGGGCCAGGGCCAGGGCGGCGACGCCGCCGGCCCGCCCGGCCGCGCCGGCCGAACCGGTGATCCGGGCGTCGACCGCGTGCAGGAGCGCGACGACGACGAGCAGGTAGGCGGTCACCCGGTGGTCGAACTGGACCAGGGCGTGGTTGTCGACGAAATTCTCGATCCAGGGTTGGATCGCGAACAGGCTGTCCACCGGCGGGACCAGGACGCCGTCCATGCCGGGCCAGGTGTTGTAGACCAGCCCGGCATGCGACCCGGCGACGAGGCCACCGAGGAAGATCTGCACAAGAACCAGGGCCGGCAGCGCGGCCGCGACGAAGCGGATGCGATCCGGTGCGGGTTCGGCCGTGTCGTTGCGCTGACCGGCCGCCAGCCAGACGAGCCCAGCCAGGATCAAGCTCGCCGTCGTCAGGTGCAGGGCGAGCTTCAGCGGCGCCACCGCGGTCATGCCGGGCTGGAGGCCGGACGCGACCATGATCCAGCCGATCGCGCCCTGGAATCCGCCGAGGATGCCGAGGCCGAGCAATCCGAGCCCGAGGCGCCGGCCGATCATGCCGCGCCACCAGAACACGACCAGTGGCAGGAAGAACACCAGGCCGATCAGCCGCCCGAGGACGCGGTGGCCCCATTCCCAGCCGTACAGCACCTTGAACGACGACAACCCCATCCCCTGGTTGAGGATGGTGTATTGCGGCGTGTCCTTGTACTTGGCGAATTCCGTGGCCCAGTCCGCCTCGGACAGGGGCGGCACGATCCCGGTCACGGGACGCCACTCGGTGATCGACAGGCCGGACCCGGTCAGGCGGGTCGCACCTCCGACCGCCACCATGGCGACCACCAGGGCGGCCACCAGGTACAGCCATGCCCGCACAGCTCCCGATCGCGGGTCGCCCGAGACTGTCATCACCACGCGTATCCCTTCCGCGGTTGCCGGGATGTCCCCGCCTGCAGTGGCGTTAGGGGAAGCGCGGGATGCGGGCAACGTCGGCGCTGCCGCAGCCCGCGGCAGAGCGCGCGTTGCCAACCGGAGCCGCGGGCGATAGCCCTCTCACCGCAGGGAGAGACGAGGCTGTGGGAATCATGATGCGCCGCCGCACCCGCACGTTGATCGGCACGGTCGGGATGCTGGCCTTCGTCTGCCTGTACGGGCCGCTGGCAATGGCGCTGGCCGACAGCCGCATCGCCGAGACTCCGGCGGCGATCCAGGCCGTACTCTACTCGATCCTTGGAATCGCGTGGATCTTTCCCCTGATGCCGCTGATCCGCTGGATGGAGCGTCCGGACCGGTAGCGGGACCCCTCGATTTTGCCGCACTCGGGCGCCAGAAGCCTCCGAACCGAGTTCGAGACCCCGTTCGTGTATCGCTTGCCCATGCGCCTCAAGCATCTGGCCGCACTCGCCGTGCTGCTCGCGCCGTGCTCCGCCCTCGCGCAGGGCACGCCGCGTTCCATCGGGGAGTGCGAGCGGCTGAAGAACGACCTGGCCTACAACCAGTGCCTGGCGATGTTCGGACCGGCGGCCAAGAACGTCGCGGGCGGCTACGCCTCGGCCGACGCGGCCGCCGCCCCGGCGCTGGCCGAGGCCTTGCCCCAGGCGGACGAAGCCGTCGAGGCCGCGACCAGCCGCCGGGGCCGATACCGGTCCCGGCGCGGCGGCCGGCAATACGCGTCCTTTTCGACGAACTATCGGCACCGTCGGCGGCGTTGAGGCTTGCGGGGTCGATACGACGGCGGCGCTCGACGTGCCGCCATTGCCGTAGCCCCCTGCGATCCCTACTGTGACTACACTGGTCACGGAGAGGTGCGATGCAGGAGATCCAGCTTCGCGATGCCAAGGCGACGTTGTCGGCTGTCATCGATCAGGCCAAGCAGGGCCAGCCGTCGATCATCACGCGACATGGCCGACCGGAGGCCGTGCTGCTGAGCTTCGAGGAGTGGCAGAGACTTTCGCAGGTCCCGTCTTTCGGACGCCTCATCTTGGCTGCGCCGCTAACGGCAGAGGATCTGCCCTCATACACGGGCGGTCTCAGAAGTCCTGAGCTCTGATGCCGTGTACCTCGTCGATACCAACGTCCTTTCGGCCGGCGCGCCGACCAAGGCCGTTCCAGCGGCTGACCTGATCGCCTGGATGGACCGGAACAGTGCCGGTCTCTTTCTCTCAGTGGTCACCATTGCCGAGATCGAGGACGGCATCGCCAAAAGCCGCCGGGAAGGCGCGTCGCGCAAGGCGCACCGCCTTTCGGACTGGCTGGAGACGCTGTTGCACCTCTATGGCGGGCAGGTGCTGCCGATCGATCTCGCCGTCGCGCGCCACATCGGTCGTCTGGCCGACGTGGCGCGCGGACAGGGACATGCGCCCGGCTTGGCCGATCTTGCGATCGCGGCCACGGCTCAGTGCCATGGCTGGACGATCCTGACCCGAAACGGCCGGCATTTCAGGCCCCTCGGCGTTCCGGCCCACGATCCCTTCGAGACTCTGCCGGCCGATGTGACCTGAGCGGGGCTCGGGCTCCGGCAAAAAGCGTCAGGCGACGTTGAGCCGCCGGCCCCGGTTCCAGGCCAGGAACGGTACCCCGGATAGCAACCCCGCCAACGCCGCGCGCGATTGATGGCAGCCGTTGATCGAGACGCGCGGCAAGGCGTGCAGGTGGCCGGCATGCTCGGCAAAGAGATGCCCGGGCCGGGTCGTCACGGCGGTGGCGAACCCATGCTCCTGCGCCAGAGCGAATTCCCGGGGGCCGGCCGAGGTCGAGTCGCCGACCGGGTAAGAGAGGTGCCGCACGGGCCGGCCGAGTTCGGCTTCGATGCGAGCGCGGCCCGCGGCGATCTCGCGCGTGGCGGTGGCCGCGTCGTGCTTGGCGAGCATCGGGTGGCTAACCGTGTGGGCGCCGATGGTCACCGCCGGGTCCCGGGCCAGATCGCGCAGCTCGGCCCAGGACAGGCACAGCTCGGATGCGATTGCACCCGGCGCGAAGCCCGCCTGTCGGCACAGATCGGCGATCCGGTCCAGCAGGTCGGCCTCGCTCCCGCGGCGCAGGTCGCGGTAGAGCGCCTCGAAGGCCAGCGCCTTCTCCTGGGGGCTGCGGGCCGGCAGGTCGAGGCTACGCCCATGGATGTCGATCCGCACCCGGTCGAGCCGCGCGATCGCCCGCTCAAGCTCGATCCACCACAGGCGGCCGCCCTGGTCGGCGAAACTGCTCGTCACGAACAGGGTCCAGGGCACGCCGTGGCGTTGCAGCACCGGGCGGGCATGCTCGACATTGTCGCGATAGCCGTCATCAAACGTCAGGACCGCGAAGGGCGGCTCGTATCCCGGCGCGGCGAGCCGGTCCGGCACGGCATCGAGGCCGATGATCTCGAAGCCGCGGGCATCGAGCTCGCGCAGGGTCTGGTCGAGGAAGTCCGGCGTGACGCTGAGCAGCCGGTTCGGCGCGAAGGCCGGGACGGGATCGGGGCTGACATGGTGGAAGGTCAGGATCACCCCGAGGCCGCGTGCGGCGGGCGCCAGCCAGCGATCGGCGCCGAGCGCCTGAATCGCGCGGAAGCCGGATGCGAACACCCGATGCTTGGCCCGCGAGGAGATCATGGCTTCGACCCATTCGGGCCGCGCGGCCCTGGCTGAACAGCCATCACCCGCCGCGGTAAAGAAAGCTGAAAGCCGCGCCCGGTCTGTAGTTCAGCCGGAAGATTGTATTAGCCAAAGTCGCGATTTACAGGGCCACGCGGGCAGGCAACATCGTCGAAGTCACCGACCATTCAGTGCATGCCCAGCAAGGTCGGCTTTCGGCTTCGGGCGCGGCCCGACGCAGCGGGAGATTCGGGTATGGCGACCGGCGTCCAGGTGGCGGGAACGGACATGATCGGTGCGCGCGCGTCCGGAACCCTGACCGCGGAGGTGTTCTCAGATCTCGCGGCGGTGGAGGCCCTGTGGCGGCGGCTCGAATCCGATCCGGCGAGCCTGCACACACCCTATCAGCGGTTCGACTGGATCGCCGCCTATCTGCGGGCGACCGGCACCGAGGCCGAGGCCCGCATCGTCGTCTTGCGGGATGTGGAGGGCCGCCCTCGGATCCTGCTGCCGCTGGTGCTCGCGCGGACCTTCGGGCTCACCGTGGCGCGGATCGTCGGCGACACGCATGCGAACTACCACATGCCGCTCTTCGCCACCCGGGACGCGGCAGCGATTTCCCCCGGCGAGGTGACCGCCGCCCTGATCCGCGCCGGGCGGCCGGCCGGCATCGACGTCTACGCGTTGCGGCATCAGCCCCGCATGTGGGAGGGCGCGGCCAACCCCCTTGCCGAAGGCGGCGAGCCCGAGGCCAGCGACGCCTACGGGCTGATGCTCGGGCCCGATCCCGAGGCGACGGTGCGCCGCGTGTTCAGCGCCGATGCCCGCAAAAAGCTGCGCTCGAAGGAGAAGCGCCTGATCGAGGCCAAGGGCGCCTTGGCGTATCGCCGGGCCGAGACGCCCGAGGAGGCAGCCCGGTATCTCGCGGCATTCTTCGCCCACAAGGCGGTGCGGTTCGCCGGGATGGGCGTCGCCGACCCCTACGCCGCCGAGCCGATCCGCCGGTTCCTGACCGCAGCCGCATCCGGCACCGATCCGGCGGTGGAGATCCACGCCCTCTGCCTTGCCGAGAGCGGGCGCGTGCTCGCGACCTTCGGGGGCGCCGTGAGCGATCACCGCTTCAGCGGCATGATGACGGCGTTCGATCCCGATCCGGAGGTGGCTCGCTTCAGCCCCGGCGATCTGCTGCTGCAGCACCTCGTCGCCGACCAGACCGCGCGCGGCCGGCAAAGCTTCGATCTCGGGGTCGGCGAGGCGCGCTACAAGGCCAGCATCTGCGACGAGACCATCGGGCTGGTCGAGACGATCGTGCCGGTGAGCCTGCGGGGCCGCGCCTACGGGCTGGCGCGACTTGGCCTGACCCGCACGAAGCGCCGGATCAAGCGCGACCCGCGCCTCTACGCCGCCGTTGCGCGCCTGCGGAAGCTGACGCGCAGGTCGTGAAGCCGGTTCGATGCGCGTTGCGCGGGGTCATACGAGAGGATGGGACGCGCAGTCGTCAGCGGCGGCGTTCCAACTCAACCCCCTCATCCTGAGGCGGCGGAGCGAAGCGGAGACCTCGAAGGAGGCCTCCAGCTGGCCGCGCGATCCCTGGAGGGCTCCTTCGAGGCTGCTGCGCAGCACCGCAGGATGAGGGCTACGATGTTCACACCTCGGCTTGCAAAGTCCGCCACGCGCCCCCTCTCCCGTGCGGGAGAGGGTTGGGGTGAGGGACCAGGGTTTTCCGGAAAGCGCGCATCCCTCACCCTGTCCCTCTCCCGCACGGGAGAGGGGACCCGCGCCACATCCGCGAATGTATGAATCTGATAGGGATGGGGGGGATAGAGCCTGTGGCCTCGGGCCCGGGCTCGCTCGGCGCGCGCTCGTTTCAAGCGGCGTTAAGCCGGAGTTCCGGAGTTGACCGGTCGCCCACCGCGTCGTGCTCGGCCGAACGGTCCTGCGCGACCAGAACCTGCCCGGCGCCCGAATCCTCCGCGATGGCGTAGAGGTCGGCCAGGGCCGGATCCTTGGCGGAGGCGTTCGAGGCGATGATCACGCTGTCCATGTAGCCGGCCGCCAGTTCGAGCAGATCGACGGCGCCCGGAGCGGCGTGCAGCCGGCAGACCACCCAATCATAGGCTTCCGCCAGGGCCTCGAAGGTCAGGGTGAGGGCGTCCGGCTCGGCGAACAGCACGGAGGCGTCGGCGCGGCCGGCCTCGATCCGGTGCAGAGTGCTGCCGGGCGCCGGCTGGATCACGTCGAGGAAAGCGGCGTCTCCCGCCACGAGATCGGTGAAGCCGAGATCGGCGCCGGCGCCGTTCAGATCGACGGTGACGAGGCTGGTCTTGCGACCCAGCGCGCGAACCAGCGCGTCGTGCAGGGCCTCGCCGCCGTGGGAAACCTCCGTTTCCATGACCAGCACGCGGCAGCCGGTGCGATCGCCGGGTTCGCGTGCCACGGCCGAGATCCGGGCGATCAGCGGCGCGAGGTCGTAGGCCTCCGCGGGCGCCCGCGGGGCGGCCGGCGGCGCGACCGGAGCCGCCGCGACGGTCGCCGGCTCGGCCTCGGTCGCGGCCTCGGACCAATGCGCCGGGGGCATCGCCTCCGGGAAGGCGAAGCCCGGGCGGTCCAGCTCCGGTTCGCGGCGCGCAGGCCGGTCCGCAGGATCGAGATCGGTATCCTTCTCGGTGCGGCCGGATTCGGACAGCAGCGCGCTCGCCAGCACGCCGCCGACCGCCAGCATCAGGGTCACCAACGTCGCGAAACCGATGATCGGCAGCTTCTTCGGGAAGGAGGGCACTTCCGGAGTCACGGCGCGCGAGACGATGCGGGCATCGGCGGGCGTGGCGCTCTCGCCGTCGCGGGCGGCCGCCTCGCGGTAGCGGGACAGGTAGGATTCGAGCTGCTCGCGCTGCGCCTTGGCCTCCCGCTCCAGGGCCCGGAGCTGGATCTCGCTGGCATTGCCCTTCACAACCACGTCCTGCTGGCCGTCGACGGCGGCCTGCAGGCTCTCGACCCGGGAGCCCGCGATCTTGGCATCGTTCTCCAGGGTGCGGACCACGCGCTCGGCCGAGGTCTTGATCTGGGCGTCGAGGTCTTCGAGCTGGGCGCGCAGCTCCTTGATCCGCGGATGGGCCGGCAGCAGCGTACGCGATTCCAGCGCGAGCTGGGCCCGCACGGCGATGCGGTTGTCGACGATGCGCCGGATCACCTCGTTGTTGGCGACCTCGGTGATCTCGAAGGCGCGGCCGTCCTTGATCAGGTCCTTGATCGCCTTCACCCGGCCTGCGAGGTCGGCCTTCAGGATCCGGGCCTGAGAGAGCTGGCTGGACAGCTCGCCGAGCTGCTGGGTGGTCAGCGGCTGGCCGGTGGCGCCGCCGCTGCCGACCAGGCCGTTCTTGGCCCGGAACGCCTCGACCTTCACCTCGGCCTCGGCAACGCGCTTGCGCAGGCCATCGATGTTGCCGCCGAGCCAGGAGGAAGCGTAGCGGGCGGTATCGACCTTGTCGGCCTCAAGTGAGGAAATGTAGAGCTGCGCGATGGTGTTGGCGCCCTCGGCCGCAAGCTTGGCATCCTTGGCGCGGAACTCGATCGCCAGGATCCGCGACTTGCCGGCCGGATAGACCAGCAGGTGCTCGAAATAGGAATCGAGCACCCGGTCCTCGGCCGGGCGGTCGAGCGGGTTGGCGCCGATGCCGAGCATCATCAGCACGCGCTGGACCGGGCCGATGCTGCTCGAACCGGGATCGAATTCCGGATTGCCCACGAGCTTGAGCCGGCGGATCGCCTCCCGGGCGAGGTCGCGCGACATCACCACCTGGACCTGGCTCGCCACCGCCTGCTCGTCGATCGGCGCGAGCTGGTCGGTGCGCTCCTGCGCGGTCCGGGCGAAGGCCGGATCGCGGCTCTCCAGGATCAGCTTCGCCTCGCCGGTGTAGCGCGGGCTCACCACGTTGACGAAGACGCTCGCGCCCAGCGCCACCACCAGGGTCGGCCCGACGATCCAGCCGATCGACCGGCGCAGGATCTGCGGTACCTGCGCGAGGCCGACGCCCTCCCGGGTGCTGGACCGCTGTGCGGGCACGGCGGGGAGCGAGCGCAGGCTGATACGAGACATGAGACGCTCTGAGCACGAAGGCCGACGGGACGGCACGCGGCGCCATCCGCCACTATTAGAGGTCGTTAAGGTTGCTTGAGCGTTAAGAAAGCTTGCGCCTTCGCCTATTCGGGACCGGGCACCCGGATGCTCAAGGTTCATTAACCTTAACGGCCTACACCACGGCGACTTGGCACCCATGACGGCGATGGTGATGAACCGGCGCGCTCTGTTTCTCGCTCTTGGCTCGACTCTGGCGCTCGGCGGCTGCCTGCGTCCGACCTTCCGCACCGACCAGCTCGATGCCACCGGCACCGGCTCGATCGGGGCGCGCTACCCGCTCTCGGCGGGCGACAAATTGCGGGTGATCGTGTTCGGACAGGACAACCTGTCGAACATCTACGCCGTGGATGGGGCCGGCAAGATCGCGATGCCGCTGATCGGCACCGTCCAGGTCGGCGGCCAGACCACCGGGCAGGCGGCCCGGGCGATCGAAGCCAAGCTCGCCTCCGGCTTCGTGCGCGAGCCGCACGTGACGGTCGAGGTCGACACCTACCGGCCGTTCTATATCCTCGGCGAGGTCACGACCTCCGGCCAGTACCCGTTCGTCAACGGCATGACGGTGGAGACCGCCGTGGCGATCGCCGCCGGCTTTGGGCCGCGGGCCGCCCGGGACTACGCGGTTCTGACGCGCGATACCGGGAGCGGGCTGGTCTCGGGGATCGTGCCGATGACCTACTCGGTCCGCCCCGGTGATACGATCGTCGTCAAGGAACGCTTTTTCTGAGAGCCTGTTCGGTACTGCAATCTCAGTCGCCTGCCGGTGAAGGCAGGTCGACATCCCGCCCTCTCCCTCATCCTGAGGTGCCGCAGCGAAGCGGAGGCCTCGAAGGGGACCTCCAGGGATCGCGCGGCTAGCTGGAGGGCTCCTTCGAGGGGCGCTGCGCTCGCACCTCAGGATGAGGTCGCGGGTAGGACCCTCGGGTCGAACACTGTCTTATCGGAAGCCGGCGGCCGATTACGGCGCAGTTTTCCAAACGTTGATCACCCGCATCGCGGCCTGTTGCGACGGGATCGGGGTGGCCATCGGCGGCGTGGACTGGGGTCCGCGCGCCACGACCCGACGGGCCTCGTTCGCGGGCGATGCACCGACCGGCGTGAACAGCCCGGCCAGTTGCTTGCGGGTCCCCTTGCTGACGAAGCGCGAGGTGTGGGCCGGCTCGAAATCGCGCATGGCGTGGCGCGTGTCGGGATTGCCGGTGAAGACCTTCGCTCCGGTATTCAGGACGACGATGTCTCCGGGCAGGAGCGTCTCGTCCTTCAGGAGCGCTGCGGCCGCACCGCCCTTCATGTCGATGGGCGTCTGACGGTCGCTGACTTCCGGCTCCTTGGCGCGGATCCGCACCGGGAGCGCCGCGTACCGGGTCTGGAGGCGGTGGCGGGCGCTGCCGAGCCGCGGTGTCGAGCGCCGGTAGACGGCGCGGTCGTCGAGCGCGCCCGGGGGTTGGACCTGCTGCACCGGCTGCGGCGCCGGCCGGGCGCCGAACAGCATCTCCAGGAACCCGACTTCCGCTGCCTGCGCCTGGATGATGGTTCCGGCGAGGAGCCCGGCGGCAGTGATGACGGCCAACGTGCTGCCCGTGCGAAACCTCATGACGTCCTCCGGAACCAGCGTCGCTTTCGAGCGCCCGACACTCAACCGCAAGCTGCGCGGGAGGGTTCCGGAATATTAAGGTTTCGGCGTCGAACTTCGAAGGACCACGGATGGGATGTGGTCTTCGTTCGGATCGACCGAAGATCTATTGTGCAAAACCGTTCCGGTTACACCGGTAACGGGGATCGGGCACAACCGTTATGATGCACACGCCGGCCAAACCCGCCGGCTCCTGAACGGGGCGGGGCCGCATCTGCCGAACGCGGGCCATCGCCCAACACGGTGTCGGACCAAAAAACCGCTCAGGCCGGGGCGACCTGTTCGCCCTCACCGATGCAGTCGAGGGCCCGCTCCACGGCGCCGACGGCGTCGAGGAGATGCTGAACCGTGCGCTCGACTTCGAGCGCCGGACGGCCCATCGCCGCGGCGCGGGCACTCACGTCCTCGAGCTGCTCCAGCAGGGCGAGGAGGTCGCCGGCCACGGTCACGACCTCGCAGCGGGCGAGGCGGGTGACGGTCGGGCGCGGCCGGAAGGGCAGGACGTTGCTCATCGCCGACGGTTCTGGCCCAGAAGGACCCGGATTCGCCAGGGGGAGGGGCCGTACTTCAAGCAAATGCCGGCCTCTATCCGCCGCTAACGCGTGGAAAGGTAGATTTTCCGTGGCCGCCGCGCATCGGAGGCGGCGGAATCGGTTTACGCCTCGCCGCCGGTCTTGACGGACTTGTCGCCGCCCTGACCATGCCGCAACCGACTCTTCAAACTGCGATTCGGCGGCGGATAGCAATCCCTCGCGCGGTTCGGCATCGCCCAGGATCAATCATGCGCTTTACCCTTCTCGCGGTCTCGTTCCTGGCGGTCGGCGGGCTCTGCGCCTGCAACACCGACAGCCCGGACGGGCGCAGCGGTTTGGCCGAGAGCTTCCGGCTCGACAATTACCGGGCCTCGAACGACACCAACGGCACCCAGACAAGGCGCGACGTGAACCGGGCCTACACGCAGCCGACCCTGCCTTCGATCGGCAACCGCGGGTTCTGATCCCAAGCGCTGCGTCTCAGATATGGGATCCACGACGCGGCGCTCGGGTTTTGCTTGTGCATCGTCGTCTTCCGAAAGCCCGCGACCACCTTTCGGGACGATGCTTCGGCCGCTCAGCGCTTCGCGATCGCGTCGGCGAAGGTGGTGATGCGGTTGCGGGCGTAGACCGGCAGGCCGGCGCTGATCGAGTTGCCGGTGTTGAAGCTCGAATTGCCCATCAGCACCTGGGCCGGCAGCAGGTTCTTCAGCACCGGCACCCGGGCGTATTCGGCCTTGCGGTCGAGGACATCGGCTTTGATCGCCAACGCCATGTAGGTGGTCACCACGGTCTTGGTCGGATCGTTCGGCATCGGCTGGAACACGGCCAGAAACTTGCCGAAGCGTAGGATCTGGTTGACCCAGAAGATCGTCTGCTCAAGGCCGCCCGTCACCGTTGTGTCGATCTTGGTGAGCGCCTTGAGCGGCGCGCCCTGGTCGGGGCCGAGCACCCGCAGCTCGCTCTGAAACGAGACGTACTCGGCGATTTTTTTGGCCGAGCCCTCTTCGAGCTTGTTGGCGAGCTTCACGCCGAGCGGCAGCTTGCCTTCGAGGTCGTAGCGCGACTCGATGCAGGCGCCGGCCGCCTCGCACCAGGGGCGGTCCGGACGCTTGGCGAAGGCAGCGGCCGGGTCCTTGTTCGGCGTGACCTCGCCGACCGTGATCGCCTTGTGCTTGATCGCCGGGTCCATCTTCTGGACGAAGCCGAGATTGGCGAAGGCCTGGAGGTCGATCGCCTCGGCCGGACGCGGGACCACGAACCGCCCTTCCGCCACGTAGACCTTCAGGGTCTCGTGCCGGGGCTTGGTCACGCCGTTCACCGTGACCGTGTAGTCCGGCTCCTTGTAGCCGGGGAAGGGCGCCAGCACCGCGGCCTCATTCGGGCGCGTCCGCAGCCAGTCCAGGTACGGGATCAGGCCGTTCTCCGGCGCCGTGGGGTTGTCGCGGTGATCCGTGAACAGGATCTGCCCGGGCTTGATCGCGGCCGGATCGAGGGCGGTGACCGAGGGCACCTCCTTGATCCGCTCCGAGCCCGGCACCGTGTTGGCGGCCGGCGTCTGGGCGCAGACTGGGCTGGCAGCGGTCAGGGCGAGGGCGAGGGCGGCAGGAAGCTGCGTGCGCAACGGGCGTCTCATCGATCGAGGGGCGGTCAGTAGCCCGGGTCTTCGCCGAACAGGTAATCCGGGTCGCGGCGGCGGGGCCGGCGCGCATCCTCGTCCCCGAAGGGCGAGCGTGCGGTCTGGCCGGGCCAGGGCCTGTAGGCGTCCTGGCCGTAGGAATCCAGATCGCCCTGCGCACGGCGGCTGCGCGGCGGCTGGCGCTCGCCGAACGGGTCGAAGGGATCCGGTGCGGGGCGCTCGCCGGTCAAGGTGCCATCGACATCGCCCGCGACGCTCGCCCCGTCCTCGGCGCCGTTGAGATCGCCATCCTCGGCATCGGGCCGCATGGCGTAGAGGGTCTCGCGCGGCACCAAGCGGAACTGGGTGTCGGCCATCTTGCCGTCGCCGCTCGTGCGGAAATGCTCGAGGAAACCGCCGCCCGCGACCCGCTGGCCGCTATGGGGATCGATCGGCAGGTCGGCGATGAACGGGCGCGCCTCGGAGGAGGGGCCCCGCAGCGGCGTCTTCGGGATGCCGTTCGCCCAGGCGGCCTGCAGGATGTTCGATGCGATCGGCACCGAGACATGGCCGCCGGTCTGGCCGCGGCCCAGCGTCTTGCGGCTGCCGTCGGCGTTGTCGTAGCCGACCCAGACCACCACGGTGATCTCGTTGGTGAAGCCGGCGAACCAGGCGTCGTTCTCGTTCTCGGAGGTGCCGGTCTTGCCCGCGACATAGGCCGACACCTTGGAGAGCGCCGCCGCGGTGCCGTGCTGGGTCACGCCCTGCAGCATGGTCTTGAGCTGGTAGAACGCCACCCGGTCGGCCGAGCCGATCCGCACCGGCTCGCGGGGGGCGTGGGTGTAGAGCGCCTTGCCGTCTCGCTCGACCGATTCGAGCGCGTAGACCGCCGGGCGGGCGCCCTCGTTGGCCACCGCCGCGTAGAAGCCCGCGAGATCCAGCATCCGCACCGGCTGCGCGCCGAGCACGAACGGGTAATAGGGCTCGCACTCGGCGTAGATCTGCGCTTCGAGGGCGATGTCGCAGACCCGCTTCAGGCTGGCCGGAGCCTTCGGCGCAATGCCGCCCTGAAGCAGCCGGGCGGTGACGAGGTTCTTCGAGAATTCGAGGCCTCTTCGCAGAGTCGTTGGGCCGGAGCCGCCGCCCTCGTAATTCTTCGGCGACCAGGATTCGCCCGACCCGCTGATCGGCGGCAGGGTCACCGCCGAATCGAGCACCAGCGTGTTGGGCTGGAGCCCGGCATTCAGCGCGGCGAGGTAGGTGAGGGGCTTCAGGGTCGAGCCCGGCTGGCGCACTGCCTGGGTGACCCGGTTGAGCTGGCTCATCGGATAGGAGAAGCCGCCGGCCATCGCCAGGATACGGCCGGTCTGGTTCTCCAGCACCAGGGCGGCACCCTGGACGCTCGGCCGGACCCGGAGCTGCGCCCGAGGTGCGCCGCGCCCCTCGGCGAGTTTCACCCGGACCACGTCGTAGAGTTGCAACCGGTTGCGGGTGATGCCCGGATCGAGGATAGCGGTGCGGCCGTCGGCGAGGCCGACCTTCACCGGCCCGCGGCCGGCTTCGAGCACCACCGCGACGGGCCAGTGCACGTCGTACAAAGTCGGCCGGGCGCTCTCCAGCGCCCGCAGCCAGACCGGCTTGACCTGCGGAGCCGCCGCGACCTTGGGCCGGGACGCCTTCGCGCTCGGCTTCGTCTCCGGCTTGGCCGCCTCCTTGGCGGGCTCCACTCGGGCGCCGGTCACCCCGGGGGCGGTCTGGACCGAGCCTTCCGGCGCGGGCGTCGCCGCCTGGATCCGGCGGATGCTGTCGGCGAGGTTGAGTTCCGGACCCGTATAGGTCTGGCGGCCGGTGCCGCGCTCGTAAGTGGCGAGCCCGTCCTGCAACGCGCCTTCGACGGCGCGCTGAAGCCCGGCATTGATGGTCGAGCGGACAGTGAACGAGCCGGCGGTGAGTGAATCCACCCCGGCGAAGGTGCGCGCCTCGCGGTTCAGGTAATCGACGACGTAGAATCCCGAATCGCGCCGTGTCGCGTCGACCGGCTTCAGGCCGAGATCGGCGTTCACCGCACTCGTCATCTCGGCTTCGGTGATCGTGCCCTCTTCCTTGAGGCGGGCGAGCACGTAGGCGCGCCGCTCGCGCGCCCGCTCGGGGTACTTGTCCGGGCTGTAGAAGTTCGGGCCCTTGGGCATGCCGGCGAGCAGGGCCGCCTCCGTCAGGGTCAGCTGCCCGACCGATTTGCCGAAATAACTCTGCGCCGCCATCTCGATGCCGTAGGCGCCGCGGCCGAGATAGATGCCGTTGAGGTAGAGCCCAAGGATCTGCGGCTTCGTCAGGATCCGCTCCAGGCGGGCCGCCACGATCATCTCGCGGATCTTGCGCTCGTAGGTGACGTCGTCGCCGACCGAGAGGTTCTTCACCACCTGCTGGGTGATGGTCGAGCCGCCGGCCGGGCGCCCGGGCGAGGCGAGGTTGCCGATGAAGGCGCGGATCACCCCGCGCTCGTCGATGCCGTGGTGGCTCTCGAAGCGCTTGTCTTCCGCCGCGATGAACGCCTTCTGCACCAGGTTCGGCACCGCGGTGATCGGCACCACGAGGCGGCGGCCGTTCGGCTCGAAGGTCTCGGCGAAGGGCTTGCCCGACCCGTCGAGGATCCGGGTCATGCCAGGCAGGACCTTGTCCCGGAGCGCCTCGGCGGTGGGCAGGTCTTTGGTGGCGTTGTCGTAGAATTCGATGACCTCTCGGGCATTGAACGGCGAGATCGCAGGATTTTCGCCCTTGCAGAATTGCTTGTAGCTCGTGTTCAGCTCGTCGAGGTTGAGCCCGTGCAGGATCTTCGGCGCCCCCGGCCCGGCGACGCTGGTCGGATCCTCCATCGCGGTGGTGATCAGCTCGTCGAGGTTGATGTCCTCGATGTCGAACGCCTTGCGCATGTGGGCGCAGCCGTCGCGCAGCAGGCGCACGACCTCGGCCTGGTCGGTGAACGGATCGAACTGGGTCCGCACCGCGTCCGGCCGCGTGGTGACCTGGCTCAGCGTCAGGGCCGTCGCGAACAGCTTGATCAGGATGGCGTTCATGCGGTCCGGATTCGGGGGCGAGTCAGGGCCCGGCCGGGATAGCGCTACGCCGGGGCTGGTGGATAGGCGCTCCACAACGCGGCTGATTTGAGACAGCCCACGGCAACGCTTTCGTGAGGCTTGACGTTCGTCGTGCAGCGAAGGCGAGGACCGGCATGATCACCGATCTCTGGTACAAGAACGCGGTCATCTACTGCCTGTCGGTCGGCACCTTCATGGATGCCAACGGCGACGGCATCGGCGATTTCGCCGGGCTGGAGCGGCGGCTCGACTACATCCAGGGCCTGGGCGCCACCGCGGTCTGGCTGATGCCGTTCCAGCCCTCGCCCAAGCGCGACGGCGGCTACGACATTTCCGACTATTACGGGGTCGATCCCGATTACGGCTCGCTCGGCGATTTCGTCGCCTTCGCGCACGCGGCCAAGCAACGGGGCCTGCGGGTGCTGATCGACCTCGTGGTCAACCACACCTCGGACAAGCACCGCTGGTTCCAGTCCGCCCGCTCGGACCCAAAATCGCCCTACCGCGACTGGTACGTCTGGTCGAAGGAGCGCCCGGCCACCACCGACGAGGGCATGGTCTTCCCGGGCGTGCAGGAGACGACCTGGACCTACGACGAGAAGGCCGGCGCCTGGTACTTCCATCGGTTCTTCGACTTCCAGCCCGATCTCAACACCGCCAATCCCGAGGTGCTGGCCGAGATCCTGAAGATCATGGGGTTCTGGATCGAACTCGGCGTGTCCGGCTTCCGGATGGACGCGGTGCCGTTCGTGATTGCCGAGAAGGGGGCCGATGTCGGCGGCAAGCCGCGCGAGCAGTTCGACATGCTGCGCGACTTTCGCGAGTTCCTGCAATGGCGCAAGGGCGACGCGATCATCCTGGCCGAGGCCAATGTCCTGCCGAAGCAGGATCTCGACTATTTCGGCGACGATGCCGACCGCATGCACATGATGTTCAACTTCCAGGTCAACCAATCAACCTTCTACGCCCTGGCCGCGCACGATGCCCGCCCGCTGGTGAAGGCGATCGAGCGGACCAAGCCCCGTCCGCTCTCGTGCCAGTGGGGCATCTTCCTGCGCAACCACGACGAACTGGATCTCGGCCGGCTCACCGAGAAGCAGCGCGAGGCGGTATTCGCGGAGTTCGGCCCCGAGAAGCGGATGCAGCTCTACGACCGGGGCATCCGCCGCCGCTTCGCCCCGATGCTGGCCGGCGACCCGCGCCGGATCCGGCTCGCCTACTCGCTGATGTTCACCCTGCCGGGAACGCCGGTGCTCCGCTACGGCGACGAGATCGGCATGGGCGACGACCTCACCCTCAAGGAGCGGGACTGCGCCCGCACGCCGATGCAGTGGACAGCCGAGCACCAGGGCGGCTTCACCAAGGCCGAGCGCGCGGTGCTGCCGCCGATCGATCACGGCCCCTACGGCTACGCCCATGTGAACGTCGCCGACCAGCGCCACGATTCGGGGTCGTTGCTGAACTGGATGCAGAGCCTGATCCGCCAGCGCAAGGAGGCTCCCGAGATCGGCTGGGGCGACGTCACCGCGGTGCCGACCGGCAAGAACTCGATCCTGGCCCTGCGCTACGCATGGCGCGGCAACGCCGTCCTGTGCGTGCACAACCTGGCACCGGAGCCCGTGGAGGTCGCGCTCCGGACCGGCGAGACCGAGCCGGAGCACGATATCCTGGTCGACGTGCTCACCGGAGCGCGCAGCCAAGCCGGCCCGGAGGGCGAGCACTGCCTGTTCCTGGAGGGCTACGGCTACCATTGGTTCCGGGTCGGAGGCCTCGACGCCCTGTTGAAGCGGACGCCGGGCTGATCGGGCAGCGCCTCGCGCTTCCCCGGCTGGCGCGGTAAAGCTCGCCGCGGAGCAGGATTGCATATGGTTCGGACGAAACATTACCCCCCAGACGCGACGATCGCGGACGTCCTGGAGAGCCTGGACGATGCCGAGGGCTATCTCCGGCAGGTTCTGGTGACGATGCGGATGTGCCAGAAGCATTACGGCGATGCCTGGGTCCGGATCGGCGTCACCGGCAAGGCGGCGGCGCCCTCGTACCGGATCGACCGGCCGGACGCGTCCGCCGCCGCCGCGCAGGGCGATGCCCCCGAAGCCGGTTCGGTGGTGTTCGGCGCCTATGGCGGCCGCTCCCACGACCGCTTCACGCAAGTGAACACCGCCGAGACCCGCTGGAGCAGCCGGTCGCTGGGCATGGCCGAGATGCTGGCCCTCCACGACAGCCTGCGCCGACCGAAGGACGGTACGGCCTGACCACACCCGGCAGGGTGCCGTGCGCGTCCTTCTGCGCTAGAACCGGATCGAGAGCGCCGACGGCGGCGCAGCCAACCTGCGGAACCCCATGCCAGGAACGCCCCGCGCCGGGATCATCCCGGTCACGCCCTTCCAGCAGAACTGCACGCTGATCTGGGACGACGCCACCAAGGTCGGCGCCGTGGTCGATCCCGGGGGCGACCTCGACCGGATCGAGGCCGCCATCCGTGAGCAGGGCGTGCGCGTGGAAAAAATCCTGCTGACGCACGGCCATGTCGACCACGCTGCCGGCGCCGACGAGCTGCGCGAGCGCCTCGGCGTGCCGATCGAAGGGCCGCACCTCGCCGACAAGTTCCTGCTCGATTCCCTGCCCGAGACCGCTGCCAATTACGGGCTCGGCGAGGCGAGGGTCGTGACCCCCGACCGCTGGCTCGACGACGGCGACGCCGTGACCGTGGGCGAACTCGGCTTCGACATCCTCCACTGCCCGGGGCACTCGCCCGGCAGCGTCGTGTTCGTGAGCCGGGACGCGCGCTTCGCGCTGGTCGGCGACGTGGTGTTCAAGGGTTCGGTCGGCCGCACCGACCTGCCGGGCGGCAACCACGAGCAGCTGATCCGGGCGATCAAGGAAAAGGTTTTGCCGCTGGGCGACGACATCTCCTTCATCCCCGGCCACGGGCCGACCGGCACGCTCGGCGAGGAGCGCGTCTCCAATCCCTTCCTTCAGGGCTGACAGCATGGACAAGCGTCGCATCGGCCGCTCCGACCTCCGGGTCGCGCCCTTCTGCCTCGGCGGCAACGTCTTCGGCTGGACCGCCGACGAGGCGACCTCGTTCGCGATCCTGGACCGGTTCGTGGAGCGCGGCTTCGACTTCATCGATACCGCCAACGTCTATTCGCGCTGGGCGCCCGGCCATCAGGGCGGCGAATCCGAGACGGTGATCGGCACGTGGTTCGCGGCCCGACCGGGCGCCCGGGAGAAAATCGTGCTGGCGACCAAGGTCGGCATGGATATGGGCGAGGCCGGCAAGGGCCTCTCGGCCAAGCACATCGAGGAAGCCTGCGAGGCGTCCCTGCGGCGGCTCCAGACCGACCGGATCGACCTCTACCAGTCGCACACCGACGATGCCGAGGTGCCCCTGGAGGAGACGCTGCGCGCCTACGAGCGCCTGATCGCCACCGGCAAGGTCCGAGCGATCGGCGCCTCGAACTACGACGCCAAGCGGCTCGCCGAGGCGCTTAAGGTTTCGGCCGCCTCCGGCCTGCCGCGTTACGAATGCCTCCAGCCGGATTACAGCCTCGCCGAGCGCGGCTACGAGGCGGAGCTCGAACCTCTGTGCCGGACCGAAGAGATCGGGGTGATCGGCTATTTTTCCCTGGCGGCCGGCTTCCTCACCGGCAAGTACCGGTCCGCGCAGGATGCGGCGGGACGGGCTCGGGAGAACCGGGTCGGCAAGTACCTGACCCCGCGCGGCCTCGCGCTGCTCGACGTGCTCGATTCGGTCGCCCGGGACCACGGCGCGACCCAAGCCCAGGTGGCGCTCGCCTGGATCATCGCTCGGCCCGGCATCACCGCACCAATCGCGAGCGCGACCTCGGTGGCACAGCTCGACGACCTGCTCGGCGCCACCGATCTGCGGCTTTCGGCGGACGCGATCGCTCGTTTGGACGCGGCGAGCGCGGGCGGCATCCAGGGCTAACGCGACGTTAAGCGCGGAGCCTCAGAAAAGCGGGTGCACGGGCCCGGCGCGAGCCCGTAAAATCGTGCAATCTCAACGCGGAACCCCTATATCAGGCGGACCAAGCGAGAGCGCAGGCGTGGGCGCCCGACGGCGCGTGTCTCTCCGTCGCGAACTGGTCCGCCTGCCCGAGGAATTTCATGGCCGACATCCCCCCGAACGAGCCCGCCGAGTATGGCGCGGAATCGATCCGCGTGCTGAAGGGCCTCGACGCCGTCCGCAAGCGTCCCGGCATGTATATCGGCGACACCGACGACGGCTCGGGCCTCCACCACATGGTCTACGAGGTGGTGGACAACGCCATCGACGAGGCCCTGGCCGGCCATGCCGACCTCGTCACCGTGCAGCTCAACGCCGACGGCTCGGTGACCGTGTCCGACAACGGCCGCGGCATCCCCACCGACATCCACAAGGAGGAGGGCGTCTCGGCGGCCGAGGTCATCATGACCCAGCTGCACGCGGGCGGTAAGTTCGACCAGAATTCCTACAAGGTCTCCGGCGGCCTGCACGGCGTCGGCGTCTCGGTGGTGAACGCGCTGTCGTCCTTCCTCCGGCTCCGGATCTGGCGCAACGACCAGGAGCACGCGATGGAGTTCCGTCACGGTGATGCCGTGGCGCCGCTCAAGATCGTCGGCCCCGGCAACGGACGGCGCGGCACGGAAGTGACCTTCCTGCCCTCCACCGACACCTTCACGATGATCGAGTTCGACTACGGCACGCTGGAGAAGCGCCTGCGCGAGCTCGCCTTCCTCAATTCCGGCGTGCGCATCGTGCTGACCGACGCGCGCCATGCCGAGCACAAGCGCGAGGAACTCTACTACGAGGGCGGCATCGAGGCGTTCGTCCGCTACCTCGACCGCTCGCGCAAGCCGATCGACGGTATGACCAACCCGGTGGTGGTCCGCGCCGAACGCGACGGCATCCGGGTGGAAGTCGCGCTGTGGTGGAACGACTCGTTCAACGAGACGGCCTTGCCGTTCACCAACAACATCCCGCAGCGCGACGGCGGCACCCATATGGCCGGCTTCCGGGCGGCGCTGACCCGGCAAATCACCGGCTACGCCGATTCCTCGGGCGTCTCCAAGCGGGAGAAGGTCTCGCTCACCGGCGAGGATTGCCGCGAGGGCCTGACCGCGGTCATCTCCGTGCAGGTGCCGGACCCGAAATTCTCCTCGCAAACCAAGGATAAGCTGGTCTCGTCCGAGGTCCGCCCGGCGGTGGAGAACGTGCTCAACGAGGGCCTCTCGACCTGGCTCGAGGAGAATCCCCAGCAAGCGCGCTCAGTGATGAGCAAGGTCGTGCTGGCGGCCTCCGCCCGCGAGGCCGCCCGCAAGGCCCGCGAGACCGTGACCCGCAAGGGCGCCCTCGACATCGCCTCGCTGCCCGGCAAGCTCGCCGATTGCCAGGAGCGCGACCCGTCGAAATGCGAGATCCTGCTGGTCGAGGGTGATTCCGCCGGCGGCTCGGCCAAGCAGGGCCGCGACCGGGCGTTCCAGGCGGTGCTGCCGCTGCGCGGCAAGATCCTCAACGTCGAGCGCGTGCGGGCCGACCGCATGCTGTCCTCGGCGGAGATCGGCACGCTGATCACCGCGCTCGGCGCCGGCATCGGCCGCTCGTCCACCGACCGGGAAGGCTTCAACCCGGAGAAGCTGCGCTACCACCGCATCATCATCATGACCGACGCGGATGTCGACGGCTCGCACATCCGGACCCTGCTGCTGACGTTCTTCTTCCGCCAGATGCCGGAGCTGATCGACCGCGGCCACCTCTACATTGCCCAGCCGCCGCTCTACAAAGCCGAGCGCGGGCGCCGGGCGATCTACCTCAAGGACGAGCGCGCCCTCGAGGATTACCTGATCGACCAGGGCACCGACGGCGCGATCCTGCGCCTCTCCACGGGTGCCGAGTTCACCGGTCCGCAGCTCAAGAGCCTGGTCGAGGAGGCGCGGGGCTTCCGCAACGTGCTCCAGGGCCTGCACACCCGCTACGACCGCTCCGTGGTCGAACAGGCGGTGCTGGCCGGGGCGTTCGACGGGGAAGCGGCGTCGCGGCTGGGCGAGGCCGAGGTCCTGGCCGACACGACCGCGCGCCGCCTCGATCTGATCGCCGACGAGATCGAGCAGGGCTGGCAGGGCGAAGCCCACGAGGACGGCTATCGCTTCACCCGGACCCTGCGCGGGGTCAAGCAGGTCGCCACCCTGGATGCCAGCCTGATCTCGTCCCAGGAGGCGCGCCGCCTGTCCGAGCGGGCCGACGCGTTCCGGGAGATCTACGGCGAGCCCGCCACGCTGATGCGCAAGACCGACGAGACCGTTCTGCATGGCCCAGTCGCCCTGTTCGAGGCGGTGATGGCCTTCGGCCGCAAGGGCCTCCAGCTCCAGCGCTACAAGGGCCTCGGCGAGATGACCGCCCAGCAGCTCTGGGAAACGACGCTGGACCGCGACGTGCGCTCCCTGCTGCAGGTAAAGGTCAAGGATACGACCGACGCCGACGACCTGTTCGTCAAGCTGATGGGCGACGTGGTCGAGCCGCGGCGTGAGTTCATCCAGGAGAACGCGCTAAGCGTGGCTAACCTGGACGTGTGACAGCTCGCCTGTGTAATTTCTCGCTAAAGTTTGTTCCTACAAACGGGTAGTTTGTTCCGATTTACCGAGAAGGATGACTCTCGCGAACGGGAATCTTGCGATTTGTCATCGCGAGGTGGCGTCGATTGCGGATGATCAGACAGAACCGGCGACCGAGGTTTACGACCTCGGTCGCGTCCTCGTCATGCAGCACGCTGGACGGCGTTCTCTATGAGGCTGTCGCCTCGGTGAGGATGCGCATTGAAGAGTGATTTGGCCTGATAGCGACCAGCTCAAGCCTGAAAGCGTTTCACACCCGTCGCGGTCAATGCATCGAGATTAGCGTGCACCATCCCAGAGTGGCTGTCGGCGAAACCTTAAGCACGGTTTTCGACTTCCTTTGGCTTTAGGCCTTCAAGGTCGGTCACAAGATCGCAAGCTGGGTGTAGATGCAGTACTCGGACGCCGAGGTGGATTTCTGTTCGGCAAAGGTGAGGCTGTTCAAACCATAATTTTGAACGCGCCCGTTTGCAACACTATGGTTAAGCTTAAGTCAATGCTGCTCGCCCCGCATCAAGTCAATGTGGCGAACATGACTCTTTCAGTGCGAGTCAGATTATGGACTGATTACAGATTGGAGCCGAGAAAACTCTGCGCTCGCAAAGAATACTGTGCCGCGAGTCAGGCATCAGCGCTCAAGTAGCCACCTTCGAACAACGTTTTTGAAATCGTCATCACAACCCGCAGATTTAGCGACATTTAGAAGAGAGTCTAGCCTTCGAAAAGTCGATGTCTTTAATAAATTAGTATCATAAGCTATTAAATCCACGGGTCCTAGGGGCATTTCAAAATCAAAAAGCATATCTAACACATAAGATATCTCGGATGGTGGGCCATTTTTCGCCCAATTTTGTACAGTACGCAAACCAACGCCGACTTCTTGAGCAAATGCGGCTTGAGTTCGACCAAGCAATCTTAACCGAGATTTGAACTCGTTGCCGTCCATCGGAACACAATATCTTGGTTTTGCCGACGATAGCCGGTCCGCGGACCGCGGGTTCGCTGCACTGCGAAGGAATGGAACGTGGTCCGCTAATCGACGTCAACAGGAAACCAGCCGATCCTTCATAGACCATGTTCGGTTATGACAGGCAAACGGCATCAACGCCGTCATCGACCGGCACACCGCTGATCGTATGCTCTCCGAACCATCCAAATCGGATCCTCCTAGCTCGCGAGAGTAGGCTGAAGAAGAGTCGCTCGATTCAGGCATCGCATCGTTCCAGCTATGCAACCCAGCCATTGAGTGCGAACGCATTTGAAGCGAGGCGCGTCCCATCACAGCACGGAAAGGCGCTTGCATTTGTTCATGTTATGTTCTAAATGCCGATTATCGCCTAGACCGCAGGCGATCTCCTGAAGCCGACGCCCGCCGAGCGCTTAGACCCCGTCGAGCCAGCCGCGTCGCTGCATCCAATCCAGCCATCACGCTGACGGCCGGCGCCGCTGCCCGGCTGTGGGAGATCATGCCATGTCGCTGACCTCGACCATTCCGCACGACCAGTTTTCCGATGCCAAGCCCTCCGACGCGCTCGCGCGCGCGTTCCTTCGAACCCTGGCGCAGGAGGAGCGCAAGAGCATCAAGCTCAACCGCGAATTCGGCTCGGATCCCGATTACGACGAAGGGAGCGACGATCCGATCGAACTTATCCTCGCGCAGACCGAGGGCGAGAGGAAAACCGAGCACGTCCCCATCCCGGCGGACCTCGCCGCGGTGGCCGTGCTCGTCGCTCGTGCCATCGCGGCGGAGGACGGCCTCGTGCGTCGTCTGCGGCGCGAGGCGCCGGTCGTCGTCATCACCACGCACCTGCCCGATCTGGTCGAGCCGGTGCGGGACGTCCTCGAGCGATGCGCCTTCCGACCCGGCGTTCGGGTGATCGATCTGAGCGGCAACAGAGCGGTCGCTCTCAAACCGACGCAGGCCGGCCTGCTCGTTCGCGACGGCTCGCTTAAGGAGCACAGACCCGATGCCGGCAACCTCATGGTGGCCTCGGCGCTCCACGCGCGGGTTCCCATCGTCGGATGCGCGCCCGATCCGACCCGCCAGCTGCCGCGCGATCTCCTGCGCGCTGCCGAACATCGCATCGCGCTCCCCGGCCTGGATCAGAGCGCACTCGACCTCGTCATCGAAGCGGTCACCGGGGGCTGCCCGACACGGCGGATCGATCCCGATCTGGCTCGCACCCTCGACATCGCCGATCTGCCGATCGCATTCCGGGGTGCCGCCTCACCCGATGCCTGTATTGATGCGCTCGCCCGGGTCATGGCAGCCAAGGCCGACTACCTTCAGACGGGTCCGGCACTCGAGGAACTCGACGGGTACGGGGCGGCCAAGGATTGGGGCCTGGCACTCGCCGTCGATCTGCAGGCGTATCGGCTCGGCCGCCTCGCCTGGGCCGACATCGACAATCGGGGCTTGCTGCTGTCGGGCCCGCCGGGCGTCGGCAAGACCAGCTTCGCCCGCGCCCTGGCGAAATCCGCCCGGGTTCCGCTGGTGGCGACCTCGGTCGCGGAGTGGAACGCATCGGATTACCTCTCCGGCACCCTGCAGGCGATCCGCAGGGTGTTCGCCCAGGCCCGGACCCAGGCGCCCTGCATCCTGTTCATCGACGAGCTCGACGGCATCTCCGACCGCGCGCGCATCCGCGGCGAGTACGTCCAGTACTGGACCCAGGTGGTGAACCTGTTCCTCGAGCTGCTCGCCGGCGTCGAGGAGCGCCCGGGGGTGGTCGTCGTCGCGGCCTCGAACCACCCGCAGAACATCGATCCAGCCGTGAAGCGGGCGGGACGCCTCGATCGGGAGATCGCGATCGAGAGACCGGACACCGCGAGCCTGGTGAAGATCTTCCGGCATCATCTCGGCGCCGGGGTGCTAGCCGGGGATTCGTTGATGCCGC